>NZ_CP099572.1:1200000-1800000 GCF_040409805.1 Polynucleobacter sp. MWH-UH23A
AAAAGTTTTTTTGGCATCCCTCTGGTATTTTCATTTACAGGAATCTTAATTGCATCGCTCATCGTCAATCTGCCATTTGCTATTCAACCAATTCAGCGCGCTTTTGAATCTATTCACCCAGAAATTCGTGAGGCAGCTGAAGTTAGTGGCCTATCTCAATGGCAAATCTTTCGGTTGATTGAACTACCCCTCGCATGGCGTGGCATCACCAGCGCTGCAGTCTTAACATTTGCACATACGCTTGGTGAATTTGGTGTCATCCTAATGGTTGGCGGAGCGATTCCAGGTGAAACAAAAACCGTGTCGATTGCGATCTACGACAAAGTACAAAGCTTTGATACCTCGGGTGCTGGAGTGCTTTCGCTAATATTACTAGGCACTTCATTAGTGGCTATCGCTCTTTCTTATGGCGTTTTTGGTCGCCAATCAAATCAATCTCGTAATTCAGAGTGGAGAGCCTGATGTTAAGAGTAAAGCTCACTCAAGCTTCACCCACACCCCTACAACTCAATATTGAATGCACACCTGGTGAGCTGCATGCCCTAGTGGGTCCATCAGGTAGTGGTAAAACAACGGCACTACGCACTATTGCTGGATTAAGTAATGCACAAACAGGAAAAATTGAATGCGATGGCAACACCTGGTTTGAAGCTACTGATATTGGAGGCATCACCACAGCACTGAGCCCTGCTCAACGCTCATGTGGGTTCTTGTTTCAGCAATATGCACTGTTCCCACACCTTTGCGCACTCGATAATGTTTGCATTCCCCTATATAACTCTGTGCCATTATTGGAAGAGCGCAAAGCATTGGCTCAACAGTGGTTAGATCGCATGGGTATTGGCGAGCTTGCAAAACGTATGCCAAATCAATTGTCTGGCGGACAACAACAACGTGTTGCGCTAGCAAGAGCTCTTGCTAGATCACCAAAGATCTTATTGCTAGATGAACCCTTCTCCGCGATTGATGCTCCAACACGCCAGAGTCTATATAAAACACTTGCACAACTACGCAAGGATTTAAATATTCCTATATTGCTGGTGACGCACGATTTGAGGGAGGCTGATCTCTTGGCCGACCGAATTACGGTAATTGACCAAGGTGTTGGTCTGCAAACAGCGCCACCCAAAATTTTGTTTGAGCGCCCACGAAACTCTCGTGTTGCGGAGCTAGTTGGCATCAACAATAAATTCGAAGGCATCTTTACCGCAGGGGAACTGAGTTGGAATGGCTGCCAGCGGGTATTTAATGTTGTTGATAAGGGAAAAATACCGCCCAATACGCCTGTCGCCTGGGTTATTCCCGCTGATGGCTTAAGCTTAGATGTGACTCAGAGCCCCACCTCTATTGAGGTGATGGTTGAACAAGTTAGCGCAATTGGACAGATAGCCGTTATTCAATTGAGGACGATCGAAGGAGGCCATGCAGTTATCTGGGAAGCTTCTGCTGCCGAAGTTAAACGACTAAGCCTAGAAGCCAACAAAACATGCCATCTAGAAATTGATGGGGGCAAAATTCATATCATGCCACTGCGCCCCATTAATGATCCAAGGCGCTTTAGTAATTAATGCCTAGGTTTCTGGGCCACCAAGCCTAGCAATGCAGACATGCCTTCATGTCTAGCACCCTCAGACAAAAACTTTTCATAAGAACGTAGCTCAAGTATAGAGAAATCTTTAGCTAGCTCTCGAATCAACTCTTCGGTGTAAAGATGCTCAATAAGAGATGGGCCACCAGTCTTATATTCCAACTGCTTTGGTGTATAGCCTTGAAGAATAAAGACTCCACCAGGCTTTAAGGTCTCATAGGTTTTTTGGAAAATTCGCTCACGCATTGCGGGATCAGCAAATTGGATAAAAATTCCTATCACCGCATCGTAAGCATTCTTGGGCCATGAATAACTATCTGTATCTGAGAATGCATATTCCACATCAACCTTATTCTCTTGGGCAAACCGTTTTGCCTTTTTGAGCGCAATATCAGAAGCATCAAAGCCGACAACCTGCATTCCCTGCTTGGCCAGCCAAACACCATTGCGCCCTTCGCCATCCGCAATACATAAGACTCTGTCACCAGGCTTTAGATGCTGCTTGGATTTCTCAACTAGATATTCGTTGGGTTCTTTGCCAAAGATGAACTCTTCATTATCAAAGCGCTCATTCCAGAACTGTGTAGCATCACAAAACCCCATAGGTTTATCTTGATGTACTTGTTTATTTTTTGAGTCCACCAACAAGATCACTCTTGAGATCGTTGATATTTTCTAAACCGACAGCAATGCGCACCAAACCATCAGAAATTCCAGCTACTTTACGTGCCTCTGGACTTACGCGGCAGTGTGTAGTTGTCGCAGGATGTGTAATGGTTGTGCGTGTATCGCCTAAGTTTGCAGTAATAGAGCAAAGCTTGGTTTGATTGATCAACTTAAAGGCAGCTTTTTTACCCCCCTTGAGCACAAAGGAAACGATTGCTCCACCCTCTTTTTGTTGGCGCTTTGCCAAAGCATGCTGAGGGTGTGATTTCAGGCCAGGATGGTAAACGCGTTCAACGCCAGACTGCTTCTCAAGCCATTGAGCTAAAGCAAGGGCGTTCTGGCTTTGTTGCCTCATACGAAGCTCAAGTGTTTCCAAACCCTTTAAAAATACCCAGGCGTTAAATGCCGACAAGGTTGGTCCAGCGGTGCGAACGTATGGAAAAACTTTACCCATCACAAAATCCTTGCTGCCCACAATTGCACCGCCTACAACTCTACCCTGACCATCCAAATACTTAGTGGCGGAGTGGATCACAACATCAGCTCCTAGCGCTAATGGTTTTTGTAATGCAGGCGTGCAAAAACAGTTATCAACAGCAAATAAAGCGTTTGCTTTCTTAGCAATCTTAGAGATGGCTTTGATATCCGCAATTTCAGTCAAAGGATTTGAAGGCGTCTCTAGATAAAATAGCTTTGTATTAGGCTGAACAGCGCCCTGCCATGCCTTGGTATCTGTTAAATCCACATAGGTTGTAGTGATGCCAAAGCGACCCAAGATATTAGTGAACAATTGAATCGTTGCACCAAATACAGAGCGTGAACAAATGACATGGTCGCCAGCCTGAAGATGAGCCATTGCCATAGTCAGAATTGCAGACATTCCAGATGCAGTAGCAATACAAGCCTCACCACCCTCTAAGGCAGCTAGGCGATCTTGAAACATACTGACAGTAGGATTGGTGAAGCGCGAGTAAATAAAGCCCTGGTCAGCATGAGCAAATCCATCGGCAGCTAACTCAGCACTATCAAAACAGAAGCTAGATGTCAGAAACATCGCTTCGGAGTGCTCTTGATAATCGGGGGTGCGACGAGTGCCAGCGCGGACGGCAATCGTCTCAAGCGCCAACTTAGAAAAATCAGGTTTTTTGCGGGTGGTTTTACTCTTCATACCGCTATTTTGACACCGAATGATAGATTTGCCTCAGAGAAGGCGTAATCAGAGATGATCGTGTGGCTTTTTAGTCTTCGGTTGCCAGATGCAAATGCAGCTGCGAGCGAGCAAAATCACTTGAATCACGCTGACGGTCAGCCTTAGCTGCAGAGGAATTACGTTGCGCCTCTAAAGCATCTAAATACGACTCATTGATATCGCCAGTAATGTAATTGCCATCAAAACAAGAGGCTTCAAAGTTCTGAATCTTAGGATTAATGTCACGAACCGCCTGTTTCATATCCTCAACACTTTGGTAGATCAACTGATCGGCACCAATCATCTTATTGATTTCTTCATCTGTGCGACCATAAGCCACTAACTCGCTACGAGTTGGCATATCTATACCGTACACATTAGGAAAACGTACTGGTGGCGCAGCTGAGGCAAATATCACTTTTTTGGCGCCAGACTCGCGCGCCATTTGCACGATCTCAAAAGAAGTGGTTCCGCGAACAATTGAGTCATCAACAATCAAGATTGTCTTATCCTTGAATTCCACACGCATCGCATTCAGTTTTTGACGAACTGATTTCTTGCGAACGGCCTGACCAGGCATGATGAAGGTGCGGCCAATGTAGCGATTCTTGAAAAACCCTTCGCGATAATCCACACCCAGATTTTTAGCTACTTGCATCGCAGCAGGACGACTAGAATCCGGAATTGGCATGACTACATCGATCTCATCAACGTTCGTCTCTTTGCGAATCTTCTCCGCCAAGTAATCACCCATGCGCATGCGCACGTTATAGACAGTCACCCCATCGATAGTGGAATCGGGACGAGCCATATAAACATATTCAAAGATACATGGTGTGAGAACGGCATTTGCAACACATTGGCGAGCATAGAAGTTCCCATCCAAATCGATATAAATCGCTTCCCCTGGATTGACATCACGCACAAATGTGAAACCAAGACCCTCCAGAGCGACCGACTCTGAGGCAACCATCCATTCAGGGCCTTGAGGGGTATCAATTCGGCCAATGCACAAAGGACGAATACCAAATGGATCGCGGAATGCTAGAAGCCCATAGCCGGCAATCAAGGAAACAACAGCGTAAGAGCCTTTAACGCGACTAGCAACGCCAGTAACCGCATTAAACATTGCGCCCTCATCTAAGGCAGCACTGTTAGTTTCCCTCTGAAGTTCATCAGCCAAAACATTTAGTAATACTTCGGTATCTGAGCTAGTGTTGATGTGACGACGATCACGGTAAGCCATCTCAACGCGCAAACTCGGAGCATTAGTAAGATTACCGTTATGCGCCAATATAATTCCGTATGGAGCGCTTACATAAAATGGTTGTGCTTCCTCTTCGCTACTAGCAGAGCCAGCCGTTGGATAGCGCACCTGACCAATACCAGCATTACCCACTAAGCTACGCATATTGCGTGTTCTAAATACATCTCGCACCAAACCGTTAGCCTTGTGCATCGTAAATGAATTGCCATTCATGGTGGCGATACCAGCAGCATCTTGACCGCGATGTTGCAAAAGCAACAAGGCATCATAAAGAAGCTGATTTACTGGTGAATGGGAAACGGTTCCGACAACGCCGCACATATCGCTAGATTCCTATTGTTAATTTAGGAGTAATGGTTGGGGTAACTTTTGGCATGGCATCGCTTAACTGTTTTGCCCAATCACTTGGAAGCCATCCTTTTATCAAGCCAGTTGCCATATCAACCGCTGGTCGAGTAATTGCATTCTTCCAAGCCATACTTTGCGGGATTGGGGTCAAGGCTGCTAATGTGGCTAACACCACAACAATTAAGCCGCCGCGCGCTAGGCCAAACACTAAACCCAGGAAGCGATCCGTCAGACTCAAACCTGCAGACAAAATAATCTTTTGTACAACACCGCCAAATAAGCCGCAAACAATTAAGGTCAAGATAAACAAAATTAAGAAACTTAATCCAAGACTTAACAGCTCTTCTAGGTGAAAAGTCGAGAGCCATTCAGTGGAGAGATAGTTACTGTAATGGTAGGCAACCCAGGCGGCCACGAACCACGAGGCTAGAGCGAGAACTTCTTTAAATAGCCCCCTAGAGATCCCCACTAAAGCCGAAACCAAAAGTACAACTAGGGTGAAGTAATCCACCGAAGTTAGTTTTAAGGTGGATAAATATTCCATTACTGCTTAGCACTCTCTACAATTTTGGCAGTGGGATTCAAGGCTTTGATTTTCTTTAAGGCTGCCTCTGCCGCATCTCTGTCAGTAAATGGGCCAGCACGGAATGCAGTCTGCTTTACTCCATCACTCTTTGTCTTGGTATACACAGCGTAAGGAATTTTGCTCTCTTTCAGTTTTGTGGTGACGTTCTTGACATTCTCTTCAGTCTCGAATGTGCCAACTGGAATGATGTACTTCACATTTGTTTTTGACGCTACGCTATCAGCTGTCTTAGCCGGATTATCAACCTTTGCCTTTGCGTTAGAAGCTGTCGCAACCACCTCTTCACCAGCCGCCAAGCCTAGAGCGGGCGGCTTAGCCTCAGCTTTTGCTTCAGGTGCAGGTGCAACTACTTTAGGCACCTCTGCTGGTACCTCTTGTTTTGTTTCTACTCTCGCTTTTTCTTCCGCTTTTGGTTCAGGCTTTGGGTCAGGAACCGGGGTTGGCAAACTCGTCACAATATTGACTGCGATGTCATTACTAACAGCCTTAGGTTTGTTATCCAAAATACGCGGGAGTCCGACCACTGCAATCAACACCAAAACGGTTGCGCCGATTAAGCGATGACGAGCACGTTGTTGTTCAGGATCTTCGGTAAGAGCGAGTTCTTCAGACTCTAAGGCGCGTTGGAATGCGCGAGGCGCAGCTCTTTTGGTGGAGCGACGCCCCACAGACCCTGCTTCAAGGTCATCAGACTGAGTTTTTCGCTTAAAAAAGCTTGGTAAACGAATCATGGATCAATGCGCCTGGTTGTTTCGATAAGCCATTACGCCTGCAACGGTATAGAAGGATCCGAAGATCACAATTCTATCACCCTCACGCGCCTGAGATAGCGCTTTTTGATACGCTAAAGCGGGATTTTCGAAGATTTCAATCCCCCCGTCAGCCCCATTTTTAGGCTTGACCCCCATGGATTCGAGCTTCTGAGCTAAGGCTTTTGCGGACGCTGCCCTAGAGGTTGGCAAATCCGTGCAAAACCAAAAATCTACGATATTCAGGAGGGGCTTAATAACCCCTTCGATATCTTTGTCCGCCATGGCGCCAAAAATGGCATAAGTGTACGGGTGATAACCCATCTTATCCAAACCCTGCCCCAAAGTAGCTGCTGCATGAGGGTTATGAGCCACATCTAGCACAACTGTTGGCTGTCCCGGAAGAACCTGAAAACGGCCAGGGAGCTCTACCATCGCAAAACCGTTACGTATATCTTGGGCGCTTACAGGCAAGCGCTGATGCAAGGCCATTAACGCCGCTATTACTGCGGATGCGTTCAGGATTTGATTTGCACCCCGCAAGGCTGGATAACCCAAACCGCTGAAACGTTTTCCACGTCCTGCCCAACCCCACTGTTGCTTATCGCCTTGGAAGTTGTAATCTCGACCTTGCAACCAAAGATCACAACCCAATTTCTCAGCATAATCAATTAAGGATTCTGGCGGCACTGGGTCCCCACAGACAGCGGTATGCCCTGGACGAAAAATCCCTGCCTTCTCCAGACCAATTGCTTCGCGTGTACCACCCAAGAAATCGGCATGGTCAATATCAATGCTAGTGACAATAGCGCAATCAGCGTCAACAATATTGACCGCATCCAAACGACCGCCCATGCCCACCTCTAGCACCACCGCATCTAAGTTCGACTTTGAGAATAAATACATGATTGCCAAAGTCGTGAACTCAAAATAAGTGAGCGTTGGCGCATCAACCAAGCTAACACGCGCATTTTCAACAGCGGCGAAACTCTCAAGTAAGAGCGCATCTTTGACTTCTTCGCCATTAATGCGGGCGCGCTCATTAAATACCAGAAGATGGGGTGAAGTATGGCAACCCACACGATAACCCGAGGCAAGTAAGATGCTTTCGAGATAGGCACATGTCGAGCCTTTGCCATTTGTGCCTGCGACCGTAATTACTGGACAATCAAAATGGAGATCTAATGCAGCCTTAACGCGATTAATGCGCTCAAGCCCCATATCGATACCGACTGGGTGAGCAGTTTCAAGGTGGCCAAGCCAAGCCTCGAGGCTATTAAAAAGAATTGGGTTTTGATGCGCGGTGCTCAAGCGCTTAAACGGCTGAGCCACCCGCAATCGCAGGCTCTGGAAGTTTTTGCAATAAGGCCAGCAAACGCGCAATCTCGCCACGCATTTGTCGACGGTCGACGATCATGTCGATTCCACCCTTTTGCATTAAAAACTCTGAACGCTGAAATCCTTCAGGTAATTTTTCGCGAACAGTTTGCTCGATGACGCGCGGCCCAGCAAATCCAATCAATGCTTTTGGTTCAGCCATGACAACATCGCCCATGAATGCAAAACTAGCTGAGATTCCGCCCATAGTGGGATCAGTCAATACGCTGATATAAGGCAAACCTTTTTTAGATAGCAAAGTCAACATTGAATTTGTCTTTGCCATCTGGAAAAGTGACAACAAGCTCTCTTGCATACGAGCGCCGCCCGTTGCAGTAATACATATAAACGCACACTTCTTATTGATAGCCTCTTGAACTCCACGCGCAAAGCGCTCGCCAACAACGGAGCCCATTGATCCGCCCATGTACTGGAACTCAAAACAAGCAGCTACAACTGGAATGCTCTCAATCTTGCCACCCATCACAATCAAGGCCTCAGTTTCACCGGATGCATCATTTGCTTCTTTAATGCGATCAGGGTACTTTTTGGAGTCCCTAAATTTCAAGGGATCGGTTGGATAGATATCAGCTCCGATTTCATAGCGACCCTTTTCGTCAAACAAACTATTTAAACGCTGACGCGCACCGATCCGCATGTGGTGACTACATTTTGGGCAAACCGATAAATTTGCTTCAATGTCTGTACTGTAAAGAACGGTCTCACAACTCGGACACTTAACCCATAGTCCCTCTGGTACCGATTTGCGATTCGCTGGATCAGTATGTTGAATTTGGGGTGGGAGTAATTTATCTATCCAGCTCATCAGTTTTAGCTATCCAATGCGTCGCGAATCTCACGAATAAAGGTTTCTAGTGATTGTACCGCCTGACCATGGGGTGCATCCTCCAATAAGCGAATAATGCGGCTGCCGATCACTACAGCATCGGCGCTAGCGGATACAGCCTTGGCACTGGCAGCATCGCTAATACCAAAGCCCACTGCGATCGGAATATCGGTTTCCCCGCGAATTTTAGGAAGGATACTAGCCACATCTTGGGTATTCAGATGGGATGCTCCAGTAACTCCGCGCATTGATACGTAATAAATGTAGCCTGAAGCGATTTTTGCAGCCTCTTTAATGCGATCATGAGAGGAAGTTGGTGCCAACAAAAAGATGGGGTCGATACCCGCTGCCCGCATACGTGCAGCAAAATCTACGCACTCCTCCGGTGGGTAGTCAACTACTAATACACCATCCACACCGGCTGCTTTTGCCTCGCTCGCAAATCGCTCAGAGCCCATTTGCTCAACTGGATTGGCATAACCCATCAACACCACCGGAGTCTTTGTATCCGTCTTACGAAATTCTTTAACCATTTCCAAGCATGAGTGCAATGACACACCTTGTGCTAACGCACGTTCAGATGATCTTTGGATCACAGGACCATCTGCCATTGGATCAGAAAATGGCACGCCTAACTCGATTACGCTCGATCCACCACGCACCAATGCATGCATGAGTTCGACAGTCAGTTTTGGATCTGGGTCACCCGCCGTAATAAAAGGAATCAATCCTTTTTTGCCTGTGGCTTTAAGCTCTTTAAATAATGCGGTAATTTTTGACATAAGGAAGTTTCTTTTTTTCTTTTTGTTTTTCTTTTTTTGTTTTTGCTTGTATTGACCTTAGCCATTAACCTTCAGAGCCAGTTGCCTGTGCCACAGTATGCATATCCTTATCACCGCGACCGGATAGGTTTACTAAGATAGTCTTATCTTTTGGTAGTGTTTTAGCTAGCTTGCAAGCATGTGCAATAGCATGGGAGGATTCCAAAGCAGGAATGATCCCCTCAATACGGCAGCAATCATGGAAAGCCTGTAAAGCCTCTTCATCGGTGATTGCAACATAATCAGCACGCCCTGAGTCCTTCAACCAAGCATGTTCAGGACCAACACCTGGATAGTCCATACCAGCAGATACAGAGTGCGTCTCAGAAATTTGACCGTTCTCATCTTGCAATAAGTAGGTGCGATTACCATGCAGAACACCAGGCTTACCAACGCAAAGAGCTGCAGAATGCAAGCCGCTGGTCAAGCCATGCCCTGCTGCTTCAACACCAATTAATTTGACGTTGGGTACATCGATGTAGGGATAAAAAATACCCATTGCATTTGAACCACCACCCACGCATGCCAAAACGTAATCAGGTTGGTTGCCGGTCATCTCTGGCATTTGTACCTTGCACTCTTCACCAATGACACTTTGAAAATCGCGTACCATCATTGGATAAGGATGGGGTCCTGCTACTGTGCCAATAATGTAGAAGGTGTTATCAACATTGGTAACCCAGTCGCGCATAGCTTCATTCAGTGCGTCTTTTAAAGTTTTGGTGCCAGACTCTACCGGTACAACTTTGGCTCCCAGCAATTTCATACGGAAGACATTTTGCGCTTGGCGCGCTACGTCAACGGAGCCCTGATAAACAGTGCAATCTAAGCCAAAACGAGCGCAAATTGTTGCAGTCGCAACACCATGCTGCCCTGCGCCTGTTTCGGCAATAATGCGTGGTTTACCCATGCGCTTTGCCAGCATTGCTTGGCCAATCACATTATTAATTTTGTGGGCGCCTGTATGGTTTAAGTCTTCACGCTTGAGATAAATTTGCGCACCACCCAACATTTCACTCCAACGCTTTGCGTGATAGATGGGAGAAGGACGGCCAACGAAGTGTTTTAACTCGTAATGAAACTCTTCCAGAAATTCGGGATCATGCTGATACTTTGCATAAGCTTCTTTAAGCTCATCTAACGCATACATCAATGTCTCGGAAACGAACACACCACCATAAGGACCGAAGTGTCCTCGAGCATCTGGCTTGTCGTACATATTTACCTCTTTTGATTTATTTACAGCAATCTATTGGGGAGATGTTTTAGCATCAGCAGCGCGCACAGCCTTAACAAATTGAGTCATGAGCGCGGCATCTTTGACACCCTTGCTGCTTTCAACGCCACTACTGACGTCAACCGCACAAGGATGAAGGCGAGCAATCGCCTCGCCCACGTTGTGCGCGTTCAATCCACCACTCAAAACGACCCGAGGCGCGTTTTCGCTTACCCATGTCTGTGGAATCCCCTGCCAATCAAAAGGAACGCCTCCGCCACCGTAGCCCTCTACTAGGGCGTCCAGCAGAAAAGCGTCTGCATCCCTATATTGTAGGGAAAAATCGTCAAATGCGAACTGCTTCCCAATGCGTGCAGCCTTCATCCAAGGCTCGTTTTGGGCTATTTGGGCGCATCTTTCCGGCGTCTCATCGCCATGAAACTGCCAAAGGGTAATTGGAGCGGCTGCACGAATAGCTGCAATTTCCTCGTCAGTAGCATTAACCAGCAAGCCAACCGCATCTATTCCAGCAGGAAGCCGAGCAATAAGCTGGGCGGCAATATTGGGGGTTACGGCACGTACACTAGGTGGGTAAAACACAAAGCCGACGGCATCTACGCCTGCACTGACCGCTGCATCAATATCAGCTGAGGTGCGTAAACCACAGATTTTGACCCTTGTGCGACCAGGTGAGTATGTCAGTAAGCCCATGGGTCAATGATAAGGCTTAAGCCCCAATCAAGCTGTCTGGCAGCCAAGAGTTTTTCAACCAAGGGCTTGGGATACCAAACTCCTCGGGATAGGTAATTTTGGCTAAATACAGCCCATCCGGCATAAATGTGGGGGCTGCCATTTGACGATCTTTTGCGGCTAGCACTTCTGCCATCCACTCAGGCTTTCTTTTTCCTCGACCAATCATCAAAAATGAGCCAACTAAATTACGGACCATATGGTGCAAAAAAGCATTACCGCGTATTTTGAAATACAGCCAGGGTTCTTCAGAGACGATGTCAATGGAATACATCGTTTTAACCGGCGTTTTACTTTGACACTCTGATGATCTAAACGAGCTGAAATCATGCTCACCGATAAGACAAGTCGCAGCTTCACGCATCGCATCAACATCAAACCATATATCGGGAGGCAACATCACATAACCCGCTCTCTCATTCATCATCGGCGAACTGCACGGACCTGCATGCAATGCATAGATGTACGTGCGCTCGCTTGCGCTAAAGCGCGCACTAAATTCTTCCGAGACTTCGGTAGCCCAGTTCACCACAATCGACTTTGGCAAATAGGAGTTAACCCCCCTCACCCAAGAGAACATCTCACGTTCCACGTGTGTATCAAAATGCACTACCTGACCTAAAGCGTGAACACCAGCATCTGTTCTACCTGCCGTAATCGTTTGAATAGGCCCATCTTTGCTAGCCGCCTCCCCAATAAATCCAGCGATTGCCTTTTCGAGTTCGCCCTGAATGGTGGCGTGCTTAGGCTGAAGCTGCCAGCCTGAATACGGGCTACCGTCGTATTGAAGACCCAGCGCGATTCGCATTGCCCGTCTTAGGATTGACGATGTGCAAGTTCCGACAACAAGCCCTGGGCTTCAATCGTAATTGCCGGATCAACTGTATTACTCACTTGCAATACTTCCTCAAGTGATTTCTTGGCGGCAGAAAAATCCTCAATGGTAATGTAAGCACGTGCAAGATTGAGCTTGACACGCAATGTGTCAGCCAAAGGATTTGAGATTGGCTCTAATAATTTCTCTGAGCTTTGCTGAACAGGTGCTACAGGTTTTGATAAATCCAAATCAATTCCCGCAAATAAGGCTTTTGCACGTTCAGGTATTTCAAATGCTGATGAGCTAGTATTCGCTTGAGCTGGTGATGAAATAGGAGGCTCGATCCCCTCATGTATTGGGCTTTCAGAACGACGAGCGTGACGAGCCAATCCCCACAACAATAATCCAGCAAGAACTATCAGAGCAATAGCTAAAATGGTCAATCTAAATCCACCAAAAGCAAAATTATTATCGACCGCTTTTTTCTCTTTAGATCTATCAAGCAAGTGTTGCAAGTCAGCAATATTTTTCTCCAACTCAGCCACGCGCACTTTGGCTAGCTCTAATTCTTTCTCTTGGGCAACTAGATTTTCGGCATAGAGACGCTCTTGGTCACTACCTTCAGCGCTAGACCCAATCTTCAGACGATCCTGGGCGGATGTATCCGCTGACTTATTCGCAAGAGATTTATCACCGCTTTGACCTGTTTTAGCTTCATGCTCAGAACGCCACTCTTCATTTGCTTGCGCTACAAATTGATTTGCTTCTGCAGGGCTGATCGAACGCAACAGCGCTTGACTAGGTCTATTAAGCTCAGTACCTGCGGCTAAGCGGTTGATGCTACCACTGGCAAATGCATCTGGATTAGCCTTGTATAACGCCATGATGGTTTGATCAAGTGTTGCCCCTTCCAATTGTGGAGTCATCAAAGCAGCTATTTCGGATAGGGTTTGGCCAGGCTTTACAAGCACCTTCTGCGCATCACCCACTAACAAGGTGAACGTCTTTGTAATGCTACCGCTAGACCATGAGAGATTTACTAGCACATCCAAAAATGGATCATCTGTAATCGGTACAGAATTGACTGTCTCTACTAAGACCATCAATTGTTCTTGGCGATTTCGGTAGACCATCGCCTGCGGATTTAAATCCAATATTTTTTGCGAAGCGCCAGTGCGCTCATAGACAACTTGATTAGGCAGCATCACCTTTAAAGACTCTAAAGCACTCAGCTCATCTGCATTGATCCGAATCGGAATCTCAACGCGCAGTGGCTCACCGGGACGAGATTGCAACTGAGGCGACCCAAAAGAGACCGCCCATGCTGAAGAGGCCCAACCGAGCCATACAAAGCAAAGTGCTTTTAGAAAGCCAATTTGAGTCTTGTGCGACATTAACGTAATTAATTTTCTAGCAAAATGCGAAGCATGCGGCGCAAAGGTTCAGCCGCACCCCACAACAACTGGTCGCCAACCGTAAATGCGCCAAGGTACTCGGGTCCCATTGCCAATTTATGGAGGCGTCCAATAGGGACTGTTAAAGTGCCGCTCACCGCTGCAGGCGATAAATCACGCTCAGTAGTTTCGCGATCATTGGGAACGACTTTCACCCATTGATTGTCATTCGCCAAAATGGTTTCGATTTCTTTGAGTGGAATATCTTTCTTCAGCTTTACTGTGAGGCCTTGTGAGTGGCAACGCATTGCGCCGACACGAACACATAAGCCATCAATAGGAATACTGCCCGGAGTGCGGAATGCGGGACGGCCAAGAATCTTATTAAACTCAGCACCGCCTTTCCACTCTTCTTTAGTTTGGCCGTTTTCTACAGGCACATCGATCCATGGAATTAAGCTGCCAGCTAAAGCGGTATTACGGAAATTCTTTTTCGGAAAATCCGCAGAGCGCAATGTTTCAGTTACCTTGCGATCGATATCCAAGATCCATGAAGAAGGATCGGCTAATTCGGCGGCAACGCTATCACGCAGTGCGCCCATTTGCAAAAGCAACTCGCGCATATTCTGCGCACCGGCGCCAGAAGCGGCCTGATATGTCATGGCACTAATCCACTCAACCATATCCGCCTTAACGAGACCACCCATAGCCATCATCATCAAGCTTACTGTGCAGTTGCTTCCAATCCAGTTCTTGCCACCAGCAGCTAAGGCTTTATCAATTACAGGTCGATTTACCGGATCCAAGATTAATACCGCATCATCTTTCATGCGCAATGCGCTAGCAGCATCAATCCAATGGCCTTTCCAGCCTGCAGCGCGCAGCTTAGGGAAAATTTCATTGGTGTAATCACCGCCCTGACAAGTCAGAATAATGTCGCAACGAGCCAATGCCTTAATGTCATTCGCATCTTGAAGGGTGCTTTCACTCTTAGTTACTTTTTGACCATTCAATAACGGAACTTCTCCACCAGCTTGACTGGTGCTAAAAAAAACTGGTTCGATTAGATCGAAATCTTTTTCAGCAAGCATACGCTCCATCAGAACGCTACCAACCATTCCACGCCAGCCAACTAAACCTACCAAAGGTGTTTTTGTATTTGCCATGATCATCAACTATTTAGTGAATGTGATTACTTTCGAACTGCTCCGTTGTTATTTCCAGTTAACCGCTTATCCTAATGCCGCTACTACTGCATCACCCATCTCTGCCGTTGACACTTTTTTCGTGCCCTCAGTGTAGATATCCGCAGTACGTAAACCTTGCGCCAATACTTTCTGAACCGCTTTCTCAATACGATCTGCATCAGGAGGCATTCCTAATGAATAACGCAACATCATGGCTGCAGACAAAATCGTTGCCAAAGGATTTGCGATTCCTTTGCCAGCGATATCGGGAGCGGAACCATGACTAGGCTCATACAAACCCTTGTTGTTCTTATCTAAAGATGCAGAAGGCAACATACCGATTGAACCTGTCAACATGGCTGCCTCATCTGACAATATGTCACCAAAAATATTGCCGGTCACAACAACATCAAATGCTTTTGGTGCTTTCACGAGCTGCATTGCGGCGTTATCTACATACATATGAGAAAGCTCTACATCTGGATAATCTTTTGATACCCGAATCATGACTTCGCGCCACAACTGGGATGTTTCCAGCACATTTGCCTTATCAACACTACATACCTTCTTGCCACGTTTTTGCGCCGCTTCAAATGCAACGCGTCCAATACGCTCTACTTCAGGCTCGCTATAGTGCATTGTGTCAAAGCCCTCACGCGCCCCTTTAAACAAAGGTAACTCAGAAGAACGAATACCGCGTGGCTGACCGAAGTAAATATCGCCATTGAGCTCACGCACAATCAGAATATCGAGACCGCCAATAATTTCTGGTTTCAGGCTAGAAGCCGCAGTCAATTCTGGATAGCAAATCGCAGGCCTAAAGTTAGCGAACAACTCCAGATGTTTGCGCAAACCTAAGATCGCTTGTTCGGGACGTAATTCACGTGCGAGTGAGTCATATTTCCAATCACCAACTGCGCCAAATAAAATCGCATCAGCCTTCTTAGCTAACTCAAGCGTGGCTGGCGGCAAAGGATGTCCAGCTACATCATAGGCAGCACCACCTACAGGAGCTTCTTCCAGATCAAACTTTGGGCCGAGCGCTTTGAGAACGCGAACGGCTTGAGCAACGATTTCCGGGCCGATCCCATCGCCCGGGAGAACTGCAATTTTCATGAACAGGCCTTTAAATCAATAAATTATGGCAACTGGGTTGCCAGCCAAGGCATCTTCAAAATGCGCTCAGCTTCAAAAGCCTTAATTTTATCTGCATGGCGCAGAGTTAAGCCAATATCGTCCAAACCGTTCAGGAGGCAATATTTTCTAAATGGAGCTACCTCAAAGCTATAGGCGGTGCCATCAGGGGTAATGACCTGCTGTGCTTCCAAGTCAATTGTGAGCTGATATCCACTAAAAGCCATGGTCTCATTAAAGAGATGGTCCACTTGAATCTCGCTCAAAACGATAGGCAAAAGACCATTCTTAAAGCAGTTGTTATAGAAAATATCTGCATAGCTAGGCGCAATAAGCGCTCTAAAGCCGAATTGATCCAAAGCCCAAGGAGCATGTTCGCGAGAGCTACCGCAGCCAAAGTTCTTGCGTGCTAACAAAATGCCAGCACCTTTGTAGCGCGGCTGATTTAGAACAAAATCGGGATTCACGGGACGTTTGCTGCAATCTTGGCCAGGTTCACCATGATCAAGATAACGCCACTCATCAAATAAGTTTTGGCCAAAGCCAGTTTTCTTAATCGACTTTAAAAACTGTTTCGGAATAATTGCGTCGGTATCCACATTCTCACGATTGAGCGGAGCAACTAGTCCTTTGTATACCGTAAATTTTTCCATGATTCTAACTTCGCTAAATATTTAATCTAAATCTTTTTACTTCACAGGAGTAACAACGACATCTTTACCCTGAGTCTGAGATTGATTTTGTTGAGTTGTATTTGCGCCAGAGCCACCCATCGCATTACCCATGGTTTGCAAATCTTTTCCCATACCCTCGAGGGTGCTAGTGCAAGCTGCAATCACCAACCCAATGATTCCAACAATAGCCAATCTAGCAATTAAGGAAACTGGAGAAAATTTCATTGAATTACCCTTAAGAAATCTTACGAACATCTACAAAGTGACCTTCAATAGCTGCAGCTGCAGCCATTGCAGGACTCACTAAGTGAGTACGGCCACCATTACCTTGGCGACCTTCAAAGTTACGATTAGAGGTTGATGCACAACGCTCTCCTGGCTCAAGGCGGTCAGCATTCATTGCCAAGCACATTGAACACCCAGGCTCACGCCACTCAAATCCAGCGGCCTTAAAAATACGATCCAAGCCTTCGCGCTCTGCTTGAGCTTTTACCAAACCAGAACCTGGAACAACTAATGCAAGCTTGATATTGGGCGCTACTTTTTTGCCAATACGATCAACCACTTTTGCAGCAGCACGAATATCTTCAATACGACTATTGGTGCATGAACCAATAAACACTTTATCAACTGAGATACTACTCAGCGGTGTATTTGGAGTGAGATCCATATATTCCAAAGCACGTTCAATCGCTGAACGTTTATTAGGGTCGCGCTCTTTTTCTGGGTCTGGAACACGATCGCTAATAGAGAGAACCATCTCTGGCGATGTACCCCAAGTTACTTGCGGAGCAATCTCTTCGGCACGCAACTCAACAACCGCATCGAATTTTGCATCAGCATCTGAGTGCAAGGTTCTCCAATATTGCAAAGCTTGCAATAAGGCAGGTCCCTTAGGCGCATAAGGACGACCTTGAATATATTCAATCGTTGTCTCATCTACGGCAACCAAACCGGAACGAGCACCCGCTTCAATTGCCATATTGCAGATGGTCATCCGACCTTCCATAGAGAGATTACGAATAGCTTCACCTGCAAATTCAATGGTGTAACCCGTGCCACCAGCTGTACCAATCTTGCCAATCACAGCTAAGACGATATCTTTTGCAGTAGCACCTGGTTGTAAGCGACCATCTACGCGCACCAACATATTCTTGCTCTTTTTCATAAGCAATGTTTGTGTAGCGAGAACGTGCTCGACCTCCGATGTGCCAATACCAAACGCTAAGGCACCAAATGCACCATGCGTGCTTGTATGCGAATCACCGCATACCACCGTCATTCCCGGCAAAGTTGCGCCCTGCTCTGGCCCAATCACATGAACAATACCCTGGCGGGTATCATTCATCTTGTATTGGGTGATCCCAAATGCGTCACAGTTTTGATCCAAAGTATCTACTTGCAACTTGGAAATAGGATCAGTAATTCCTTGACTCCGATCAGTCGTTGGCACATTGTGATCAGAAACAGCCAAGTTGGCAGAGATGCGCCAAACAGGACGGCCAGCCAGATTCAGACCTTCAAATGCCTGAGGGCTGGTTACCTCGTGCAGCAATTGACGATCAATATAGATCGTGGCTGTGCCATCCTCTTCAGAGTAAACAACGTGGTCATCCCACAATTTGTCATAAAGCGTACGAGACATGAGAGACCTTAAAACCTTTATTTACGAGCAGAAATATCTGGAACCTTGCGTGAAGTTTCGCCAACGTACAGCTGACGTGGACGTCCGATCTTATACTCAGGATCAGTAATCATCTCTTCCCACTGAGCAATCCAGCCCACCGTTCTTGCCAAAGCAAAGATACAAGTGAACATTTCAGTTGGAATGCCAAGTGCGCGCTGAACGATACCAGAATAGAAGTCAACGTTTGGATAGAGCTTACGGCTTACAAAGTAGTCGTCTTCCAACGCAATCTTCTCAAGAGTCATTGCTAGCTTGAACAATGGATCATCTTGCAAACCAAGTTCGCTCAATACTTCATAGCAAGTTTCACGCATCAATTTAGCGCGTGGATCGAAGTTCTTATATACACGGTGACCAAAGCCCATCAAGCGAACGCCTGAATTCTTATCTTTTACTTGCGCGATGAATTCATGAATCTTATCAACGCCACCCTTAGCTTGAATTTCATTCAGCATTTGCAAGCAAGCTTCGTTTGCGCCTCCGTGTGCAGGACCCCATAAGCAAGCGATACCAGCAGAAATCGCGGCAAATGGATTAGTGCCTGAGGAACCGCACAAGCGTACAGTTGAAGTTGAAGCATTTTGCTCATGGTCTGCATGCAATGTAAAGATGCGATCCAAAGCGCGGACCAATACTGGGTTTACCTTGTACTCCTCGCATGGCGTTGCGAACATCATGCGCATAAAGTTTGCTGTGTAAGACAAAGAGTTATCTGGGTAGATAAACGGTTGTCCAACTGAATATTTATATGCCATCGCTACCAAAGTTGGCATCTTCGCAATCAAGCGAATTTGCGCCACTTCACGCGCATATGGATCGCTATAGTCGATTTCATCATGGTAGAAAGCAGCCATCGCACCAACCAAGCCAGTCAATACAGACATTGGGTGGGCATCACGACGGAAGCCTCGCAAGAAGAATTGCATCTGTTCATGAACCATGGTGTGGTGCATGACCATGTTTTCAAAGTCTTTCTTCTCTTTACCATTTGGCAGTTCGCCATTGATCAAGAGGTAGCAAACCTCCAAGAAGTCGCACTTGCCTGCCAAATCCTCAATTGGGTATCCACGATAAAGCAACTCACCCTTATCGCCGTCAATGTAGGTAATTTTGCTATTGCATGACGCAGTAGAAAGGAAGCCGGAATCGTAAGTGAACTTACCGGTCTGACCATAAAGCTTACGAATGTCGATTACATCCGGACCAACAGTCCCTTTGTAAATTGGCAGATCAATATCTGGGGTGCCATCCGAAAACGAGAGTTTTGCCTTGATGTCCGATTCAATCATTTCTAATCCTTAGTCATTCAAAATTATGATTACTTCACTATTCGATCACACGCTTGCACTACTACTGCGACTACATACTGAGTTATTTCTCTCTCAGCCTTTGTAATACCTTTTTAAAGGAGTCGGACTGCATCTCCTTTTCCAATTCAGCCACAGAATCTTTTCGAGCGATCAATAAATCCATCAAATCGTTGTCATCCAAGGCCAATAACTGGCTTAATACTTTTCCATCTTCCACGCTTAACTGATCGCCGTAACGAGCAAAGAAACGTTGCAGAATTAAATCATTCTCAAGCAACCCCCTGCGGGCATCACTCTTTAAACGATAAAACTCTGCATTTCCGAGGGTCATACTGCCCTACGAACCATCAACTCCTTAATCTTGCCAATCGCCTTCGTTGGATTCAAATGCTTAGGACATACATCCACGCAATTCATGATGGTGTGGCAACGGAATAAACGGTACGGATCCTCAAGATTATCCAAACGCTTAGAGGTCTCCTCATCACGACTATCAGCAATAAAGCGATATGCCTGCAATAAACCAGCCGGACCTACAAACTTATCTGGATTCCACCAGAAAGATGGGCATGAAGTTGAGCAAGATGCGCACAAGATGCACTCATACAAGCCATTTAACTCTTCACGCTCTTCAGGACTCTGAAGACGCTCTTTTTCTGGGGGTGGATTGTCATTTACCAAGTAAGGCTTGATCGACAAGTATTGCTTAAAGAACAAAGTCATGTCGACGATCAAATCGCGCACAACTGGCAAACCAGGTAATGGGCGCAAAGTAATAACCTTAGGCAAAGTCAACATATTGGTCAAGCAAGCTAAACCATTCTTACCGTTAATGTTCATTGCGTCTGAACCGCACACGCCTTCACGGCATGAGCGACGATATGAAATAGATTCGTCTTGTTTCTTCAAAGAAATCAAAGCATCTAACAACATGCGCTCACCAGTCAGCTCTAACTCATAACGCTGCATGCGTGGAGCTGCATCGACATCTGGGTCGTAACGGTAGATTTCAAATATACGGGTATCGCTCATCTTCTATCTCTCTTGCTTAGAAAGTACGTTCTTTTGGAGGAACTGAATCAACAGTCAATGGTTTTAGCTGAACTGGTTTGTAGTCCAAACGGTTACCTTCGCTGTACCAAAGAGTGTGCTTCATCCAGTTGTCGTCATCACGATGTGGGTGATCATCATGAGAGTGAGCACCACGGCTTTCTTTACGAGCCGCCGCCGAGGTCATCGTTGCGTTTGCAGTCTCAACCAAGTTGGCAACTTCCAAAGCTTCGATACGCGCGGTATTGAAAATCTCAGACTTATCTTTAACCCACAAGTGCTTAGCGCGCTCTGTCAACTTCGCCATTTGACGAACACCTTCATCCATCAGCTCTTGGTTACGGAACACGCCTGCATATTTCTGCATGCACTTACGAATATCGTTAGCAACGTCCTGTGCATACTCGCCAGAAGTAGAGCTATCCAACTTCGCAATACGCTCCATTGTTTGCTGACCAGCATTCTTAGGCAATGGCTTGAACTCACGATTCTTGAGATCCAGACTCACGATGTGATTGCCAGCTGCGCGACCAAATACCAAGAGGTCGAGCAGTGAGTTTGTTCCCAAACGGTTTGCGCCGTGCACTGAAACACATGAGCACTCACCAATTGCATACAAGCCATTAATCACTTCATTGTGCTTACCATTAGCTGGCACAACTACTTGACCATTGATGTTGGTTGGAATGCCACCCATCTGATAGTGAATAGTTGGCACAACAGGAATTGGCTCTTTGGTTACGTCAACGTTCGCAAAGTTAATACCAATCTCATATACGGAAGGCAAACGCTTCATGATCGTATCAGCGCCAATGTGCGTCAAATCAAGCACAACATAATCGCCATTCGGACCACAACCGCGCCCTTCTTTAATCTCTTGGTCCATCGAGCGCGATACAAAGTCACGCGGAGCCAAATCTTTCAGGGTTGGTGCATAGCGTTCCATGAAACGCTCGCCATCCTTGTTACGCAAAATACCGCCTTCACCACGGCAACCTTCTGTCAACAACACACCCGCACCAGCTACGCCAGTTGGGTGGAATTGCCAGAACTCCATATCCTCCAATGGAATACCTGCACGCGCTGCAAGACCCATACCGTCGCCAGTGTTAATAAACGCATTAGTAGATGCGTCCCAAATACGACCCGCACCACCAGTAGCCAACATCACAATCTTGGCTTCCAAGATATAAACCTGACCAGTTTCCATTTCGAGAGCGGTTACACCGACTACATCGCCCTCATCATCACGAATGAGGTCAAGCGCTAACCACTCCACGAAGAAGTTAGTCTTCGCGCGGACATTACGTTGGTACAGGGTGTGCAACATTGCATGGCCAGTACGGTCTGCAGCAGCACAGGCACGCTGCACTGGCTTCTCGCCATAGTTTGCTGTGTGGCCACCGAACGGACGCTGATAAATCGTGCCATCAGGATTGCGGTCAAACGGCATACCAAAGTGCTCTAACTCATAAACCACTTTTGGAGCTTCGCGACACATAAATTCGATTACGTCTTGGTCACCTAACCAGTCAGAACCTTTGATAGTGTCGTAAAAGTGATAGTGCCAATTGTCTTCACTCATATTGCCTAGAGAAGCGCCGATACCACCCTGCGCTGCAACTGTATGTGAACGTGTTGGGAATACCTTGCTTAATACAGCAACATTCAAGCCAGCTTCTGCTAACTGCAATGAAGCACGCATACCTGAACCACCCGCACCAACAATCACCGCATCAAAACGGCGGCGTGGCAATGATTTTTGAATTGCAGTCATCGAATTACACTTTCCACAAAATTTGAACGGCATATGCCGCACACGCTACGAGATACAAAACAGTCAACACTTGAAGTGTCAAACGAATACCAACTGGCTTGATGTAGTCCATCCAAATATCGCGCACACCAATCCATGCGTGATAGAAAAGACTAAACAAAGCCAAAAGTGTTAACAGCTTCATTAGCTGATTGCTAAACAGGCCAGACCAGCCCTCGTATGTAGCGCTGCCGGTAACGCAATAATCCACGAGCAATACAACGGTGAATACCACCATCACGATTGCAGTAACGCGTTGAATAATCCATTCTTTGAGGCCGTAATGCGCGCCTACTACTAAGCGCTTTGGTCCAATTTGATAGATAGGCATGAAATTTCCTTAATGAAGAAACGCTTAATACAAGCCGAATAATTTAAGACCAACTACCGCAGTCAAAGCCAAGCCAACAACCAAGACAATGATTGCTGAACGATTAGACTCAGACTTCTCTACTCCGATCTCAAGATCGAGCAAGAGGTAACGAATGCCAGCGCAGAAGTGGTGCAAGAAACACCAGATCAAACCCAAGCAAATAATTTTTACCAAGATATTGCCTGTGACTGCTTGGAATTTTTGGTAGCTCAATTCAGAAGCAAGACTTTGATCAAAGAGATACAAAATAAACGGCAATAAGAGGAACAAAACTGCTCCGCTAATACGGTGAAGAATGGAAACTTTACCTGCCCAAGGAAGGCGGTATTTCACCAACTGGGCTAGACCAATATTTCGATAAACCGGTCTATCTTTTTTTACGTTTTGCTGTGCATCAACCATGGGCAATCTCTATCTTTCGGTGGAGGTTCAGTTTGATTTTGTTGTGTCGCAACATATTCTATTGGAAACCTTGGGTATGGTGGGGGCTTTTAAGGGTTTATAAGGGTTAAAAAGGGGTTTTACGGATAAGTTCAGTTCAAGCGATTCTCGTAATGCTGCTCAGAAGTGTCGTATCTTGCGTGCCGAATTTCTACTGGTTTATTCCCGTAGGTAAATGCAACCCGCTCTACCGAGAGCAAAGGGGCGCCGACTGCAATTTGTAGGTGTTTAGCAAGATCCTCATCAGCAGAAACCGCCTTGATCTTTTCTTCCGCCCGAACCATGTGGGTTGCGTACTGGCTTTCATAAAGCGCATAGACTGGGCCATGCCAATCGTTAAGAGCATCCAGGTCCAAACCTTTGAAGCGGCTGCCTGGAAGCCAAATCTCTTCAAAAACAACGGGTTGGCCTGCAAAAGTTTGAATACGATCAATGTAAATAACTGGGTCACCTGCCTTTAATTTAAGCAAATTAGCGACGTAATCTGTAGCCTTGGTTTGCTCGCAAGCTAAAAATTGACTAATCAGATGAAACTTTTCCCCTGAATCAGGAGCTAGGCGTAAGAAGCGGTACTGCCAATCATCCTCTTGGTGAGTGGCAACAAAGGTACCCTTCCCTTGACGTCTTACCAGTAGATTCTGGGCGGCTAACTCATCAATTGCCTTGCGAACTGTGCCTTGGCTTACCGCATATCGAGCCGCAAGCTCCATCTCGCTGGGGATAACCTCGCCAGGAAGCCACTCTCCCGCCTGCAGACTAGCCAAAATCATGGCTTTGATCTGCTCGTATAGAGGGCTAAATGAGGCGATAGGCAAATTTACTTCTGACAAATTCACTCCACAAGGACATCAATTGGATAAAATTCTGAGTAATTCTAGTCTTATATAAGACATCATTGACAGTGTAAAGGCAAAGTCCATACACTTGAATGGATAATAGAAAAGTTTTTATTAATCAACCCAATTAACCTTCCTCTGGAGTTATCAGCAATGGCAAAAGCCCCAATGCGTGTCGCCGTAACCGGTGCAGCCGGTCAAATCGGATATTCCCTTCTATTCCGCATCGCCAATGGCGACCTGTTAGGCAAAGATCAGCCTGTAATCCTGCAATTGCTCGAAATTCCCGATGAAAAAGCACAAAAAGCCTTGGCTGGCGTGATCATGGAGCTCGAAGACTGCGCATTCCCATTGCTGGCTGGCGTTACAGCGCACTCTGACCCATTAACCGCGTTTAAAGATATTGATGTTGCCCTCTTGGTTGGCGCACGCCCACGTGGTCCTGGCATGGAGCGCAAAGACTTGCTCTCTGCTAATGCGCAAATCTTTACCGCGCAAGGTAAAGCATTGAATGCCGTTGCTAAGAAAACAGTCAAAGTATTGGTTGTTGGCAATCCAGCAAACACCAATGCATACATCGCAATGAAATCTGCTCCAGATATTCCTGCGAAAAACTTTACAGCGATGTTGCGCCTCGATCACAACCGTGCACTTTCACAGTTGGCAACCAAGTTAAACAAACCCGTTGCTGGTATTGAGAAATTAGTTGTTTGGGGTAACCACAGCCCAACAATGTATCCAGACTACCGCTTTGCAACTGTTGATGGCAAGTCAGTAAAAGACGCTATCAATGATGCTGCGTGGAACAAAGATGTATTTATCCCAACTGTTGGTAAACGTGGTGCAGCGATTATTGATGCACGTGGCCTATCTTCCGCTGCTTCAGCAGCAAATGCGGCAATCGATCACATTCATGATTGGGTACTTGGCACAAATGGCAAATGGGTCACTATGGGTATTCCATCCAAAGGTGAATACGGTATTCCAGCTGAAGTGATTTATGGCTTCCCTGTAACTTGCGAAAACGGTGAGTACAAGATGGTTGAAGGCTTGGAGATCGATGAGTTCTCTCGTGAGCGCATGACTCACACCCTCAATGAATTGCTTGAAGAGCAAGCTGGTGTTAAACATTTGCTCCCTTAAATTACTAAGGAATATTGCATATGAAGAAGTCTCTTCTCACCATTAGCCTTGCGATCGCTTGCCTTGCAGGGGCAGCTAACGCGAGCGCTAATGAAGAAGTAATTACATGGACTTGCAGCGAAAGCAAGCAGTTCAAGACTACTGGCAATACCGAGAAAGTTCGCCTGACTTGGGAATCTAAAACTTATGATTTAGATCGCCAAACTTCTCTACCTGGTAGCTTGCGTTACAAAAATACAAACTCTGGTTTTGATTTAGTTGTATTAGGTAATAAAGCGATGCTTTTCAATATCAAGGTTGGAACACGTCTCGCTGATTTTTGTCAAACAGCGGAAATGAAAGCAGGAAAATTACCGCACTTGTTCGCCGGAGCAGAGCCGTTCGTACAGAACTAAGTTCTCTGATCATTTCATTAGCATCAAATAAAAAGCCGAGTGACCCTCGGCTTTTTTTCGTCTATTTTTATTACGAATGCTTCGTTGTTTCTCTTTAATGAAATAAAGGTTGTTGGGTTGGTGTATCTTCAGGCATTTCAGCATGCACTGCCTCTCCTGATCGATCTGGGAATAGTGGCGCACCACAGTCATCACAAAGCTCAGGATCAAATAACATGGCATGACGGAATACATCTTCCACGCCAGCGTCATGCAAGGCATCACAGATCTTTTTGATGGGGCTCTCATCATCAGATAAGTCATTTAGCGCATCGTTTGCTACGCTCTCACGGTCATACAAAGGCCAGATAACTCCATACATAACATCCGATGAGCCTTTTGCACTAAAGGAAATACGGTACTCATCCGCCTGCTCCTCACCAAAAGCACCCACGACACACGATAGCCCAGCAGGAAGAATACCTAAAGTGCTTTCTAAGAAGTTCACTGCAGCCCGAATGCTAAGTGGGCGAACATGCTTATCCGCTAGTCGGCAGTTCGTGAAATAAGCCTCAGGTAATAGCAACTCAAATTCACAGCCAGGCAACATAGAGGCAATGGGCTCTTGCATTGCGTTTTGCCAACCAATCAAACTAACGCCACGCTCCTGTCTAATAGGAGGCTCTTCTTGCCATTTAAAAATTGGGGAACCACTAGGCGCACTAATTGCAGCGACGATAAAACGCGGATCAGCCAATACGGCGATTGTTTCTGACATATTGCGTAACTCTAATTTGACATCTTTGCCAGAGATTGCGGCAGTAGCAAGCGCTTCTGTTAACACGCGAGTTTGGCAGTGCGAATGTGGCATTTGATCAATGCTATAGAGCCAAGGAATAATCGCGATACGGGTGTCTGTTGCAGCGATAGCGCTATGCAAAGCACTAGCAGTAGCTTCAACCATATTGGCAGGCAAAGGTCCAGAAGGAATTTGGTAACGAGTATGGGCGACAATTGGCATAGCCAATAACAATGCATCCCACTGCTGCCCTTCATGTTCCATTTTGAGAGACTCAGCCAAAGTTTCCGCAGTATCAGCTAGCACCTCAAACGCAACTGTATTAATGCGAAAGGTTTGGTCCAAAGCAGCATCAATTACATTCTGATTCTGGCTTTTTAATAAACGCATTAGGCGCACATTCAAACGCTCTTCCCAATACCGATCCTCAATCTGGCTACCTGAAGCGGCTAAGGAAATAGCATCGGCTACCAGCTTTTCTACTTCTGGCGAAGTGCGTTGAGACGGTTTAGTGCGGTGAACAGCCATTATTTTTTCTCCGCCCGCCTAAAGACAGGTTTTTCTGGTTTTGAGTCGGCAGCATAGTACTTGTAGCCATCCAAATTAAAGCCTTTTAAGTCTGCAGGATCGGTAATGCGATTTTCTACAACATAACGCGCCATCAGGCCACGTGCACGTTTTGCATAAAACGAGATAATCTTGTATTTACCATCTTTGGCATCTTGAAACACTGGAGAAATTACTGGGCAATCTAAATCTTTGGGCTGCAATACTTTGAAATACTCTTCAGAAGCCAAATTCAGTAATACGGGTTTCTTTTGTTTTTCGAGAACCTTTTTCAATGCATTCGTTACTCTACTGCCCCAAAATGAATATAAGTCTTTGCCACGCGCATTCTTAAATGGGGTGCCCATCTCTAAGCGATAGGCTTGCATTAAATCCAAAGGTCGCAAGGCACCATAAAGCCCGGACAAAATACGAATATGATCTTGCGCAAAATTGACTGCCTTGGCATCTAGAGTTTTGACATTAAACCCATCATAGACATCGCCATCAAAAGCATAAATAGCAGGCTTGCTGTTTTCTTCCGTGAACTTTTTTGACCAATCTCGGTAGCGCCCCACATTGAGCGTTGCCAGCTGATCAGACAAACCCATCAGCTTTGCCACATCCTGGGGTGCCAACTTCTTGAGGTCGGCGATTAACTTGGCAGACTCGGCAACAAACTCCGGTAGAGTTGGCGCCTTCACCTTTACAGGCGTCTTGTAATCTAAGGATTTAGCGGGTGAAAGTACGATCAGCATGGCACAATTTATATATGTATTGTTTCCATTCTAGCGACTGCCCACATTATTCGCCAAAAAGGCCTACGGAACACTTTTAGCTCCTTTTTTTGACCAGATGAATTCCACCCCAAAGCCTCCCACATTCCCTAGTCGCCTTCCCAAGGTGGGAACAACGATCTTTACTGTAATGTCAGCCCTGGCTGCTGAACATCAAGCCATCAATTTGGGTCAAGGCTTTCCAGATTTTCCTTGCGATCGCAAATTGATTGCAGACGTCAATGAGGCGATGCTAGCCGACCACAATCAATATCCTCCGATGATTGGGGTTCCCAATTTACGTCAGGGGATTGCAAATAAAATTCAACAACTATACGGACATCAATACAATCCTGATTCTGAAATCACCATCACTGCGGGTGGCACCCAGGGAATTTTGACCACCATTCTTGCATGCGTGAGCCCTGGTGATGAGGTAGTCATTATTGAACCGGCATATGACAGCTATAGACCATCCATTGAATTGGCTGGTGGAAAAGTGATTGCGGTTTCTCTTGAGGCTAAACGGGATAAGGATGGGAAAGTGGCTTCCTATCAAATTCCATGGGAAGCATTATCCAAAGCAATACATGCCAAGACGCGCCTCCTGATTATCAACACGCCCCACAATCCAACTGGAATGGTTTGGCAGAAATCAGACCTCGATCGTTTGGCGGACTTGCTAAAAAATACTTCGACATTAATCCTAAGTGATGAGGTCTACGAGCATATGGTGTATGACGGCGCGCGCCATCATAGCGTGGCCTCGCATCCAGAATTAGCGGCTCGCAGTTTTCTAATTTCGAGCTTTGGCAAAACCTATCATGTCACCGGCTGGAAAGTAGGCTACGTTGCCGCTCCAGCCCCACTAAGTGCCGAGTTTCGCAAGGTACATCAATTCAACGTATTCACTGTTAATACGCCAATGCAATATGGCTTAGCTACCTACCTGTCTGATGCGTCACATTACTTAAATCTGCCCGCTTTCTATCAAGCTAAGCGTGATTTTTTCAAAGCAGGATTAGAGAAGACGGCATTCAAATTGCTGCCAACACCCGGAACCTATTTTCAGTGTGTTGATTACACTGCGTTGGGTGTTCCTGAGGCAAAACTCAATGAAGCAGATTTTTGTAAATGGCTAACAACCGAAGTGGGTGTTGCTGCCATTCCAGTTTCCGCTTTCTATGAAGAGCCTACTGAGTCGGGTGTCATTCGCTTTTGTTTTGCTAAACAGGAACAAACACTTTCTTCTGCATTAAATCGTCTGCAAAAACTTTAATTATCTTTAATCACTTAAAAACTACAGAGAAACCCATGGCAATCAAGAAAAGTAAAAATAGCAATGTGATCGATGTTTATAGCTGGCCAACTCCAAACGGTCACAAGGTTCACATCATGCTAGAGGAATGTGGTTACAAATTAGGTCGTGACTGGTTGGCGCATCCGATTGATATTGGCGCAGGTGATCAATTCGATAAAGCATTTCTCAAAATTAGTCCAAACAATAAAATCCCTGCCTTGGTAGACCCTCATGGACCCGATGGCAAACCCATCAGCATTTTTGAATCTGGCGCAATCTTGCTCTACCTTGCCGCCAAAACTGGCAAGTTTCTTCCCAAAACCACCCGAGGCAAATACGAGGTTCTGCAGTGGTTAATGTTCCAAATGGGCGGACTTGGTCCAATGCTTGGTCAAAATCACCATTTCCGCATCTATGCCCCCGAAAAGATTAAATACGCTGTAGATCGTTATACGAATGAAGCCAAACGACTTTACGGGGTTCTAGATACCCAACTGAAAGATAATATGTACATTGCGGGTAAAACGTATTCGATTGCCGATATGGCGATTTTTCCTTGGACACGCAATTGGAAAAACCAAGGAATCGATATCAATGCCTATCCACATTTCAAGCGCTGGTTTGAAATGATTGGTAAGCGCCCAGCAGTAAAACGCGGTTGTGAAGTATTAACAGCATTACGCAAGCCTTTGCATGATGACAAGGCTAGAGAGCAGTTATTTGGTTCAACCCAGTATCAACGAAGGAAATAAGATGAAGATTCAATCAGTTGGCGTAATTGGAGCAGGCACCATGGGTAATGGGATTGCGCAGGTCTGTGCCGTTGCGGGACTCGATGTTGTTATGGTTGATATCAATGATGCTGCAGTTCAACGCGGCCTTGATCAAATCAGTAAGAGCTTAGATCGTCTAGTTAAGAAAGAAACACTCACAACAGAAGCAAAAGATGCAGCGCTTAAGCGAATTAAGGGCAGCACTTCTTACACAGACTTTAAAGGCCTTGGATTGGTAATTGAAGCAGCAACAGAAAACCAAGCGATCAAAGAAAAAATTCTGAAGCAAGTTGACGAGATTGTGAGCAAAGACACCATCATTGCTACCAACACTTCATCACTCTCTATTACTAAGCTTGCGGCCCTGGATTCTAACCCTACCCGCTTTATTGGCATGCACTTCTTTAACCCGCCTCCCTTGATGGCTTTGGTGGAAGTGATTCGTGGACTTCAAACTAGCGATAAGACACATGCTGCCATTATTGAAATGGCAAAGCGCGTTGGCAAAGAACCTATTACCGTGAAAAACTCTCCAGGGTTTGTTGTCAACCGCATATTATTGCCCATGATTAACGAGGCCTTCTTTGTTCTATCAGAGGGCTTGGCCAGTCCAGAAGACATTGATGCAGGTATGAAGCTGGGTTGCAATCAACCTATCGGCCCACTTGCTCTAGCAGATCTCATCGGCTTAGATACCTGTCTTGCAGTGATGGAGGTGTATTTTGAAAACTTTAGCGACTCAAAATACCGTCCTTGCCCACTCTTGCGCGAAATGGTTGCCGCTGGCTACCTGGGTCGCAAAACTGGACGCGGCGTATACACCTACGATAAATAACTCTCAACCAAATATATCAATAAATAGTCGTGAGCAATAATCCTATTTCCCCGCTAGTTCTTAAACTTGGTTATGCAGGCTTAATTCCCTTTATTGGCTTGGCTTTATTGGTTCAACTTGCACCAACACCCGTCAACTATTTAAGCGCTGAATCACTAGCGGGGTATGGCGCAGTGATCACCTCCTTTATGGGGGCATTACATTGGGGCGCCAATTTGCACAATTTAGGCAAATCATCAAGGGGCGATCGTTGGTTAGATCGCAACGCTTGGGTCTGGGGGGTTATTCCTGCTTTAGTAGCTTGGGTAGCCTTACACATATACATCCCGGTTGGCCTGTTAATCATGGCATCTACGCTAATTATTCAGCGTAATATTGATCAAAATACCTATCGCTACTATTTTGCAGACGAAGCTGTATGTGCAGCATTTATGACCATGCGAAATCGCCTGACATATGTCGCCGCCTTCTGTTTATCCTGGGCAGCCATCGTGATTTTATTTATTCAAGCTTGATCGATGAGCGGTCTTTTTGATAAGGCTCCACCGCCACCTCTCGCGGAAGCGTTACGCCCTACATCGATCGACCAAGTTATTGGACAAACCCATTTACTAGCGCCCAGCAAACCATTGAATCTGGCGTTTGCATCAGGCAAACCTCACTCTATGATTTTATGGGGACCGCCGGGCGTTGGAAAAACAACCTTAGCCCGCTTATCTGCCAAAGCATTTGATCGCGAATTCATTGCCATCTCGGCAGTATTGGCTGGCGTTAAAGAGATTCGAGAGGCGATTCAACAAGCAGAGCAAACCTTAGCGCAATCTGATAAACAAACTATTTTGTTCGTTGATGAAATTCATCGCTTTAATAAAAGCCAGCAAGATGCACTCCTGCCTCATGTGGAGTCGGGACTGTTTACCTTTATTGGTGCTACCACTGAGAACCCCTCTTTTGAGGTGAACTCAGCATTGCTCTCACGCGCACAGGTTTACGTTTTAAAGTCTTTGAATAAGACTGAGCTGCAACAACTATTTGAACGTGCGCATCAATTTTCAATGCCCGATGTTCAATTCGAGTCGGCAGCCATTGACACACTCATTCATCATGCTGATGGTGATGCCAGAAGATTACTCAATCTAGTTGAGCAAGTACGTAACGCAGTACTTGCACCAGACTCCAGTACCAAAATCGTTGACCAAACCTTTATTGAAAATGCGCTTTCCACACAGGCTAGACGATTTGATAAAGGTGGTGACCAGTTTTACGATCAAATTTCAGCACTGCATAAATCGGTGAGAGGTTCTGACCCTGACGCTTCTTTATATTGGTTGTGCCGCATGCTAGATGGTGGAGTGGATCCTCGCTATTTAGCTCGTCGCATCATTCGTATGGCGTGGGAAGATATTGGACTTGCAGATCCTCGCGCCATGCAACTTGCTAATGATGCAGCCCTCACCTATGAACGACTGGGGTCCCCTGAGGGTGAGCTAGCCCTTGGTCAAGCGGTGGTTTATCTTGCGGTAGCAGCTAAAAGCAATGCAAGTTACAAAGCATTCAATGCGGCGCGTGACTTTGTGGCAAACGACCAATCCAAACCCGTACCCATTCATTTACGTAATGCGCCCACTAAGCTAATGAAAGAGTTAGGTCACGGCAAAGAATATCGCTATGCTCATGATGAGCCTCATGCCTATGCTGCAGGTGAATCCTATCTACCAGAAGGAATGGCAGCACCCCATTGGTATGAACCCGTTGAGCGGGGTCTAGAGAGTCAAATTAAAGAAAAGATGGCTTTCTTGAGAAAGCTTGACGAAGAGCATCAGAAAAAATAACGGAGCTAGATCTGCAAATGTCCTCTAAGATACCCGCACATTTGTATTACGACATTATTTCTCCGTTTGCGTATTTATATATCAAGCAGCGTAAGCGACTAGAAGAGAAGCTTGAGATTATCCCTGTCCCGATACTGTTGGGTGGCCTTTTTAGAGCAACAGAAAACAAGGGGCCCGGTGAAGTTGCTGCTAAGCGCCCTCACACTTATCAGTTCTGCGTTTGGCAAGCGGAAAAGCTAGGCATTCCCTTTCGCTTTCCGGACCACCATCCATTTATGACTGTTGCACCTCAGCGTCTTTTGGTTCAAGAAAAAGCAGATTGGGCGATGGTTGAAAGAGCATTTGATTACATCTGGCTTGAAGGCAAAGACCCCAATCTTTCTTGGCCTGACTTTTGCGTTTACCTAGGCTTATCTCGGGACACACCAAAACCAGATGACGCTTCTGTTAAATCTCAACTCATTGCCAATACTGAAAAGGCGAAAGCGGATGGTGCCTTTGGAGTGCCTGCCTTGATCGTAAATCGACGCTGTTTTTGGGGTGTTGATACGATAGATTGGGTACTAGATTACCTCTCTCGCCCAGAAATGTTTGAGGAAGTCCCTTATACAAGAGCAGGCAACCTGCCAAATGGCCTAACCCCATAGAGCAATACAATAGGCTATCGCCGTTCATTAAAACCATGTCTCGTTTTAGGAGTCTTTATGCGTAAGTTTTTTGCCTTATTCATTTTTGCGTTTACTTGTTTTACAACTCAAGCAGCTATCGCTGGTCCGAGGGTGGAATTTAAAACCACGATGGGCAACTTTGTTGTCGAATTAGATGATGTTAAAGCCCCCAAAACTACAGCTAACTTTCTGAACTACGTGAAGAGCGGTTTTTATAATGGCACCATTTTTCATCGTGTTATTGATGGCTTCATGATTCAAGGTGGTGGCTTTACACCCAACCTTGTACAAAAGCCTACTGATGCACCAGTTGTGTCTGAGGCAAATAATGGACTCAAAAATAATACCTACACCATTGCCATGGCTCGTACCTCTGATCCAGATTCTGCAACCGCTCAGTTCTTTATTAATGTCAAAGACAATGAGGGTCTGAACTACCCGAACGCTATGGGCAATGGCTACACTGTATTTGGCAAGGTAATTTCTGGCACTCAAACGATTGATGCTATTCGCAAGGTGCCTACTATGGTCGCCCCTGCGCCACGCATGGGCAGAATGGCTGACGTACCAACCAAGCCAGTTGTGATTGAGTCAGCCGCCATTCTTAAGTAAGGGGTAGGGTAAGCGTCATGATTTTGCTTGATGACGCGCAAAGCACGGCCGCCAATCCATCCAGTCGAGTCTATGACGCGCTCTTAAATTATTGGTGCGCTCTTCCTAGTGGCGATCCGGAAGCCGATCTTCGAGCAGTCAACGATTGCTTAGAAGAAATATCGCTTGCATTAAGCAAAGGGCAATATCTGGTTGCTGCTTTCGCATATGAAATGGGTCGGTTAGTCCATCGTCTTCCGCAACCTAATCAAGAGTCACAGGAAGCAACAAACCCTCACCCTCTGATTGAGGTTTGGGCTTTTAAGGATTACCAAAAGCTCTCTAAAGAGCAAATGGATAGCTACATTGCGACTGAATTAAAAGCATTATCAAATATGGAACAACTCTCCGGGATAATGCATCTTGAAGACTCCATGGATGAAACTCGCTTTTGCGAAGATATCGAGAAGATACAAGAATATATTCGCAGCGGCGATAGCTATCAAATTAACCATACCTATCGCATCAATGGCAATGTCTACGGCGCCCCATTAGCCCTTTACAGTCGTTTGCGTAAGCGCCAGCCAGGACGATTTGGCGCCTATATTGCAAAAGACAATCACTACATACTCTCACAGTCGCCAGAATTATTTATTGAACGCCAGGGAAATACTTTAAAAGCGAAGCCCATGAAAGGCACTGCTAGCGCCCTATCAGATACAGCGAACTCCTTATCAGACGACCCCAAGAATCAGGCAGAAAATGTCATGATTGTGGATCTATTGCGTAATGATTTAAGTCGTATCTGTTTACCCAATACGGTGAAAGTACCTCATTTATTTCAGGTGGCCAGACATGGCGATGTATTGCAGATGACCTCCACTGTGCAAGGACAAATAAAGCCAGAAGTAAGGCTGTATGACATTTTGAACGCTGTTTTTCCTTGTGGCTCTGTTACAGGCGCGCCCAAGAAACGCAGCATGGAGATTATTCAGGAGCTTGAACAGTCCGATAGAGGCTACTACTGTGGCGCCTTGGGGTGGCTAGATCCGAACGGCGACTTTGCTTTTAGCGTTCCCATTAGAACCATTGAAATAGAGAGGGATTCACCATCTCAATCAATGAAATTTACCCTAGGCGTTGGTGCTGGCATCACGATTGATTCCGATGCGAAACAAGAGTGGCATGAGTGTCATATTAAATCCGCATTCTTAACGGAGCTACCAAGCAATACTGGAATATTTGAAACAATTGCCGTTCTAAATAAGACACCTCAACGACTTGAATCACACTTAGATCGAATGCTAAGCTCGGCAACCGCTCTACGCATCCCCTTTGATAAAAAGAAGGCTCAGGCAGTTGTTTTGAATGCATGCGCCTGCTTGGATCAAGATCTTCTCACGCGCTTAAGACTTGACCTTGCCGTCAACGGCGATTTAAGCACTCAATGCGCTACTCTTGATCAAATTAATGAACCGGTCAAGATTTTTTGGGCAAAAGATATTCTGACAAGCGACTGCGTCATGAATTCTGGCAACCCTCTATTAGCGCATAAAGTCAGCGATCGAGATTTGTACGATGCAGCCTGGCAGCAAGCTGTGAAGTTAGGTGGATTTGATGCACTTTTTGTGAATGAAAAAGGCTTTGTTACTGAAGGCGGGAGAAGCAGCATATTTATCAAGCCCCCTATTGGTAATGAATGGCTTACACCACCCCTTTCTGCAGGAGTGTTGCCTGGAGTCATGAGAGAGGCTTTACTCTCCGACCCTAGCCTTAATGCCCGTGAAGCCAACCTGACTATTCAGGATGTCTTAATGGCGAAAGAGATTATGCTTAGCAATGCCCTTCGAGGCGCCATTAAAGCCCATTTCTAGAAAGTATTCATGAAGTACTGTCCCAACTGCGCAACCAAAATCACGGTAAAAATACCAGCCGATGATTCGCGTGAGCGACATGTGTGTGAAGCATGCGGAAGCATTCATTATCAAAACCCTAGAAACGTTGTTGGTAGCATTCCTATTTTTGGTGACAAGGTTTTACTTTGTCGCCGCGCTATTGAGCCTCGCCACGGTTATTGGACGCTACCTGCTGGCTTTATGGAGTTGGGTGAAAGTACTAGCGATGGTGCCGCTCGCGAAACATTTGAAGAGGCTGGCGCAATTGTTCAAATTGGCCCGCTCTATTCATTACTGAATGTCCCCCATGCAGAGCAAGTGCATTTGTTTTATCTCGCAACCATGAAGACGCCTGATTTTTCAGCTGGAGAAGAGAGCTTAGAAGTCGCTTTATTTGATGAAAAAGAAATTCCATGGAGCGATCTTGCCTTTCCAACGGTGAAGCAGACTCTTGAGTGGTTTTTTGCTGATCGCGCTTCTGGAGCGTTGAATAGCGAGTTTAATGTGCGCAGTCGAGACGTCTTGCGCTCCGAGAAAATCTAAATCATTTGGATTGCCTAGTAGATGAGTCAAATTTCTTGGCTTGGTCCCCATGACTCCTTTCCCAATCCTCTGCTAACCCCAGACCCAGACCAAAGTGTTCCTGGTCTGGTTGCAGTTAGCGAGCGTATTTATCCCAACCAATTACTGAAGGCATACAAGCTAGGTATCTTTCCATGGTACTCAGATGAACAACCAGTACTGTGGTGGTCTCCTGACCCACGAATGGTTTTAAAGCCCAATGATTTTCACTGTAGCGAGTCCCTTAAAAAAAGTATTCGTCATTTTTGCCAAGATGCCCAATCTGCGCTTTTGGTTGATGCAGACTTTGGAGCAGTGATCCGTGCATGCGCAACAAGCACTCGCAAAGATCAAGATGGCACCTGGATCACCCATGAAATCATGGATGCCTACGCCTCCATTCATGAGCAAGGCTATGCTCACTCAATTGCTATTATGGAAAACGGTGCAATGATTGGTGGCTTATATTGCGTTGCTATCGGCACCATGGTTTACGGAGAATCAATGTTTAGTCGCAAGCCCAATGCATCCAAGCTAGCCCTAGCGGCACTGAGCGCTTGGTGCATTCAGAATCACGTGGCAATGATTGACTGCCAACAAGAAACAAGCCACTTACGCTCAATGGGCGCTAAACCCATACCACTTCTAGACTTTTTACAAGAACTGCAAGCTTCTGTAAATCAATCTAATATTGTTAAACCCTGGAAATTTGATAAGCAAATATTGACGCACTGGTTATGACACGCTTAAAAGAGCTACCCCTCACAACCTTACAGTTTTATGCGACTGCACCCTATCCATGCAGTTACCTACCTGATAAAACTGCACGCTCACAAGTTGCGACGCCATCCCATTTGATTCATGCGGATGTGTATAACGAACTCATTCATGCTGGCTTTCGTCGGAGCGGCTTGTATACATACCGGCCGTATTGCGATTCATGCAAAGCATGCATTGCTACACGTGTTCTAGTAAATCAATTTAGCCCCAACCGTAGTCAACGGCGTGCTTGGAAGAAACACTCTGGTCTTCAAGCATCAGTTTTGAATCTTGGGTATCAAGAAGAGCACTACCAGCTATATCAACGTTATCAAAATGAACGTCACTCTGGTGGCGATATGGATAGCGACGATCAAGATCAGTACATGCAGTTCTTACTGCAAAGTAGAGTTAATTCACGTATCGTCGAATTTAGGGATGGTCGGAACGACCCCCATCCAGGCAGATTGCGCATGGTCAGCATGATTGACATTTTGGAGCATGGCATCTCTTCGGTATATACCTTCTACGATGCATCTGATAGTGCGGCTAGCTTTGGCAGTTACAGCATCTTATGGCAAATTGAGCAAGCACGAATACTGAATCTACCCTACCTCTACTTGGGCTACTACATCAAGGACAGCGAGAAGATGTCCTATAAAGCAAAGTATCAGCCGATGGAGGGACTCATAGAGGATCATTGGCAGAAGCTGACTGGTTCATAATATCTGCCATGATCGATCGCTACTCACTTTTACGTCCCTGGCTCTTTTGCTTAGACCCAGAGCAAGCACATAATCTCACGCTTACCAATTTAGATCGCGCGCAACGTTGGGGTTTGCTGGATAAATTAGTTAGCAAGCCAATTGCTGATCCCCAACGTGTTTGTGGAATAAATTTTCCAAATCCGGTTGGCTTGGCTGCAGGCTTAGATAAAGACGGTAAGCACATTGACGCATTGGCCGCTCTCGGCTTTGGCTTCTTAGAAATTGGCACTGTTACTCCCCGGCCTCAACCAGGTAATCCCAAGCCTCGTATGTTTCGCCTGCCTGAAGCTCAGGCCATTATTAACCGTATGGGCTTTAACAATGATGGTGTTGAGGCTTGCGTTGCCAGAGTACGCAAATCTCGTTACTGGCAAAGCGGTGGCGTACTAGGGCTCAATATTGGCAAGAACGCTAACACCCCTATAGAGGAAGCCTCCAATGATTACGTGATTTGCATGGAAGCAGTCTACGATATCGCGACTTACATCACCGTCAACATTTCATCACCTAACACCAAAAATCTTCGTGCGCTTCAAGGCGAAGATATGTTGCGCAACCTCCTTCGCAATCTTGATGATGCAAGAAAACGCTTGAGTGATCGCACCAGCATTCGTAAACCTGTATTTCTAAAAATCGCGCCAGATCTTGATCAAGATGATATTCATTTAATTGCCGATTTATTAGTTGAGTTTGGTATGGATGCCGTCATTGCTACCAACACAACTATTGCTCGCGATGCGGTTCAGGGCATTGAACATGGAGATGAAGCAGGCGGTCTTTCAGGAGCACCCGTTCGGGCCGCATCCAATGCCGTCATCAAATCCCTTAAAGCTCATCTTGGCGACCGCCTACCTATCATCGGTGTTGGCGGCATTCTGTCTGGCGCAGATGCCAGGGAAAAAATTAGGTCTGGAGCTAGCCTCGTTCAAGTCTATAGTGGCTTAATCTACAGGGGGCCCGACCTCGTCAACGAGTGCGCAAAAGCCTTAAGAAGCGCCTAATTTGGGTTTTTAGACTCACCCCTGCCCCAAGCCACCCCAATTTTGGACGTGTACATCAGTAAAAACTGATTTCACAATATGCAATATGGCCTGAAATCGCTACAATAGGCCCTATGAATACCAGCAAATCTGTCAAAGACTCCAAAAATACTGGGGAGGTTGCTAAGACTGCCATCCAAGTAGTTGATCGGATGATGAATTTGCTCGACGCCTTGGCGGAGCATGAAGAATCATGCAGCCTTAAAAGCTTGGCGGAACAAACTGGCCTTCATCCTTCCACGGCTCACCGCATTTTGAATGACATGGTTGCCTGTCGCTTAGTTGAGCGAGGAGATGGTGGCACCTATCGCCTAGGACTTAAGTTATTGGAACTAGGAAATCTAGTTAAAGCCAGACTTTCTGTTCGCGAGGCAGCACAAGGGCCAATGCGCACCCTTCATAAACTAACTGGTGAGACCGTAAATCTCTCCGTGCGCCAGGGTGATGAAATCGTTTATGTGGACAGGGCTTATAGCGAACGTTCAGGAATGCAGGTTGTTCGCGCTATTGGTGGTCGCGCGCCCCTCCATCTCACCTCAGTTGGAAAACTCTTTTTAGCAAGCGATGATGCCAATCAGGTTCGCGCCTATGTCACCCGTACAGGACTATCTGGTCACACTCGCAATAGCATTACCGATTTAGCGAAATTAGAAACTGAACTAAATCATGTCCGCAGAGTTGGTAGTGCCCGCGATGACGAGGAATTGGAGCTTGGAGTTAGCTGCCTTGCTGCGGCTATATTGGACGATACCGGTAAATTAGTCGCAGGATTATCCCTAAGCGCCCCCACTGACCGTATTCAAGCTGATTGGTTGCGATCACTACAGGATACTGCCCTACAAATCTCTAAGGGCATGGGTTACAAACCCAAATCAACCGAGCCAGGCAGCTCGGTCTAAGCAATCTTCTTTACATCAAACGACGTATTGGCTGAGCGCCTGATGGCATACGCTCATACCAATCGCGCACACGAACCGCATCGGCAAAACGTGACTGCGTTCCTACAGAATCCAAGAAGATCAATAACAAGGGTGTATTGTTAATTCTTGCTTGCATCACCAAACATTTTCCAGCAGCATTAATAAAGCCTGTTTTTTGCAAACCAATATCCATATCACCGGATCGCACTAAACGATTGGTGTTCATAAACTTTTGAGGACGCTTTGCAATCACCATCGTTAAATCCGGCCAAGTGGAATACTCTCGTATCAATTTGTATTGATACGCTGCATTCACCATGCGGGTTAAATCTTCTGCGGTAGCGACATTTTCACTAAGCAATCCGGTTGGATCGGCAAAGTGAGAATGATCCATCCCTAATTCTTTAGCCTTGCGATTCATGGCATCAACAAAGGCGGGTATACCGCCTGGGTAGTTGCGCCCCAAAGTGTATGCAGCGCGATTCTCAGAGGACATGAGAGCTAAATGCAATGCATCCTCACGAGACATTGCCGTCCCTTCGGCTAAACGAGAGCGACGATAAATATGCGCATCTTCAGCGTTAATGACAATTGTTTCATCTAGAGGCAATTTAGAATCCAAAACTACCATTGCTGTCATCAACTTTGTGATCGATGCAATTGGCAAACTTACTTTTGGGTTCTTTTCAAAGTAAACCTCTTTGGTGTCTTGGTTAACCACCATCGCAACGCTTGATTTCAAACTCAGATCATCATGCTGTCCACGCAGACCGAGTGCTGTAGCAAATGAAGGTGGTGCGGCTACTTCCGGCGCATTTGCGCGGGTTACTGTAACACGAACTGTTTTGGGTTTTTTGGGAGACTTAACTACAACCTTATTGGTCTTGGTTTGCTTATCTTTATCTTTGCTGGCAGCATAGGCTGGCGCAACGGACGCACCACAAGTAAGAGCAAAGATCACAGAAAACAAGCAAATTCGATTCAAGCGCATCCCAAAAAGACCTTCAAATAACTTTCAACATACGGAATGATAAATACTTTCTAGACCAATAAAGGAATTATTCCGCCCCCAATTTCGCCCTTTATTCAGCAATGGTAGCGACTGTATTGTTTTGACGGGCATTCACGAGCACCACGCCGGTCATCGTTAGGCACAATCCTAGGGCCATCATGAGCGTAAATGGCTCATCAAATAAGAACCATGCCATCAGAGCCGTAGTTGGCGGCGTTAAGTACAAGAGACTCGTTACCTTGGTTGCCGCACCCTTGCGAATCATCATGAAGAGTAGACTAATTGAACCAATCGATAGAGGGAAAACAGCCCATAGCAGAGCCGTAATGACCGAGGCATTCCAGACCATTACCCCGCTCTCAAAGAAATACATACAAAAGAAACATAAGACAGCCGATACACCAAATTGAATTGAGGAACCGGCTCGCAAATCAAAAACTGGGCAATATTTCTTTTGGTAGAGCGTGCCAAATGTGATCGACAGCAGCGCAATAAATGCGAGCACATAACTTGCAAACGGAATGTGTGCAAAACCAATCTTTTCTACCACCACTAAGGCAACGCCGGCAAACCCGAAACATAAACCGATCCATTGGCGTGGCGTGACCTTCTCTGAGATCCATGCCGCAAACCATGCAGTTAATATTGGTTGCAATCCAACAATAATTGCCACCAATCCAGCTGTCATCCCAAGCCTGACGGCAAACCATACACCAAGTAAATATCCAAACTGCAGCAAAATGCCCGCAATCGCAATATGTTTTATCTGCGCCCAACTGGGCCAAGTGATGCGCCAGACCAAACTCAAGGCAATCATCGCCGCTAGCACCCCACTAAAGCGCCAAAATAGAAAAGTCGCTGGTTCAACGTATGGCATGGCTAGACGCGCAATCACAAACCCTGTACTCCAAATCAACACAAAAATGGGTGCAATAAAACTGTCTAAGCCTGGCTTCATGAATAACTTACTGAAAATATTGAATTTTTTAACTTAATCTCTCATTTTAGGCTTTTTCAAATGGACCCCGCCGATAGCCAATCCATATCTACAGACCTTAATGAATGATGCGACGCAATATACAGGCTTTATAATTGTCCGCATAAGTTAGTTGATCCAATTTCCTCAAAGGGTCATACTGAAACAAGTAGCCTAGCCCAAAGAAAGGGTCTGAAATGAACTTAACTCCAGAACAAATCGCAGCAGCACAAAAAGCCAACTTAGAAACCCTGAGCGGCTTAACAAATCAAGCGTTGCAAAGTATCGAGAAATTAGTTGAACTCAATTTAGCAATTGCCAAGCAGAGCTTGAGTGATAGCGTCAACAATGCCAAGAAAGCATTGGAAGTAAAAGATATTCAACAGCTCCTCGCCCATCAGGCGGAAGCAGTTCAGCCTATCGCCGAGAAAATTATTTCATACAGTCGTCATCTCTATGAATTGGCCCATGAAACCCAAGATAGCTTCACAAAGTCAGCTGAGAAAGAATTTGCCGCTAATCAAAAGAAAATGAATGCATTAGTTGAGGAGTGGACCAAGAACGCGCCTGCTGGTTCCGATGCTGCTGTACAAGCTCTGAAGCAAGCGATTGCCTCAGCGAATAATGTATTTGAAACGAGCCAAAAGGCGGTCAAGCATGCCGTTGAAGTTGCGCAAACAAATATCAACACCGCAGCAGACGCTGTTACAAAAGCTAGCAAGAAGAAGTAAACACGGGATCATTCTTCGAGGATGACCTTATGAGAAAAGCCCCGAAATTCGGGGCTTTATATTTTGGCAACTCCACCGATGCTAGGTTGCATGGACTCGCCGTGCAATTCGGCTAAAGACTTTTCGGGCATTACCCTCGAAAATCATTTTCTTTTCATGCTCATTTAAGGAGCTGACAGCCTCTACATAGCGACGGGTATCGTCGAAATAATAGCCCGTACTTGGATCGATGTCTTTTACTGCTCCAAAAGTTTCTGAGGCAAACAAAATATTTTTTACAGGAATGACTTTAGTCAGCAAATCAATTCCAGGCTGGTGATAGACGCAAGTATCAAAATAAATATTATTGAGAAGCTTGTCATTAATATCATGGATATTCATATCCTTTGCCAACCCTCTAAAACGCCCCCAATGATAAGGCACTGCCCCACCACCATGAGGAATTAAAAATCGCAGCTCAGGAAAACGTTCAAATAGATCTGAGCTCAAGCATTGCATAAAAGCTGTAGTGTCAGCATTTAAATAGTGCGAGCCTGTCGTATGAAAACAATCATTACAACTCGTACTCACATGAATCATCGCGGGAACATCCAAATCAACCATCTCTTCATAAATAGGATTCCAAAAGGAATGGCTTAAAGGTGGGTCACGCCAATATCCCCCCGAAGGATCAGGGTTGAGATTAATTCCTACAAACTCATATTCATTAATGCATTTGCGCATTTCGGGTATGCCGGTATGAACGTCAACTCCTGGTGACTGAGGAAGCATCGCTGCCCCCACAAAATGCTCAGGAAAGAGTTGCGTCACTCGATAACAAAGCTCATTACAAATTGCGGCCCAAGTAGCCGAGGTATTGAAATCGCCTAAATGATGTGCCATAAAACTGGCACGTGGAGAGAATATGGTTAGGTCAATTCCCCGCTCTCGCATTCTGGCTAATTGATGGGTTTCGATCGACTCCCGAATTTCATCATCGCTAATTTTCAAATCGGATATTTTAGGCCCAAGCTCAGGGGTATTCAGATTAGCGAGCTGTGCATCTCGCCAAGCTTGCAGGGCTTTTGGCGCCGTAGTGTAGTGGCCATGACAATCAATAATCATGCTATTGCTTTCTTCAAAATAGAGGCCAAATTAATTGGGTGCAAGACCTTGAATACCCGATCGTCGAATGATTTCCTGAAGCTTGCCAGTAGATTCCATTCGATCGATAAAATTATTTAACAGTGAGTCCGAAATTGCGCGCGACTTTGGAGTGCCCAGCGCCAAGTATTCATAACCAATTACCGCAGGTAAAACCTGAGACTTTGGAATCGACCCAGCCATTTCAAAAAGAATTGCTTTGTTTGTAGAAAATCCATCTAGCTCACCTGACTTGAGCATAGCAATAGCACTCTTAGTGGACTGAGTTGCCACTAGAGTTGCGTTAGGAATGATTTTTGGTAACTCTGACTGGGAATTGCTACCTACGCTGTAACCAATCCTGACATTTCGATGATTGATTTCAGGAATTGATTGAAGCCTACTATGGGGGCTAATCAAAAAGCCTTTCTCGATCCTGATGACCGTCTTTGAGAATTGAATGAACTGAGCGCGATCAGCGCTGGCGTTAGTAAATACCAAATCAACAGAACTATTCTTGATCGCAGCCAATACATCCGCATTTTTTTCAAACACAACAGGGTCATACCCCACTTCCAATTGAGCCGCTAGATTTTTTCCTAATTCATAACCGATGCCACGAGGCTGAGTGGGGCCATCAAAATCTAGGACTGAAGTCGGAGAACCTTTATATAGACCCATGCGTAATGCCCCTTGCGGAGTTAATAAGTCCGCAGATGAGCTAGCGCAAGCGACCAGAACAAGACTTGCAAATAATATGCCCAGAATTTTTAGCCTTGTTAGGACATTCATCTTATTCAATATTGATTAATCAGGTTGTATGTTTGCGTCACGCACTAGCTTTTCATAGCGCTTACGTTCTGAGTTCAGGTAAGCGGTAAATTGCGCTGTTGTTCCAGGGCTAACTTCACCTCCTACTGAACTTAAACGCTCAATCATTTCTTTAGATTGAAGTGCTTTTTCTACCTGAGCATGTAACATTTTCACAATAGTATTGGGTGTCTTAGCTGGAGCAATTAAGCTGTACCATACTGAAGCTTCAAATCCAGAAAAACCAGATTCTGCAATAGTTGGCACCTCCGGAAACAAAGGTGAGCGCTTAGCGCTCATGACGGCAATAATTTTGAGCTTGCCACTCTTCACTTGAGGTGCAACTTCCAGCATATTGACGGCCACTAAGTCTAACTGCCCGCCAATCACGTCTGTAATTGCAGGAGAACCACCTTTATAGGGTACATGCTTTAATGAAATTCCAGCCGCCTGCTCGAAAAATTTCATAGCCATGTGTGGGGTAGCTCCATTACCTGGAGTGCCATAGGTGATGTAATCTGGATTGGCTTTTGCAGCTTTGATCAGATCAGATAATTTTTGATATTTACTATCGATTGGAGCCGCGATGACTACCGGGACTCGTCCAATCATAGCGATTGGCGTAATATCTTTATCCACATCAAATGGCTGGGGTTTATACAAGGACATATTTGCAGCTAAAGCATTGGCCGCAACCATCAATGTATATCCATCTGGTGGACTATCAATTAATTGCCTGACGGCAATATTGGTCCCAGCACCAGGCTTGTTCTCTACTACGATTGGTTGACCCAAACTGGTCGATAAGCTCTGCCCTAGCGTTCTTGCGACTAGATCGACAGCGCCTCCTGGCGCATAACCAACTAGCACTTTAATTGGTTTATTGGGATAGTCTTGCGCTAGAGCATTTGATACCCAGAAGGTAGTCAGTGATATGGATACCATCAACATCAGTTTTTTCATCATTGCTTATTCCTTTGGGGCTCCTGACATTTTGACAATTCCTTCATAGCGTTTGATTTCGGATTGAGAAAACTTGGTGAAGTCATTTACCGAACCACCATCCACTTGGGCTCCGATTCCCTGCAAGCTCTTACGTACCTCAGGATCTTTGAGGACTTTATTGAATGCCGCGTTTAACTTTTCAGTTACGTCTTTCGGCGCACCAGCAGGCAGCATGACTCCGTACCATGCATTAGCCACCATTGGTACACCAAGCTCCTTTAGGGTTGGTACATTAGGTAACTCCGGAATACGTTTATCGGCGGCTACTCCCAATGCCTTTAATTTGCCAGCTTTGATATTGTTTAGCGAACCAGTATCGAGCATCATGTCGATATGACCAGCCATTAAATCTAGCGCTGCTGGACCACTACCTTTATAGGGCACGTGACGAATATCTAAACCCGTCACTGTTTTAAACTGCGCTCCCGCCAAGTGCTGGGAAGCTCCAATGCCTGCAGATCCATAGGTGTACTTCCCAGGATTCTGTTTTACATCTGCCAATAAGTCTCTCAGGCTATTCCAAGGTGATGATTCTGGAACCACCATGATGTTGGGTATGGTGCACACCAAAATCACTGGTGTGAAATCTTTTGCTGCATCAAAACCCTGATTAGCAAATAAGTGGGGACCTGCGGCATTCGTTGAGCTAGTCGCCATCAACATAGAGTAGCCATCTGGCCTGTCTTGTAAAAATGCTTGGGTGCCAATATTACCTCCAGCACCACCTTTATTTTCGACAAAGACACTAACGCCAAGCTCTTTTGATAAGGGTACTGTCAGTATTCTCGCCACCTGATCTGTTGCCCCACCCGGCGGCCATGGCACTAGGAACTTAATCGACTTGTCGGGATAGGCAGCGAGCACCTGGAAAGACAAGACAGCGAATATTACCGCCCAAAGCCCCCTGATTTTCATAGCACGCCTTTTTGCTTTAGGCTGATATCAATCCACGCATAATCATATTGATCATCTAAGATAGATTGAATGGTATTCCGCTCTGTTAGTTCTTTTTCCTTACCCAGAAGAGCGCCTTCTAATGCTAGCTCAGGTGGTAAAGCGATAATGCCATCACTATCGCCCAAGATAATGTCACCAGGGTTAACAGTCATCCCACCAATGGATATTGATGTATTAATAGAACCAGGCCCGTCTTTGTATGGGCCGCGCATATTGACGCCACGCGCCCAACAGGGAAATTGATGGCGCTCAAAAGCATCCACATCACGAATAGCGGCATCAAATACTGCGCCAATAGCTCCTCGTGACTTCGCTACCGTCATCATGATTTCGCCGAATAGTGCCCGCGATACATCTCCACCGCCATCCACAACCAACACATCGCCCGGCCGCAAGATTTGCAAAGCCTTGTGAATCATTAAATTATCGCCAGATCGAACGCACACAGTAACTGCGTTTCCACAAACGGATACAGGCGACTTATTCACCGGAAGAATACCGACAGCACCTATAGTTCTGCCAAGAACATCACTCACTACCGAAGTAGCTAAACCAGTTAATGCTGCAATACCTTCTTTATGAGCCTCTTTACGAGGATGAATTGCGTAACCATGGGTCATTGTGTCTTCCTTATTTTTCCTTTTATCGACCAACTCAACCGTAATTGCCAGTGTGAGCTAAGATCTGTTCTTTAGTAAAAATATACCCTACTCGGAAGCGCAATCCTTAAAAATCAACATGCCAAAACTTCTAACCCGAGATGAACTAATATCCTTGGCAAGCACTAAGCACCAGGAAAAGTGTCCTGAATGCCAATCTTTGAATTGCGAGGGTTGGGAAAGTGTGCCTGGGGGTTATGAAACTAAGATTTTGGAGTGTATTGGCACGCTAAGGACTGAAGACGGCTCTGAATGTTGGGAGGAATACCATCCAGATGGAACCGATCTTTGGTCCAAGGATGCTCCAATTGCCATCGAATTTCATCCTTATAACAAATCAGATGTATATCAGTGTAAAAACTGCGCCTCTATATACCTTCGTTACTTGGAAGCGGGAGGCTACTATGTCGATGAGCGCATACGAGAATTAAAGACAAAACTCATTTCATAAAGTCCGTATAAAGTAAAAGCCCCGACTAATCGGGGCTTTTTTATAGCAGCGCAAATAATTCTTGCGCGTTAAGAAGACTTCTTTTTCACTGGGGGCAAGTCTGTGCAATGACCATGCGCTGCTTCCGCAGCCAAGCCAACAGATTCACCAAGTGTTGGATGAGGATGAATAGTTTTACCAATATCAACCGCATCAGCACCCATCTCAATGGCAAGACATACTTCACTGATTAAGTCACCAGCATGAGTACCGACGATACCACCACCAATAATGCGGTGTGTCTTAGCATCAAAAATCAGTTTCGTGAAACCTTCATCGCGACCGTTTGCAATTGCACGTCCACTAGCGGCCCATGGGAATAAGCCTTTTTCATAGGCAATACCTTGCGCTTTACATTGTTCTTCAGTAAGACCTGCCCAAGCAACCTCTGGATCCGTGTAGGCAACAGAAGGAATTTGCTTGGCATCAAAGTAAGACTTCTCACCAGCAGCAGCCTCGGCAGCAACATGACCTTCATGAACTGCCTTATGAGCCAACATCGGCTGCCCAACTAAGTCACCAATTGCGAAGATGTTTGGAACATTGGTACGCATCTGTTTATCAACAGGAATAAATCCACGCTCATCCACTTGAACGCCCGCTTTATCAGCAGCAATTTTCTTGCCATTTGGAGTGCGCCCTACTGCAACCAATACCAAATCATAAGTCTGTGCTTGAGCAGGAGCATTCTCACCTTCAAATGTCACCTGAATTCCATCTGGCTTCACTTCAGCTTTTGCGGCACGAGTCTTGAGCATGATGTTCTCAAAACGACCTGCATTGAACTTCTCCCATACCTTTTCAAGATCGCGATCGGCACCCGCCATCAGGCCATCCATCATCTCGGCAATATCAATTCGAGAACCTAAGGTGCTGTAGACCGTCGCCATTTCTAGACCAATAATGCCGCCACCAATCACCAACATTCTTTTTGGAATGCTCTTGAGTAGCAAAGCGCCCGTGCTATCGACAATCCTTGGATCTTCTGGCAAGAAAGGTAGTTTCACAGGCTGGCTACCTGCAGCAATAATTACCTTTTGAAAACGCACCACCTCTTTTTGCCCGGTTAAGTCTTGTCCTGAGCCGCTAGTCAACTCAACTTCAACGTGATTCGCATCTAGGAACTTACCTAGTCCACGCACTACCTTCACTTTGCGCGCTTTAGCCATACCAGCTAAACCACCAGTTAATTTAGCTATGACTGACTCTTTGTAACCACGCAACTGATCAATCTCAATCTTGGGTGCGCCAAATGTAATGCCATGTTTAGCCATTGTCTTCACTTCATCCATCACAGCCGTCGTATGCAACAAAGCTTTTGATGGAATACAACCGACGTTTAAGCAAACACCACCCAAGGTCGCATAGCGCTCTACTAAGACTGTATTCATACCCAAATCTGCACTGCGGAATGCCGCGCTATATCCACCAGGACCAGCACCGAGAACCAACATCTCGCATTCATGATCGACTTTGCCGTTGTACTGCCCCACTTTTGGTGCTGGTGCTAGTGCCGCTAGTGGCGGCGCTGAAGGCTGAGGAGTTGGGGTTGGAGCTGAGGCTGGTGCAGAAGCTGCTGCTGTAGCACTCGCCTCAATTTCAGCAATCACAGAACCTTTACTTACCTTGTCACCTACTTTCAGCAAAATACTGGTAATCGTGCCAGTTGCATCAGCAGGTACCTCCATGGTGGCCTTATCAGACTCAAGGACAAGTAATGGTTGTTCTTTCTGAACTACATCACCCACCTTCACCAATACTTCAATGACAGGTACATCTGAGTAATCGCCAATATCTGGAACCAGAATCGTTTGCTTAGCCATAAAACCTCCTTATAGCGAAGCACGACGGAAGTCGGCCAATAGTTGAGCAATGTACACATTAAAGCGAGTTGCAAGTGCACCATCAATCACGCGATGATCGGCAGATAGCGATAGCGGGCAAATTAAGCGTGGCACAAATTGCTTGCCATCCCACACTGGTTTCATGGCAGCCTTGCTAACACCCAGAATAGCAACTTCCGGCGCATTCACAATTGGGGAGAAATAAGTTCCACCAATACCGCCCAAGGAGGAAATGGTGAAGCTTGCGCCCTGCATCTGATCAGGCTTTAATTTGCCATCACGAGCTAATGCAGCTAACTCAGAAGTCTCTTTTGCTAATTCAAAGATGCCTTTCTTGTCGGCATCTTTAATTACTGGGACAACGAGACCAGTTGGCGTATCCGCAGCAAATCCAATATTGAAGTATTTCTTGAGAATTAAATCGTCACCATCTAAGGAGCTATTGAATTCTGGATATTTCTTCAACGCAGCAACAGCGGCTTTCATCAAGAATGCGAGCATCGTAATCTTGATACCCTTCTTTTCGTTCTCTTTATTTGTGAGAACTCGGAAAGCCTCTAAATCAGTAATATCCGCATCTTCGTGGTACGTGACCGCAGGAATCATTACCCAGTTGCGACCCAAATTCGCTGCTGTTAGTTTCTTAATACGATTCAATGGTTGACGCTCGATCTCGCCAAACTTTGTGAAATCGACTTTTGGCCATGGAATTAAATTCAGGCCACCCAAACTTCCACCACTAGAGGCCGCAGCCGCACTGCCGGCGCCGCCACTCATTGCAGCTTTTACAAAAGCTTGCACGTCTTCTTGAGTAATACGTCCTTTTGGACCAGAGCCCTTAACTTGAGCAATGGTGACGCCAAGTTCGCGCGCAAACTTTCTAACTGAAGGGCTTGCGTGACTAACAGCAGCATCTACTGGCGGAGGTGTATTGCTGATTGGTGGAGGCGCTGGTGCTCGCGCAATAGGCGGCTCTACCGCTCTGGCCACTGGGGCTGCAGACGCAGCTGGAGCCGGTGCCGAAACCGCAGGGGCAGAAACACCACTAGAAGCACCATCCAAAATAATTACCACTGAGCCTTGAGACAAATTGTCGCCAACCTTAACCTTTACCTCTTTGACGACACCAGCGTGAGACGATGGAACATCCATCGTAGCCTTATCGGATTCAAGCACGACGATCGATTGTTCTTTTTCTACTTTATCGCCGGCTTTTACTAATACCTCTATCACTGGTACATCTTTGTAATCACCAATGTCGGGAACTTTTACTTCAATCGGCGCGCCACCTGAGCTAGCTGGAGCAACAGAAGCTTGAGGTGCAGCAGGATCTGGTATTGATACAGATCCACCCTCTTCTAAAGTGATCACTACAGAACCTTCTGATAAGGTATCGCCCACCTTAACCTTCACATCCTTTACAACACCGGTGTGAGACGATGGAACATCCATCGTAGCCTTATCGGATTCTAAAACGACAATCGATTGCTCTTTTTCAATCTTGTCGCCCGCTTTTACAAGAACTTCAATGACTGGCACATCCTTGTAGTCACCAATGTCCGGTACTTTGATTTCGATTATTTGACTCATGAATGATCTCGCCTTAAACCGTCATTGGGTTTGGTTTGTTAGTGTCAATGCCATACTTCTTAATAGCTTCAGCCAACTTTTGACGATCAAGCTGACCAGCATCAACCAGAGATCTCAAAGCGGTAATAACAACCCAACGACGATCAACCTCGAAGAAATCACGCAACTTCTCGCGAGTATCTGAACGACCAAAGCCATCGGTACCAAGAACTTCATAGCGACGACCCATATGCTGAATAGCTGGACGAATTTGCTCAGCAAATAAGCGAACGTAGTCAGTAGAGGCGATGATTGGCCCAACAGTATCTTTCAGGCACTTCTCTACGTGAGAGAGTGCTGGAGCTGCTGTTGGGTTCAGCAGATTGGATCGATGCACCGCATTCCAATCACGGCCTAACTCTGTAAAGCTTGGGCAACCCCATAAGTCAGAAGCAATGCCCCAATCTTTTTGTAGCATCTCTGCCGCTTCAATCACCTCACGGAAGATCGTGCCTGAGCCCAAAAGTTGTACGCGAAGCTTAGCTTTGTCATCACCTACAGACTTCAACTTATACATCCCTTTGATGATGTCTTTTTCAGCACCCTTAGGCATTGCTGGGTGTGCGTAGTTTTCATTCATAAGAGTGACGTAGTAATACACGTCCTCCTGAACTTCCATCATGCGACGCATGCCATCTTGAATCACTACTGCTAACTCAAAGGCAAATGTTGGGTCATAACTAATACAGTTTGGTATAGCGGCACTCCAAAGATGGCTATGACCATCTTCATGTTGCAGACCCTCGCCATTTAAGGTTGTTCTGCCAGCAGTACCACCAAGCAAGAAACCACGACTACGCATATCGCCTGCAGCCCAAGCTAAGTCACCGATACGCTGGAAGCCGAACATGGAATAGAAAATATAGAAAGGCAACATTGGCACACCGTGTGTTGAATACGATGTAGCAGCAGCAATCCAGTCGCACATGCCACCCGCCTCGTTAATACCTTCCTGCAAAATTTGACCTGACTTGTCCTCTTTGTAGAACATCAACTGATCATGGTCTTCTGGGGTGTAGAGCTGACCCAATTGATTCCAGATTCCTAATTGACGGAACATACCTTCCATACCAAAGGTACGTGACTCGTCTGGAACAATGGGAACGACGCGCTTACCAATAGTTTGATCACGCACAATAGTATTGAGCATGCGTACAAAAGCCATTGTGGTTGAAATCTCGCGCCCTTCTGTTGTTGCCTCAAGTAATGGCGCAAACGCACTTAAAGCTGGAACTGGCAAACTCTCTGCCTTAGCGCGACGCTGTGGCAAGTAACCACCTAACTCTTGGCGGCGCGCTTTCATGTATTCAAGCTCTGGGCTTCCTTCAGCAAACTTCACCAAAGGCATTTCCGCTAAATCTTCATCCTTGACAGGAATTTCAAAACGATCTCTAAAGCGACGCACATCGTCGTCATTCATCTTCTTCGCTTGGTGAGCAATATTCATTGCCTCACCAGAACCACCCATACCGTAACCCTTAATGGTATGAGCCAAAATAACTGTTGGCTGATCCTTGTGATTTACCGCAGCATGAAATGCGGCATACACCTTGTGCGGGTCATGACCACCACGATTAAGCTGCCAAATTTCATCATCGCTCCAATCACTTACTAGCGCTTTTAATTCGGGAGTATTGAAGACAGTCTCACGAACATAAGCGCCATTTTTTGCTTTCATGGTTTGGTATTGGCCATCAACAATCTCACCAAGACGTTGCATTAAGATACCCTTCTTATCGCGAGCAAAGAGTGCATCCCACTGACCGCCCCACACTACCTTAATAACGTTCCAACCTGCGCCACGGAACTCGCTTTCCAACTCTTGAATAATCTTGCCATTACCACGTACTGGGCCATCTAAGCGCTGCAAGTTGCAGTTAATTACAAAAATCAGATTGTCTAGTTTTTCACGGCCAGCCATTCCGATTGCGCCCAGAGATTCAGGCTCGTCTGTTTCACCATCGCCAAGGAAGGCCCATACTTTGCGACCTTGCTCCTGAATGAATCCACGATCTCTCAAGTACTTCATGAAACGCGCTTGATAAATCGCCATGATGGGACCAAGCCCCATAGAAACGGTTGGGAACTGCCAGAAGTCTGGCATCAGCCAAGGATGCGGGTAACTTGAAATACCTTTGCCACCCACCTCTTGGCGAAAGTTATTTAACTGATCATCTGTTAAGCGACCCAACATATATGCGCGCGCATAAACCCCTGGCGCTGAGTGGCCCTGAACAAATATCAGGTCACCGCCATGTTCTGGCGATGGTGCATGCCAAAAATGGTTGTAACCCACATCATATAAAGTTGCTGCAGATTGAAAAGAAGAAATGTGTCCGCCGACATTGGTATCTTTATTGGCACGCAACACCATTGCCATGGCATTCCAACGCGTATAGGAACGAATGCGATGCTCAACATTTTGATCGCCAGGTAATCGGGCTTGATTCTCTACTGGAATCGTATTGATATAAGGCGTCTCCGCATGGAACGGCTGATCAACTCCGTTAACACGTGCATGCGAAATCTGTTGGTCAATTAAATATGCTGCACGTTGCGGACCTTCGTTATGAATTACGCCATCTAGCGCTTGCAGCCATTCTTGTGTCTCACCAGGATCTGCATCCTGTGGATTTTGTTTACCTAAAACTTGATCTGGAACTGCAGCCATAACTTGTCTCCAATAGTCACTTGATTTACTTCAGTTACTTCATCGTTAGTCATTCACTCTATAGGCAACATTCTAGGAAGGTATATGGGTGTTAACAAGCAATTTTCCACATAATGATAATATTTCTCATAATGTGGTATTTTATTGCGCCGCACAGTAATGGGGCTTAGAAGGTCGAAAATCAATAATTAAGGCTCCCATAAGGCAAAATGAGCTTATATCTATGAAATCCACGGCCTTAGTCAGCTTAATCACTAAACCCTTTAAATGGCTCCGAAAAATAAGGGGCTTTAAGCTTGTTTACACCCCATTAATAGCCATTGTGTTGTTCACTATGGTGATGAGTGTCATTTTGGGCACCTTACATCTACAAGAGAAAAATCAGCAAGAGTCTGCCCTATTTCGAGAATTATCTTTTGCTAAGCAGCGTATTCAATTACGGTTTGCAAATAATGCTGACTCATTAAATTCGATTAATCGTGAAATAGCAGCAAGCACAGAAGACCCCAAGCTTAGGCTACTTGCGCGTGAACAAGCGGATGATTTAATTCTCAATAATCATGAGATTGTCAAAATCATTTGGATTAATGCAGATAACCAACGCCTATGGACGGTTCCTGTTAATAACAATAAATCGGACTGGATTAGCAAGACCCAGAATGACCAAACTGCAAATGAGAATCTTGCAAACACTATTGAATTGAGCAAAGCTACCAGTAGAGCTGCATTCAGTCCTTTCATGACCCTCAGCCTACCAAACGAAGAGCCAATAGCTAAAGAGAGGCGGACAGTGTTTTGGCAGGTTGTACCTAATATTGTGAGTGGCCAAACTATCGGCTTCCTAGCTGCCCTATATACAACCCAAGGTGTACTAGAAATCATTCCAGGGGAACTGAAAGCCCACTATCGCTTTACGCTGGTGACTGACAACGACAGAGTTCTTGCCATCTCTTCTGATCGCGATACTCCAAAACGTGCATTTAGCAATCAAACTAGTTTAGATATTGGGGTGCTAAGCCCCAATATGGTCTTGCGTATTGATACCTATCCACCACCTACCAATCTGACTTTCCGCATGCTCATTGGAGTGGTAATTGGACTTTCCGCATTCGTGATCTGGAGTCTCTGGTCTGTATTGAAGCAGATGCAAGTAAGGCAAGAGGCTGAAGCGAACTTACGTACAGAAACCAACTTTCGTAGCGCCATGGAAAATTCCACACCCGTTGGTATACGTGCGCACGATATGCAAAAGAGAATTACTTATGTCAATCGTGCATTCTGCGAAATGACCGGCTGGAGCGCCAAAGAACTGATTGGGCTTGAGCCGCCCTTTCCCTTTTGGCCAGATAGCCGTAGGGATGAGCTTGTTGAAAAAATGAATCGCGCCCTTCAATCAGACATCGGCAGCGGTCTGAAAAAAGGAATTGAAGGCGCCATTCTCAGAAAAGATGGCTCATTAATTCAGACGCGGACATTTATTGCCCCATTAATTAATGAGCGCGGCAAGCAAACTGGTTGGGTCACCTCATTAATCGACATCTCTGAGCCTAAAAAGATTCGAGAAGAATTGGCAGCATCGCAAGAGCGCTTTACAACCGTTCTCGAGGGTCTCGATGCGGCTGTTTCGGTTGTCTCACTAGAAACTGATGAGCTTCTCTTTGCGAATCGGTTTTATCGCGAGCATTTTGGCAATGACTCTAAAGGTCACTTCCAACTGGCCCACCAAGAAAATAGTATGCAGACCTTGCATAACATTGCTGAGGACTTACAAGACTCCCCTCCAGGAATACCAACCTCCTTCCTCTATCAAGAATCAGAATCGGAAGAAGTACAACTCAGTGATGGCAGCAATAAATGGTATGAGGTACGCCGCCGCTTCATTCCATGGGTTGATGGGCATCTTGCGCAATTACTGATTGCCACCGACATCACCCTTCGCAAAGAGGGTGAGGACTTAGCGCGTCAACAAGAAGAGCGCATGCAATTTACAAGCCGTTTAACCACAATGGGTGAAATGGCATCCTCTTTGGCGCATGAACTCAATCAACCTCTTTCAGCCATCTCGAACTATTGCATGGGTATCGCCAAACGCTTGGAGGGCAACCTTGATCCAACACTTAACAAGGAAATATTGCCCGCACTAGAAAAAGCATCAGAGCAAGCACATCGTGCTGGCACGATCATTCAGCGTATTCGTGGATTTGTAAAACGTAGTGAGCCACAGCGAAAACCAATCGCAATTGGTGAAATCATGAATGATGCCGTTGGGCTTGTAGAGATTGAGGCACATCGTCATAGACTCACGATTACTTCGAGCATTGCCGAAAACCTCCCGGAGGTAAATGTCGACCCAGTTCTAATCTTGCAGGTTTTGGTTAACTTACTTAAAAATGGCCTAGATAGCACTAGGGAGGCATACCCTCTTTCCTCGCGCTGGTCAGCCCCGCCCGTTTCTATTAGCGCAGACCTAGACACTAGTATTTTTCCAGCCATGCTGCGAATTCAGGTCAAAGATGGGGGTGCCGGAATCCCTGAATCAGTGTCACAACGCATGTTTGAGCCCTTTTTCAGCACAAAATCGGATGGAATGGGCATGGGGCTGAATATTTGCCGCTCCATTATCGAATCCCACCACGGTCGTCTGTGGGCTGTGAACTCCATGGATGCCGAACATACCAAGCTTGTCGGCTGCACCTTTACAATATTGCTACCCCTAGATTCTCCGGAAACCGGTGGGAATGTATAACTGTCGTACTGATGATTGATTTGTGAGAACCGTTATGAACTTAAGCGCCAGCACCAAACCTAACCAGGCCGAAGTTGTTTATGTCGTCGATGACGATGAAGCAGTTCGAGATTCTTTGACTTGGCTTTTAGAAAGCAATGGTTACGTCGTGCGTTGCCATGCAAGCGCGGAGCGCTTCTTGCAATCCCTACAAAGCACTGATAAGTCAACTATCTCCTGCGCCATTCTTGATGTGCGCATGCCTGGAATGTCCGGTCTTGAATTACAAGAGCGTTTGATTAGTGAAAACCTACCAATGCCAGTTGCGTTTATTACAGGTCATGGTGATGTTTCAATGGCGGTATCAACTATGAAACGTGGTGCAGTTGATTTCATCGAAAAGCCATTTAAAGAGAATGATCTCTGTGGACTTGTTGATCGCATGTTGGCAAAAGCGCGCGTGGACTACTCACAAGCAAGTCAACGCAAAATTACCCAGAGCTTGCTCAGCAAACTTACCGGTCGCGAGCGTCAAGTTTTAGAGCGCATTGTTGCAGGTCGCCTGAACAAACAAATTGCCGATGATCTTGGTATCTCCATCAAAACCGTTGAAGCCCACCGCGCCAACATTATGGAAAAACTCAACGTCAACACGGTAGCAGACTTATTGCGCCTAGCGCTCTCTGACCCACAACCCAATTAATATTCACCTTATTCGTAATGCCGGCTCAATTACTCGACGGAAACTCGCTCTCCAAGAAGCTTCGTACTGAAATCGCCGCTCGTGGCGCCATTGTGACTGCCAAGGGCGTTCGCCCTGGGCTAGCGGTAATTGTTGTTGGTGACAATGCCGCCAGCCAGGTCTATGTCCGCAATAAAGTAAAAGCCTGTGAAGATGTCGGGTTTCATTCGGTACTAGAACGCTATTCAGCTGACCTTGGCGAAGAAGAATTATTGGCGCGCATTGCGATGCTCAATGCCGATCCTTCTATTCACGGCATCTTAGTGCAACTCCCGCTACCAGAGCATATCGCCGCAGAACGTGTGTTAGAAGCGATTGCCCCCGAAAAAGATGTGGATGGCTTTCACGTTGCTAATGCAGGTGCGCTCATGGTTGGTCAGCCTGAATTCAAACCTTGCACGCCATACGGTTGCATGAAAATTCTAGAGAGCATTGATTACCCTATCCGTGGTGCGCGTGCCGTCATCGTTGGCGCATCCAACATTGTTGGCAAACCCATGGCGATGTTACTCTTGCAAGCTGGCGCTACTGTCACGATTTGCAATAGTAAAACTCGTGACTTGGCGCATCACACTAAAGATGCGGATATTCTCGTAGTTGCAACGGGTAAGCCTAAAATGATTTCTGGCGACATGGTTAAAAATGGCGCAGTTGTAATTGACGTAGGCATTAACCGTCTCCCCGATGGCAAGCTTTGTGGCGATGTTGATTTTGATGCGGCTAAATATGTTGCGGGCTGGATTACCCCCGTTCCTGGTGGTGTTGGCCCCATGACCATCACCATGTTGCTAATGAATACTTTAGAAGCTGCGGAAAAAGCAGCCAAGCCCTAGATCCATTAAGCTAGAGGGATGAATACATCCCCTCTTGCTACCCTTTCCCCAGAATTACAAAATAATCCTCTACTTGCTTTTGGTCGAGGAATTGCTTCCTATTCAGAAGTAAAACCAGAACACATTACGCCAGCGATTGGGTGGCTACTAAAGCGCGCCCAAAGCGCTGTTGATCTTGCCACTAACCCAAACACTCCAGCCACTTGGGATCAATTAGCAGAACCATTAGAGGATGCTACAGAGGCCTTAGGTAGATCTTGGGGGGTCATTTCTCATTTAAATAGCGTAGCTGATACGCCTGAGCTTCGAGTAGCTTATGGTGCAATGCTTCCCGAGGTAACTGCATTTTTCTCTAGCCTTGGACAAAACTTAGACCTATATCAAAAGTTTAAAGAGCTCAGCAAGAGTCCTGAGTTTGCAAAACTGAGCCGTGCGCAGAAAAAAGTAATAGAAAACTCCCTAAGAGACTTCCGGCTTGGTGGTGCGGAGTTGAGTGATGCAGATAAACCTCGCTTTGCTCAGATTCAAGATGAGCAAGCGGTATTAGGGAAAGCATTCTCTGACCATGTTTTAGATGCCACTGATCATTTTGTTCATCATGTAACTGATGAGTCTGAGCTAACTGGCTTACCAGATGATGTAAAAGCCGCAGCGGCCGACATTGCTCAGCAAAAGGGTTTGCAAGGATGGGCATTCACTCTGCACTTTCCTTCATATTACCCAGTCATGCAGTATTCAGAAAACCGGGCATTACGCCGCCTTATGTATGAGGCTTATATCACCCGTTCTTCCGAGTTGGGGCCCCAATTCGGCAAAGGCAAAGCAGAGTGGGATAACACACAAAACATGCTGGAGCAATTGCGATTGCGTGACGAAGAAGCGCGTATGCTTGGCTTTGCCAATTTTGCCGCGCTGAGTCTTGCCCCCAAAATGGCCAATACTGTTGATGAGGTTGATCGCTTCTTAACTGATTTCGCAATTAAATCCAAACCTTACGCTAAGCGTGACTGGGATGAACTTTGCGCTTTTGCAAAAAACGAACTTGGTTTGGCAGATGGTATTGAGCCTTGGGATATGGCTTTTGCCTCGGAGCGTTTAAAACAATCTCGATATGCGTTTTCTGAAAATGAATTAAAGCAATACTTTCCTTTGCCGAAAGTGTTAGAAGGTCTATTTGGTGTCATTCAAACCTTATTTAATGTCAAGATTGAATCCGCCAGCTTACCCACTTGGCATACAGATGTGCAATCGTTTGCAGTGAAGGATCTCTCAGGTAAGTTGCGTGCGTATTTTTATTTAGATCCCTATGCTCGCCCAGGTAAGCGTGGTGGGGCTTGGATGGATGATGCGCGTGGCCGAAGAGAATTACCCAATGGCGAGATTCAAATACCAGTAGCGTATTTGGTCTGTAACTTTGCTCCACCCGTCAAAGTGGATGGTGTTTTACGTCAACCCACTATTACCCACGATGATGTCATTACCCTCTTCCATGAAAGCGGTCATGGCCTGCATCACCTTCTAACCCAAGTAAGCGCTTTAGGGGTTTCTGGCATCAATGGCGTGGAGTGGGACGCAGTTGAGTTACCAAGCCAGTTTATGGAAAACTTCTGCTGGGAATGGGAAGTTTTAGAAAAGATGACCTCTCATGTGGAAAACGGCAGACCTTTGCCGCGTGAGCTTTTCGAAAAAATGCTAGCTGCGAAAAACTTTCAAAATGGCTGGATGACGCTGCGCCAAATCTTCATGTCACTAACGGACTGGAGATTACACTCACACTTTGATGCAAAGTCTGCTCAAGGCCAAGCGGTTCTGGATTTGTCTCGCAAGATAGCCAATGAATTCAATGTCATCCCACAGCCTGAGATTTCTCGATGGATTAATACTTTTAGTCATATCTTCGCTGGAGGTTATGCAGCTGGTTATTACAGCTATAAATGGGCTGAAGTCTTATCTGCTGATGCGTACTCTGCATTCGAAGAGGCTGCAAAACTAACAGGATCTATTCTAGATCCAGTTACTGGCGCGCGTTATCGTAAAGAAATCCTAGAGGTTGGAGGTAGTCGCCCCGCTGCCGAGTCCTTCAAAGCCTTTCGTGGTCGAGAGCCAAGCATTGATGCTCTCCTACGACACGGCGGCCTTACTTAAAGCTAGCAAAGCATGGAAATTATTCAACCCAGGTGGGAAATTTTTCCATTACTGACTGAAATAGCTTTGATTCCAGTCTGCCAGAAAGCCAACGCTTTAGCTGAGCAAATGGCAAGCCTTCAAATTGCTGTGGATTAACCATGGAAAACTGGCGAATGAAAGGAAAGATCGCAATATCTACCCAGCTTAACTTTGCCCCCATCAAATAAGGATGTGATTCAAGGGCACCTTCCATAGGTTGGAGCATCACTTCGATTGCATTACCCAAAACTTCAGCAGGTATTAATTCAGGATAGCGATTTGGGTATTTGTATTGGTCTAGCAACTTCTTAAAGGGGCCGTCATTCTTGGCAATCCATACTTGAGCAAGTTGCCGATCAATTGTCAGCCACCCGTCAGGGTCAGACTGCTTAAGGGCCCAATGCATGATGTCCAGACTTTGCTCTAGAACAAGATCGTCAGCCTGTAGAACAGGCACTGTCCCTTTAGGGGAAATGCGCAACATCGATTCAGGCTTATCTCTGAGTGAGATTTCTCGTATCTGGACTTTAATGCCAGCATACTTTAAAGCCATGCGCGCTCTCATAGCATAAGGGCACCGGCGGTAGGAGTACAAAATTGCCGTCATCACTTCATCGCCATCAATAATTGCTTAGGACTGCTTATGATTTTTTGATTTGCGCAATCACTGGCGCATGGTCGGATGGCTGCCCCCAGGTTCTTGGCTCTTTATCTACGATGCTAGCGCTGCATTTTTCTTTGAGGGCATCGCTCAATAAAATATGATCGATTCGTAGGCCTGCATTGCGACGAAACCCCATCATGCGATAGTCCCACCAGCTATACGTTTTAGGCGCTTGTTCAAACATTCTGAATGAATCATGCAACCCAAGGCCAACTAGAGATTGGAATGCTTCGCGCTCTGGTGGCGAAACCAAGTTCTGCCCTTCCCATGCTTTTGGATCATGCACATCCTCATCGGCTGGCGCAATATTAAAGTCCCCTAATAACGCTAAGCGTGGATTTTGCTCTAACTCACTCGCCAACCAAGACTGCAGAGAACTCAACCAATTTAATTTATAGGTAAATTTATCGCTCTCAGGTGATTGTCCATTTGGAAAATAGGCAGAGACTAAACGTATCGGTTGCATACCTGCAAAAGGAATAGTCGCAGCCAAGATGCGCTGTTGCTCATCTTCAAAATTGGGCATATTTCGTACGGGCTTTAAAAAAGTCGTATTCACATCGGTTGCGATAGGTGCTAGCGCTGCCTTACGCACAATAATTGCCACCCCGTTATAAGTTTTCTGGCCTGCCGCCAGGCTAAGATAACCCGCAGCCTCTAACTCTTGATGCGGATACTTATCATCCGTTAGCTTGAGTTCTTGCAAACAGACCGCATCAATCGCTTGTTGCTTTTTTTCCTGGTCCTGCAACCAACGAAGTACGTGTGGAAGACGAACTTTTAAGGAGTTCACATTCCAGGCAGCAATTCGAATCGAATCAGTCATCGATTCCGAGTTCCTGCAATTTACGAGTAATCGTATTGCGACCAATGCCCAGACGCTGCGCCGCCTCTACACGGCGACCACGTGTTACCTCTAAAGCCGCCTGTAATACTGCCTTCTCAAACCGCAAGTTCAGAGCATCAAAAACGGCTTTATCGCCATCTTGGAGCATCTTTACCGCTAAACGAGACAAGCCGCTCTCCCAATCAGAAGAACCCGTCTTTGCAGATATCGTGTTTGCAGTAGAAGACGACTCTCCTTGAATCAGAATGGGCTGCTCACCAGCCTGTGAAATGATGTCAGCGGGTAAATCACCAACCCCCACCACATTTGCAGGAGTCATCACGGTTAACCAATGGCAGAGATTTTCCAATTGACGCACATTACCTGGAAACGGCATTGCAGTCATCTCCTTTAGAACCTCGTCTGAGAGTTTTTTAGGCTCCACACCTAGCGACTTTGCACAGATCATCATGAAATGTTTAGCAAGTGCTGGAATATCCTCAGAGCGTTCACGTAAAGCAGGCATACGCAAGCGAATCACATTCAGGCGATGCATAAGATCTTCACGGAATAAGCCAGCTGCTACACGCTGCTCAAGATTTTGATGGGTTGAGGCAATAATGCGTACATTTGCCTTGATAGGGTCTTGACCACCCAAGCGATAGAAATGTCCGTCTGTTAACACTCGCAATAGGCGAGTCTGTAGATCGAATGGTAGGTCACCAATCTCCCCTAAAAATAATGTCCCGCCATCTGCTTGCTCTAAGCGACCGCGACGCAAGGTCTGCGCGCCCGGAAAAGCACCACGCTCATGACCAAACAACTCAGATTCCAATAAATCTTTTGGCACAGCTGAAGTGCTCAGTGATACAAATGGTCCTTTTGCACGTGGACTATGTCGATGCAAAGCTTGAGCAACTAGTTCTTTACCTGAACCTGACTCGCCAGTAATTAGCACGGTCGCATGCGATTGCGCTAAACGGCCAATTGCTCGAAACAACTCCTGCATCGCAGGTGCTTGGCCGATAATTTCAGTGGAATCCTGTCTCCAAGCTGCCGTCTCTTTCGCGCTGGCATCACCCCTAACGCCCTGCTCTACTGCGCGATGTATCAGCTCTACTGCCTTCTCGACATCAAATGGCTTTGTAAGATACTCAAATGCACCACCTTGAAAGGAGGAGACTGCGGAGTCCAGATCTGAATAAGCCGTCATGATGATCACTGGCAAATGAGGGTGAGTGACTTTGACATGCTGTAATAAATCTAAACCATTTCCACGAGGCATTCGAATATCGGAAATTAAAACCTGTGGAGCCTCTTTTTCCAGTGCATTGAGCACATCATTTGGATTAGAAAAGCTCTTGAATGGTACATTCTCTCGCGCCAAAGCTTTTTCTAATACCCAACGAATAGATTGGTCGTCGTCGACAATCCAGACTGGTTTCATGATGCCCTCTCCCGGTTACGGTATGGAATTTGAATATGAAAAACGGTACGTCCAGGACGACTATCACAGGCAATATAGCCCTGATGTTGCTGAACAAATGTTTGCGCCAGAGTTAAACCCAAACCGCTACCTCCCTCACGCCCTGAGACCAAGGGGAAGAAGATGCGATCAATAATTTCTTTAGGTATGCCAGGTCCATTATCAATTACATGCAAATCCATTGCCAACTTATAGCGTTTTTTTGCAATCGTGACTGAACGAGCCACACGGGTTTTTAATTCTATTTGCGCAGTACCCTGACTAATCTCTTCGGATAAAGCTTGTGCAGCGTTATGCACAATATTCAGAACTGCTTGAATCAGTTGTTCGCGGTCACCCATAATGTCGGGCAAACTGGTGTCATAGTTACGAATAATGCGAAGACCTTTTGGGAACTCGGCCAACACCAAGCTGCGCACACGCTCTAATGCCTCATGCACATTAAACGACTCAACCACATGAGCCTTGCGGTGTGGCGCCAGTAGTCGATCTACCAGCGTTTGCAGTCGGTCTGATTCCTTGATGATGACCTGCGTGTATTCACGTAAGCCTTTCTCTGGCAACTCAAACTCCAAAAGCTGAGCCGCCCCACGAATACCCCCCAATGGATTTTTAATCTCATGCGCTAGATTGCGCATCAACTGCTTATTTGCCTCTACTTGTTGCGTCACACGCTCGTCACGTTCGCTTCGTAACTGCTGATCAATCGGAAACCATTCCATCATGATCAATGTAGGATCCTCTAATGCCGCAATTACGACATGCGCCGGTATAGAGTCCTGATGAATACTTCCTGGTAATGAATGCAATACCATCTCTTGACGCTGAGCCATCACATGACCCTGCTTAATGTCATTGATCATACCGTTGAGAGCTCGGTTATCGCCAAATAAATCATGCACAGATTGACCCTCAAGCGACTTACGTGACAGATCCAGCGCAGATTCCGCGGCTGGGTTCACATAAACCAATTGTTGGTTCTCCGCCTCAAATACCACGATGGCATTGGGCATCTGATCGAGCAATGTCGGAAAAAAAGAAGCAGCCGTAGCTGCTCCTTTGAACGAATTGCGCAACAAACCTGCGCTCAAGTTCTCTCCTTCGCTTACAGGGAGTAGTACATATCGAATTCAATTGGATGAGTAGTCATACGGAAACGTGTGACATCCTCATTCTTCAACGCGATGTATGCGTCGAGCATTGAATTTGTAAATACACCGCCACGAGTCAAGAACTCACGATCTTTATCCAAGGCTTCCAAAGCTTGATCTAAGCTGTGGCAAACGGTTGGAATCTTTGCATCTTCTTCTGGTGGCAAGTCATACAAGTTCTTATCCGCAGCTTCGCCAGGATGAATCTTGTTCTGCACACCATCCAAACCTGCCATCAACAACGCAGAGAATGCCAAGTATGGGTTAGCCAACGGATCTGGGAAGCGAGTCTCGATACGACGACCCTTAGGATTAGATACGTGCGGAATACGGATGGAAGCAGAACGGTTACGTGCCGAGTAAGCCAACTTCACAGGAGCTTCAAAGCCTGGAACCAAACGCTTGTATGAGTTTGTACCTGGGTTAGTAATCGCATTCAATGCGCGTGCGTGCTTGATGATGCCACCGATGTAGTAGAGAGCAAACTCTGACAAACCAGCGTAACCATTACCAGCAAACAAGTTCTCTCCGTTCTTCCAAACAGATTGGTGAACGTGCATACCAGAACCATTGTCACCAACGACTGGCTTAGGCATGAAAGTAGCTGTCTTGCCATATGCATGAGCTACGTTCTGAATCACATACTTTTGCCAGATAGTCCAATCGGCACGCTGTACCAATGTGCTGAACTTCGTACCCAATTCGTTTTGACCTTGACCAGCAACTTCATGGTGATGCACTTCAACTGGAATGCCCAATGATTCAAGGATCAAACACATTTCAGAACGCATATCTTGGAATGTATCTACTGGAGCAACTGGGAAGTAACCACCCTTCTTGCCTGGACGGTGACCAGTGTTGCCGCCTTCAATCTCAGCACCTGATGACCATGGAGCCTCTTCGGAATCAATCTTCACGAAACAACCTTGCATGTCGGCACCCCAACGAACGCCGTCAAAAATAAAGAATTCTGGCTCTGGACCAAAGTAAGCTGCATCACCTAAACCGGAGCTCTTCAAATACGCTTCAGCGCGCTTAGCGATTGAACGTGGATCGCGATCGTAGCCTTTGCCATCTGATGGCTCGATCACATCACAAGTGAGAACCAAAGTTGGCTCTTCATAGAACGGGTCAATGTAAGCAGCTGTTGGATCTGGCATCAATAACATGTCGGAAGCTTCAATACCCTTCCAACCCGCGATAGAAGAACCGTCAAATGCATGACCGCTCTCAAACTTGTCTTCGTCAAAAGCAGAAATAGGTACCGTTGTATGTTGCTCTTTACCCTTTGTATCAACAAAGCGGAAATCAACGAAAGTACATTCTTTCTCTTTAACTAACTTCATCACATCGGCGACGGTCTTCGTCATGCAGCTCTCCTCTATTAACTAAACTTGGAATCCAAAACTAAGGCATACACCCTTGTTCATTCCAGGCATGCAACATGCCTCTCGGATGTATGTAATTTACTGAAGCAAACAACGGGGAACAGTCATTATTGCACTATTTAAGTGCCAGAATACCCGCATTAAGCTATAGAAATGCCTATTTTGCACCTTTTTAGGGCATAAATAGCTCAGGCAATATCGTGAATCTCGTAACCCAGCTCTTGAGTCCCGGCTCTTAAGGCTATCCAAGCATTTTCTAGCAAATTAGCATTGCCTTTGATGCCCAGTTCGATATGCCTCTGAGCGTACACTCCACCCCTGGCAGCGTCCCCCACCGAAGGGAGACTGAAGACCTTTACCCCCGGAAAATTTGCTTCAATACGCTCCATTAGAGGAGTCAAAGTCGATTCAATACCTTTGGGCACGATGAAGCTGCGCTCAGCCCAATTCTCTTGATGAAACAAGTTTTTGTAATGAGTATCTAAGCACCACGTCATCATTGGCGCGGCCATGACTGGAAACCCGGGAAGAAAATGATGCTCTTTGATTCTAAATCCTGGAATTTGATTGTAGGGATTAGGAATGATGTCACTACCAATCGGAAACTCACCCATCTTAAAACGATGTTGATTCTCTGGGGTATTTAGATCCGCCTTCACAGGATCCCCCTCGGCCATCGACTGAATGCGTCCTGCAATTAATTCTCTAGCAGTTGGATGCAATTCTATTTTGGTACCAAGTGCTAATGCAGCACACTGTCGCGTGTGATCATCTGGTGTGGCGCCAATGCCGCCTGTACTAAAGACCACATCGCCGCTTGCAAAGCTATCTCTTAATGTCGCAGTAATTTGCGCAGGATCATCGGCAACATATCGAGCCCAACTTAAACTTAAGCCGCGCTCAGTCAATAACTCGATGAGCTTGCTCATATGTTTATCTTGACGACGACCCGACAAAATTTCATCGCCAATCACAATTAGACCAAAGCGTCTAATTGCTCTAGCTTCGCCCTCTGGAGCATCAATCCCCACTTTTTTGAGTGCATTATCCATCGCATCAGCCATGATAAGGAAGCTCCGCTTCAATCACACGTGTTGGCACGGTTAAGGCCTTATCCAGCTCTTCTTGTCTTAAGGCGCTTAAAGCATCCAATAGGAAGTGGGTAAACCATAGCGCAGCAAAAACAAAAATAAGGGAGTAAATCCAGAGCGCCACAAAACTTACCACTGGAAAGAGTACTAAGGCTAATGCAGATGTCGCCCAAAAGAATGTAGGTACAGCCCCCAACATTCCTGATGCGATACCCATGACCAATAATGGCCAACGGTATTTTTCAATTAAGAGATCGCGCTCTTCTGTGCTGGCATGTTTTGCCAAGACGTCATAGGACATGAGGCGCATTGTTAACCAGCCCCAAAGCAAAGGCGGCAATATGGCAACAAGCGGTGGTACCCACCATACTGGCAAGGTCAACAAAACCAGCGCTAAACAAATTAGAGCAGACCAAAGCGTGTAGATCAGACTACCAAAGAATCCCCCGCCCTGTCTTCGCTCTAAGCCATGGTACTGAGATTGCCTAGCAACAATATTGACAATCGAAGGTACGGTAGAAAAGGCAATCAACACCAGCAAGCTAATCGTGATCAGTGGAATGATTAGCATCACGAAGAACAAAGGCGCAATCCACGCTCTTGCGTTATCAAAACCAGCCCACACTAAACCCTCTTGTATCCAACTCGTGAATATCGAGTTGGTCAGGAAAATACTGAGCGCTTCGAGCGCTGGCGTCCAAGTAAGCCAAATGAGGCAGCCCCATAGTACTGACACAATTAAAAATGGGCGCAAGCTTAACCACAACATCCGTGGATGCATCGTTCCCACTAATGCAAGCCCAAACGATTTAAATACTTGCTGAATACCGACCATATAACCCCTAACTCGCTAACGCTTTGGTTTACTTTTTAGCAAACAACTCACGCGCTGCGTGTACCAATCCCTGCCATTGTTGTGTCACGATATTTTGCGAGACCGTTAAGTTTCGCACGCCAGTGGGATATACGGCCTTTGGAAAAATGGCAGTCTTAAAGATCATGTCCCACCAAGGAAATAACACCCCAAAATTACAACCCCCTAGTACCCCAGGCTTGCCTTGTGCCTCATGACCATAACCCACGGCATGGTGCATGCGGTGATACATCGGAGAAATGAGCAAATACCGCGCCATGCCCAAATCGCTTTTGATGTTGGCGTGTTGCCAGCTTTGGATGAACTGACTAATAGCAACTAAAGCAACAAATTGTCCTGGTGAGACACCAAATAACAATGCAAAAAATGCCATAACTGTCGCTCGCATGATGTCATCAAGAAAATGATTGCGATTATCAGACCAAGCAGTCATGACGGTTTGACTATGGTGTAGGGCATGCAATTGCCACCACCAATTAAACGCATGAGAGGCGCGGTGGTAAAGATAATCCACTAAGTCCAACAAGATTAGGTAAATAACAAAACTTACAACCGGAATAGAAGTAATACTAGGCCACCAATTTTCGACATTGAAACGATCAAATCGGAAATCATGCAATATCGAATCAATTTCAAAGAAGAATCCGGATAAAGCAATAAACATCAATCCGTGAAAGATACCCAAGCGATGAAAGACTGTGTAAAACACATCCGCTTTTGTAGATGATGCAAAACGCTCCTGCACTTCCGCTGGTTGCACTCTCTCCCATGTGCGAAGTGCTAGCAAAATCAGAATGATTTGAATACAGCCGAACAGAAACCAATCAATTCCGTCAAAGACATCTTCAGCCCATGACATCAAATCAAACTGATAAAGAACTGGCCCAACAATATTGGTAAATAGCCATTCCTGAATGCTGCCGTAAGCACCTGAAATCGTAGAGGTAATATCAGTCCAAGCCATGCTTTATTTTGACTGATTCTCCGAATTTTTGGGTAGCAAGCCAAAACAAAAGCCGCGCTGCTTCAAATTGATAATTAATTGCTCAAGCACAGCAGGGGCCCATGGATCCTTTCTAGACCAGATGCCTAGGTGCGCCATGGTGATATCGCCATCCTGAATACCCTTACTGGCCTTCTCCAGAAGAAACTGATTGGGATACTTGTCAGAGTTGAGCTCATCACCCAAGAATCCTGCTGGAGCCCAGCCAATATGTTGATAGCCACACATATCCCCCATCCGAATTAGGGTTGGGGAAGTCTTACCCCCGGGAGCACGCCAAATTTTTTGCAAAGGTTGACTCGTTAATTCCACAAAGCGTTGATCCACTCGACGAATCTCTTTGCACATCGCCGCCTCGTTATACAAAACAGTCATACCTGCTTTAGAGCCAAACTGCGGCTTTTCAAATACCTCGCCTTTGGGCCCATCTTTAACAAAATAAGTGTGGTCATAGGTATGACTGCCAAAGTGATGCCCATCTTTTGCTAGTGCTTGCCAATATGGTTTCCATGCATCATCTAAGGCGTAGTCACCTCTAAAGGTTTTTTCATTCGCTAAGAAAAAAGTAGCTTTAAGATTCTGTCTCTTTAATATCTCAGCAACCTTTTCCGCAACAGACATATTGCCAGTATCAAACGTTAGATATACCGTTTTATTACACGCTGGAGTCTGCGCCTGAGCACTCACGCCCAATGAAAAACAGCCGAGCATGAGCGCGGCTGCAAAATCAATGAAGTGATTACGCATGATCACCTTAGCCATTTATTCCCATGCTGCCCTAGGATAAAAGAAGACGCCGTGAGGTGACTTACCCACTGGTATGACGCTCACCAGTTTCATGGAAGGAATATCAATGACTCCCGCCTTCTTAGCAAATCGGAAGGTGACCCACATTGTCTTTCCATCTGGGGTAATTTCCATATCATCAGGCCCCGAAGGAAGGCCGGTAATATCGCCCACCTTTTCCAAGGTTTGCATATTGATTAAGCTGATTGTGGAAGCAATGCGATTGCTCACAAAGACATGCTTCTTATCGCCTAGGGGGCGAAAGTTATGAGCGCCTTTGCCTGTAAAGATTCGCTTTACCTCTTTGCGGTTTTTCCAATCAATGACTTGTACATTGTCTTCACCAGTGATGCCAACTAATAGATATTGATCACCAGGTGTCATCCATAATCCAGCAGGCACCTTACCTGTAGGCATCACCCACAGAACATTTTGTGTTTCAAGATCAATTGCCGCAAGCTCGCTGGAGTCTTGCAGAGTAATAAATGCGATCTTGCTATCTGAGGTAAAGGCAATATGACTTGGCGTCTTAGCTAATTTAACTGTCTTAGCCAACTTCAGGTCAGCGCCATTTGCAGCATAGATATCCACTCGATCCAAACGATTACCATTCGCTACAAACCATTTGTGATTTGGGGAATAACCAATTTGGTATGGGTCGATGATATTTGGCACACGCCCTGTGATTTCACCACTAATAGGATTCATCAAAACCACATCATTGCCAGCTGCATTGGCAATCAATAAAGTCTTTTGGTCTGGAGTCATCATCAAGTGATGGGGCTCTTTGCCGACTGGTATCGTCTTAATTACTTCACGGGTTTGCATATCGATCAGGCTGACAGAGGCTGAACCAGAATTCAGAATGACAGCTAACTTTGGCTGCGCTGGAGCATTAGAGGCACTGGTTTGCGCGTAAGCAGGTATTTGAGCATTGGCGAAGGCTAAACCAAGGAAAAAGACAACAGCGCCAAAAGTTCTAATCTTGATAAATATGTGCATAGCTATATTGTAAGCAATGCAGAATGAATAAAGCCCCTTCTGAGAGGTCAAATTTGACCTAGCGCAAGCTGGCCAAAACTTTTTCTAAACGCTTAAGCGACATTGGCGTAGGTGTTTTAAGCTCTTGGGCATATAGAGCCACCCTTAACTCTTCTAGTTGCCACCGAAAATCCATCAGGGCTTGGTCACCCTCCATTACATAGGCAGCAGACCCCCGACTTCCCTGCATAAGCTTTTGCCATGGTCTTGCTACCGACTCCCAATCTTTTTGGCACTGTGCATCGCGAACCGGATTTGATCGCATCTTGTCGATTCGTAATGCAATGGCTTTTAGGTATCGCGGTAAATGCACCAATTGCGTATAGGGGATCTCAGCAATAAACCTACCAAAGATTAATCCCTGCATTTGCATCTGAATATCTGCATATGCAGTTGGAGAGGCGGCTTTTGCTTGTGCCATCTTTTTTTGTAAATCAGCGTAGGCTTGTAAAGCAGCCAGAGCATGGCGCGCAATCTCTTGGGCAATCAATGCTAGTCTTGGTTTGCCCTCTTGAAGTCTCTGCGTAAATAACTCAGCCGTATTGGGAAGTGGTTCTGCCATGAAAGCACGCTCTACTGAAAGGTTGAGAATTTGCTCTAGCAAACTATCAACTGAACCAATATTGATAAAGAGCAAACCAATCTCCCGAATACCAGGTAATTGCTTTTGCAGTGCTTTTAAGGTGTCTTTATTGCTTAAAGCAAAGAGTCGACGCAAACCCTGAGCATGCTGCTTGCGAGCTTCTAATAAATCATCAAATACTTCGAGATCGCAATAATCACCACGATCAATCAAGGCAGGATAACCAAAGAGCGTCTTGTTGCCCTTGACGATTTCTAGAGTTTCTGGAAGCTCACCAAACTCCCAAGTACGGTAACCACCCTGCTCTACCTTACGAGCCTGTTGTGATGCCTGCTCTTTGGCATTCGTGACCTTCACTTGGTCAATACCCAATTCGACGCTAGCTATGTCTTGGGTTACGGCCTGAAAAGCCTCGCGTGCCGTTTGACCGTATTCAGAACGCAATCGGGCTAGGTTACGTTCGAGCTCTAATTGGCGTCCGTGCTCATCAATCAAGCGGAAGTTCATAAAGCAATGCGGTGGTAGTGCCTCTAGCCGAAAATCTGTTCTCTTGATTTCTAGGCCACGCTCTTGCCGAATGTCATCAATCAGGCTATCTAAAAAGTCACCCACGCCAAATTGATTACTCTCGAGCTTGCGCTCTAAATAAGACTTGGCGTAATCAGGCAACGGAACACAATGACGTCGCAGTTTTTGTGGCAGCGTCTTCAGCAACAACAGAATCTTTTCTTCGCACATTCCTGGTACTAACCAATCGCAGCGACGTCCATCAATTTGATTGAGTTGCGCCAGTGGCACTACAACAGTTACGCCATCCTTGGGACTGCCTGGTTCAAAGTGGTACGTTAAATTAAGCTGTGCACCACCCACTTTCATGGTCTTAGGGTAACGATCAACGGTGATACCTGCCGCCTCATGCCGCATCAGATCTACTTTTGCTAGGCGTAACTGAGAATCAAGATCGGGGTTTTTATTTAGATAACTCTTAAGACCCTCTCGCTTGCAAACATCCTTTGGTATGCGAGAGTCATAAAAGGCAAATAAAAGATCATCATCCACCAAGACATCAGGACGGCGTGAGCGATGCTCTAAAGCTTCGATCTCTTTCACTAAGCGGTGGTTGTGCCAGAAGAAGCCAAAAGAATTTGAATATTTGCGTTTAGCATCGGCTTCTGTTTCGCGTTGTAGTGCAGGCGTATCCATGCGCCCAAATAGTTCCTCTTGAACTAATGCATGACGAATAAAAAGTTCGCGCGCTTCTTGTGCATCGTGAGGCTCATAGCGCACTCGGCGACCATGGTAGATTGGCAGACCATATAGGGTGGCACGCTCAAATGCCATCACTTCGCCTTGGCGGGCATCCCAAAATGGATCGCTCAAGGATTTAATTAATCTATGCGCGGCAACCTTCTCAACCCACTGAGGCTCAATTTTTGCAATGGTGCGCGCATACATGCGACTGGTTTCCTGCAACTCACCCGCCAAAATCCATGCACCCGCCTTTTTGCCAATGGTGGAACCAGGCCAAATAAATGGACGAATGCCGCGAGCGCCTACATAGCCACCCGTTTTGCTATTGCGGTCTTGAGACTTCTCATCCTCTTCTTTTTTAGCAACAAAGCCAAGTAAGCCAGTTAGTAGAGATAAATGGATTTGCTCATAGGTGGCAGCAAGGCCATTTTCCTTCCAGCCCTTCTCACCAAGCATGGTATGTAATTGCCCATGCACATCACGCCATTCACGCATACGACGTGGTGATAGAAATTTACTACGACATAAATTCTCTAGCTGACGATTACTATGCTTGTGTTGTAGGGCATCTTGGTACCAATTCCAGAGCTTTACAAAGCTCAAGAACTCAGAGCGCTCATCTGCAAATTGCAAGTGTGCTTGGTCTGCAGCGCTAGCCTGCTCTATAAGACGTTCGCGTGGATCTTGCGTTGCTAAGGCAGATGCGATGATCGTGACTTCCTTTAATGCATTTTGTTCTTTAGCCGCTAGTAACATGCGACCAATACGGGGATCAAGCGGCAAGTCAGATAACTGTTTACCAATTTGCGTTAGCTTGAAATTATTTTGCAGTTCTTTGCCGTCTCTGTTATTGCTCGCTTGAGCCTCATCAAATTCAATGGCGCCCAGCTCATCCAAAAGTTGTACACCATCCGCAATTGCCCTTCCTAAGGGTTTATCTATGAATGGAAAATGTGCGATTTTCGGTAAGCGCAAAGCGCTCATGCGCAATAAAACTGATGCCAATGAGCTACGCAGAATCTCAGGATCGGTAAATTTTGGTCGACTTAGAAAGTCTTGTTCACTATAGAGGCGAACACAAATACCATCAGATACACGTCCGCAACGCCCTGCACGTTGGTTGGCAGCAGCTTGTGAGATAGGCTCGATTTGTAGTTGCTCTACTTTGTTGCGATAGGAATAACGCTTAACTCTAGCCAATCCACTATCAATGACATAGCGAATATTGGGAACGGTTAAAGAAGTCTCGGCAACGTTGGTTGTCAAAATGATTCGACGTCCATTACCCGAAGAAAATACCCTCTCTTGCTCAGCAACTGATTGACGCGCAAAAAGACTCAATACTTCAGGATGAAAGCGTTGCTGCAAGACATGATCTTTACGGAGCGCCTCGGCACAATCCCGAATCTCACGCTCGCCCGGTAAAAACACCAACACATCACCTGCGCCAGCAGAACCCTCTCGCCAAAGCTTGGCAATTTCTTCTGCAACAGCCTCCGGAATTTCTTTAGCGGTTCTCGATTCTTTTTTGGTATCAGACTTATTTTCTGAATTAGCATCAGGCTCGAGTGGCGAATAACGCTGCTCCACCGGAAATAACCTGCCACTCACTTCAATCACAGGAGCAACCTTGCCATTGATAACAAAGTGTTCGGCAAAACGCTGCGCATCAATCGTGGCAGACGTAATGATGAGTTTAAGGTCCGGTCTTTTGGGTAATAGCTGCCTGAGATAGCCCAATAAGAAATCAATATTCAAACTACGTTCATGCGCTTCATCGATGATGAGGGTGTCATAGGCACGTAGCTGAGGGTCGCGCTGTGTCTCAGCCAATAAGATGCCATCTGTCATTAATTTGATGGAAGCGGTATTGCTCGTCTTATCCGCAAAACGTACTTGGTAGCCGACGTCTTGCCCTATTGGCGAACCCAACTCTAGAGCGATACGCTTGGCAGTCGCAGTTGCGGCAATCCTGCGAGGCTGAGTATGGCCAATCAGCTTGCTGCCATTGATCGTACCCCTGCCAAGATCCAAACAGATCTTAGGTAACTGCGTTGTTTTGCCAGACCCCGTTTCACCACAGACAATCACCACCTGGTGGCTTTGCAAGGCATCCTTGATGAGCTGACGCTGACCTGAGACTGGTAATTCTTCTGGGAAGCGGATCTCGAGCCTTCTTCCAGTGTTGGAAGCAGGCACAGGCTTTGGTATTGGCTTGGGTTTTTGTTGGTTTATGGGCTCTTGCACCCTATAATTTTCTCACTATGCCGACAAATGCACCAAACCAGGCGTCCAACGCCGAAGAATCTACCTCCAACTTCCCATTCGTAGGGTGGTTGCGCGATGTCGCGCCCTACATTCATAGCTTCCGAGAAAAAACCTTTGTGATCGCTTTTGCGGGTGAGCTCGTTCAGGAAGCTGGTCTTGAGAACCTTATCGAAGATATTGCGATGTTGCACGCTATGGGCATGCGGATCGTTCTAGTTCATGGCATTCGCCCACAAATTGAAGAACAACTTAAGTTACGCAAGATCAAGAGCAAGTTTGGCAAAAGTGCAATGCACAGCTATCGGATTACCGATGCTGCCGCCCTTGAATGCGTCAAAGAGGCTGCCGGTGAATTACGTCTTGATATTGAAGCGGCATTTAGTCGCGGCCTACCTAATACACCAATGGCTGGTTCACGCATCTCGGTGATCTCCGGGAACTTTATTACTGCGATGCCAGTGGGTGTAGTTGATGGCGTTGATTACATTCACACTGGTTTAGTGCGTAAGGTTGACTCTACATCGATCAAGCTCTCATTAGATAGCAATAAGATTGTGTTGCTCTCCCCTTTAGGCTTCTCTCCAACAGGTCAAGCATTTAACTTGGCTTATGAAGACGTCGCCGCGTCTACCGCTGCTGCCCTAAAGGCCGATAAGCTCATCTTCTTGAGTCCTTATGAAGGTCTTAAAGATGACGATGGCGATTTCATTACCGAACTCTCGATGCCGCAGATGCAAGACTATGTCATGCAGCATAAAGATCTAGATCTTGGCATGAAGGGAATGCTCAATATTGCTGGCCGTGCGATCCGTGCAGGCGTTAGCCGCGTGCATTTCTTGCCTTGCAATCAAGATGGTGCATTACTTGAGGAACTCTTTACGCACGATGGTATTGGCATGATGCTTGCCTCATCCGATATCGAAAACTTACGTGAAGCAAATCAGGATGACGTGGGCGGTATTTTGCAGCTCACTATGCCGCTCGAAGAAGAGGGTATTTTGGCTGCTCGCGGTCAGGATGTGATCGAACGTGATATCCAGCGTTTCTCCGTCATTGAGCATGACCGGGTACTTTTTGGTTGCGCCGCTCTCTTCCCATTTCCAAATGGCGTTGGCGAACTCGCCTGCCTAGCTGTTGATCCAGACGTTCAAGGATCTGGTGACGGTGAGCGCCTGTTAAAGCGTATTGAGATGCGCGCTAAGCAAGAAGGCATTAAGAAATTATTTGTTTTAACCACCAGAACAGAACATTGGTTCTTGAAGCGTGGCTTTAAACGGGCAACAGTCGAGGACTTGCCCGAAGAAAGAAAACAAATTTACAACTGGGACCGCAAGTCCATGGTTTTAACTAAAGACCTGTAAAAGAAATTAAGCAATTAGGAAAGGCATTACAGATGGCACGGATGGTTCAATGTATCAAACTCAACAAAGAAGCCGAGGGCTTGGATTTCGCTCCACTTCCTGGTGAGCTAGGCAAACGAATTTGGAATCAAGTCTCTAAAGAGGCATGGGCCGGTTGGTTAAAGCAACAAACGATGTTGATTAATGAGAATCGCCTTAATATGGCTGACCCGCGCGCTCGCCAATACCTATTAAAACAAGTAGAAAAGCACTTCTTCGAAGGTGGCGCTGACACAGCACAGGGTTACGTTCCGCCAGCAGAATAAGCAGTCTTAGTTGTGCTGCGCCACAGCACAACTATTTTTGATTTATTTTTTGCAAACCTGACTTTTAGTGTTGACTCAGAATTAAGGCAGGCATAGGATGAAACCGTAGCAAGGCAGTTGTTGTGTCCTGCTACATTGGCGAAAGCCATTAAAAATAAGCGTATCTATGCGCTTATAGGCTAAGGAACGAATTACCTTCCGAGAGCCTGCGCCATGCATATCATGGCAAATAACCCGATGGGGGAACCCCGTCGGGTTTTTTAATGCTCAGGAAATTGAAACCTAGTAAGTGATCCGACTAACGCCAGTAGCGTTGCTCACTAGAAGTACATTAGCTTTTTCTTTTGCAAACAAACCAACAGTAATCACGCCTGCTATTTGATTGATTTGCGCTTCCATTTGTACTGGATTGGCAATCTGCAAACCAGCTACATCCAATATCCAGCCTCCGTTATCAGTGACAAATGCCTCGCTCGGTGTTTGATTTAAATCTGCGCGTGTAGTCTTGGCTAAGCGCAAGCTGACTTTACCGCCCAGCTTTTCTAATTCACGAGTTACCGCGCCTTTTGCTAGAGGAATGATTTCCACAGGCAATGCAAAGTTACCCAGCACAGGCACCTGCTTAGAAGCATCGCAGATACAAATAAATTGCTTAGCCATCGAGGCAATAATTTTTTCACGGGTAAGCGCTCCGCCTCCACCCTTGATCATGTTGCCCTTGGGGTCAATTTCATCCGCACCATCCACATAGGCAGGCAGACCCTGAACATCATTAGGATCAAGCACCTTAAATCCATGTTTAAGCAAGCGCTCAGTAGTTGCATTTGAGCTCGATACAGTGCCAGCAAAATGATCTTTATGCGGAGCTAGGGCATCAATAAAACAATTAGCGGTGGAACCTGTACCTACGCCCAATACTTGACCAGCCGGTAGCTTGAGTACTTCGTCACGGGCGGCCTCGCCCACCATTTGCTTGAGTTGATCCTGATTCATATATCCGCCATTTACTGGAACATCGCTTTTAATGCATCTATCATATGATATTCAGGATATTGACTCCATAGACCCCGATATGAACAGCACCGCAGCCCTAAGCCAACTCGAGCAACTCAAAAAATTTACCACCGTGGTAGCTGATACCGGCGACTTTGAACGTATGCAGGCTTTCCAGCCGCAAGACGCGACTACCAATCCATCCCTCATTCTGAAGGCTGCCCAGCAAAGTAACTATCAATCCTTGGTTCGATCGGTAAAGGCAGCCCACCCAGGTATGAGTGCTACAGATTTAGTCGATTACATTCTGGTCGCATTCGGCTTAGAGATTCTGAAGATTGTTCCTGGACGCGTGTCCACAGAAGTAGATGCGCGCCTTTCTTTTGACACCAAAGCTACAGTTGCCAAGGCAAAACATTTAATTGCCCTGTATGAATCCCACGGCATTGATCGCAAACGAATCTTGATTAAACTTGCTGGCACTTGGGAAGGGATTGCTGCTGCAAAAGAACTGGAGGCATCGGGCATTCACTGCAATATGACCCTACTCTTTTCGCTGGTCCAAGCTGCCGCTTGCGGTGCCGCCAATGCAAAACTCATTTCCCCATTTGTTGGGCGCATCACGGATTGGTATAAAGCAAAATTAGGTAGCAATTGGAGTGACGCCAATAATGGCGGAGCAAATGATCCGGGCGTTACATCAGTGAAGCGCATCTTTCACTACTACAAACACTTTGGGATACCTACAGAGATTATGGGCGCTAGCTTTCGCAATACCAGCCAAATCCTCGAGCTTGCAGGATGCGATCTTTTAACGATTAGCCCTGAGTTACTGGCTGAATTAAGCGGCAATACTAACGCTATTAGTAAAAAGCTCGATGCAGCCAATGCACAAGCAGCATTGAGCGCTGAAAACATTACGCCACTAAAACTAGATGAATCTAGTTTCCGCTTGCAATTAAACAATGATGCAATGGCAACCGAGAAATTAGCCGAAGGAATACGCAACTTCTGCCTCGATACCGAAAAACTGGAATCTTTGTTGGCCAATTAAAAGATGTTCTAGAAATTAAAAGACCGCCTAAAGGCGGCCTTTTTTGGCAAAACTTTTGGCTTTAATTTTGCGGACAAGCATTGGCTAACGGCTTACCTGCGACCCGATCCTTTACCCATGAAATATAAAACGGCTTAGATGATCCAGGGGTAGTAAAGTGCGATTGCTCACCAGGTAACTGCATTCTTCCGACGTTACCGCCTAATTTGCATGTTTGATCTTGATATAGCTTATGCATCAATGGAGGGACGGCAGTATCTTTTGTGCCAAAGTAAATCTGAACTGGAGCTACTGGCTTTACCACCGGCACACCACCTTTTACCATCGCCTCAGCCCAAGCTAGTGTGTTTACTGGTTTTTGCTTTAATAAGCTGGTATAGCTTGTGCTGTAGTTAAAGTTAAAAGTGTCGCTAGCAACATGCATACATTTATTGCTGTAAATCTCATTTGCAACTTTTGCACCCTCTTCCGTAAAAATATCTGTTAACTTGAGATTTGGAAATGCCGCTTGGGTTCCCCAATAAAACATGGTCGCGTGCGTGAAATTAAAAATACTATCCAAGAACATCTTTTGCAGCTCTTGAATAAATTTATCCGCTGCGGATTGATCTAATTTACCTGGTGGCGCGAAAATAGATATGTCTTGAGGCGCCAAAGCAACAAAACCAAGCACTTGAAGATTATCAGCTGCTGTACCAGTTTGCTTAATGTAGTCAGGCATGCCTGCCAACGCAATTGTGGCGCCACCTCCTTGAGACCAACCATAAACTAATGTCTTTTTATTGGCGCCCGTTTCTTTCATGGAGGCCGCCGCACGTGCAGCATTGATTGTGTCCATACCATTTGTGGCTGTAACACTGTACTGGTGTCTCCCGCCACCACCCAGGCCTTGGTAGTCCGTCGCCACTAGAACATACCCCTCTTTGAGAAACTCTTCCAATGCAGGAATACCGTAATCCGTCCAAGAATTACCGCCCACTAGAAAGTATTCATTTAACGGAACAGCTGGGTCTAGAACTTGCGATGGGCCACAATTTTGAGCAGAGCCTGTTGTGCCATGAGCCCAGGTCATCACTGGACGCCCTTCTGCTGGTGCAGGACCAGCGGGAGCAACAACTAAGCCAGTCGAGATTGTTTTTCGACCAAAGACATCCGAAGAGATATAAGCGATTCTCCAAGCTATTGCGCCCTTAATAGAAGTCGCAATTTTTTCCTGCTTGATTACTTGACCCAATTTGCCCTCAGGAGCCATCTTCATGACAGAGGCATAAAAGGCTGGTACTGGTGGATCAGCAAAGACGTCAGTGGCTTTAATTCCAAACACTAAACTGATAGCTAATACAAAAAGGGTTATCTTCATATAAATCTTCAATCCAATTTCAGGTTGTTAAAGCCATGAGGCCTTTAGTGGAAAGCCCCATAAAAATATCTACTTATTTGCCGTATTGATACCTAACAAGCTATAGGCGCCACAGTAGCCAAGTATGCCCGTTAATAAGGGGAGAATTCCGACCCAAGCCCACGGCCCAGTAATTCCGAAGCCTGCTAAACCCATTAGCGTGACGCCAACAGTCATACGAAGAACACGATCGGTGTGACCTATATTGCATTTCATATAAAGCTCCTTGTGTCTTGTTAATTACTTACTTAGCTTGCTTTGCCGCTTTAGTCTGACGCTGTCTAAGTGCTTCATATAAGCATACGCCACTTGCTACTGATACATTCAAACTCGACACTACTCCTTGCATTGGTATGCACACTAGTTCATCACAAGTCTCCCGAGTCAGGCGTCGCATCCCCTCACCTTCCGCACCCATCACAATAGCAACCGAGCCTGTCAAATCGATTTCATAAATTGATTTTTTAGCTTCATCATCAGTTCCAATTAGCCACACACCCGCTTCTTGCATTTCTTTCATACTGCGCACAAGGTTAGTAACGGTAATCACTGGCATTACTTCAGATGCGCCGCTAGAGACTTTACTCACCGTAGCATTAATTGAGGCAGAACGATCTTTAGGAACAACGACTGCATTGACACCTGCGCCGTCTGCAACTCGAAGACAAGCTCCAAAATTATGTGGATCAGTTACCCCATCCAATACAAGAAATAAAGGCTTTTCTTTAGTCTCTTCGACATCTTCAACGACTTCGGTAATCGTTCTAGCCATGGTCATTTTTTCTGCCAAAGCAACAACGCCTTGGTGACGATCATGGCCAGTTAGCTTATGGAGGCGCTCAGCATCCGCTGCATGCAAACGCTCGCCTAAAATTTCTTCGGCCTGCTTTAAAAAATCTCCCATGCGTCGATCACGACGACCAGAATCAAAATACACCGACTTCAAACTATCGGGATCAACGCGTAAACGCGCTTGCACCGCATGAAATCCCACTAATATTTGTTTCATATTTGCTTCGTCTTTTAATTGCTTTATTTTCGTCTAGCTCTAGTATTGCGCACTGGCGGCTTGGAACCAGCAGCTTTACCCGCAGACCTACTAGGCTTGCCACCCTTAGCATTCTTACGACTGGCCTTGCTTTTTGATTGTGTCGTACTCAATGTGCCTGCAGATTTTGCAGCGTTGACATTGATGCCACCTGACTTTTGCGGCGTTTTATGAGATGGCCTACTCTTGCTAGAGGCGGCTTTTTTGCTTGGTCTACCCGCATCAGTAGCCAACATCATTTGACGACGGCCGGACGCGCCACCAGAGTCAGCACTCGATGCTTTTACCAAGCTAAATTCAATCTTGCGAGCGTCTAAATCTACCCTGCTAACCAATACATGTACTCGATCACCTAAACGATAACGAATGCCAGTACGTTCACCACGCAGCTCTTGGCGCGCTTCATCATATTGGAAATAATCGCCACCCAACTCCGTGACATGCACCATTCCTTCAACAAAGAGATTCTCTAGCTGAACAAACAAACCAAAGCTGGCAACACTCGTTACCGTGCCAGCGTATTCTTGACCTAGATGGTCTCGCATGTAGTAACACTTCAGCCATGCCTCAACGTCACGAGAGGCTTCATCGGCACGACGTTCATTCGATGAGCAGTGCACTCCTAACTGACCCCAAATCGGTAGAGCGGCATTTGCGCCTTTTGGAACCTTTGCACCCTTTACTGCGCTCGACTTGGCATCACTTTGGGATTTTTTGGCATTGACTGCATTCTCCCTGCCTTTACCCTTTCGTGGCAAGGTTAAGTTCAGAGGCACTTTTGGTGGCAGGACTGGCACATAAGGCTTTTTCTGCAGGATGGACTTAATTACACGATGGGTTAGCAAATCAGGATAGCGGCGAATCGGACTCGTAAAATGAGAGTAAGCAGGGTATGCCAAGCCAAAGTGTCCTTCATTGTCTGGCTGGTACATCGCCTGCTGCATAGATCGCAATACAACAGACTGCAACATATTGGCGTCAGGGCGATCTTTAATCTCCCGCATTAACTTTGCAAAATCCCTTGGCTTGGGTTTTTCACCGCCACCCAATGACAATCCAGAGGTTCTCAGCACTTGACGTAGAGTCATCAACTTCTCTTCGGATGGCTCACCATGAACACGATAGAGGCTCAGATGTTTATTCTTTTCAATGAAATCTGCAGCACAGACGTTCGCTGTCAGCATGCATTCTTCAATTAAGCGGTGTGCATCATTTCGAATACGTGGCTCAATCCGCAATATCTTCCCAAGCTCATTGCTAATGATTTGGGTTTCAGTTGTTTCAAACTCAATAGCACCCCGCCTCTCGCGAGCAGCTAGGAGAATCTTAAATAATGAATACAGATTCGTTAATAACGGCCTGAATTGTGCAAATCGCGCAGCTTCAGGGCCCCGACTATTTGAGAGAATCTCCCAGACAGTGTCATAAGTGAAACGTTGCGCCGAATGCATTACCGCTGGATAGAATTGATAAGCCAAGACAACGCCATTGTTATCCACCACAGAATCGCACACCATACAGAGGCGATCCACACCAGGATTTAGTGAACATAAACCATTAGAAATCTTCTCAGGCAACATCGGAATGACGCGTCTTGGAAAATACACCGAGGTGGCACGTAATAAACCTTCGTCATCCAAAGGTTGACCAGGTTTAACGTAATGAGACACATCAGCAATGGCCACAATCAGGCGCCATGCTTTTGTCTTGCCGTATACCACCGGCTCGCAGTAGACGGCGTCATCAAAGTCTCTGGCATCAGCGCCGTCAATTGTGACTAATGGGACATCGCGTAAATCGACACGACCCTCTAGGTCCTCTTGACGCACACTGTCTGGCAAGGCTGCAGCTTCCTTCATGGCAGCAGCAGAGAACTCATGGGGAACGCCGTACTTCCGCACTGCGATCTCAATCTCCATGCCAGGATCGTCGATCTCGCCCAACACCTCTACAACACGACCTACTGCTTGGCGATAACTATCTGGGTAATCAATAATCTCGACACTAACTACTTGGCCTAACTTAGCTTGACCCTGACCTTTAGGCGGAATCAAGATATCGTGACCAATACGTTTATCCTCTGGCGCAACTATTAGGACACCGTTTTCATTTAAGAGTCGTCCAATAACGACTTTGTTGACGTGTTGAATCACTTCAACGATCTGCCCTTCTGGGCGACCACGTCGATCCGTTCCTATGACTCTGACATTGACTCGATCACCATGCATGACGCGAGACATTTCTCGTTCTGAGAGAAAAATATCTTCGCCACCATCATCGGGGATCACAAATCCAAACCCATCTCGGTGCCCTTGAATCGTTCCTAAGCGATCCGCCTGTCGAGGCATCAAGTCTTTTGCTTTACGCATTTAATTCCTTTGGCAATCTTTGCCTTATTTATATCTACTGATATCTATTATTGTTATGAATAAGGCTACTGTATCAAACCACTGAGTCCGAAGGGAAAAAGCCAAAATGGGTAAGGGGGAAACCTAAAATGACCGCCCCTCTATAATGGTGGAATGCCCAGGTGGCGAAATTGGTAGACGCACCAGCTTCAGGTGCTGGCGATCGTAAGGTTGTGGGGGTTCGAGTCCCTTCCTGGGCACCAAACACCTCAAACGACTTCATACATTCCAAAATGGGGACGATTATCGCCTTTTCAAGACCCCTTAGAGCCCCATGGTCCTATGAAGAATTTTGGGCTTCATCTCCTCCCAAAGGCTTTCAAAATCCTCGATTTTTTCCTCTGAGAGTTTTATAGGGTCATAGAGATGACCAAAAACAATCGAATCTCGTTTAACCAGGGTCTTTTCAAACTCACTAAGGCCAATGGGCTTATCCTCCATATCGCGAGTTAGCTCAGCAGAACAAACAATTGCCTGTTCATCGTCTCGGTCAATCACTGCAAACTCAATAAATTGCTGATTCTTCTCAACAATAACCAAAGTTCCCCTGGCATAGGTAACTGCATCATGCTCTTTAACGATGTAGGCCAAGAACTGATCCTCGTCTGCGCGTTCCATCTGTAAATCATCAATAAAGAATAAATACTGATCGCCATCACTGTTAACCATAGTAAACACCTTGGGTGTGGCTCCATGACCCAAAACAATATTGCGGTAATAGTTAGAAACTTCAACAGCGAGATTTTCAGAAAAGAGATGCATGACGGGTAGATTCGATCAATGTATGACTTGGTTGGTAAATTTTATTCGGTACGGGTTTTGATCGAATCAATAATCTTATGAAACGCATCTGGCTGAACAGCGCTTTGCCCCTTGAAAGGCTGATCTGTAATAACCAACAAGGAAATCAAAGCCCCCAATGTCACAGGTAAGATCTTTAAGCCAAAGAAAAAGGATTCTGATGGTAAAAATAAAGTGTTAATGCCTAACAATGAAAATATACAGATCAAAATCACAATCCAAAATAAACCAGGCAAGCGAATGCTAGATCGTTCTATGCGGGCCTCCCTGCTTTCTGCCACCTCTTCTGACTTTTTAATGATGTCGGTATACATCGCAATTTGACGATTACTCACAGGCTCAAGTGACATAATTTTGCGAGAAATGCCACGCCAAAGCATGTGCGTCTTACTACTACCTTGGCCCTTTTCTAAATTTGGCCACTCATCAACTACGATTGAGTTCATGTATTCAAACAGCTCTTTACGAATTACCGCCACTGCCGGATCTCCATAGCGGGTTAACAAGCGATCTAAATTATTAATCCGACCAGCTTCTTGAGACACCAAGGATTGCACTTCACGCAAATTCATTTGCGCTTGATTTAAGAGAAAACCAATTAGCAGCCCACTTAAAGTGATAATGGATCCAAACAGGCTCAACCCTAAACGTGTACTATCTTGCGACGGTGCTAATGCGGGAATCGATTGCAGGAGCCTAGGAGCAACATCCAACAAAACCACAAAGAAACAGACCAGCAAAATCAGAATCTGGGCATTGCTACGTTTATAAATCCAATTAAAGAGCATTAGTAATCCAGTATGAATTAATTCAGGTCAACGATTAAGGTTGCTTTTTAGAAAAGCAAGCGTTCTATCCCATGCTAATTTGGCGGCTTCTGCGTTGTACTGCAATGGTGGCAAACCTCGAGAATCTGATTTTGGGTTGGCAAAGGCATGTTTGGCATCGTAACGATAAAACTCATGTGCAACACCCGCATCATTGAGCTTTGCATCCAGTTGATCAACTCCAGATATCGCAAAGAAATCATCATGCGTAGCCCAGTGTGCCATCATGGGTTTAGTAATTGCCTTTGCATCTACATACTCTAGTGGAGGGTAGCCATACCAAACAACTGTTCCATCAAGCTCGGGCACATTACATGCAGACAATACAGTGAGTGCTCCACCCATACAAAATCCGGTCACTGCAACTTTAGAGCTGCCAGTAGCCTTAAGATACTGCACTGCTCCGCGAATATCCTGTCCTGCAGCATCGCCAAAATTAAGATCGCCCATCAAGTGCTCGGCTTCTTTGGCTTCTAATGCGAGCTTACCACGATACAGATCCGGAACAAGTGCGCGATAGCCTGCATTTGCCAAACGATCTGCTACAGACTTCACCTCATCATCCAGACCCCACCACTCTTGAATCACAACAACTCCAGGAGTGCCATGTGGCTGAGTAGGCTCCACCAAATAACCTTGAACGGAATTACCATCAGGCCTTTTGTACTCAATCATTTTGTCTCCTTATGCTTTTTTTGAATCAGAATGTATATATCCTACCAGCCAATAAGTTAATAAACCGCAGACTGCGGCACCATAGCCTACTAGGTTGTAATGCTCCATCTTGCCATCAGGGGTGATTGTCACCACCAAACCCGCTAGAACAGATGCAAGACCCGAGGCAAGCATCTGGGTAGAACCCACTAAGCTCATAAAAGTTCCACGAATTTTGGGTTCCACCAATTGACTAACGATGGCCATTGCAGGAATCATACGTCCAGATATCAAGATGAAAAATGAGGTGGAATTAATTAAAACGATCCATAAGGGTACAGGAACTAAATTAGTGGTGACAATTAATGGAATCAGACTAATGATGGCCAACACTCTAAACACCTTAACCTTGCCATATTTATCAGCCATATGACCGATCAATCTTGAGCTCATTAAGGTAGCGATTCCACCACATAAATAAATTAAAGAAATATAGGAATTAGCAACGCCCACATTTGAGGTGAGGTACAAAGCGATATAGGGAATCACCGAGAAACCAGTAATCATGATCAAGCCCATAAATAGAAATGCACGTGCATGGTGATGAGCAATGGCAATCTCATAGATTTGCCTAAAACGATTCCCCTCGTTGATATGACTGAGGTGGCCAGCAATCTTGGGAATATTGCGATAGGCAATAAACAAAATCGCAATAGAAATAATGCCAATGAATAGGAATGGCGCACGCCAGCCTAAAAAGGAGATATGGTTTGCCAGAAATAAACTCAAAGGTACTCCAGCAACGGTTGATACCGAGAAGGCGGCCATTACCGTTCCAAGTGCTTTACCTCTTCTCTCAAACGGAATAGAGTCAGCAACAATTGTTTGCACAAAAGAACCTAATATCCCTCCAAATGCGCCAGCACAAGCACGCGCAATAAATAACATGTGATAGTTTGGCGCAAACGCACAAGCGACTGTTGCCACAATAAAGCAGACATATAAGCGTAGTAGTAGCTGCCTTCTCTCAAAGCGATCAATGTAATAGGTGGCAAATACTCCCGCTATCGCAGCTGCGAATGTATACGAAGAGAGCAATAGACCAAACTCGTGAGTGTTAATCGATAGCGCCGTAATGAACTGAGGCCCTAAGGGCATCATGATCATGAAGTCCAAGATATGAGTGAACTGAATTCCGGCGAGTGCAAAGAGAAAAAAACGCTCACGCTTTGGGGATTCAAATAAAGGGGGCGGCTGTTTCAAGGTTTGCTTTACAGGAATTGGTCAATATGCCATTATCCCCCTTGATACCAATACTTGCAGGGTCGCCTATGTCACTCCTCTCTCCACCGATTGTCGACTCGACAATCATGGGGCTCCCTTTAATCCCCCTGTTCAGAGATACTTTATTTGGTGTTCTGGGTATGACGATTGTCTTGGTGTTTCACGGCAGCGGCATCAACCACCTCATAATGCGCTTTGAAAAGAAAACGGATATCAACCTCGAGCATGGTCAATATAACCGCGTATTCGCCCATTTTTACGCCACGTTTTTATTTATCGCAATAGTACATATTTTGGAAATTGTATTGTGGTGTTTTTATCTATTAATACTGAATCTTGTAGATGACCCAATACAGGCCTTACTGTTCGCAGGAAGTTGCTACACCACAGTGGGCTTTATATCGGACATACTGCCACCAGGCTGGAAAGCATTGGCTTTCTTTATCGCTTTTACTGGCCTATTTTCTTTGGCTTGGACCACTTCAGTCATGATTGGTATGACCAATACGTATAAATCAGCCTGGAATCTTAAATACGGCCGCACCACATTTAGCGACTCTTAATGTAGTAACCATACACACAGCGCTTACCCCCTCTGGATGGATCGTGCGTGTCATAGATCACACCATCTATCACGGCAGTCAGATGCTTTGATACTTTGACGATCAATGTGCCAGCAGGCAACTCATTAGGCCTTAGGTGCACTTGGCAGCCCGCCCCTACTTTCATGGTTGGCACCCACTCAAAGCCCAGGCTAAGTATGTAATCATGGAAAACATCCCGATGATTGCCATTGCGCGGAGAAGACCCTTTGCGGGCAAGATATCTTGATACCTTGTTATCCCGCTCAAGCGCATAGCTCGCATTTGCTTGACGCAAGTCTTCATAGACTTGCAGATAGGGAAGTTTGGCTGCAATTGCGATTGACCTGACTACGCAGTCACCTACCCCACCTTTAAAACCAGCCGCTTCTCTCCCACCATCATGCAGTATCAATGGATAGACTGGATATGAACGCTGAAATCGCGTGAATGGATTGAGAAAGCTAAACATTTTCTAACAGCTCTGCACAATAAAAAATGGATTTGCCTCTCGACAAATCCATTTCATTTACAAACGAATCGAGATTACTTCGCTTGTGCTTTTTTTACTTCCAAGCGCCAAGCGTGCAAGAGCGGCTCTGTGTAACCATTTGGCTGCTCAAGACCTTTAAAAATCAGATCGCTAGCTGCCTTATAAGCATAAGAATCTTTGTAATTAGGCATCATAGGCTTGTATAGCGGATCACCTGCGTTTTGACCGTCAACTACCTTAGCCATACGCTGCAATGTTTCATTCACTTGGTCCTCAGTGACAATGCCATGCAATAACCAGTTAGCGATATGCTGACTGGAGATACGCAATGTTGCACGGTCTTCCATCAAGCCAACGTTATGAATATCTGGAACCTTAGAGCAACCAACGCCTTGGTCAATCCAGCGAACCACATAACCCAAAATACCTTGGCAGTTGTTATCCAACTCTTGCTGAATCTCTTCCTTAGACCAATTGGCTTGCTCTGCCACTGGAATGGTTAACAAGTCATTCAACAAGGCCTCTGCTTCAGCAGCTGTATCGAGCTTTTCCATTTCTTTTTGGAGCTCAGCCACGTTTACTTGGTGGTAGTGGAGTGCATGCAAAGTTGCCGCTGTTGGTGATGGAACCCAAGCAGTATTGGCACCTGCTTTTGGATGAACAATTTTCTGCTCAACCATTGCTTTCATCATGTCTGGCATTGCCCACATACCCTTACCGATTTGAGCGCGACCACGTAAACCACAATCCAAGCCAGCGAATACATTACGACGCTCGTAGGCAGACAACCATTTGCTGGTTTTCATATCGCCTTTACGGATCATAGGGCCAGCGTACATAGAGGTATGCATCTCATCGCCAGTACGATCCAAAAAGCCAGTATTAATAAAGGCTACTCGCGCACCAGCTGCTGCAATAGCTGCTTTGATATTCGCACTCATGCGACGCTCTTCGTCCATGATGCCTAGTTTTACGGTATCTGCTGGCAAGCCCAACAACTTCTCTACGCGACCAAAGAGTTCAGCAGCAAAAGCCACTTCTTCGGGGCTATGCATTTTTGGCTTAACAATGTAAACAGAACCTTTACGGGTATTGCCGATGGCTTGAGTCGCAGGACGATTAATGTCATAGAGCGCGATTAATACTGTTACTACCGCATCCAAAATACCTTCATAAATCTCTTTACCTTCACCAGTCAAAATCGCTGGGTTAGTCATCAAGTGACCAACGTTACGAAGGAACAGGAGTGAACGGCCATGCAAAGTCACAATACCATCATTGGCATTTACTGCACCAACACCAGCCTTGTACTGACGGTCTGGATTTAAGGCACGCGTAAAGGTTTTGCCACCTTTGCTAACTTCCTCAACCAAGGTACCCTTCAAAATACCAAGCCAATTTTCATAGGCGAGCACTTTATCGTCAGCATCTACTGCGGCAATAGAGTCCTCCAAGTCCAAAATCGTGGACAAAGCTGCTTCAAGCACAACATCATTAATGCCTGCAGGATCTCCTGCGCCAATGGTTTTGCTCTTGTCAATCTCGATATCAATGTGGACACCGTTATTGCGCAAGAGGACAGAGCTAGGAGCTGCGGCATCACCTTGATAGCCCACAAACTGCTTCTCATCTACAAGGCCAGTAGTAGAGCCATCCTTGAGCTTCACAGACAACTTATTGCCATCTACTGTATACGCTACTGAATCACGATGTGAGCCTTTTGCCAAAGGCGCTGCTTGATCCAAGAAATTACGAGCATAAGCAACTACCTTTGCACCACGAATCGGGTTGTATGCTCCTGCTTTAGTGGCACCATCATCTTCAGAGATGACGTCTGTACCGTACAAGGCATCATACAAAGAACCCCAACGTGCATTAGCAGCATTCAAGGCATAACGTGCATTGAGTACAGGAACAACCAATTGAGGACCTGCTTGTAGCGCTAATTCATCATCTACGTTCTTGGTTGTGCCAGCAACTTTACCTGGAACCTCATCAAGGTAGCCAATCTCTTTTAAGAATTTGCGATAGGCAGGCATATCTTTGATCGGGCCACGATTGGCTTGATGCCATTTATCCAAATCCAACTGAATGCGGTCACGCTTAGCTAACAAAGCTTCATTTTTAGGGGTGAGGTCTTTAACGATCTCATCAAAACCTTTCCAAAAGTCAGCACTCTTAATGCCAGTTCCAGGAAGCACTTTGTCTTCGATAAAACGATATAAAGGAGTTGCCACTTGAAGGCTATTGCAGGTAGTACGCGCAGTCATGTTTAAACCTTAGTTGGTATGCCAAAAGTTAAATAATTAAAAAGAAAAATGCTCAAATAATTGATGGAAAACGATTATTTTCCATCAATCCTGAAAAGGATGCTGGAGCAAGATGGTTTCATCACGCTCTGGGCCTGTAGAGACCATGGCAATCGGCTTTCCAGCCACCTCTTCAATGCGACGTAGGAAGTTTTGAGCCTCAACCGGCAACTTGCCCCACTCGCGTATACCAAAAGTTGTACCCTTCCAGCCTGGGAAATCTTCGTAAATAGGCTCGCAACGAGCTACTGATTCCGCGCCACGTGGCAATACATCTAACTTCTTACCATCTAAGGTGTAGCCAACACATAAACGAATAGTTTCAAGGCCATCGAGCACATCTAATTTGGTGATACACAAGCCAGACAGGCCATTAATCTGAATCGAGCGCTTTAGAGCTGCAGCATCTAGCCAACCTGTACGGCGTGGACGACCTGTTACAGAGCCAAACTCCTTACCCACTTCGGCAAGACGAATGCCAATTGGATCCTGTCTTGCTGGATTGTCATGGTCATACAACTCACTTGGGAAAGGACCTGCACCAACACGAGTGCAATACGCCTTGGTGATGCCCAAAATGTATTGCAATGAATCTGGGCCAACGCCAGATCCCGCTGCCGCATTACCTGCCACACAGTTACTAGAAGTCACATATGGATAAGTACCGTGATCAATATCGAGCAAGGTACCCTGCGCGCCTTCAAACAAAAGATTTTGACCAGCTTGTTCAGCGGCATACAAAGCACTAGAAACATCCACTACCATCGGTTTGAGGCGCTCTGCATAAGACATCGCTTCAGCAAGTGTCTTTTCATAATTAACAGGCTCTGCTCCATAGTAATTGGTCAGCATGAAATTGTGATACTCCAAGTTTTCACGCAATTGCGCAGCAAACTTGTCTGGATAGAACAGATCTTGAACACGTAAGGCACGGCGCGCCACCTTATCTTCGTATGCAGGGCCAATGCCACGACCGGTAGTGCCAATCTTAGCCTCGCCACGCTTTTTCTCACGAGCATGATCAATCGCCACGTGATACGGCAGAATCAAGGTTGTCGCCTCAGAAATTTTCAAACGCGACTGGACATTTAAACCAGCTGCTTCGAGCTCACCAATCTCTTTAAATAGCGCTTCTGGTGAAAGCACAACACCATTACCGATATAGCAAATAACATCCTTATGCATGATTCCAGATGGAATCAAGCGCAAAATAGTTTTCTTGTCACCAATGATTAAGGTATGGCCTGCATTGTGGCCACCCTGAAAACGCACTACTGCTTGCGCATGGTCAGTCAACCAATCGACCACTTTACCTTTGCCCTCATCACCCCACTGAGTGCCGATGACAACGACGTTACGACCTTGTGCTTGCTGCTTTGAAGACATATTTAATCCAAAAGATAATTACAAAATAGGTTAAAAGTAAAAATTCTGTTGAGTTGATCGCTTTTTCTTTGCTTCGCGTTTGTTTCTGCTTTTTTCTGCTTTTTTCTGCTTTTTTCTGCTTTATTTCTTCTTTACTTCCCAAGAGCTAGCCTGCTTTACCAACTCTCGATCGCATTCATATTCAGCTGCCTCAACAGATTCATCGGCGAGCACCTGAATAACAACCTCACCACGATTACGCAGATCAGTAATTGCCTTTTCTAAAGCGGCATCTTGGACCCATGGCGCCAAAATAGCTGTCTTGCGAACAGTGAGTGGCGACAAGCTAGCCAAGGTCAGCAAGTCCAATGAGAAACCAGTTGCAGGACGTGCACGGCCAAATGCTTGACCTACTTGATCATAGCGACCGCCCCTAGCAATCGGCTGTGGCAACCTATCAACATACGCTGCGAACATCACTCCACTGTGGTACTGATAGCCACGCAAATCAGCCAAGTCAATACTGAGTTCAAGATCGCTATTAGCCTTGCTGGTAGCAACGATGCGCTCTAAATCTGCTATGGCCTGATCTATAGCAGCGTGTTTTGGCAATACTTTCTTTGCCTTAGCCAATACTTCTGCACACGGACCATTGAGTTCAGTTAATGCTAGCAATGCATCTGCCACCTTGGCTGGTAAGCATGTAGCCCATTGACGCAAACGAGGGCAATCTTTACTTTGCAACAAGTCATACAAAGATTCAACGGTGCCCTTATCGAGTTTTTGGTCGGCTAAGATGCCAGTCAAAATGCCTGCATGCGATAGATCTAAATAGACCTTCTTCAATCCTGCAACATCTAGGGTTTTTAGAAGCAAAGTAATCGCTTCAAAGTCAGCCTCCCAGCTAGCGCAACCATAAATCTCTGCTCCTAACTGCAACTGCTCACGTGAAGAGCTCCCGACCGGGGTGCGAGCATGCGCCACAGAGCCTGCGTAACAAAGACGAGTGACCCCTGCGCGATTTAATAAGTGTGCATCAATCCGCGCTACCTGTGGCGTGATATCAGCACGCAAGCCCAAGGTACGACCAGAAAGTTGATCTACCAACTTGAAGGTTTGCAGATTGAGATCGGAACCAGTGCCTGTCAATAATGAATCTAAGAACTCCAAAATGGGAGGCGCCACAAGTTCATAGCCATAGGATTGATAGAGATCCAAAATGGAGCGGCGCAATGACTCTACTTTACGAGCCTGGGCTGGCAAAACATCTGCAATATCTTCAGGAAGTAACCAACGATTCATGACGTGATCTATTCTCTTTCTTATTTTTTACGCAGATACTTCAGAAAATCGCTATTGGGTTCGACCACAATCACATCTTTCTTATCTTTGAAGGTATTGCGGTAAGACTGCAAGCTCTGGTAGAACTCAGCAAAGTTTGGATCCTTGGAAAAAGCTTCGTTGTAAATGGCAATTGCCTTAGCGTCGCCTGCTCCTTTGATTTTTTGGGCATCACGATAAGCTTCTGCCAAAATCGTATCGCGCTGGCGCTCGGCATTAGCGCGAATCTTATCGGACTCTGCCGCACCCATCGAGCGCAACTCATTCGCCACACGCTTACGTTCAGCCTCCATACGTCGGTAAACAGAATCGCTGATTTCGGCCAATAAATCGACACGCTTTAAACGAACATCAACAATCTCTACGCCAATATCGGAGGCATCATCAGCCACCTTCTTGCGAATTCCCTGCATCACTTGCTCGCGCTGATCTGAAATCAATTCACGTACTGTGCGTTTTGTAAATTCTTCATTTAATGCTGAGCGAACCAACTGCGTTAAACGATCTTGAGCTAGGCGTTCATCACCCTTAAAGCTGATAAAGAATTTACGTGGGTCTACGATGCGCCATTTCACATAAGAATCCACCAGCAAGTTCTTCTTTTCAGCAGTAATGAAACGTTCTGCTTCTGGGTTATCGATTGTCAGGATGCGGCGATCAAAGAAACGCACGCTCTCAAATGGCGCAGGAAACTTTACCTGGATACCTGGCTTCTCAATCACACGAACAATCTGACCAAATGAAAAGACCACAGCAAACTTACGTTGATCTACGATGAAAATGCTCGATGAGAGCACATAGATCAAAGCGACAAAGCCAATAATGCTGGCGATAAGACGATTCGCATTCATTAGCGTGAATCCCGATCGCGGCTACGCAAGCCATCACGCTTATCCGCCGACTTGCTGCCAGTAGAGCCTGATGAATTTGCAGAGCTTGTTGCGCTTGGTGGCGCAGTTGTAGACGTTGAAGATGAGGCTCCAGTATTTGCGCTTGTAGCCCCACCCACAGTCACTGAACCTGTTGGAGTTGATGTGTTTGTAGTTGCTGGCACTCCAGTAGCTTGCGCAGTTTCCGCATTTACTTGCGACACTAACTTATCAAGTGGTAAATACAGCAAACTATTACTCTTATTGGTGTCCACCAAAATCTTCGTAACATTGCTATACACCTCACTCATCGTGTCAATATACATACGAGTGCGTGTAACTTGCTGTTGTTTGCTGTACTCCGCCAGAACTTGTTTAAAGCGAGCTGCATCACCCTCGGCAGTCGCTACTACGCGAGCCTTATAACCCTCGGCCTCTTGAATCAAACGGGCAGCCGTTCCCTTGGCACGTGGAACGATGTCATTGGCATACGCCTCCCCCTCGCTCTTCAGGCGCTCTTGGTCTTGACCTGCTTTAACTGCATCATCAAAAGCTGCCTGCACTTGCTCTGGAGGCTGAACGTTTTGCACGGTAACGCTGGTGACATAAATACCAGCCTTATAACTATCCAGAATTTTCTGAATAGAGTTTGCTAGATCAATACCAATCTTCTCGCGCCCCTCATACAAGACGGTATCCATTTTGCTTCGCGCCACAATTTCGCGCACAGCAGTTTCTGCCGCCTGCACTACAGCAGCATCTGGGTCACGGTTATTAAATAAATAATCGGTTGGGTCTTTCAGGCGGTACTGCACAGCAAAACGCACATCAATAATGTTTTCATCTTCAGTGAGCATTGAAGAGTCTTTTTGATTGGTTGCCTTGATAAGTATTGGACGACCGACCTCAACTGAACGAACACCCGACAAGTTGACGGTCTCTTCCGATTGAATTGGCCACGGCAGATGCCAGTTGATACCAGACTTAGCGGTGTAATCGTATTTACCGAAAGTCAGGACTACGCCCGCCTGACCCTCTTGAATAATAAAAAACCCACTACTCAACCAAATGAAGGCTGCAATCACTATCGCGACCACAAATCCTCTTTTGGATTCAAATGGATTTACAAATTTAAAGTTGGGAGCAGAAAAACCATTGCCACCGCCGCCTGAATTTCCTCGTTGTGATGGCGGAGGAATGTCGGTGCCATTCGGTTTATTAGCATTCGGATTTGGATTGGATCCGAAATTGGAATTAGCGCTTCCATTCGTGCCTGGTTTTTTCTTGCCACCAAATAAGCCTGCAATGCGGTCATTGAAATCACGCCACAACTCATCTAGATCAGGTGGGCCGTCTGGTTTGGTTTGCTGGCCAGCTGGTTTATCCACTGGCGCGTTCGATTGACCGGGCTCTACTTTTGGAGCTTGATCATTTCCCTGCCCGTCTTTGGCATCTTTAGATCCCCCATTAGGGCTGTTGCCCAAATTAGAGTCATTGACCGAAAAAAGGCCTAAAAATTTACGCATCATTCGAAAAATAGCTTCGGTTAGGTATCGGATTAAATTCGGATGACTCGGGTCTTTCAGGTAGAGGAGCTAAAAACTCCTCTGGAGTCATCTGAGTTTTGGCACGATTTTGTTCAGCCCTCATTTTATCAGTCATTTGGGAGCATTCCGCCAAGGTTGAACGCAGTAAATCAAGGCCCAAGCCTGATTGGGCCGATAGGAAAATCTGGGCTGGGAAACCCTGGGCATCCCTCTCCAAAACCGCCCCACGGGTGAAGGTTTGCGGCATTAGGTCGATCTTATTCATCACCTCGATGCGGGGGATATCATCGGCTCCAATTTCAGCCAAAACCGCCTCTACCTCAGCCTTTTGCTCTTTAGCAACCGGACTACAGGCATCAATAACATGCAAAATCAGGTCGGCATGGATGGTTTCATCCAAAGTCGCCCTAAATGCCTCCACAAGTTGGTGAGGCAATTCCCGAATAAATCCCACGGTATCAGAGACCACAATCGAGCCTACACCATCCAAGTGCACCTTTCTGGAGGTCGTATCTAGAGTGGCAAACAGTTGATCGGCAGCGTAAGTGCCCGCTTTAGTTAAGGCATTAAATAGTGTCGACTTGCCAGCATTGGTATAGCCCACCAAAGATACAGAAAATACATCCTTACGATTGCGCGCCCTACGCTGAGTGCGTTGCTGACGCTGAAGTTTTTCCAATTCATTTTCCAGGCGCTTGGCTTTGGTTGCCAACATCCTACGGTCAAGCTCCATCTGCGTTTCGCCAGGACCACCGCGCACACCAATACCGCCACGTTGCCTCTCTAAGTGACTCCACGCCCTAACCAATCGTGACATGCGATAACGCACTTGCGCCAATTCCACTTGGGTCTTACCAATATGACTTTGAGCGCGTTGACTAAAGATGTCCAAGATCAAGCCCGTGCGATCCATCACATGGCGCCCAATATGACGCTCAAGATTTCGCTGTTGGGTTGGAGATAAAGGATGATTGAAGATAGCCAGTTCGGCATCCTGCTCTTCCATCACGCGCTTTAATTCATTTGCTTTTCCAGATCCTATAAATAAAGCTGGATCGGTTCTACCTTTGCGAGCAATTACGCTAGATGCGGGTATAGATCCTGCACTATCAGCCAATAGACTGAGTTCAGCCATGCTGTCTGCAAAATCTTCGCGTCCTGTATCTACACCTACCAGAACCGCGCGTGCCGCATCTACTCCAGTTTTATACAGAGCTGCCTTCTTCTATACGAAAGTCAATGGCACGAGCAGGAACAATCGTAGAGATCGCGTGCTTGTAAACCATTTGCGTCACGGTATTGCGTAGCAATACAACGTATTGATCGAATGACTCAATATTGCCTTGCAATTTAATACCATTAACAAGATAGATCGACACAGGAATGTGCTCTTTACGCAAAGCGTTCAGAAATGGATCTTGAAGTAATTGAATTTGTTTATTGCTCATACTGCTCCTAATTTATTTTTAATTTTTTATTGGTTTGTTTTTATGGGAGTCTTGCTTTTATCTAAATGCGTCTCAAAACAGATTACTGAACTTGTTATATTGAGCCTAATTTTATAAAAATCAAGCCCTTACTGAAATCTAGGGTTAAAACAGCAGAAAACTAGCGCTTTTTCCCTTTTTTACCCTTATCAGCATCTACATAGGGGTTTTTGGCAGTATTCATCTGGATTCTTAGAGGCGTACCACGTAGCTTAAAGACGTCCCTGAATCGGCCTTCGAGATAGCGCTTATAGCTATCCGTCACACCACTCAAAGAGGTTCCGTGAATTACGACAATCGGAGGATTCATGCCACCTTGGTGGGCATAGCGCAATTTTGGACGACCCATACCAACTCGCTTAGGCTGCTGATGCTCCACTGCTTCTTGCAAGATACGAGTTAAGCGCGGGGTTGGCAGTTTTGCCATTGCCGCTGCATATGCAGAATCGACGTCCTTGAAGAGTTCTTTTAAGCCAGTGCCCTTCTTTGCCGATATCGGATGAACGTTAGCAAAATCCAAGAAACGTAACTTTTGCGCAATCTCTAAACGTGCACGCTCTTTGACGTAGGCATCAATACCGTCCCACTTATTGACGGCAACCACTAAGGCGCGACCAGCTTCTACGATAAAGCCCGCAATATGGGCATCTTGCTCAGAAATATCTTGCTGAGCATCAAGCATCAAAATCACGACATTACAATCTGCAATCGCTTGCAATGTTTTGACAACAGAGAACTTTTCAATAGCCTCAAAGACTTTGCCACGACGACGCAGACCTGCAGTGTCCACCAGAATATATGGCTTTCCATTACGCTCAAACGGCACTTCAATTGCATCTCGCGTAGTTCCTGGCATATCAAATGCGATAACGCGCTCTTCACCAATTAATTTATTAATCAGCGTGGATTTACCCACGTTTGGGCGACCCACTACTGCAATCTTCATGGGGCGATTTGGATCGCTTGCTAACTCTTCCTGATCTGGCTCTTCGATTCCTAAAGAATCAAGCGCATCGTCGATTAAGCCGCGAACACCATCACCGTGTGCGGAAGAAATTGGAAAAGGCTCGCCAAGTCCAAGCTCATGGAAATCTGCGGTCACAACGCCGGCTTGCATGCCTTCAGTTTTGTTTACAGCCAAAATGACAGGTCTGCCAGACTTACGTAAAAAATCAGCAATCACTCTGTCTTGTGGCGCCAAACCCAAACGGCCATCAACCAAGAAAATCACAATGTCAGACTCGGCAACCGCTTGTTTGGTTTGCTTTGCCATCTCAGCGACGATGCCAGTCTTAGCGACTGGTTCAAAACCACCGGTATCTACGCAAATAAATGCCCGATCCCCGATACGACCTTTACCGTAGTGACGATCTCGCGTTAAACCAGAGAAGTCCGCAACCAATGCATCGCGAGAACGCGTCAAACGATTAAAGAGAGTGGACTTGCCTACGTTGGGGCGTCCAACGATGGTGATGACTGGATTCATTTGGGGCTATAAGCGGCAATCTTGCCACCTTGAGACTGAATGATGATAAGTCCACCTACCGCGATTGGCGCCGCTGAAATCGGACTACTGTCATGACGAATCCGAGCCACCATCTCACCATTAGCCTGAGCGAATGCATGCACATAGCCTTGTGCATCACCCATTAGCAAAACTCTACCCACTGCAAGTGGCTCGCCCACATCACGAAATGTTAATTGGGTATTCTCCCAAACCTGACCACCATCTTTTGTTGCGAAGGCAAATACATGCGACTTCTCGTTAGCTGAGAATACTAAATCCGAACTTTGTGCTGTACCGGTGTAGCTTGAGAAATCTTTGAACCAAAGTAAATTACCAGTCCGCGCCTGACCACAACCAATGCGCCCTTGATAAGACACTGCACACAGAATCTCTCCATCCATGCTGGGTCTGGCTGTTACATCATTCAAACGTTCGATTTCAGAGAAGCCCTTAGGAAAAGATACTGGGGTTTCCCAAATCAATCCACCGTTAGCAAGCGCAATCATGCCAAAGCGACCGCCTGCAAAGCCCGTCACAATCACTTCATTATTAATTGGCAACATGCCATAACCCACACGCAATGACAGTGCAGATTGTTGACGCTGGTAATTCCACTTGCGTGCGCCTGTTTGTGCATCTAAACCGATAAAACGATTATCTAATGCACGAATCACAACAACGCCACCGGCCACTACAGGCTCGCTTAATACTTCGCTACCAACGTTGACATTCCACAGCGCTTTGCCTGTATCGTCATAAGCATATACATTGCCTTTGATAGATACGGCTACTGTAGTGCGGCCATCCGAGCCAGGACCAATAGCTAAGCGCTCAGGCACTGAGACTTCCCACACTTTATTGCCGGAGGCCAAATCAATCTTCGCAAGATTGCCACGATGCGAGGCTGCATAAACAGAGTTACCGGCTACAACTGGATGAAAGTTAAATGATTCAGAAGAACCAACACTGGTTGACCACACTGGCTGCAAATCAAATTGATTTTTGACTTCAACTAGCTCGGCAGGTTTACGAACACGAGAGTTTCCAGAGCATGCCACTAGCGCAGCTGCAACTAATCCCAGTACGACAACCTTACTAACGAGCCCTGCCATCCGCTTAGCTAGCATCACTGTGCAACTCCTCCAACCGCATCAAGTTTCACCTTCAGGAGACGACGTGCTTCCTCAGGAAACTCTTTCGCCTGATCTAATTTTTTCCAAGCATCTTGATAGCTGGTTTTTGCTTGCTCATTTTTCTTTTGCGCCAAATACCAATCGCCACGACGCTCAAGCCAAAGGGCTTCAAAGCCTGCAATCGGCTTGCTCTGCAAAATCTGATCTGCTTCAGCAAAGTCTTTTTCAGCACCTTGCTCAATCAGTTGAGACACCAAACGCATCTTAGCTACAGCAAGATAGGCATCATTAGAAGCATTCTTGGCAGCCCAGCGTAAATAATCTAATGCCTTAGCACTATCACCTGCATCAGAGGCAATGCGAGCAGCAATCAAGCTAGACATCGGGGCATACGGTGTACGCGCAAAATCTTTTTGCAAGTCATCGGCAGCCCGTAATGTTTGTTCTTTATCGCCCTTTGCAATGGCAGTCACCATCGTCTCGTACAACTTCGATGCCTCTAGTGCTTGGCTATTGCGCCACCATTGATAACCGCTATAGGCGGCATAGGCAAATAATGCGGCAGTAGCAACACCAGTAATGAGGTTGCTATACTTTTGCCAAAACGCTTTGAATTGGTCTAATTGTTCTTGTTCTTCTAAATCTAATGGCATATCAATCCAAACTCAAATCTTAGTTATTACTATTTATAAGGTATATCGCTATTCTATTCGGAGGTATCAACCAAGGCATCAATTGCCGCCTCAAGCACCCCATCTAAAGAAACGGTCTTTTGTTCACCCGTACCGCGCAGGTCTTTTAGGGCGGCCTCATTCTTAGCGAGCTCATCTGGGCCAATAATGACAGCGAATGCCGCCCCACTAGCATCCGCCTTCTTCATTTGAGACTTAAAGCTGGCAGATTGGCCATCTGGAGGGCAAAACAAGATCGTATCGATACCAGCACTGCGCAAGCGCTCGGCAATGATCATGGCGGCAGTTAAAGTCTCGCCACCCTGATGCAAAACAAAAATATCACATTGGGCTTGGGGCTCAGGCAAAGATCCAGAGACCTTCATGAGTTCAAGGACGCGCTCCATGCCCATTGCCCAGCCACATGCTGGTGCAGCTTTGCCACCCATGCGTTCAATTAATGGGTCATAGCGGCCGCCGCCTGCAATCGTACCTTGCGCACCTAACTCATCAGTAATCCATTCAAAGACGGTGAGGTTGTAGTAATCCAAGCCACGAACCAAGCGTGGATTGATTTTGCAAGGGATATTGTTTGCTTTGAGTAATGCTTGAACTGCTTCAAAATGCTTAAGCGAATCTTCACCCAAGAAATCTAATAACTTTGGCGCAGCTTCAATCAAAGCTTGCATCTCTGGATTTTTAGAATCCAAAATACGTAATGGGTTCGTTAGCAAGCGACGCTGAGAATCTTCATCCAGCTGTGACTGGTTTTTCTCAAAGTATGCTACCAAGGCTGCGCGGTGCTCAGCACGCTCATTTGCTTGACCTAATGAGTTAATTTCGAGACGCACCCCTTTAAGACCCAACTCATCCCAAAGGCGTTGGCCCATGAGAATGATTTCAGCATCAATATCTGGACCCGCAAAACCCAATGCCTCAATACCAAATTGATGGAACTGACGATAGCGGCCACGCTGTGGGCGCTCGTGACGAAACATCGGACCCGTGTACCAAAGACGCTTTGGTCCTTCATAGAGAAGATTGTTTTCAATAACGGAGCGTACTAATGCGGCGGTACCTTCTGGACGCAAGGTGAGTTGCTCACCATTGAGTCTATCTTCAAAGGAATACATCTCTTTTTCAACGATATCAGTCACTTCACCAATACCGCGTTGGAATACAGCAGTTGCCTCAACAATTGGCGTTCTTAAAAACTCATAACCATAAGCGCGAGTAAGGTCACGCAGAACATGCTCCAGGTGTGCCCACTGCGCAGCATCGGCCGGCAATAAGTCATTCATGCCACGCACGCCGTTTATTTTTTGTGCTTTTTGGACTTTAGCTTGATTGTTCTGGTCAGTCATGTTTGTTGTTCTTGCTTTGCTTTTTTAGTTTTGCTCGCTTGCTTTGCTCTTATCTTTTTTATTTTGGGGCGTAGTTTTGTTTGACATAGTCATCGACGATCACCTGAAACTCTTGAGCAATATTCTCGCCACGCAATGTCTTTACTTTAACCCCATCCACAAATACCGGGGCTGCAGGGGTCTCCCCTGTACCAGGCAAGGAAATACCGATATTGGCATGCTTGCTTTCACCAGGGCCATTCACGATACATCCCATGACTGCTACATTCATATTCTCAACACCAGGGTGGGTTTTCTTCCAAACGGGCATTTGCTGGCGCAAGTAAGACTGAATATTGGCGGCCAATTCTTGGAAGGTGGTGCTGGTAGTTCTTCCGCATCCAGGACATGCAATCACCATCGGCGTGAAATTACGCAAGCCCATGGTTTGCAAAATCTCTTGAGCCACAATGACCTCATTCTCACGTGGGGTGCCAGGTTCTGGCGTCAATGAAACGCGAATCGTATCCCCAATACCCTCTTGCAACAGAATACCCATGGCTGCGGTTGAGGCCACAATACCTTTGCTACCCATACCCGCCTCAGTTAAACCCAAATGTAATGGGTAATCTGAGCGACGCGATAAATCACGATAGACAGCCACTAAGTCTTGTACATTGCTCACCTTACAAGAGAGCAAGATTTGATTAGGATTCATACCCAACTCAACCGCCTTCTCAGCAGATTGCAAAGCTGACTGAATCAAGGCTTCAATCATTACCTCTTGCGCTGTCTTTGGGACTTCAAGCGCTGCATTGCTATCCATAATGGACGCCAATAGGTCTTGATCTAGGCTACCCCAGTTCACACCAATCCGAATTGGCTTGTCATATTTGCATGCCGCTTCAATCATTTGAGCAAATTGGGGATCTCGCTTTGCACCCTTACCCACATTACCTGGATTGATGCGGTACTTGGAGAGTGCTTTAGCGCAGTCTGGGAAATCATTTAATAGCGTATGGCCGTTGTAATGAAAGTCACCAATCAATGGCACCAAGACATCCATCTTGTCTAACTGCTCGCGGATGTAGGGAACTGCTGCTGCCGCTTCAGGCGTATTCACAGTAATACGAACCATCTCTGATCCTGCACGTGCTAATTCTTTTATCTGAATAGCAGTACCTACCGCATCTGCTGTATCAGTATTAGTCATCGATTGCACACGGACAGGCGCATCTCCACCGACTGTAACGATGTTTGTTTTCCAAACCACCTTCGCTTGGCGAGTGGCACGTTTGGGAGATGGTCCCAAAGGCAAATTGGCTTGATTTAAAGAATCGCTCATATCAATGCATGCTTAACTTATGTCTTAACTTATGTCTTAACTTATTTCTTAATTTAGCTTCTTCAGCCATTCAATCGGCTGTTCATTTGATGGTGTATCAACAATGATTTCAGAATCATGCACAGCACGCTCACGTACGCGAGTGCGGTCGACTACATCCCCTGCCAACTGACCGCAAGCAGCGGCAATGTCATCGCCACGGGTCTTACGCACGGTTGCCACCATGCCGGCATCCAAAAGAATGCTGGCAAAGGTATTAACCCGTTGGGCTGGTGAGCGCTTCAGACCAGATTCTGGGAAAGGGTTAAATGGAATGAGGTTGATCTTGCACTTGATGTTTTTCAATAAGCGCACCAATTCTTTTGCTTGGATGTCGGAATCATTCACGCCATCGAGCATGCAGTATTCAAAGGTCAAGAAATCTCTTGGCGCAAATGGCAAGTAACGCTCACAGGCATCAAGTAATTCTCGTAGTGGGTATTTTTGATTCAATGGTACCAACTGATCGCGCAATGCGTCATTGGGCGCATGCAGCGATACTGCTAATGCCACTGGGCAATCTTGCGCTAAACGATCAATCATAGGTACGACGCCTGATGTTGAAACTGTCACACGGCGACGCGATAAACCATAAGCCCTGTCATCGAGCATGAGACGCAAAGCAGATACGACATTATCGTAGTTGAGCAATGGTTCACCCATGCCCATCATTACAACATTCGAAATCACACGCCCGGTATGCTCCCAACCTGGCGTAGGATATTTTTCAATGCGACGCACTGCATCGGGGTCATTGCGTAATAAGTGCTCAGCAAACCACAATTGACCGATGATTTCGCCTGAAGTGAGATTGCGCGAGAAACCTTGATGCCCTGTTGAGCAAAAGCGGCAATTGACTGCGCAACCAGCCTGAGAGGAGATGCACAGAGTGCCTCGATCATCTTCGGGAATATAAACAGACTCAACCGCATTACCGGCGCCCACATCCAATAGCCACTTACGTGTGCCGTCTTGGGCATGCTCGTCTTTGATAACTGGTAGAGAGAGTACTTCTGCCTTATCGAGCAAGGTTGCACGAAAGGTTTTTGCTAGATCACTCATGTCATTGATGTTGGATACACCACGCTGGTGTATCCACTGCATGAGTTGCTTTGCCCTAAAGGGCTTTTCATTTAACCCCGCGACATACGCCGCCAGTTGGTCAGCGTCAAAATCTAAGAGATTTACGCGCGGGGAGGTCAATGCGCCTACTTATCAATAAAAATATTGAGCAACAAGTAACGATTAACGATTGAAAACGTTCATGCCAGGGAAGAAGAATGCAACTTCCACAGCAGCAGTTTCAGGAGCGTCAGAACCGTGTACCGCGTTTGCATCGATGCTGTCAGCAAAATCAGCACGAATTGTGCCCTTTTCTGCTTTCTTAGGATCGGTAGCACCCATCAAGTCACGGTTTTTAGCGATTGCGCCTTCACCTTGCAATACTTGAATCATGACTGGACCAGAAATCATAAAGTTCACCAAATCTTTGAAGAAAGGACGCTCTTTGTGAACGGCATAGAACTGCTCTGCTTCAGATTGTGAAAGATGTGCCATTTTGGACGCGACGATCTTCAAACCAGCTGATTCAAAACGGTCATAGATTTTGCCGATGACGTTTTTAGCTACAGCATCAGGTTTGATGATTGAGAGGGTGCGTTCGATTGCCATTCAGGACTCCAATAGTGATTTCAAAGGTATTTGTTGGGTAAGGTCTATACAGGTCCAAATGGACACCCCCACTCCAACGACCCCCGAATTATACATTGTCTGACCGTATTTACCCCTATATCGGTAGGGCTAAGCTCTTGAATTTACAAGGTATAACCCCTCGATTTGTAGTCTTTTTATGGCAGATCTTGAAATTAAGGTGATTTGTCTATACTTAATGTCAACAGTCCTTTATGGGCTTATGTATTTACTACGAAAAAGGAGTCTTTATGAGTGACCTTAACTCTTACGGCTTTGGTCAAGCTGGCTCGATCAGTACCGTCCAAGTACGCAACCGCGTACTGCGCAATACCTATGCGCTCTTAGCGCTATCCATGGTGCCAACTGTTATCGGCGCTTGGCTCGGTGTTGCCATGGGTCTTGACCTGTTTGCTGGCAGTCCTTTCATGGGTTTCATTGTGTTCATGGCGGTGGCCTTTGGTTTCTTCTGGGCAATCGATAAGAACAAAGACACTGGTTTAGGTGTTCTGCTCTTATTGGGCTTCACCTTCTTCATGGGCATCATGCTCTCTCGCTTAGTTGGCTTTACGCTCAACAGCTATAGCAATGGCGCAGCACTCATCATGCTGTCCTTTGGTGGTACAGCCGCGATCTTCGCGACCATGGCCACGATTGCTACGGTGAGCAAGAGTGATTTTTCTGGAATGGGTAAATGGTTGATGGTTGGCGTTCTGCTCTTGATCGTTGCCTCTTTGGCCAACATCTGGTTACAGTTGCCATCCTTAATGCTGACCGTGATGGTTTTAGCGATCGCGATCTTCTCTGCCTTCATCTTGGTTGATGTGCAGCGTGTCGTAAATGGTGGCGAAACCAACTACATCATGGCGACATTAGCAATCTACTTAGATGTGTACAACGTATTCACCAACTTACTCTCCCTCTTGGGTATCTTTGGTGGTAACCGAGATTAAGAGAATCTAGTACACACTGTAATTAAAGTGTGTTGTTCTCATTAGGCGCCTGCGGGTGCCTTTTTTATTATCTAACCGTTGCCTATATTGTGTTTGTATTAATTTGCTACAAACATACTTACAGCGTAAGACAGCGCAATCAAAATCAACAGGATTGCAAAACTATCCGAGGCTCTCATGATTTACTCCCGACCAATTGATTGACGGCAAAACATCACCGCACGCTTTCAATCTACTCTTGTAGAAGACCGGGGGTTGAACTTATACGCACTATCTTTTCGACCCACGCACCACTGGGGCACTGATTTAGCGCTAATTTGGTGCAAGAGCAGGAATTTGAGGCTTAGGATCGCTCAAAAATCGCCATCGATTCCACATGCGATGTATGAGGGAACATATTGACGATGCCCGCACCTTTGAGGGTATAGCCTGCTTGATGGCACAAGATATCGGCATCTCTAGCTAGGGTCTTCGGATTACAAGAGACATAGACGATACGTTCTGGCAATAGAACGCTTTTCTGGTTATGCAGCTCTGCGAGAGCCTTGCAGATTTCCATAGCTCCCTCTCTGGGTGGATCCATCAACCAACGATTCGCTTTGCCCCATGAGGAAATTGTTTCTGTAGTCACCTTAAATAAATCGCTTTGCATAAAGCTAGCTTTGTCTGCTAAGCCATTGTGCTGAGCATTTGCTTTAGCACGCGTCGTTAGCGTAGCTAAACCTTCTATACCCAAAACTTGTTTTGCTTTGCGCGCTAATGGCAATGTGAAATTACCAATGCCGCAAAATAAATCAAGCACTCGGTCACTCTCTTGTACTTCCAACAAACGAATCGCTTTGCTCACTAGCGAACGATTCATCATGTGATTGACCTGCGTAAAGTCAGCCGGCTTGAACGGCATCTCGATTTCAAACTCGGGTAGGCGATAGCAGAGCTTGCCAGTCTCTGGATAAAACGGTGCAACAGTTTCAATCCCTTTGGGTTGCAACCATATCCAAACATTGTGGCGGTCAGCGAACGCCCGCAGCAAATCCTCATCGGCTTTAGTTAAGGGCTTGAGATTTCGAAATACTAAAGCCGTTACGGGCGCAGCTTTTCTAGGATCTTCAGAATTTGGTTCCTCGGGCTCGCCCACGGCAATCTCAATTTGTGGCATGTGATCAACAATCGATAAACCCATTACCAATTTGCGCATTTCTGGGAGTAGATCAGAGAGATGCTTAGGCAAAATCTCGCAGGCAAGCATATCGGCTACATAACCACTTTTGCCCTCATGAAATCCAATTAAAACTGTACCCTTTTTAATCGAGCGATTAACTGCGCTCAAACGTGCGCGATGTCGATACTCCCAAGTAGGTCCACCCATAGGACGAAGAATTTCTTCTGGAGTCACCTTAGCAATATGTTGCAAGTCGTCTTCAAGCACGCGCTGCTTCATAGCTACTTGCGCCCGAATATCTAAGTGCTGCATGGTGCATCCACCACAAACGCCAAACGCCGCGCACTTGGGTTGCGCTCTAAAGACTGCAGGTTTGAGAATGTCGCGCACTTTGGCTTTAGCAAAGCGCGCTTTATCACTGGTAATGGTGTAGGTGACCACTTCCGTAGGCAAGGCGCCTTTAATGAAAATCACTTTACCGCTAGATTCTGGGTCATCCTGCTCACTTGGAGCAAGACGCGCAATTCCTTGCGCATCTAAATCAAGTGAGGTAACAGTAATGGGCTCAGTCACTTCGATGTTGACTGGCTTATCCCCTCTACGCATCCGCCGCGAAGCCTTGTAGATACTCTTGCCACTGTCCGCCGTTTGGCTCTTTGGCTTCTTTCTCTAAGTAGGCTTTAACAAAAGCGATTTCTTCTTGGTACTCTTCTGAAGTAAATCCACCGCGCAACAACTGGAAGCGACAATACATCAAATAGGTATTCACTACGTCCGTTTCGCAATAGCGACGAATGTCATTAATCTTGCCTTCTTGATACGCTGGCCATACTTGGCTGCCATCCATCCCCATCTTGCCAGGAAAGCCACATAGCTTGGCCAAACCATCTAAGGGTGCGTTGGCTCTCCCGTTAAATTTAGCTAACAAATCCATCATGTCTAAATGACGCATGTGATAACGACTAATGTAGTTATTCCACTTAAAGTCACGACTATCAGCCTCTTGACTCTCGCCCATCTCCCAGTAGCGTGATGCCTGAATATGGTTAGCTAAAGCGCGGTAATGCAGTACTGGTAAGTCAAAGCCACTGCCATTCCAAGAAACTAATTGTGGCGTGTACTTTTCAACTAAATCGAAGAAGGCTTGGACAATCACCTTCTCATCATCTTGTGGGGTGCCGAGCGTCCCCACCTTAATTTGAGGCGCACCTTCTTTAGTAGTTCTGCGAATCACACAAGAAATCGCCACTACCTTTTGCAAAAACAGAGGAAGAAACTCACTGCCGGTTTTCTCAGCACGCCCTGCCATGGCCTTAGCGGCCACTTCAGCATCACTCATTGAATCTGGGTAACCCTCAACGCGACGTAGCCCAGCTACATCCGGAATGGTTTCAATATCAAAAACGAGAACAGTGGCCATGAACTAGATATGAAACAGGGTCGCTAGCAAATTACTGCAAATAAGGCGTTGGGTTCACTGGCTTGCCATTGACGCGCAATTCAAAGTGCAGTTTTGGTGAATTAGTATCGGTGTCGCCCATCTCAGCAATCTTCTGGCCCTTGCGCACGCTATCGCCCTCTTTGACTAAGAGCTTGCTGTTGTGAGCATAGGCAGTGAGATAAGTGTTGTCGTGCTTCACAATCACGAGATTGCCATAGCCACGCAAACTATTGCCTGCATAAACGACTTTGCCATCGGCTGCAGCTAATACTGGCTCGCCCACCTTGCCGGCAATATCAATACCTTTGTTGGTTTCGTTAAATTCACCGGTTACTTTGCCTTTTGCAGGCCATGACAAACGAATGCCAGGCTCAGCCACCATCTCTACTTTGCTAGATTCGGGTTTAGCAGTTTCAATAGGTGCTGAAGTGTCTGCTTTATCTGCAGTAACTGTTGGCGGTTTTTTCTCTGCTGGCTTGGCTACTTTTGCACTTGCTGGCGGCTTAATCAAAATCAAATCGCCCACTTCAATCACGTTTGGATTGAAGTTCGAGTTCTCTGCTTTATTCCAATTAGCAACATCGCGTGGCGCTTGACCGTGGTCTAAAGCAATCCGCGCCAAGGTGTCGCCTTTTTTGACTCGGTAATAGCCAGGAGGTGCAGGCTCATAAGCATTTCCACCGCTTCGATCCGTTACGCTTGCAGGTTTGGTACGAGGCGTAGAACATCCAGCAACCAGCATCAGGGAGGCGGATAACAATGCAATCAGAAATGCTCTAGATAAATAGGTCATGGAATGGGAACTCATCATCAATCTCATACTACCCCTGATTGTAAGGGGACGAAAAAGACCCCGTCCAGAACGGTTCTTTGATAACGTTGGGAGCTCATTCTTTCTACCATCACTAATTGCTGCTCTTTTTCATTCTTGGCGACGGGGGCTACTAGGCGACCGCCAATGGCTAACTGGTCAAGCAAGGCATCTGGAATACCTAAGCCAGCAGCAGCTAAGATAATTCCGTCAAAAGGCGCTGCTTGTGGCAAGCCCAAAATACCATCGCCATAAATCAGGCGTAAGTTATTAATTCGAAATGGGCGCAACTTCGATCTGGCCAAATCATGCAGCGGCCGAATCCGTTCAATGGAATAGACCTCATCAGCCAATAAACTAAGCACAGCTGCTTGATAGCCACAGCCCGTACCAATCTCCAATACCTTACCTAAGGGATGACGTGGTTTATGCATGAGTTCAATCATGCGTGCTACTACCGATGGCTTAGAAATCGTTTGCTCATGACCAATCGGCAAAGCCGTATCTTCATACGCTTGTGCATGCAAACCTGGATCCATAAACGCATGGCGCGGAACAGTTGCAATCGCCTCTAATGTTTTGCCATGCTTGACGCCAGTAGCATGCACTTTGGCCGCAAGTGCCTGACGATAGGCAGCGAAACGCTCTACTGGCTGCTTCAACCGCGATCCCAACCATTTGCGTGCATTGCCGCTAAACGCGCGTGATGCGTTAAATCTAATTGCATTGGGGTGATGGAAATACATCCATCATCAATCGCATGAAAATCAGTACCTTCAGAATTATCTTTGACATGCCCTGCCGCCCCAATCCAGTAAATCTTTTCACCACGTGGGCTATCTTGCACCACGACAGGCTGAGAGTGATGACGATTACCGAGGCGTGTCACACGCCAACGACGTAATTCTTCATAAGGACGATTGGGAATATTCACATTCAGTAAAGAAGCCATGCCATCTGTATGATTTTGGTTCAAGCTTGATGCCAACATTTGCATCACGATATCGTGCGCTGCTTTGGCGGCATCATCAATGCGATTCCAACCACGATCGATTTGTGAAAAAGCAATACCTGGAACACCAAACATCACACCTTCAATGGCGGCGGCTACCGTTCCCGAGTAGAGTACGTCCTCACCCATGTTCTCGCCCTGATTAATCCCAGAAATGACAAGATCGGGTTTCTCATCTAAGAAACCAGTCATAGCGACGTGGACACAATCAGTGGGCGTGCCATTGATAAAGAAAAATCCATCCCGCTCTCCTCCTGCGACACGATGAATCGAGAGTGGTCTTGAGAGTGTCAGGGAGTTAGAGGCGCCACTATGGTTTTGCTCTGGAGCAATCACAGTAATGCGGCCCAATGGACGCACGGCATTGACTAGTGCCAGTAGTCCTGGCGCCAAATAGCCATCATCATTGGATACCAAGATATGCGGTTGTTTTGACATGCTTATACCAATCCAGGTTTATGCTTGCCACGCGCTCTCATGGCAGCATAAATAACTGGCAAGACCAATAAAGTAAGAACAGTTGTGGTCACCATACCGCCAACAATCACCAATGCCAGCGGACGTTGAGCCTCTGAACCAATCGAATGAGAAAGTGCAGCGGGCAATAGACCCAAGCCTGCCAACATAGCCGTCATCAGCACAGGGCGAACACGGAGTGCTGCGCCATCCACCATGGCATCTTTCATAGCACCATGCTCTTCAGCGACAGTCTTATTGATATACGAAATGAGAATCACACCATCTTGAATAGCAATACCAAACAAAGACAAGAACCCAAACAAAGCAGAAATACTCAAGGTCTCACCGCCCAGATGCAAAGCAATGATTCCGCCAATCGCTGCAAAGGGAACGTTAATCAAGACAATCACTGCATCTCGGAAGTTTCCTAAAGCAGTTACGAGCAATAAGAAAATCGCTACCAGCGTTAATGGAATGATGACCATCAACTTTTGCTGTGCAGCCTTCATCTGATTGAACTGACCATCCCATGCAATAGTGTAATTAGTGGGTAAGGCAACGTTCTTCTGCACTAAATACTTAGCATCTTCAACCGCACTACCCAAGTCACGGCCGCGTACGCTAAAGATGATGGCAATGTAGCGTTTACCGGCTTCGCGATAAATAAAGAATGGACCGTCCGTCAATAGTACTTGTGCAACCATGCTCAAAGGTACTTTCTGACCATTGGGCGTATCAATGAGTAAATTCGCCACATCGGGTATGTCGTTACGACTCGCTTCGTTTAGGCGCACTGCAATACCAAAAGTCTTTTCTTCTTCCAAGAAATTAGTTACAGGGGCACCACCAATTGAATTGGCTACCACCGTTTGAATATCACTCACGTTCACGCCATAGCGCGCCGCTTGTTCACGGTCAATCCGAACATTTAAAGTTGGTTGCCCGAGCTCTTTCAGAATATTTTCATCTTCAATGCCACGCACTTTCTTGAGCTGCTCTACTACTTCATGCGCTTTTTGTGCGAGCACTTCTAAATCAGATCCAAAAATCTTGACTGAGTTCTCACCCTTCACCCCAGATAGTGCTTCATTGACGTTATCCTGAATGTACTGTGAGAAGCTATATTTGAGACCTGGAATCTTATCCAGTTCGGCTTGCAAGTGCTTAATCAAGTCTTGCTTGCTAGTGCCCTTAGGCATTTGATCTGGGGCTTTCAGGTACAAACCATACTCTTGATTAAATACACCTGTAGAGTCAGTGCCATCATCTGGACGACCGATCTGCACTGCTACTCGCTCAAGCTCTGGCCGCTTTAAGAAAGTCTCACGCAATTGATTGGCTACCTTCACAGAGTAGTTCAGATCCACTGTGTTTGGCAGCACCACGCGTAACCAAATATTGTTTTCTTCTAAGGTTGGCAAGAACGCAGTGCCTAAGCGAATTGCGCTAAGTAATGTGATGCCCAAAATAAATAAAGAAATCGCAATCACATGACGTGGATGATCCATCCATTTACGCAAGAGTGGACGGTAATGCTGCAACATCCAAGTAATAAATTTTGGTGGCGCATGATGGAAGTTTTCACCAAAGACATAGGACATTGATGCCGGCAAGAAGGTCAAGCTCAAGACAATCGAGGCAATCAATGCAAAGCCCATGGTAAATGCCATGGGCTTAAAGATGATGCCTTCAACACCACCCATCAAAAATAATGGCGAGTAAGCCACGATGATGATGCTGGTTGAATAGATCATGGCGCGCTGTACTTCGCTGGTTGCCAGAATAATGCTTTGATTAACGCGTTTACCACCTTCTTCCATGTGGCGCATGACGTTCTCTGTAATGATGACGGCAGCGTCCACAATGACCCCGAAGTCAATAGCGCCCAGAGAAATCAAATTCGCGGGCACATTGAAGAGGTACATCATGATGAACGAGAAACATAGCGCGAGTGGGATTACCGCTGCTACGACCGCTGCTGCTCGCAAATTACCTAAGAACACATAGAGCAAGACCAAGACCATGGTAATACCAAAAAACATGGTGTGTTTTACCGTGCCAACTGTGATATCCAATAAGACTTGGCGATCGTAAAAAGGTTTTACCTGAATACCCGGTGGCAAGATATGGCTATTGATGTTGTCGATCTTTTCACGGACGCGCGCCAATACTTCAGAGGCATTCTCACCACGGCGCAGATATACGATACCCTCAACTGAATCTGGATTGCTATCAAACTGGAACATACCTAAGCGGGGAGCATTGCCAATTACCACAGTTGCCACATCACCAATGCGAACAGGCACCCCCTTGTTAACTGCAATCACCACCTGCTTAATGTCATCGATATTGCGCAAGAGACCAACACCACGAACCACAAACTGCTGCTCACCGCTTGGCAATACACCACCACCAGTATTGTCATTAGCCTTAGATAAAGCTTCGATTAACTGCGGAATGGTTACCCCTTTAGATTGCAAGCTCTCAGGACTCACAATCACTTGGTATTGACGTACCTTGCCACCAAATGAAGAGACATCGGCAATCCCAGGGGTTTGCTTAAGCTCTTTATAGATCTCGTAATTTTGCAAGGTCTTTAAGCGGGTTGGTGACGCATACTCAGAAGCCACCTGGTAACGCAATATCTCACCTGTTGCATCAGAATCAGGGCTTACGCTAGAGCTCACTCCTGGTGGGAATGCCACGTTACCTAAATTGGTAATGAAGATTTGGCGAACCTTAAAGGGATCAGCATTGTCATTAAATTTGAGTGTGACAACAGACAAGCCAAAGAGTGAGACTGAGCGAAACGCCTTAACCCCAGGAATACCAGCCAAGGCATTTTCTACAGGAATAGTGACTTGTTGCTCTACTTCAGTTGTGCTTCTCCCAGGCCATTGTGAAATCGCCTGAATGGTTAATGGCGCCACGCCAGGATATGGCTGAATCGGTAGTTGCTTAAGACTAAATGCGCCCAGAATTAATAAGACTGCTGCCGCGAACAAAATCACGACACGCTTGTCTAAAACTCCCCGAATGAAGGAGGTTACAAAACTCAATTATTCCTCCTGCTTGGCAAAACGGTCATTTAATAAGACCGCGCCATCGGTAAGCACCTTCATACCAGGCTCAAGACCTTCGGTAACGGCAAAGCGTTTGCCATCGAGGTCATAGCCTTTGATAAGGAATCGCCTGTAAGAATCTTTGCCAGTTTTAATAATGGCGTAACGCATCTCACGTACTCGAACAATGGCAGTCTGAGGCACCACCACCGCTTGTGCTTCTGCCGTTTTTAGGCGAGCACTGACGTACATATCAGGGCGCAATAGACCATCTGGGTTTTCAACATCGCAACGGATGAGCAATGCATGAGTCTCTGGATCAATAGTTGGTGCAATGTAATTTGCCGTTGCCACAAACTCTTTATCCGGATAAGACTCAGTACGCAAAATCATGGTCTGGCCTTTTTGAATCTTGCGAATATCTTGCTCATAGATATTACCCAAGAACCAAAGCTCTTTTGGATTTGCCAAAGTCGCCAATACATCGCCAGCATTAACAATCGAACCTGGCTCTACAGCACGCTTGACAACCACCCCTTGCAATGGCGAACGCATGACTAAATTGCTTTGGGTTTTGCCGCTCTTCTCAAGAGCTTTAATATCGCCATCACCCGCGCCCAAATTGCGCATCCGGTTAGCAGCGGCTTGCTGGGTAATTTGCGCATCACCCAAGAGATCGCTCATCGTTTTATTGCCTTCTAGCACTTTGGCGGTCTTAGAGGAAAGAAGATACTCTTGCTGCGCGGAGATAAATTCTGGACTGTAGAGTTCGACGACTGGTGAACCCACTTCAACCGCAGCTCCATCAAAAGCATAGATACGCTCTACTCTGCCTGGGGCTCTAGCAGAAAGCACTTTAGATTTTTCCGCATTAAATGCGAGACGACCAGGCACTTTGAGCTCGACTGGCACATTGACTAAAGTAGCATCTTGAAATACATAGATATTTGGATTGAGCTCAACACCAGGCAACTTAAGCTCCATTGCACCGGTGCTTTCTACTTTTAATACTTTGTCGCTCTTTTCTAATTTGACTGGACGGTTCACGTTCACAAACAAACCAATCACAATACCGAGCATCAATATAGAAGTACAAATAATCACTAAGCGCAAACGCGCGCGAGTCTCTGGTGGTAATGCCCAGTAGGAGCGATGAATTTCATTGGTATTGGCGGCTATGCGAGCAGAAAGCTTATCCCGCAGCTTTTGCGCTTCTGCAATGGCTCGCTTGTAGAGGTGAATGAGTTTGTCCTTCAAAACCACTCCTTAAAAAGGTTCTTTTCCAGCTGTCACCATCAATGTGGCTTGTGCTTGTAGAAGGTTTGCTTCGGCTAGGGCCAATTGCACCTCCAAATTACGCAACTGTGTTTGGGCTGTCAACAAATCATTAAAGCCCTGACCATTGTTGGAATACTGTATCAATCCGACCTTGTAAGCAGCATCTGCTTGCGGTACTTGGCGATCCTTTAAGAAGGTAGTCGCTGTTTTAGCTTGTTGATAAGCGGCATAGGCCGAGTTCACGGCCAATACAACTTGTTGGCGATTCGAAATCTCGCTTGCCTCAGCAGAAGCTTGATTACGCATGGCCTGCTCTACCCCATACTTTTCTTTGGTAAAGAAATACAACGGGATGATGAGATCTAATTCAAACTGATAGAACAAGGCGCCATTGTTTGCTGAGAACGGACCGCGTGGTGTGTAGGAAGATCCAATCACCTGAAAGTCTGGTAAGTAAGCTTTCTTGGCCAAGGTCACACCTTTACGTGCAGCATCAAGTTGCAATGCAGAGCTCTTCAAACTGGGATGACTCGATTCGGCATAGTCTTCTAACTCCACCAGGGTGGGCACTGGTGCTAGCGCACGTCGTCCATCGCCTTTAAGAATGAGCTTTTCTCTGGAGTGACGACCAATCAACGTGTTGATGTTCTTCAGGCCGACTTCGAGTTGACGCTCTAAATTAAATTGGTCGGCCTCTGCCGCACTTTGCGCTACTTGCGCATTGAGATACTCAACATATGCAGCAGCGTTATTGGAGTAGCGTGCCTTAGCTACGTTCTTAATCATCTCTAGGCGCACTACGGATTCTTTGAGAACATGTAGCTGCTTTTGAGTTGCTAAGGTGTTGTAGTAAAGGGCTGAGAGCTGCGCACCAAGCTGCAAGTAAGTAGATTCAGACTGGGCCAATAGGGCTTCGGCATTGGTATCGGCGATATCGGCTGCTAAGCTCTTCTTGCCTGGAAACTGAAAGGGTTGCGCTACTGAAATCGAGTTGTTGCTACTAATGCCCTGTGGGTTTTGCGGGGTTGGCGCATTGGCACCACCCAAAGCAAATGGAGAATTGACTGGCATACCTGACCAGACCAATCCAACTTGGGGATTTGCTGGTGCAGCGATTTGTGGCACGGTTGCTTTGGCGGATAAATAAGACTCACGCAAAGAGGCTAGCTGTGGGTTATTGAGCTTGAGCTCATTCCACAGTTGACGCAGATCCATCTCTACAGGACCTGATGGCGCGCTCTTCACAAAGTTCTTCGGCGTATTGGCTTTAGTAACTGGCGCAAATAATTCAGAGGCCTTGGATGACTTTTCTACTGGAGCGTTTTGCGCACTCAGTTGCGCTCCAATTGATGGTGGTGCAGATAAAGCATCGCCTGATTGCACCGTCACACTTGCTGGTGGTGTATTACTTGTTTGTGCAGATGCGATAGAAAAAACTGAGAGTGCAACAGAAAACGCAAAAGTCGCTAGCGCTAGGAATACAAATTCCTGATATTTAAGTGCGCTAATTTTGCGTGTGCCGAGAATCAACAAAAGCGGCTGTCCCTATATTTCTGTCAAATTCAAAAATGCTGTTTTTATAGCCCCTAATGCGGTTTTGCCCAAAAAGAGCACCCTAATTGGGGGGTTCTAAGGATTATAGGGTAGAAAACGCAAATGTCGAATTAATGACATTTCCTATCCCATTGATTCTAAAGAGAATAATCATTACTACCGACTGCCCAAGTCAGACACTAGGGCTAAAACTCGGCATGAATACGGAAAGAGGCGATATTTACTGGTCCGCGAGCCGAGTTATAGGCCGGGTTATTGATGTGCTGAAAGTTCACTCCCAAGAGCACGTTCTTGACCAATAAAGCGTTGTAATAAATCTCCCCCACACGCTCTGGTCGATAGTTAATGGTTTGACCAGGTCCAGCGTAAGGGCTGGGTGTGTCACCAATAAAGTAGGACACACCACCTGCTTGCAAATAGTTACGACGAAAACTCGAGAGGCCGTTTTGCATCATCGAAATACCAATGGTGTCATACGGTCTTGTCCAGCCAGCGCCATTCAAACTCATACCCACTGACACTGAATTATCCGCTTCAGTAAATGACATGGTTTCGGTATGTCCATCTGAGGTAAAAGCGCGACCATAAATGCCCAAGGTTTTTGTCAGGGCTTGTTCGCCATTAATACCAATACCCGTTTTGTATTGGTAGTTATTGCGCACATTATTAATCGCTTGAGTGCCTTGTGCGTTATTGGCAATCACATAATTCGTGGCATCTTGGAAGCGCGCCAAGATCATTTTGTTACGATAGGCTAGAACACTCACCTTACCAGGCAAATCACCAATGGCATGCTGACGCTCTATTTCAAATTGATCGCCATAGGCATTAAAGATTTGCCAGTTCAAATTGAGACCATTAGGAGTCTTAGGGGTGAGCATACGTGAGGCACGTAAGACCCAATTATCAAGATACCACTCGCCCACCAAGCCCCAGCTGTAGCCGCGAGCATCGGCAGCATAGTCATACGCAAGGTAAGTCATATTGCCCCAGTTCATGAACTGAATGCGAGGGTCTTTTGCGTACTTACTATCGTCAAAAATATCTAATGTGGAAAATTGACCGGCTGTAACTACTGCACGATTACTACTCACTGTTTGGGCAATCTGATTAGCATCATTTTGTAGAACAACCTTGTCACCCTCTTGATTAATTGTCTGGCGTAAAAATGCCCTAGCGGAATAAAACTTCGCTTGTGCTCCAGTAGCTTTTGTTGCTTCACCATTAGTGAAACCACCCAAACCCACTAATCCAGAGAACGCGACTCCAGAGACCACTTCAGGATTGAAATAAATATCGGTGTTCGGCGCAACACGTGCGCCAAAGAATAAAGTTCCCGTCCAGGTATAGCTCATCGCTTTTTGTGCTGAGAGACTATTTAACCCAGAGTAGCTAGAGGTGAAATTGTTATAGCGCTGGTTAATGTAAGTGGTTTGACCGTGCATATTCACGGGCATACCCAAGAACTCGCCTTCAGTTGGTAACCAATCTAAGTCACTTGCAAAGCTGGCAATCTGGTCGGCACCTGACCCTGCCCTTTGCGCATGCGCAAAAGCACTTAATAGACTTAGCAGGAGAATGAGCAACAGTTTGCGAGTCATTCACGGTTTTCAGATTGGGTTGCCCAGCAAACTAGAGGGGCAACAGATTGACGGAAATTCAAGCAACTTACCAACTGGAATTGAAGCCCAACGGCGGTGCAGCCCAAATTATCCCCAAAACAGAGCAATTTACCTAGTCTTTATGTCGAGGAAATGACATTACTGCTGAGTGAGCATCAGGCCTAAGAACAGATGACACAACATTCCGTATCTGCCTTGCGATCTGTGCAACCCCAACCCTAATAGCCTCATTAAGCTTTCAATACATGGCTTTTAATGGTTTCTAATGCAGAAAGGCATCATTTTGAGCTACAATGTAGCTCAATAGATGTGAAAGGATGATCCATGACTGCAAATGCGGTTGTTAGAGCGCGAATTAATGGAAATATCAAAGAGGAAGCCACTGCCGTCTTGGCGGCGATGGGTCTAACCCCTTCTGACGCTTTTCGCATCATGATGACAAGAGTGGCAAAAGAAAAGGCATTACCTTTCGAACCACTTATTCCGAATGAAGAAACCATTGAGGCCATGAAAGAAGCGAGAAAAGGAAAGTTGAAATCCTTTTCTTCTGTCGATGACCTAATGACTGATTTGAATGCGGACGATTGAATACACAAACAAATTTAAGCGCGATTACAAAAGAGAATCAAAAGGAATACATAAAAGAACTTTAGCAATTGATATCAAGTCAGCGATTCAAATGCTAGCGAGTGATGTTTCGTTACCAACCCGTTATTGCGATCATGCATTAACTGGTGACTGGAAAGATCATCGAGACTGTCACATCAAGCCCGACCTCATTCTGCTCTACAGAAAGCCAGATGACATCACCTTGCAATTAGTCCGCTTGGGCTCTCATAGTCAATTGAGCCTCTGAGCAATTAGAGTGGGGCTGATTTAATTATTTATTACCTAGCAGATTACAGCTTATATTGGCATTGCTTGTGAAATGATTGAATTTCGAAAATGTTCTGGCAATGCATTTGGGGTTAATACATCAACGGGCACCCCTAGTAATTGCCTTAATTTGTAACGAATCGTACCAATATCAAATAAAGTGGTCTCAGGCGTTGGATCAACCAGTATGTCTAAGTCGCTACCTTCAACATCTGTTGCGGTGGCAACCGAACCAAATACACGTGCATTAGTAGCATGATGCGCCTCAATAATGGAGCGAATCTCAGCACGATGGGTGTTCATAATGACAGATAATCTCATGCGCAAATCATCCAAACATTTTTAAGAGATATCAACATAAACAGCTATTTCCCCTATTTAAAGGGGTGAATAGATGGTGCTATGCAACTAATTGAATCTATATTTTCGGGTTTTGCCCTGATTGATCTCTTCAATACCTATCAATACATCTAGCAACATTTGGGTTGATAGATCAGGATTTTCCTCTAATGCCCTACCCAGACGAACCCAGAATTCAATCTGCCCAGCGGTCGTTCGTTGATTATGTTGCGCTACCACTTCTGCTGCTTGAACAAGCTCTGTTGATAGCCTGATACTTCTAGACATCTATCGACGGTCCATCAAGGCTCTAGCAAGCGTGCCTGCATCCACATACTCAAGCTCACCGCCCACTGGAATACCACGGGCAATGCGCGTGACTTTGATGCCTTTGGTTTTCAGTACTTCACCAATGTAATGAGCGGTAGCCTCGCCCTCACTCGTAAAGTTAGTAGCAAGCACTACTTCTCGAATGGGCACACCGGTATCTGGGTTTTCAATACGAGCTAGTAAGCGGTCAAAATGAATTTCATTCGGGCCCATACCATCGAGCGGTGAAATTCGGCCCATGAGCACAAAGTAATTACCTTTAAAGCTTAAGGTTTGCTCAATCATCACTTGGTCAGCAGGCGTCTCAACAATACAGAGCAAAGACGGATCGCGACGACCATCGGAGCAAGTGGTGCAAATGGGTGTTTCAGAAAAAGTATTGCAACGGGTGCAATGACCTACCCTTTCAACGGCTTCACCTAAAGACTCGGCCAATACCGCAGCGCCATTGCGGTCATGCTGCAATAAATAGAAAGCCATGCGCTGCGCAGACTTGGGTCCTACCCCAGGCAGGACTCTTAATGCTTCGATCAATCGACCGAGTGCATCAGTAGGTGCTTCGTGACGCGCCATGAACTTAAGTGACTAATGATTTAGAAAGGCAACTTAAAGCCGGGAGGCATTGGCATGCCTGCTGTTGCGCCAGACATCAATTGCGCGCTAGCTGCTTCTACTTGCTTAAATGCTTCGGTATATGCCGTGACGATAAGGTCTTCTAACATCTCTCTGTCATCCATTGCGCCTGGATCGATTTGCACGCGCTTGAGCTCATACTTGCCAGAGACGGTTACTTTTACTAAACCACCAGCAGCTTGGCCAGTGACCTCTAGCGCAGCAAGCTCAGCCTGCGCAGTTTTCATCTTCTCTTGCATCTGCTGAGCTTGTTTCATCAAGCCAGCAAGTCCACCTTTCATCATGACTTCTTTTCCTTATTACTTATATATGAATTTAAGAGATTGCCTCAAAGGAGTCTTATAGCGGCTTAACTGAGCCACCGACTACCTTGGCGCCAAACTCTTTTTCTAATTGCTGAATAAATGGATCGGCTGCAATCATTTGTTCTGCATTTAATCTTTTCTCTTGATGAATCTGGGCATCAACCTTCGCTACGGTCTTGCCTTCCACTTCACCCTTTTCAATAATGACTTTGACAGTCTTACCAAAGTGAGTAGTTAAGGCATCGGCTAAACGCGCAATCGATGCTTCAGATGCAAGTTGCGGCATTGGTGTCACAACCACCGCTTTAATCCCGTTTGTTGAATCATTCCAATCTTGCAACTCTGTCTGAAATGCCAACTGCTGCACTAAGCCACGTACAGGCAATTGACGCATCAAACCATGCCAGTCGGGACGATCTACTGGTCCAGCGTTTGCTGGGGCGGCTGGGGCTGGAGTAGAAGTTTTAGCCACAGGCGCCGCCGGGGCAGCACGGTTTGCTGGCGCCACTGACTTTGGTGCAGCAGAGGGTGTTGATGCTGGACGCGCTGTATTTACTGGTGGCGCAGATGGTGCTGTGCTCCCTGAGCTTCCTGAGCTTCCAGGACGAAACGCCAACATACGCAATAAGGTCATGGCAAAGCCAGTTTGCTCATCAGGTGCGAGTGATAAGTCAGGACGGCTGGTAATGGTGATTTGATAAAAGAGTTGGGCTTCTTCTTTTGTGAGCTGACCAGCTAAGCGACGGATCTCACTTGCTTCTGGCCAATCATCTAGTACAGACTCTGGCACGACTTGCGCTGCTGCAATCTTTTGTAACAAGCTGGATAAATCTTGTAAGGCGAGTGAGAAAGACATGCTGCGCTCACACATTTCATTGGCGACTGCTAGAAGGCTTGCGCCATCTTTAGCAATTAAGCAATCCAGAATACGAATGAGATAAGCATCATCTAAGGTGCCGAGCATGCCACGCACTGATTCTTCAGTCACCTTGCCTGCGGCGTAAGCAATCGCTTGGTCTGTTAATGAGAGTGCATCGCGCATCGAGCCTTGGGCTGCTTTAGCCAATACCCGTAAGGCATTGACTTCATAGGCGACTTTTTCAGCGGCAAGGACCTTTTCTAGGTGCTCAACGATGAGTGGTACAGGCATTTGCTTGAGATTGAACTGCAAGCAACGAGACAAGATAGTGACCGGAATCTTTTGGGGGTCAGTCGTTGCCAGAATAAATTTGACGTGCTCTGGAGGCTCTTCCAATGTTTTAAGCATGGCATTGAAAGCATGATTGGTGAGCATGTGCACCTCGTCAATCATGTAAACCTTATAGCGACCATTACTTGGTGCATATGCCGCCTTCTCTAATAAAGAAGCAATGTCATCGACACCACGATTACTAGCAGCGTCCATCTCGATGTAATCGACAAAGCGACCCGCATCTATTTCCATACAGGCAGGACATTTTCCGCAAGGCTCAGAGGTCATCTTTCCGGAACCATCGGCACCAGTGCAATTGAGTGCCTTAGCCATGATTCGAGAAATTGTGGTCTTGCCTACTCCACGGGTGCCAGTAAATAGCCATGCATGGTGTAAGCGACCCTGATCTAAAGCATGGGTTAAGGCCTTAACCACATGGTCTTGTCCAATAAGCTCAGAGAATGTTTTGGGGCGCCACGAACGGGCTAATGCCAGTGCTGTCATGTTCTACATTCTAACAAGCTAAAATGGAATTGGATGGGCCTCCCCGCATGGTGGGTTGGATAACCTGGTCAGGTCGGGAACGAAGCAGCCAAACCCAATTTCTGCCAGTGCCGGGGGTTTGGCTCATCCACCCTATTTTCTACCTTCGTATTCGCGAGCGTTGCCATATTGACAACAAATGTAGCCCCCAAAGCAACATTTAGCTTTCCTAAAAAATCTTCAAAATCCGAAAGATGCCCCAAATCATCCAAATGATGAGCAAAACAACGACGGTTCGTACGTCTAACTGAATCTTGAAAAGACGCAATGTCTTATGGGTGCACTCGACAGATACTTGCAAACCGAACCCTCCTCTATATAGAAAGATTCAGCGTATTTAAATCGCAGAATAATAAATATAAGAAGGGTATGAATAAGTTGTAGGAAAGTTCGTGAACCCTTGAATCAATCCGACTTCAGATTTCGACTTTTAATCACTTGCGCCCAGAGTTCAACTTCACCATTAACGAATTTCTTAAATGCATCTGGAGAGCTGCCAACTAAATCAATTCCGTTTGCAGCCACCTTAGATTGCATCTCGGGTGATTTTAGTGCTTTGGCAGTATCTTGCGCCACCTTAGACGCTATAGCATCAGACATTGCATTGTTAGTAAAGAACCCATACCAAAGAGGCATTGAGTATCCAGGGATGGCAGCCTCAGCTACAGTAGGCACATCAGGTAATGCAGAGGCCCGCTTAGTAGTGGTGACCGCTAAAGCCTTTACCTTGCCAGCCTGAATGTTTGACAAGCTCACTGGTAATCCAGGTAAATACATTTGAACATCGCCAGCCATAAGTGCATTCAATGCCAAAGCGCCACTAGTAAATGGCACATGGGTCATGGTGATGCCCGCTTTAGCATTGAGCAATTCCGCAGCCATATGATCGGCATTACCAATGCCAGCTGAGCTAAAGTTCAATTGATCTGGTCTTTTCTTTGCGTACTCAATAAATTCTTTTAAGGTCTTTACTGGAATATCTTTGTTCACAATTACTACCAGCGGCATTGAGGTAATTTGTGTAACGGGCTTCAAATCTTTTTTCAAGTTGTATCCAAGCTTAGGATAAAAAGAGGCGCTAATTGTGATGGCATTTTGCGCAATCAAGATAGTGTGATCATCCTCTACCCCCGCAACATAAGTTGCTGCCACGTTACCTGCCGCACCTGTCTTATTCTCAACAACCACAGGTTGCCCCCAAATTTCAGATAAAGATGGTGCGATCGTTCTGGCTACCAGATCCATGCTGCTGCCAGGTCCTAAACCAGAAATAATTTTGACTGGGCGATTAGGCCATGTAGCTGGGGTAGTTTGAGCAAAAGCCGAAGTTACGGTCAACCATAATGAAACTATCAGTAGTATTTTTTTCATATCACTTAGTCCTTCTTTGGGATATCGTTAGAACGGTAAATATTTTTCTTGACCAGATTCTTTTGCGACCTGGATCAAGCTCTGTTTTGTATCTTCCGGCAGATGTAGGCCCATTTGCCTATTGCGAATATCTGCCTGATTTTCCATTTCGCCTGGGAAATAAATTTGCTTGTGACCTTCAGCTAACGGCACATCCTTTAATGATCGAATGTAATCATCAATCCGCGCCTCAAACTCAGCAAGTGGTTGAAATGCCTCCACATTCAAAGAAACAATAAAGTGCCCTGCACCACTCTTATTGACTGGATCATATGGTCCATGCACTTGATCTAAAAACGCACTTCCCGATAAAACCCCGGACAAAATATCAACCATCACACCCATGACATATCCTTTATGGCCTGCCATCGGCAATATGAAGCCCTCAATAGCCGCTTGGGGGTCTGTTGTAGGACGTCCTTCTTTATCAATTGCCCAATCCGCCGGGATACTTTGACGACGTTTTTGAGCGAGATAGATTTTTCCGCGCGCCACTCCTGAATTAGCCATGTCCATTACTACCGCGCCATGCTTGCCTGCAGGTACCGCAATAGACCAAGGATTAGTACCAATCTTTTTTTGTCTTCCACCCCATGGCGCCATATTAGGACCTGCATTACTCATCAATATCGAGATACATCCTTGCTGAGCAGCCATTCGCGTGAAATACATGCAGGTACCGAAATGATTGGAGTTGCGAACTGAGACAATACCAACGCTATGTTGCTTTGCTCGCTTGACTGATTCCAGCATGGCACGCTTTGCAATGACTTGCCCAACACCATCATGACCATCCATCACTGCAATTGCCTGCGAATCCACCAACAAGGAAGTATTGGTAACGGGCTTCATGGCCCCGGATTTGAGCCTGGCGTAATACCATGCCAATCGCAACATACCATGCGATGAATGACCCCATAACTCAGCCTGCACTAGGGTGTCGGCTGCCAACAAAGCATCTTCTTCACTCAAGCCAACGCTTTGATAAACCGCCTTAGCAAACTGAATTAACTCGCCATGTGGCACATAATCTTTTATATCGGTCATATTTATTGATGTGAAAAGAGTGTTTGCCCTGGTGCATCCATTCGGGCGGTCAGTATTGAGCCAGAGTCTGTCTCGGTGATAAATAAGTCGCGGCTATCCTTCCCGCCAAACGCCAAATTGGTTGTCATATTCCCCGCACAAGAATTAATTCGGAGTAAAGGTTCACCCTTTGGTGAAAATTTCCAGACAACCCCCATGCCAGCATGGGCAACATATAAATTACCCTCTTGATCTAATGCCAGTCCATCAGGGCCAGATCCTCCAGACATTTGAATGAAATTACCAACGCGGGTAATTGATCCATCCTGCAGTAGCATGGTGCGCCAAATACTATTGGATCGCGTGACCGCAATATAGAGATGACTACCATTTGCACTCAAAACAATCCCATTGGGGCTGGGTGCGTTACTCAATAAACAGGACACCTCCCCCTGGGAGGTCATCCGAAATACTCTGCCACTAGGATCTTGCAGTCCCGTCCGACCTTGATCGGTGAAGTAAAGGTCACCATTGCTAGTAAAAAATAGATCGTTCAAGCCTTTAAATGGCTCTGCATTAAAACTTGTGAGCAAAGGCTTGATTGCTTTGGCTTGAGGATCAAAGAGCATCAAACCATTTTTATGATCGGCTACAAATATGCGTCCATCTCGATGGATTTTTAATCCATTGGGCTCACCGTCGTACTCGATGAGTAATTCAACTTCTCCTGCTGGGTTGGATCTATAGATTCTGCCAAATGCAATATCCACAAAATACAGATTGCCGGCACGATCAAATGAAGGACCTTCGATGTAGGTGTCGGTTTTTAGGGTGCTCTTCCCTGCTGCGATTCTTTCTGCAGGAGCTTGTCCGGGCTTTCGGAATTCTTTTGGAACAGTTGTAAAAACTTCTGTGCTCACAGAAGGTGGCGCTTTAAACATCAAATCTCCGAAATTTAATGATTGGTTATTAGAATACAACTAAAGATCAAAAAGAAATTTAGATCGCCTGCTATTTCTTTACTTCAGATACCAAAACACCCTCTAAGAATTTTGCAGCACTTAGCAAAGCCTCATCTTCTTGGTAATTACCCATCAATTGAATTCCGAGGGGCAATCCATTGGCTGATGTACCTGCTGGCAGATTAATTGCCGGAATGCCTAAGTAGCTACCAAGAGCACAGAAAGACGGATCGCCTGTCCATGTCAGATCTCTGGGGGCCTCGCCCGTTGCCGGTGCTAGTAACAATCCATCAAATTCTTTGAATATCTCGCTGACTGATTTGCGTAACTGTGCCTGCTGGTTTAATGCAGCTTCATACTCAGCCTGGGAGTAATCTGCCCCTTTGGCAGCAAGCTCTTTGATGTTTTCGCAAAGAAGTCCTAAATGATTTTGTAGATGTTCGCGGTGTATCTGCGCAGCCTCATAAGCCATAATCGTCGACATTTGATTTACACCATCCCAGTATTGCTTAGGCAACTCTACTGTCTCTACACTTGCGCCCGCTTGTTGCAATTTTTTGATCGCCGTTTGGATCGCATGCTCTTGCTCAGCACTCATTAAGTGATCAAACGGTGTTTTGAGCAATGCAATCTTCGGCATATGGTTGGTGCTCAATTGCGCTACGTCGTTTACCTTTGTTTTGGCACCCTGATAAGCGCTGCCCTCTTTGAGCAATTGATAGGCATATGCGACATCCTCTACTGATCGAGTAAAAAACCCAATGTGATCCAATGCATATGAAAGTGGATGGGCACCTTCTTTTGAGATGGCACCAAAACTTGGCTTAAATCCCACGACCCCACAAAATGCAGCAGGTCTGACAATCGAGCCCACCGTCTGTGTACCCAGGGCCAGCGGGACTATGCCAGCAGCGACTGCTACCGCAGATCCACTAGAAGAACCACCAGGGGTATGAGCGGAATTGTGGGGATTGACCGTTGGGCCTGGAGTTTTCCAGGCAAATTGAGTAGTTACTGTCTTACCAAAAACAATTCCACCTAAAGCGCGGATCTTTTGCACAATCGGTGCATCTTGCAATGGACGATGATTGGCGTAGATTGGTGAGCCGTTGGTAGTTGGCAAATCTTGAGTGTTAATAATGTCTTTGATACCAATTGGAATACCCGATAAAGGGCCTGGTGCAATCGACTTGATTAAATCTTCTAGTGAATGCCTAGAAACAAAAGCCTTTAAGTTTGGCTCCAATTGATTGGCTAACTCAAATGCATTCTTCAGTAAGTTTTTTGGATCAAGTTGGTGCGCATCAATTTGTTTGGCTACTGCGATTAAACCTACAGCTTGGTGACTATTCTTCATTTTCCGGATTGCTGCCAATCGGTAATCAGGTCTTCAAAAATTTGGGTGGCATCGGTAATTTTGTCTACGTAGCAAAATTCATCGGTTTGATGCGCCATCTCTGGCTGTCCAGGCCCCAGAATGACTGTTGGAGGATTACCGATAGCAGGCTTTAGCGCAGAAGCGTCCGTAAAGTAAGAAACCGTTTTTTCAGTTGGTCTAACGCCATTGACTTGCTCACAACGGTCAAATACTTTTGCCATCCAAGGATCATTTGCAGGTGTGTAAACGCCTTCTATATCAATGATAGTTTCTAGTTTCACAACCGGGCCAAGAGCTTTACATAGACAGCCGTATATATGTTTGTGACTCTGCCCCGCTACCGTACGAATATCTAAAGTCATTTCGGCAGCATCAGGCACAGAGTTGATATTTAAACCCGTTTTAGCAGTACCCACATTCAATGTACCTTGCCCCATCATGGGATGCGCTGGGGTATCAAAAGTAAATTGCTCAAGAGTGATCGCCGCTTTTGCCAATTTATAGAATGCATTGTCACCACGCTCTGGCATTGATCCATGAGCAGTAACACCCTCAGTAGAAGCTTTGAGCCAATAAGCGCCCTTGTGACCCAGCAGTGGCTCATTGGCAGTAGGTTCTGCAACAACAAAACAACCAGCAGGACCTAAAAATTTGAGAATCTCATCACTCGCTGCAAGATGAAACGCCCCTTCACAACCCGTCTCTTCTCCCGCAGTAATAATCATGCTGACACCACCACCTGCTTTAGCAGTTTGCGCGGTTTTCATGGCAGCAACAATAAAAGCAGCAACGCCGCTCTTCATATCGCTAGAGCCACGACCGAATAATTTGCCATCCTCAATTACACCGGCAAATGGTTCATGCTTCCAAGAGCGAGCTCCTAATGGAACAACGTCTACATGACCAGTAAAGCAAATACTTGGATTTGCAGGGCTACAAGCGCCAATTTTGGCAACTAGACTCATCCGCCGTGGGGCAAACTCAATCTTGCGACACTCAAAACCGGCCGACTCCAAAATGCTTACTAGAAAATTACAAATCTGGTCTTCATTACCAGGAGGATTAACCGTATTAAATCGAATCAGCTCTTGGGTTAGTGCAATCGGATCAGGAATAGTCATCATGTGCATTCGAGCAAATTAGGTTGAGGGTGCTTAGTTGAGGAAACCTAGTTAAATAGACTTAACCAAAATAGGCGGCTTGCACCTCTGCATTTTCAGCAAGATCAGTGGCGCTACCCTGCGCCACGACCTGACCTTTCGCAATCACATAGCCGCGATGCGAAATCGCTAAGGTTTGACGGACATTTTGCTCAACCAGTAAGACTGTCGTACCCATTTGATTGATTTCTTTGATGATCTTGAAGTTCTCTTTCACAAATAAAGGGGAAAGACCTAAAGAAGGCTCATCAAAAATGAGAAGTTCGGGAGAGCTCATTAAGCTACGGCCAATTGCCAACATGGCTTGCTCACCGCCAGACATCGTCCCCGCTAATTGATTAGAGCGTTCAGCTAGACGCGGAAATAAAGTCTTTACCCGTTCGCGGCGCTCCTGTATGACCTTTTGATCGCCGATTAGATATGCGCCTGCTGATAAATTTTCATCAACTGTCATTCGAGGAAAAACACGACGCCCTTCCGGCACACAAGCAATACCTTGACCAATAATGCGGTGAGTAGCTAAATGCGTGATGTCCGCACCATTAAAAGTAATCTTGCCACGATTGGCTGGAGTTAAACCCAGGATAGATCGAATGAGAGTGGATTTGCCAGCGCCATTGGCACCTAAGATACAAGTGATTTGTCCACGCTCGACTTGAATCGATACGTCTTCTAGAACATCAATCCGATCGTAGGCTGTATAGATATGGTCGATTTCTAATAAGGCCATAATTATTCCTGCCCCAAATAGGCAACCTGAACTTCGCGGTTGCTCACGATTTCATCATAAGTGCCTTCGGCAATCTTTTTACCGTAATTCAGAACGATACAACGCTCAGTCATGCGCTGAATTAAGCCCATCTCGTGCTCGATCAAAATAATCGTAAAGGGCTTGATTTTGCTTCGCACCTGCAAAATATCATTCATCACTTCCGCAGTTTCGTCGTGCGTCATACCTGCGGATGGCTCATCCAATAACAAGAGATCAGGCTCGCTGATTAAGGCTCGGCAAATCTCAATACGACGTCGATCAATCATTGGCAAACTAGCAACAGGTTCAAATATTTTTGGAGCCAATTTAGGGTTGAAAGTTTTTAACAGGCTTTCTACCTGCTGAACCACTCCTTCATACTCAGCCTTGAACGCCTTGCGAGAGATTAAATTAAAGATTAAACCCGTATTTAGGCGACGATTATCGCCTATAGCAATGTTGTCAAATACCGTTAATGGTAAGGACAAGCGTGAACGTTGGAATGTTCTAGTGATGGCATTCAGATAAACCTGCTGCGCACTTGCATCAGTCAAATCTTGACCACGAAAATGCACGTGTCCAGAACTAGCGCGATACAAGCCTGTGATGACATTAAAAAATGTTGTCTTACCAGATCCATTAGGGCCTAAAAGACCTAGAACCTCGCCTTCATTCACATGCAAATTCAAGGAGTCCAGCGCTGTAACACCACCAAAACGCATGGTGAGATCTTGCGCTTCTAACAATTTAGTCTTGGAATTCAAAGATTGCTGGCTCATTCTTTTCCTCCCGCTTTACCGGCAGGAAAATACTGGCGAACACGTCTTGGCAATAAACCATCGGGACGGAATAGCAAAATCAAAATCACTACGATTGCATACAGCAGAAAGCGATACTCCTGAATAAACTGTAATTTCTCCGGCAGAATCACCACAATCGCGGCTGCAGGAATAATTCCCCATGGGTTTCCAATGCCACCAAGAATCACAATCGAAACCAGAATCAAAGAATCAGCAAAAGTGAAGTTATTTGGCGCCACATAGGCTGTCATCATGCCGTAGAGCGCACCAGCCAAGCCTGCAACAAAGTTACCCAGAGTAAACGCAACAATTTTCCAATAGGCTATGTTGACTCCAAAGGTAGAAGCGGCAATCTCATCCGTACGAACCATATCCATACTCAAGCCGATCCATGAGCGCTCTAAATTGCGAGTAATCCGGAAGGTTGCAATCAGCAGAACCAAGGCGATCACTAAATAAGGAATATAGAAGGACAGCTCAACACCACCCACCTCAAGCCCATTAGAAAGATTCCAGCCAAAAATGGTTAATGGTGGAATTTTTAAGCCTTGCGGACCACCTAGGGTGTCGTTTACCTCTAAGAAGTTGCGGAACAAAATACCAAAAGCAATAGTGACTAGCGCAGCATAATGACCACGCGTTCTCAGCACTGGATAAATCAGGATGGAGCCAATCAAAGCTGAGATCGTTGCCGCAATGAGCAGCACCAATAAATGCGGTACTGCGGTATGCGTAGCTAAAACTGCGGCGGTATAGCTTCCAATACCAAAGAATGCGGCACCCGCAAAGTTCACAATACCTACGTAGCCAAACTGAATATTAAGACCCAAGCAAACGATGGAATAAATCAATACCGTTGCCAGCATCAACAAAGCGAAATGGGAGTTATGAAACACCACCATCATGACCAAGACACCAATCACTGAAGCAGTTGCCGGAAAGCCTGGACGATGACTGACTGCAACAGCCAGGCGATCCATGAACCCAGTTTTCTTACCAACTACACTCGCAACAAAAGCAATCGCGACCAAAGCGCCCACCTCCAACTGGTTTTCAGCGCCAAGTAACAAGATGCAATAAATTAAGCAAACGATGAAAGTAGAGATTAGCAATTTCATACTTACACTCGCTCACTGGATTTTTCTGAGATCAAACCAGTTGGCTTTAATCCCATAATGATGATGATCACCGCAAATGCGAATACATCTTTGTATGCGCTCGGAACGCTGGGCAAGATTGCTGGCAGCAGTACTGCCCCAACCGTTTGAAGAGCGGCAAATAAGAAGCCGCCAACAATCGCTCCATAGAAATTACCTAAACCACCAACAACTGCAGCAGAGAATCCAATCACACCTAAAAGTAAGCCCATACTGAAATTGACTTCGTTGTAATACAAGCCATTCATCAAACCTGCTAGCGCAGCCAATGCAGATCCCAGCATAAAAGTAATCAGCACAATTTGTCGAAAGTTAATGCCCATGATGCGTGCAGTTTCACTATCTTGCGCAACTGCGCGAATCGCTAATCCGACCTTGCTTTTGGTAATCAGCCTCTGCACAGCAAGAATCGTAATCACACCAGTAGCTAGAAGAATCAAACTATCCGAGCGCAATATGAATTCTCCAATAGCAATCCCATCACTCGGAAGGAGCCTTGGGAATGGTTTTGGATTGGATCCATTTGGATAAAACAAGCGAACCAACTCACGCAAAGCCAAGCCCAACATCAAAGTAACTAGCAATGTATTAATTGGGGGTGCTTTTTGGAGAGGCAGAATCAAATAGCGCGCAATGATTGCACCAAGAAATGCCGCTATCGAAAGGCTTACTAACACCAGCACAAGCAGCTGCAACCATGGAGATTCAAAAGTTCCAGCAATGCCAATATAAGTGGTGAGGCCAGCAAAGGCCCCCACCATCAAGATATCGCCATGCGAAAACTTAATAACGTCCAGAACACCAAAGTACAGGGTGAAGCCGACCGCCACAATTGCGTATATAACGCCCAGCATCAACCCATTAAGAAGATACTGCAAAAAAATATCAAATGACACGCTAGAACACTTTCCTCTTAGCTAGAAAATCTATGAAGAATTATTGACCTAGCTTACGCTGTCCTTTGGCATACAAACTATCTTCCCAAACAACCCATTTGCCATCTTGCGCAACATATTTGGAAATCAAAGGAACGATATTTTGTCGATGATCGTCAAAACTTACCTTACCAATAATCGTTTCCACATTTTGGGTGTTGTTCAGCACTGCCATGACTTTCTTGCGATCAGGTCCAGCCTTTTCGATCGCATCAATAATCAGAGTTGCTGCAGTGTAGGCAAATGGTCCGTATGCCTCTGGAGCATCAGGATATTTTTGTTGATTGTATTTAGCAATAAACCCGAGACCGCCTGGTAACTTCTCCCATGGAGCGCCTTCAATAAATGAGAGCGAACCTTCAGAGAGTTTGCCCAAGCCCTCAATGTAGGCATCAGACTTAATTCCAGATGTGCCTTCAAATACAGCCTTAATACCCAGACGATCCATCTGGGTACGAATGCGGATACCGATAGGAGTCAAACCTCCGAAATAGACTACCTCAGGCTTTAACTCTTTTACTTTGGTCAACTCAGCCGTGAAATCCTGCTGATCTGCAGTAACACCAAAGGTTCCCAAAATCTGTCCACCATTTTTGGTGAGATATTGGGAGAAATATTTATTGTGACCTTTACCGTAGTCAGTGGTGTCATGAATGATGACCCACTTCTTGTAGCCAAGCCCTGTAAGAAACTTTGCTGCAACTTCGTTTTGGTTAATCATGGTGCCATTAACACGGTGAACTTCTTTGTAGTTGTTGGCGTAGGTAATTTCAGGCAAAACTGCACCCCACACCATGACAGGCAAGCCAAACTTGTGATAAACGTCGACCGTACTCATAGCAACTGCAGAACAGTAGTGAGTAACACCAGCAATAATTGAACTATCTGAAGCGATCTTGGTTGCAACCTGTACACCTACGTTCGGTTTGCATTCATCATCAGCCGCAACTAGTTCGTACTTGTACTTTGCATTTGGGTCCTGGTTCTTTAATCGAACCGCCAAATCAGCAGAGTTTCGACCACCAATACCATTGGCTGAAACACCCCCTGTTAAAGGTCCAATATAGGCGATTTTGACGGTATCTTTGGCAGATACACTCCCTGAAATACTGATAACTAGGGCTACAAACAACGTAGAAATACGTGATTTCATGCTGGATCTCCTTATTTATAGGTAGTACTGCTTTTTTCTTAGTGTAGCAAAGCTCTTAAATTTGAATATACAACTTATAAAAATCGCAAAGTAGTACGGACAAGCAGTCACTCGGTGCTATGTGCACCTATATAAAACACCCATTACCCAATTTGGTGAACCCACAGAGCCAATTAATTGAGCATTTGGGCAACGGACTAGGCTTAAGTCTCATTTTTTAAAAAATGTCTGGCTCAGGCACTGGTTTACCAAAACTGGTTTCCAGGAAATCAAAATCGCATCCATCCTCTGCTTGCAAAATGTGGCGGCTAAACATCCAGCCATAACCTCTTTCATATTTGGGTTCTGGTGCTACCCACTTTGCTTTTCTCTGGGCGAGCTCTTCATCACTAATCTCTAGATGTATTTTTCTGTTTGGTACATCTACGGTAATCAGATCACCCGTTTTCACTAAAGCTAATGGTCCACCTATATAAGACTCGGGCGAGGCATGCAAGATGCAAGCGCCATAACTAGTACCACTCATGCGAGCATCAGATAAGCGCAGCATGTCACGTACACCTTGCTTAACTAACTTCACTGGAATGGGTAGCATGCCCCACTCTGGCATACCGGGACCACCTTTAGGGCCCGCGTTTCTTAAAACTAGAATGTGATTCTCTGTCACATCGAGGTTTTCATCCTCGACAGCTTTTTTCATTTCTGGGTAGCTATCAAATACCAATGCTGGGCCAGTGTGTTTAAGGAACTTCTCGGCACAGGCGCTTGGCTTAATCACTGCGCCACCTGGTGCGATATTTCCCTTAAGAACTGCTAGCGCGCCCTCTTGGTAAATGGCTTTATCTAATGGTCGAATGACATCATCGTTATGCACTTGCGCATCTTTTATATTCTCGCCAATGGTTTTTCCCGTGATGGTCATCGCACTTGGGTTCAGATGACTGCCCATCTGTTTTAAAAGTGCTGGCATTCCGCCTGCATAGTAAAAATCTTCCATCAGATACTTGTCACCACTTGGTCGAATGTTGGCAATGACGGGAACTTTTCTGCTAGCCTGGTCAAAATCATTTAAGGTCACGGTGCAATCTGCGCCCGCACGACGAGACATGGCAATCAAATGAATAATGGCATTGGTACTACAACCCATCGCCATCGCTGCATTAATCGCGTTTAAGAAATTGGTTTTACTGAGTACTTTTACTGGCGTGAGGTCTTCCCACACCATCCCTACGATTCTTCTGCCGCAAGCAGCTGCCATACGAGGATGGCTCGCATCTGCTGCTGGAATACTCGATGCGCCTGGCAAGGTTAGTCCTAGCGCCTCAGCAATGCCCATCATGGTGGCAGCAGTGCCCATGGTCATACAGGTGCCATGACTACGGGCAATACCACCCTCCACTTCTAACCACTGCGCCTCAGAGATATTGCCTGCACGGCGCTCATCCCAATATTTCCATGCATCTGAACCTGAACCTAAGACCTTGCCTTTCCAGTTGCCACGCAACATTGGTCCAGCGGGTAAATAGACAAACGGTAGACCCGCAGATAAAGCGCCCATTACTAAACCTGGTGTGGTCTTGTCACAGCCGCCCATGAGAACTGCGCCATCGACTGGATGCGAACGAATCAATTCTTCTGTTTCCATCGCGAGCATATTGCGATAGAGCATGGTGGTAGGTTTGACGTATTGCTCTGCTAATGAAATTGCAGGCAGCTCCAATGGGAAGCCACCGGCTTGCAATATGCCGCGCTTCACATCCTCTACTCGTTGCTTGAAGTGTGTATGACAAGGATTGATATCAGACCAAGTATTAATGATGGCAATGACTGGTTTACCTGCCCAATCCTCTGGTCCATAACCCATTTGCATGGCTCTAGAGCGATGGCCAAAGGAACGCAAATCATCTGGTGCAAACCAGCGAGCACTACGTAAGGATTCTTTGGTCTTTTTGGACATAGGCGCCTATGAATCAATATGAGAATAAATGTAAAAGCCTATATTAATGCTGGAAATTGCAGAAAGGGTATTCCTGCACTTGTTTTCTGCTAACCATTTAATTACCCTACTACAAACAGAGCATCAAGACCTAAATAAAAAACCCTAAAAATACGGGAATGGAGACTAGATGAAGCTTTCTTTATGGATTAAAACCCTGTGCATTTCCTGTTTGGCTTGCTTTGGCTCGCTGACAGCCATCGCCCAATCGGAATATCCGAATAAGCCTGTCAAAATTATTGTTCCCTTCCCCCCTGGTGGCACCACCGATCTGATGGCGCGCATTTCAGCTGAGCAACTAACCAAAATTTTCAAACAAGCCTTTGTGATTGAGAACGTCGCTGGTGGTGGTGGCGTTATTGGCGCCGAACGAGCTGCAGGTGCACAGCCCGATGGCTATACCTTAGTGATGACAGGCGTTGGACAAAATGCAGTAGCTCACGGCCTTGACCCCAATCTCAAATATGACTCAATGAAAGATTTTGCACACATCTCTCTGATTGATCTCGGCCCTAATGTCTTGGTAGTAAACCCTGACCGTCCGTTTAAAACATTGAAAGATATCGTTGACTTTGCAAGAGCCAATCCCGGCAAGCTTGACTATGGCTACACCTATGCCTCATCAGGCCATATGGCTATGGAGTTACTACGGCAAGCAACAGCCACCTGCGCAGATCCTAAAAAGAAACTGAACTGCAATCCATTACCAATTGTTGGCATCCCTTATCGCGGCGGCGGTCCTTTAATGAATGCCCTTTTGGGTAATGAGATTCCTATGATCTTTATTAACCAAGATGCCGCATTATCTTACGTTGCCGCTGGCAAACTGCGTCCGATTGCAGTCAGTAGCTTGCAACGCAATCCTTTGTACCCAACTATTCCTACAGTAGCTGAAAGTGGCTACCCAGGATTCCAAGCATTGTCTTGGGCTGGTATTAGCGCACCCAAGGGAACACCTAAACCAGTACTCGATAAATTAGAAGCTGCCATGATTCAAGCACTACAAACTCCTGAAGTGAAACAACGGATTGAGTCAGTCGGTTTTGTCATTCCACCATTGGGTGCAAATGCGTACAACAATTTCTTGAAATCAGAAATTGAACTCTGGACCAACCTAATTAAGAAATCTGGAATTAAGCCAGAATAATTCAAGCAGAATAGTTATGAAGACAACTATTCTGCTTACTTACTTTTAGTTACTTTTAGTTATTTTTAGCTTTCAGCGCTTCTTCTAACTGATTGATCTTGTTTTGCATGGCAGCCATCTTGGCATTGAGTGCGCCCACATTTAAGAATGTCTCATCGGCGACAGGTGCCTTGAGGTTATTACCCCAACCTAGCCAGGATGAGTCGTAGACCTTCACCTTCTTAAATCCTAGACTCTTGAGAACCGTTGCCGTCTCAGATGCACGGACTCCACTTTGACAATACACCACTGTCTCTTTATCAGGATCTAGATTCGCGTAGAGTTTTTTCAGATCGGCTGTGTTTTTCAGCGCCATTCCTGAGTTATCGCTTACCTGTTTTTTGCTCAGCTTCACTCCTGTTGCTGGGTCCTGCCAGTTATCTTCAAATGGCACATTGATCGCATTTGGAATATGCCCACCACGAATGGCGCGAATGTCCTTACCCGAATATTCATCGGGTGTTCTTGCATCAATGATCTGTACCGATTTGGACTGCGCCAATTTGAGCATCTCTTCATTGCTCACCACGAGCTGCTTTTGTGGCACCAAGGCCACTGATACTGGTTTGAGACTTGTACGCTCTTTCTGAATAGGTAGGCCTGCTTGCTTCCAGCCATCAATACCATCATGATAGATCTGAGCATTTTTGCCACCAAAGTATTTAATGGTGTACAAGCCAAAGTAGCTATAGGGATTACCTCTTGAGCCATAGACCACTACTTCCTGATTCACATCCAAGCCAGCTGCATTGAAGATCTTCTCGATCTGTTCTAGCGCTATGTAGTCTTCCTTATTGGGGTCTCGCAATACAGCACCAGCGTCGCCAATATTAATTGCTCCTGGGATATGGCCATCGAGATAACTCTTTTCGTCTCGAACGTCCCAAATAATCACGCCACGTGCAAGTGCCTGTTGCACTTGATCCGTTTGAACAATAACTGCTGCGTCCTGAGCAAATACGCCAGTAGCAATGGATGCCAATAGGATAAATAAGAGTTTTCTCACTGGGTCTTCCTTTTAATAAATCAGATCTAAATACATGATGAATGAGTCTTTACTCATCCTTCACTCATCCTTCATATTGGCGCTCTTTACGATCGGTTGCAGACGCTTACGCTCTTCATTCAAGAACTTAATAAAGTCTGCTTGTGAGCCTGGAGCTGGTTCAATACCTTGCGGAATCAATCGAGACTTGAGTGCATTGGTATCTAAAGATGCGTTAATTGCCTGGTTCATCTTGGCAATGATCTCAGGTGAGGTGCCTTTAGGGGCAAAGATACCTGACCAGTGACCAATGAAGATATTGGGGTAACCCAACTCTTTAGTAGTTGGCACGTTTGGTAAACGGGTAATACGTTTATTCCATGTAGAGGCGATTGGCCTGAGTTTGCCACCTTCGATTTGTGGCAAGACCACGACGCTGGCCTCTGATGTGGCATCTACTTGTTTAGAGACCACTGCAAACACACCTTCTGATCCACTCTTGTAAGGAATGATTTCATAATTACCACCACCAGCATAAATCTTGAGCATCTCTGCCACGAAGTGTGGGGTGCTACCAGAGCCTGCCGTTGCAAATGTTACGCCAGGCTTATTCTTTGCTTTTGCCAGTAAATCTTTAAAGTTCTGAATCGGTGAATCGCTATTCACCACAATGATCGATGGGCTCACCGCCATCATGCCTACTGGCACCAAGTCTTCTTGCTTATACGGCATGCTGTTACGAAGCATCGGAATGGTCACTACGCCACCCGCTGCACCAGCGTAGAAGGTATAACCATCTGGCGCACTCTTAGCAACATAGTCACCACCCAACACAGAACCTGCGCCCGGCTTGTTCTCTACGATTACCGGCTGCCCTAGTTGCTTACCTACGGCCTCTGCAACAGCGCGTGCTACTAGGTCATTTGCACCACCAGGACCAAAGCCCACCACAAATTTAATCGGGCGATTGGGCCATGGGTCTGCAGCAAGCGCAGATGTAGCAATGAACATGGAAATAAACGCTATAAGAATTTTTGATAGTTTCATGATGGTATTAGTAGCGACTAGGTTGGGTTGAGTTGAGTTAGGTTGGGTTTATTTATGAGAACTTCTTTTCTAGGGCATCAAAGTCTTCTTTTTTGACAACACTTTGACGCTGAGCAAAAGTAGCAACTAAATTGGGGTCTTCTTTGAGTTCGCCCGTCTGCTTTAAATGATTTAGGGCTTGGTTCATACCATGCACCGCACCTTGTAAAGCGGCATTGGCATACAACACAATCCCAAAACCCATTTGCGCTAGCTCTTGCTGAGAAAGTGATGGGGTCTTGCCGCCAATCACCATATTGATTAGCTGTGGGCAATAGGTTTGTGCTGCAATGATCTTCATTTCTTCTACGCTCTCTGGCGCTTCAATGAAGGTCATATCAGCGCCAGCTTGCGCGTAGGCTTGAGCTCTATCTAGAGCATCTTGTAATCCATTGATCGATCTAGCATCTGTTCTAGCTATGATTAAAAAGTCATCATGCACTCTAGCGTCTACTGCGGCTTTGATTTTTCCGCACATCTCTTCTTTGCTAATAATACTTTTGCCAGCGAAGTGACCACAACGCTTGGGCATAGCCTGATCTTCTATTTGTACTGCGTTAGCACCAGATCTCTCTAGCACTTTAATAGTGTGATGCACATTTACCGCATTACCAAACCCAACATCGATATCTACAATGAGGGGTAGTTGAATCACATCCCGAATGGCAGCAGTGTGCGACGCAACATCATTCAGGCTAATAAAACCTAAATCGGGAATGCCATAAAACTGATTGGTGAGACCTGCTCCACTTAAATAGACTGCCTCAAATCCAGCATCTTCAATCACTCTTGCTGCTAATGCATTGCCTGCTCCAGGAACTAGCAATCCCCTTCTCTCATTAATGAGTCGGCGCAGCTTGGTGCCCAAATGGGTTGAGCCATCTTGTTGTGGCATGGTAGTCTCCTTTTTACAGAATTATAAATACCTATTTAGAGACAAATGTCAGAAAAACCCGCTATTACTGGCGTAGATTGCCATGCCCACATCATGGCCGTGGATCTACCCTTGGCTCCGGAGATCCACTCTCGACCTACGCGTGATGTTGACGCAGAAGAATATCTCGCTGTTTTAGGCTCACACGGTATCTCACATGGGGTATTAATTGCACCCAGTTTTTATGGTGCTAATAATTCGCTTTTGCTTGATGCTCTTCGTCGTTATCCTGATCGACTTCGTGGCACAGTCATTGTTGACCCCAGTTCCTCTCACCTAGAGCAAGAATTACTACAGATGCGTGAGCAAGGTGTTGTTGGCATTCGCCTAAATTGGATTAAGAAAAAAGCCATTCCCAATATTGATAGCGCTGACTACAAGCGACTGTTGGCTTTAGCCAAAGATTTAGATCTTCATATTGAATTATTTCTAGAAGACCACTTACAAGAATTGGTAGTTCCGAAAATATTAGCTAGTGGCGCCACTTTGGTGCTGGATCACTTTGGCAACCCAGATCCTAAATTTGGCATGCAGAGTAAGAGTTTTCAGAATACCCTGCATGGTCTTGCCGATGGCAAAGTATGGGTCAAACTGTCGGCACCCTATCGTCTTGGCTTTTTGGAAGGTATCTCCATTCAAGGCTATGTTGATGCGCTTGTGGCAGCCAACCCCAAACAACTAGTATGGGCTAGTGATTGGCCATGGCTCAGTTATGAAAACCGTTTTACTTATGCTGACTGTATTTCTTGGATTCAGTCAGCCATTCCAAATACCAAAGTGTGGAATGACATTTTGATCAATAACCCTAAATCCCTCTTTCATTTTGAATAAGGCTTGATATGCGCAATCTTTCTAAACAATCTCTTTTGAAAACCGTCTTTGCTTGTACAGCAATCTGTTTATTGCAATCGGTTTCTGCTCAGACCGTCACTAAATTGATTGTTCCTACTGCGCCTGGTGGCGGTACCGATGCACTCTTTCGGGTAGCCTCTAAAGATGCGCAGCGCTTTATTGGTGGCCCGATTAGCGTGCAGAACGTTCCAGGTGCCGGCGGCACGATTGGTGTTGCGCAAATGGTGAACTCTCCACCAGATGGTTATACCCTAGCAGGCGTTTGGCCTTCCCCTGTCACGGTTGTTCCGCAAACTAGCAAAGTACCTTACACGCCGAATGACTATATTCCAGTGATTCAGCTATCTACTGCGCCGTATGTCTTTTGCGTGCATCCTGATTTTCCAGCAAATGATGGCAAATCCTTTATGGAAGAGTTGCGCAAGAATCCCAAGAAATACACCTATGGCACCGATGGCTTAGGTGGCCCTGCGCAGCTCGCTACCGAGCGCATCTTCAGACCGCAAAATATCCAAGCAGTTGATGTTCCCTACAAAGGTGCCGGTGAAACCATCATAGGTTTTTTATCGAATCAAATTGATATCTATGTAGGCTCTATTCCACCGGTCTTACAGCACGCCAATATTGGTAAAGCCAAGTGCTTGCTAGTCTCTTCTGTAAACAGAAATGCGCAATTTCCGAATGCGAGCTCCTTAAAAGATATTGGTCTTCCTAAAGAAGAAACTTTGTTGTGGAGGGTAGTGTTGGCACCTAAAGGCACGAAGCCTGAGCGCGTTAAGCAAATTGCACAAGCCTTCAGTCAGGCCATGAAAGAGCCTGACACCATGCGGTATTTAGATGAGGTTGGTGAATCTTCTGCCGTTCTGACAGGCAAAGAGCTACAAAACAAGCTTGATCAGGAATACGCAGCCTTCAGCCAAATCGCGAAGACACTGAATTTGCGTTAAATGCTCAACTGCCAGCTAGTCGCTTTTGTCTGGCGACTTGCTGTAGTCGCTCGCAATCTGGGTTGGGCGTTCCATCCTCATTGAGAATATTGAATTCTCGGCAAGGGGTTGGACGGTTCTCATAAATAGAGCAGCGCCAACCCTCTTCTTTGGTGTGGCGTAATGCGATACAAGGTGCACCACCCCTCTCGGTGCCTTTCATACAGGCGAGATGATCTGTGAGTTTGGTAGTTAGTTCTGCGGGAACCACACCCACGCCATTACCTTCAATTTCCCCATGATAGAAACTCACACGGAAATGTTGGCAACACTGACCACAGTCAAAACAGGGATTGGATGTCATTCAATCTTGATGATTACTTAGAAAGTCTCATTGTATTTCCCCTTGGGGATCTATTTATCAGTCTTTTCCTACATGCAATTCAGTAAGTTCTGATAGGGATTTTATGATTCAGCGACTATGCTTTTCCATAAGCAGCAATTTCTTAATTCAGGAATTTCGTCAAATAAGGCATTATGAAGAAAAAATACACCGGCAGTAAGTTTGATGATTTCCTAAGACAGGAATCATTACTAAAGACCTGCACTAGAACTGCAATTGACCGCGTTAGCTCGTGGCTAATTAGGCGTAATTTAAAGAATAAAACTCCCTCGCAATTTACCAAAAAGAAATAAAACAAGGGAATAAGGAATCCGTGATTTCCTTATTCCCCCTCTGCTGACTTTTATTCTTATTTTTTACTGATACTGACGATTAAACGCTTGCTTTGTTTCGCTTTCATGACGCTTGGTGTTTTTGAGTACTGCGCAGTACGACAAAATCATGATGGCAGCCAATGAGATGCCGTTAAAGTTGTTCATCAAGTTGCTTAATGTATTCATGTGTTTCTCCTCTACTTTGATTACTTTTTTGTTACCTTGTTACTAGATTAATGAGTCAAAAGCTCACAAAATGAGCTAGTGAAAAATCGTGATTTTTTGGTATTTTGTTGATGCTCTTTTATGCGTTTCATGGGCTTTCCTAGCGTGCGATCGGCAACTCATCCCACTTGGTGGTGTAGTTAGGTGATCGATTGTTTGATCGCATTTGCCAAGCTTGTTTACTATCTTGCGTACCCGAGGCTGCTGACCGAAGCGCTGCATTTCCAAAGCGGGTATTAATTTCATCCATCACTTTCATGAGGTGTGCTGACTTACCTTTGCTCTCTAGATCTTCAAAGAGTGATTGCTGAACGCTAGGTTTATCGCTAATGCAGTTCAGAATGACTCCCGCTTTCTTATAACGAAAGTTGGGTTGATAAATTTGCTTCAGGCCTGCTAGCGCTGCGTTAGTTAATGTCAGCGTGTTGTCTGTTGGATCAGCCAAAGGAACGGTGATGCTTTGATGGTGCTGTGGCTCATATTGCTTAAATGGGTTTGTCTGAATAAACACCGTTAATGCACCAGTCACCCCATCTTGCCCCCTCAATTTCTCTGCGGCTCTCGCGACATGAGTCGCTACTGATTGGGCTAGCTCAGTCTGGCTGGTCACTAGCTTGCCAAAGCTGCGTGAAGCAATGATTTGCTGCTTATCTGCCGCCACTTCTTCTAGCTGCAGGCAGGAAGTGCCTCGCAGTTCATAGCAAAGACGCTCCATCACCACGCCATACTGCTGGCGCATAGCCTGCGGTGAAGCACACAGCAGGTCAAACACACTATGAATACCCTGTGCTTTGAGTTTTTTATTTAACTGGCGACCAATCCCCCACACTTCACCAACCTCAGTCTCGCTCATCCATTGGTAGAGTTCTTCTTTGCGCATTGCCTGTACATCGCATACACCAGAAAATGAGGAATGTTTCTTTGCCAAATGATTGGCCAACTTCGCCAAAGTCTTGCTAGCACCAATGCCAACACACACTGGTAAGCCGGTTGTATCTTTGACAGTTTGTCGAATCGATTGACCCAACTCAACGGTATCGCGGTAGTGTTTTAAAACACTTTCGATTTGTAAGAAACTTTCATCAATGCTGTAGATCTCAATCTTGGGTGTAAATGTTTTGAGTACCTGCACTACCCGATTACTCATATCACCATAGAGCGTGTAGTTTGATGAGTAGGCAGTAATGCCGTGCTTCTTAGCCAGATCTTTCATCTGAAACCAGGGCATACCCATCTTGACCCCTAGGGCCTTGACTTCTGCGCTACGCGCTACGGCGCATCCATCATTATTTGATAGCACAACCATAGGAACGGTTTCCAGCTTGGGCTGAAAAACACGCTCACAAGAAACATAGAAATTGTTCACATCCACCAAAGCAAACAATGCTGGGGTTGAATGAGTGGTGGGTAATTTTTGTGGCGCACTCATAGCTTGATACTCTTGTTGTAACGAGTGCTCGCAGTGCTGTACTTGCGCACTACGCCAACCACTACACCCCAAATCTGCAACTCATTGCCCTCACCAAATGTGATGGGCTCATAGCTCGGGTTCTCAGGTTGCAACTCAACACGGCCACGTGATTGATATAGACGTTTAATGGTGTACTCACCATCAACAACTGCCACCACGATATCTTTGTGTTTTGGCTTTAACGCTTTATCCACTACAACCTTATCGCCATCACAAATTCCTGCGCCCAACATCGAGTCACCCTTCACGGTGAACATGAAAGTGGCGGGCTTGTTCTCTACGAGGTACTGGTTTAAATCCAGGCCATCCTCAGCGTAATCCGCCGCCGGACTAGGAAATCCAGCTGAAATACGGTGGCTTAAGAGCTTGAGCTCATAGGCAGCAAAATGACCTGCCAAGGCTTGTGGTGCCTGACTTAAGGTCGTTTTTAGTGGGCTTAACTGCGGCTTCATAGTGATTAATATACTGTATGTTTATACAGTATATATAAAAACCTGAAAAATGAGGCTGTTTTTGTTGTTTTCCGGTCTTTGAGGCGGTTTTTCTAGTCATAAACCCCAATCTCCCCAGGAAGGATTTAACCCATAATGGGCTATGAGTTTTCGATGAATTTCTATTCCAAAACAACCGATACCGGTGGGGGAGACAAATGAAGTTGCATCACAAGGTAAGTTATATCGTTGCTGGGTTTTATTTTTTCTTAGGTCTGTGTACAGCAGCGTTTGCGCAATCCGCAGCACCCTTCCCCGATAGAACCATCCAGTACATCATTCCTTTTCCGCCTGCTGGCGAATCGGATTTAGTTGCCCGCTATCAAGCCGACATCTCTGCGAAAAAGTTTGGACAACCCATGGTGGTGATAAATCGCGCTGGCGCTGGTGGCGCTCTTGTTTGGAGCGCGCTTAATACCTACCCTGCCGATGGCGCAACCGTAGTAGGCGTCAATATTCCGCACACCATCTTGCAGCCACTACAAGAAGGTATTCAGTACAAAACTGACGATATCAATGCGATCTACTACTACCACTTCACCCCAGATGCCTTGATGGTCTCTGCTGATAGCCCATATAAAACCTATCAAGAATTTATTGCCGCAGCTAAGAAAGAGCCTGGCAAGATGTCCTTGGCTGGCTCAGCCCAATACTCCGCTAACCATATGGCTGTAGAGCGCTTAAATAAATTGGCAGGCGTCAAAATTAATTACGTGCCGTTTAAAGGCACGGGTGATTTAATTACCGCACTCATTGGCATGCACGTTGATGGCGCGATGGGTTATTTGCCATTAGCGATTCAGCAAAAAGGGAAAGTGCGTACTCTTGCTATCGCCACTGAGAAACGCAATCCCGCGCTACCTGATGTACCGACCTTTAAAGAACTGGGACTGAACTGGGTAGACGGCGCTTATCGTGGTGTAGCCGTACCCAAATCTACCCCGCTAGTACTTCAACAAAAGATGTCGGATTACTTTGCCAAGCTCAATGCCGATCCTGAGACTAAGAAAAAATTAGAAGAGTCTGGTTTTGTATTGGTTGATATACCACTGGCAAAAATGCCAGCATTTATCAAAGAGAAAAGTGCGCAGTCTATGGAGGATGCGAAGAATGCAGGAATGCTGAAGTAATCAAGCCCAAGCTTTATTCCTGACCGGTTTTTTGCGTAAAAATTTGGATGTCCTCCTGCGAAACGGGCAAGCTAATAAGATCGGTGTAATAAAGACTGGAACCGGGCAGACGCTCGATTGACTTTGGAGCAAGACGTCCAACAGGGACTAAATATTCTTGCCAAAGCTGGCGCATATGCAGGCTATACGTACTCACCGGAACCTTTAGCTCAACTGCCCGCTCCGTCAATTGCTCACAAAGGGTAACCGGTCTTTCGATATGAAGTCTATAAAGATGTGGTCGCTCTGATTTTGCTTTTTTCTCATAACGCTCAACATGGTAATCGCGGTATGTTCTTGTGCCGAAATCAAAAATATTGTCAGCAATGGCGCGCGACAACCAATAAGCATCGGCTGCATCATGGTCACTCAACAGCATATCCTGCAATTTGTTTTGATAGCGCTCTTTGTATCTTTGAGTTTTATGGCTATAAAAAGGATGTGTTTTCATATAGCCAGCAACCAAGCCACCCAACACTACTAAGCCCCCAATTAATATCCCCTCAGTCATCCCCAATACCCTTGCTGATCTCAACAGGCAGGCTATTTAGCCCAGCCGGCAAATACTTCCAAAATATTTAATCGATAAAATACCAAAAAAATAGATTCAATATGCGAACTGTCGCACATTATTTGTGCAAACAGAACTAACAAAACATGAATGCCAAAATGGCCGGGTCATCCAAGAACATATCAGATAGATACATGCTGGCTCTAAAAAGCCAAGGGTTTACGGTCTCAATGATTTCGAAAGTATCTCCATCAGGCTATTGTAGTCGCCTAGCCCCCAAGATAATCTGACTTACCCACTTCTACACCGTTGTGGCGCAAGATGTTGTAGGCGGTCGCAATATGAAAGTAGAAGTTGGGAATAATCCAGGTCAGTAGGTATTGATCGCCTACAAACTCAAAGTTCCATTCTTTAATCGAGAACTTAATTTCTTTAGTCTCGCTACCCTCAAGCTGCGCAGGGGTAATGGTCTTAGCAAAAGCAATAGTTTTAGCAATACGCTCTTGCAACTGCTCAAAGGTACTTTCGTGATCATCAAATTTGGGTGGCTCAACGCCAGCAAGGCGCGCCATGCCGTTCTTAACTTGGTCGCAAGCAATTTGGATTTGCTTTGATAGCGGGAACATATCTGGCGCGAGGCGATCATTAATCAGCACTGCGCCATCAATATTCTTTTCCTTAGCGAAAGCTTCGCCCTTTTTGAGGATATTAGAAAGGTTTGTCAGCATCTTCACAAACTGCGGAATCGATGCTTGATACATTGACATTGGCATATTGATGTTTACCTTCTTGCTTAAACGTCACTCATGAAATCACCGCCACCACTGTCATCCCAAGAGCTGGCACCCGCGTCATCCCACGAGCTCGCATCATTGACACCAAAGTTTGGAGCATCTGGTGCAATTCCGCCAACCTGATTAAAGCCGTTGTTTACATTTCCAGGATTAGTGTGTTGATTGCCGCCCATCAAATGGCTAGCCAATGCTTCGCCTGCAACCATACCAGCACCTAAAGCGGCGCCCGTTGCCAAGCTACCCATCAAACCACTACCTGCGCTAGGTGCGCCAGGGTAACCAGGAGGATAAGTACCAGGAGCACCTGGAGCACCAGAATATGGGCCATTTACTGTCGGAGCGTTATACACCTCTACTGGTGGCTGACGCTTTTTCATGAAGAAGATGATTCCGGCGATCAAGATCGCCATCAAAATCCAGAACATGGGGCTGCTGAAGATAGAGCCTGCGCCAGAATTCATATTTACATTTGCGGGCACTGTGCCAACACGCAACTCTGCTTGTAAGCGCTGGACAGATTCAGGTTGCGCAAATGGCAATCCAGGCGCCAAGTTTTCTGCTTTAACAAAGGCTTGACGCGCGGCATCGATTTTGCCTTCACGCAAATAGAGTTCAGATGCAATGTAATGCGCCTTGGCGCTATTCGGATGGTTTTGCAATACCTCTTTCATCATGGCATCAGCTTTAGCCAATTGACCTGATTGAATAGCTTGAGAAACCTCTGGCAATGTTGCTTCGGCAAAAGCGAGAGAACTCGTTAACAAGAGCGCGCTTGCGAACACTGTCACAAACATCTTCATTACCTTCATTACATTACGCATTTTCATTAAAACTCCTTGTAGGAAATTTATTGCGATTTTTATTATCGCTAGTTTGGGTATTTTTGCTATCCCTTAGCTATATGAGGGCTTTTTGGGGAAATTCAAGCCTAAGAATAGAGCTCCTCAAATGGAGTAACCTTATTTTTTGTAGCTATATTAATTGATTGATGTTATGATTTTATGTAACTACAATAATTTGGATGAAATTTACCTATGATTTGGCAAAAAATAATTCCAATTTAAAGAAGCATGGTCTACCCCTCTCGGCTGCTAAGTTATTAGATTGGGATACGGCACTGAAGTGGGTTGACCGCAGAAAAGAATATGGAGAAGAAAGGTTCGTAGCTTTAGCGCTAATTAGTCAACGCTTATATTGCGTGGTTTATGTAGAGTCAAAAGCAACAATGAGAATTATTAGTCTGAGAAAAGCAAACATTCGCGAGATCGATAAATATGAAGAAGAAAATTATTAGGCCTAGCGCTAAAGAAGATATTGCAATTACAAGAGCAGCCCTATCCGACCCAGACTCACCTCCGCTCACCGACAAAGAGTGGAATGAAATTAAACATAGAGCTATTCGGGGGCGAGGTAGACCTCTTGGTAGCGGCACCAAAGAGCAGATCACTCTGAGGATTGATAAGGACACTTTAGATTTCTACAAATCTAAAGGTGAAGGCTGGCAAACCTTCATTAATCAAATATTAGGTGAAGTAAAGAGGGAATCTAAAACCATCTCTACTATTGAGAAAAGACTTAATAAAGGCGTTTTAATGGCTAGCAAGTTAAAGGCGGCTGCCTAGACATCTGAGTACATCAAGAAATCTCTTTGATCTCACCCGATGAGGAAATCAAATAAGCCTTATTAGGCTTGTCTTTGCGGATTCGGGTTAATTCATTACGGTAGTTCTGTAACTGTTCGCGATATTGTTCGTACTTTTCACCACCCATCTCTGGAATGGTCAGCTTGTAATCCAAGATGGCGATGTGGTCATCAAATTCCACCAATCTATCCATGCGGTAGCTCTTGCCTTCTTTACTAGCAATATCAAGTTCGTTCCATGCGGCAATCCACTGACCTGAGGTGAGATAAGGCTTTAGTTCTATCGCTGCTAATACTCTAGTAACACGCTCCGTCACTCTCTTGGCATGATCTTGATCCACCCCCAACCAATTCATTACCTCTTGCTCGGTTGGCATAGGCGGCTTGATGGGGCTACTTGAGTCTGGAGTTAAGAACTCTAGCAATTTATGAAAGTTGGTTCCCTCTTCCAAAATTTCAGGGTCGGGCTGCTCCTGCGCTTGCTCTGTGGATTTTTCTGCAAGATCTTTTGCAAACTCACCACTCTCAATCTGAGAGATTAGCTCTTGGTATTCCTTTTGAGCATGCGCCCACTCAATCGCAAAGTGATCCATCTGAAATGGCATGCTACCGAGCTGCTCTTGAGCATCGCTTGCTTGCGCCGCCACTTCTGGAAGATTGAGAGTATCCATATCTAGAGTTGCTATCCCAGCCGCCAAGGCTCTGCCATACCAAGAACGCTCTTTAATGCCCGTTTTGGAATTAGATGCAACGCCACTGATCCATAAGCCCTGCTTGGCCCTAGTCATCGCTACGTATAGCAAGTTCCAGTTTTCATTTTGACTGACCTCAGCCTCTTTTTGAAAGATTGCGCTACGCTCACCCGTCAAGGTCTTGGCGGTATACAACGATAAGTGGCTTGGGCTGGTTTTTTCTGGAGACCAATCTAACAGCACGCCACGGTGTGGCGCTTTCCACTCCGTATTATTCGCATCGAGCATGAAGACGAACGGCGCCTCTAAACCTTTTGCTCCATGGATCGTCATCAATCGTACGCGTCGATGCTGATCTTCTTCAGACATTTCACTATCAACATCAGCTTCGGCAATATTGTCATCGACATCCATTTCCGCCTCTAGCTCAACATCACCCTCATCCGGCGTCTCATCATCGTCGCCACGACGCATTGCGTTAATCTCATCAATAAAGCGACTTAAGCTGGGGTAACGACCGCCATCTTGATTCAATGCAAGCTCCAAGAAAGCATCCAGATTGGCCAACACCTGCGCACGCGCTAAGTTTTGGGCAGAAACTGCATATTTAATACGCAAATCACTCTCGTGATAAATCAGATCCAATAAGTCATGAACCGGCAATACCTCGCCTAGACTGCGCCAGCGCTCTAGATAACGAGCCGCTTTCTGAATTAGAGGGCTTTGACTCAATTGCAATGCATCCCACCAACTGGAAAGCCCATCACTAACACTCTTGGCAAGTTCTTGCATCTGCCCTTCAGAAAAACTAAATATAGGGCTACGTAATACTTGCGCTAAAGGCAAATCATGCCTTGGTGAAACCAAGACCGTTAGCAGGGCAATCAAATCATCAATCTCAAGGGTGTTGAGCAAACCACCTAAGCGAGAGCTGTCATAAGCCAGGCCCGCTTCACGCAGTGCTTTTTCATATTGGGGTAAAAATTCGCGCCGCTTTACTAATAAAATAAAATCACTGCCCCTTGCAGGACGCCAAATGGGTTTGCCATCTTTTTTATCCATCACTTGACGTGTGGCTAATAAATGATGAATCAAACGACTGAGCAGTTTGCCCTCTTCATAGCGCTGCTGCACAGGCGTGGTTTGTCCCGCATCTTCAATTGGGCCATCCAGAGCAGTTCCAACGCGTGTTGCGACTATCGGCTCTTCTCGCGGAATCAAAGGCAATAAGTAGGCCTCACCTTTGACGGCATAATCTTGCTCTGGAAGCCTTTCTAGCAAGGGTTTCCAGGCCGTTGTCTGCTCTGCGTAGCGATAGCTTTCAGGCAATGATCCAGCTAGAAAAATCTGATTCACTGCATCATTAATTCTTGGCGCATTACGTCGAGTCTCGTTTTGATACAGAGGGGTTGCCCCTAGTTTTTCAACTAAGAAATCTCGCGCGCTATCAAATAACCTAGGATCAGCACGACGGAAACGATAGATCGATTGCTTAGGATCGCCAACGATAAACACACTTGGCATTGATCCATCGTCACCGTATCCCGCAAGCCATGAGCGCAATATCTGCCACTGCAATGGATTGGTATCCTGAAATTCATCAATGAGAATATGTTTGTACTTGGCATCTAACCTAGCTTGTAAATATGCAGCGTTATCCGTGCTTGCCATCAATTGACTTACACCAATCTCTAAATCATCAAAATCACGCACCCGCATGGCTTCTTTGCTTCTTTCCATGTGAGTGAGCATGGCCTCGCTCATAGCAAACCAAGCATCGTTTAATTGATGGATTAAATGCTCGCTCTGCCACGTAAATAGGGCTTCGTAGGCCTTTAGCCAATCAGTGCGAATGGCAGTAATTTCAGTGGGATCTAGGCCAGTTTTCTCATGATAAGCACGCATTGGCGCACTCATCTCTGCAATATCTTTTAAAGGGGTGCGCTTTTGAGTAAAGAAATAAGTTTCCCATTGATTAGCGATTTCCATTACGGAACCACCTGCCTCATGATGCGCGATGACATCCAAAATAAATGGGGCTTTGTCTTTTTGGGTTTTTGTGCCATTACTAAAGCACTTGTACATGACTTCTAAATTAGCTTTTGTTTGTGGCTGATTCCAAAAATCTTCTAGAGGATTTACAGAACCTAAAGTTGGAAGAAGTTTGTCAAGGCAATTAATCGGTTTAACACCTTGAGCATTGCAGGTATCTTGAAAAAATGTCCATGCACCTCTTTGCTTGAAGAGGCTGTAATTGCCCATCAAGAATTTTTGAGTCTCAAATGCACCAAACTCTTCCAATAAGACGTCATAGTGTTTTTGTAATTCCGCTGGCAAGTTACCCCACCAATCTGACATGCACTCTTCTTGCAAGCGCTTCGCATCTTCTCGCAAACGAAAGCCTGGCTGAACCTCGGCCGATACTGGGGCAGCGTCTAAGAGTCGCCCAAACCAACCATGAAAGGTATCAATGACTACAGGTTGCGGGCTTGCCAAAATCTTGAGGTAAAGCGCCCTGGCTTTTGGCAGCAAATCCTTCACTTGCTCTGGGGCTACGCCTCTTTGTTCCAACTGATCGGCTAGAGTCTTGTCATCAGCACCTGAGAACTCTTCTAGTAACTGATATAGACGATCACGCATTTCTTGAGCAGCCTTGCGAGTAAATGTGAGCGCTAGGATTTCTTGTGGCTTAGCACCCGCCAAAAGCAAGCGAATCATGCGTGAGACTAATAGCCATGTTTTGCCGCTACCAGCGCAGGCAGAAACAATCACTGATTTGCTAGGGTCGCAGGCAATCGCGTTATCAAACTTCTCGCTCACCACATCCCCTTTCTGCAAATACCACGAGCATCACAGTATTGGCATACGCTATCTGGCGCAAATGCTTGCATGGGTTTACGCGCCCACAATTCATTTAAGTCTTGAACAATCTGCTCAGAAAATTGCTGCATCAGCTCAGGCATATCTTCAACTGGATAAGCCCGCACCTGTTTCTCTTCATCCTCGCTGATTTTGGCTTTCAAGCTGATCCACTCAGCCTGCTCCACAGTTCGCCCAGGAAGGTGTGCTGCGTTCGGATCTTCATTTGCTCCGCGCGCATAAATCAACAACTGCGGATCATCCAGCGCATTTTGGGCGCGACTGGAAATCTTCTTCATGTCTTGATTTTTATAGTCAATGACGGCGGCAAGTGACTCGTCCGATTGATGAATATCGAATCGGTCAGCACGCCCAGCAATCCGAATTTCTCGCTCGACACCATTGGGGTCCTGCAGAGTGATAGCAAAACCAACTGTTAATTCAGCATCGTGGTAACGCCACCCTTCGTTTTCTCGCTTGATTTGCCAGTCAATAAAACTGGGGATTTGTTTTTGCCAATCGCGCAGTGTGCCCAGCACCCTTGCATCACCAGCAATTAATCTTTCAAATTCTTTTTCTGAAAATTGCATGAGATGCTCAATCATCCACTGGCGTCTTGCATCATCTCCATCATGAATTGGTGAGTGTGATTTTTTCTCTTCAGTTTTGAGTGCCTGGAAAAAGTTTTTAAGTAGTGCATGCAGTGTTTGCCCCGCTAATGAGGCATCAAAGCCCTCTTCAAACTCTTTTGCCTTGCGTAATCCCAATAAGCTACTGACATAGTAGCGATAAGGACAATCACGTAAAGCCTTATAAGCACTTGGTGTAATGGTGGTAGGTATGGCCAAGTCTGGGTCTGGCTTACTGATTGCCATCTGAATGGGTTGGGACTGGCCTTCATATGGCTTTAGGTTTGGTTCGGATACTTTCAATGCATTTGCCTTGAGTGCCACTTGCAATCGCGCAATCCATGCGGAAGGCCTTAAGGGTTCACCACTTTTACTTTTGCTTTGCCACAGTAAGTCTACGTTTGAACAAGCAACCAAAAGCTGGGAAAGGTCTCTTGCTTGCTGGATATATTGCGCGGTAATCGTTGAGGACTTAAGATAACGATTGAGTGCGTCAGAGAAAAATAATGGCGGCTGTGAAAACGAAGGCAACTGTTGCTCATCACACCCCACCATCACTACCGCATCAAATTCACGCAGCCTTGTTGAGCTCAGCGGCAAGATACTCAATGTCGCTTGCGAATCTTTACCTGCTTCTTCGTATGAAGCTTCTTCAATCACGGTTTTGAGAAGACTCAACCACTCAGGCAAACGCATCTTCAACTCGCCATAGGGCCCTGAGCCAAGATCAAAGCGTTTTAAGGCTTCCAATAATTGCTTGCCAGCAGCATCTTTTTCCAATCGACCAGCCATGCCTGTCACTTCAAGCTGGGCCTGTAGCTTCAGATAAGCATCTGCACAGGTAATTAAAGGGGTCTGCCACTGCCCATGCAATCCATTTACAAATCGAATTAAGTCGATAAGCTGTTGATTTGGTGAGCCACCATGACTTGCGGTATAGCTATTGGCTTTTTCAATAGCAGCCATAAAAGTTTCCCAGCCAGATTTCGCCTGACTGGCAACCAAAATGTCTTCCAACTGCGCCAGCAATCCAATACAAGCTTCAGGGGTCTTCTGAAGACAATGCGCAAGATCTAAATATGGGTTTTGTAAAAACTCAAGCAAGATAGCAGCGCTAGGCCCTTCTTTGGGCGAACGCATCAACTCTAAAAGACTATCTAATGCTGCAGCGGCTCGAGTAGTCGACAGCTTCCATCCTGTTTCATCACGAATCCGTAATGAGTTACCGAGACGACTCAACAACGCTCTAGCGCGACGCGCAACTAAACGATCTTGGGCTACTAATGCAATATTTTTCTTTCCCGCAATCAAATGAGACTCAACAGATTTTGTTGCAGCCCACGCTAATTCTTCAAAACGCTTCGCAGAAATTAAGCGCCAGCCCTCCTTCACGCTTGAGTCAACGTTGCGTTGAATCTGTTGCTCTTGATCTGCATCTGACTGGACAATCTCCCCTTTCTCATCTTGTCCAGACAGGGCCTCGGACCACAAGGCAACCTGCGTCCAATCAAGCGAGACACGCACTACTGGCGCCGATTGGGAATATTTAGCCAGGTAAGGATCGATGACCTCTTGATCAATCGGTTTTGGGTCCGCAGTTTGAACCCATACGAATGGGCGCACACTATTGTTACTGTTTACTGCGATCTCTTTTGCACATTGCAAGTGCAGTGCCATTGCGAGATGCTTACGAATGACTGGGTCACCAGCGTTAGTGAGATAACGCCAAAATGCAAGTAAGACCGCCGCCTCTTCATCAACAACATTTTTAGATAAACCAACATAGGCTTTGGCGATTGCTTGATCTAAAACTTGCTCAACCTTCTTTAGCCATGCTTGCGTGTCTAATGAATGTGTCTGCAGCAAGTCATTGAACTCCTCTTGTAGTTGAGGAACTACCAATTCTGATAAAGCATCACATGCTTGAATTACGGCTTGCGCGAGACCCCATGCTCCAGCCTCACTCTCAGCCTTGAACCAAGCTTGTAATGTTTTGTGTTTGCGCAAATTGACGAACACCGATAACCAACGCTCTAAGTCTGTTTGCTTCTTGGGAAACTTCCACGCTCCTGGCGCTGCCTCTAACCAATCGGTAAAGCTAATAACTTTAGGCAAGAATGCAATTTGCGGATCCAAGTTATCGGGTCGATACTTTTCTAGTGCAGCTCTAATCCCAATTAATGGGCCTGCAGTGCTCAGCACTACTAGGGGGCGTGTTTTAGTTTGCAGTGCACAATCCCAAATTCCTCTAGCCAACTGCTCAAGCGCACTCGCATCAGGCGCGATTGACCAAGCCTGTACTTGCTTTTGGTTTGAAAGTCTTGGAAATGGGTGTGACATGAAACGGGGTTTAGGGTTCGATTTAGGGTTCTACGGGACGGCTGATTTTGACTTTTGAGCAGAATGTTTCGCTTATTGCTAATATAAGCGTTGTAGCGCTATAACTAAACACATAAACAAATACGCCCAAATAAGGAATTTTCATGAGTGCCGGCATTAAATATGTAACTGACGCCTCTTTCGAACAAGACGTCCTCAAGTCCGATAAACCTGTTCTGCTCGACTTCTGGGCTGAATGGTGCGGTCCTTGCAAAATGATTGGCCCTATTCTGGAAGAGCTTTCCGGTGAATACGGCGACAAATTGCAAATCGCCAAAATGAACGTTGATGAGAACCAAGGCGTGCCTGCCCAGTTCAATATCCGTGGCATTCCGACCTTGATCCTATTCAAAAATGGCACTGTTGCTGCTCAAAAAGTAGGCGCCTTGGCCAAATCGCAGTTGACTGCATTTATCGATAGTCATCTATAAATAGTCCCACACCACAGGTTCAGGAGCTGAGCCTGTGGTTTTAGTGTAGTATTTCATTAATAGCAGTTCGGTGCCTTTTACAAATCGCACAGCTTCCCCAAAAATTTTCCCCCATCTGTTTTTGATCATTCGTTCTTAATTCCCCTTTTAGCAAAACCACAATTCTGTTTTTCTACATCTGTGTGACATCGATCGGCACAGTCTCATCCCAAAATCCATTTATTTAATTCCCTTTTTTAATACCCGAGAACCACATGCAATTAACTGAACTCAAAGGCCTCCACGTATCCGCTTTGCTTGAAATGGCTGCTGCACTGGAAATTGAAAATACACAACGGATGCGCAAACAAGAATTGATGTTTGCCATTCTGAAAAAACGCGCTAAAGCTGGTGAAACTGTTTACGGTGATGGCACCTTAGAAGTCTTGCCAGATGGTTTTGGTTTCTTGCGTTCTCCAGAAGCCTCTTACATGGCCTCACCTGACGATATTTATATTTCTCCAGCGCAGATTCGTCGCTTTAACTTACACACCGGCGACAGCGTTGAAGGCGAAGTGAGAACACCAAAAGACGGTGAGCGTTACTTTGCATTGGTAAAAGTCGACAAGATCAACGGTTTGGCTCCTGAAGCCCTCAAGAACCGCATCATGTTCGAGAACTTAACACCACTCCACCCTAACCGCATTATTGGTTTAGAGCGTGATATCAAGGCAGAAGAAAACTTGACTGGCCGCATTATCGATATGATTTCTCCAATCGGTTACGGTCAACGCGGCCTAATTGTGGCTTCACCAAAGTCTGGCAAGACTGTGATGATGCAGCACATTGCACATGCGATTTCGGCGAATAATCCCGATGCTATTTTGATTGTCTTGCTCGTTGATGAGCGTCCTGAAGAAGTTACTGAAATGCAGCGCTCGGTGCGCGGCGAAGTGGTTGCCTCTACCTTTGATGAACCGGCAGTACGTCACGTGCAGGTTGCCGAGATGGTGATTGAAAAAGCCAAGCGTTTAGTAGAAATGGGCAAAGATGTCATCATCTTGCTTGACTCAATTACTCGTCTTGCACGCGCATACAACACCGTTGTTCCTTCTTCTGGAAAAGTATTGTCTGGTGGTGTAGATGCAAACGCATTGCAACGACCAAAGCGTTTCTTCGGTGCTGCTCGTAATATTGAAGAAGGTGGCTCTTTAACCATCATCGCAACTGCCCTGATTGAAACTGGTAGCCGCATGGATGACCTTATCTATGAGGAGTTCAAGGGCACTGGCAATATGGAAGTTCACCTTGAGCGTCGTTTGGCTGAGCGTCGTGTTTACCCATCGATCAACCTCAACAAGTCTGGTACCCGCCGCGAGGAATTACTGGTTAAACCAGAAAACCTCCAGAAGATCTGGGTATTGCGCAAATTGCTCGCCGATATGGACGATATCGAGGCCATGAACTTCATTGTGGATAAGCTCAAATCCACCAAAAACAATGGTGAGTTCTTCGACCTGATGCGTCGCGGAGGCTAATTTAGACCCCCTCTAGGGTGGTTTTAAGGCAAAAAGGGGCTTTTTAGCCCCTTTTTACTAGGCTAAACAGCGCTTTCTTATTGATTTCATGGCATAATTTCGCTTTTGCAGCACCTTAACCGCTTTTAACTTGGGAAAGTATTTAAGTTAATCAACTTAAACGGCTACCCGCTGATAGGACCTCACATGAAACCTGGCATTCACCCCGAATATCGCGAAATCGTCTTTTTGGACGTTTCCAACAACTTCAGCTTCAAGACTCGCTCCACAATGGCTACTAAAGAGACCATCAAGTGGGAAGATGGCAAAGAATATCCATTAGCCAAGATCGAGACTTCTTCTGAATCACACCCTTTCTACACTGGCACCCAAAAAATCATGGATACCGCTGGTCGTGTTGAGAAATTCCGTCAGAAATTTGGTAGCAAAGCTGTTGCTAAATCTTCCGGTGATGGCGCTGCTAAAACTGCAGAGAAAAAAGCTGCCGCTGCAGAAGCAAAAGCTGCTGAGAAGTCATCTAAGAAGAAGGCTTAATACACCTCCTTATCGCAGGGTATGGCAATGCCCTTCTCTGCGAGATAATCAAGGCAGCGTTTGCTGCCTTTTTTATTTCTGAGTTGCTTGCTTTAAAGATTGTTTTACCCCAAGAGAGTTCATGGTCAAACTAACCGCTGCCGCTACGAGATCGATTCCGCGCATTATTATTTTTGCGCTGACTTTGGTTTATGGTTTTGCTGGCCTCTTTTTTCGCGATCCCTGGAAAAATGAAGACGCGATTGGCTTTGGCGGTATGTGGACCTTGTTTCGTGGCAACTCCATCGATTGGATTGTTCCGCATCTGGCTGGTCGCGATGTCTCCCTAGGCGCACCACTGCCTTACTGGATGGGCGCCACTCTCATCAAATTATTTAGTCAATTTATTGGTGCTGCTAATGCAGCACGTTTGTATTCTGCGATTTGCTTTTTTGCAGCCGCTCTCGCAATTTGGTACGCCACCTACTTACTTGGTCGTCGTCGTGAAGTGCAACCGATGGCTCTAGCAGTTGGCGGTCAACCCGATATGAAAAGCTACGGTATGACTCTAGCTGATGGCGCATTACTGATCTTCTTGGCTTGCGTTGGTCTTGCACAGCGCGCTCACGAAACTACGCCGATGATGGCGCAATTAATGGGTATCAGTATCGTGCTGTACGGCACCGTACGCGGTCTTGATAAACCATGGCAAGGTGGTTTATGGACTGGCTTAGGCATTGCAATTGTGGCGCTCTCGAGCAATCTCACCCTAAGCCTGATTATTGTGACATCGACCATCATTGCCGTGATTGCCAGCAATGCTAAATTGCGTTTTCGTTGGACGCTGACTAGCACTCTATTGGGCCTGATTGGTTTTGCACTTTGGCCGATCATTTGGTATCTCGCAGATCTTCCTACTGAGTGGCGACATATTGCGCAAGAAGGTTGGCGCAATGCCCCAGAAATGCGCGCACGACCTTCCGTTGAATCTTTAGGCTTCTTAAGCGTGAACTTCTGGGCGTATGCCTGGCCCGTATGGCCACTCGCAGCCATCTCCCTAGCGCACTGGGGTCGTACCAAAGCAGCAGGTGCTTGGCGTGCTCCGCATCTTTGCATTCCACTCAGTTTATTTATTGGTAGCTTGATTTACGTTTTGTTTCGTCTTGAAGCGAACGAACATGATTTGATGATCATGATTCCGAGTCTCTCGATCATTGCGGCATTTAGCTTGCCGATTCTGAAACGTAGCGTTATTAGCTTCATTGACTGGTTCGCATTATTTAGCTTTACTTTAATTGCATTAGCCATTTGGATTATTTGGCTAGCCAAAGTCACGGGTTTCCCAGAATCTACTGCCGCCAATATCACACGCTTACTTCCAGGCTTTGAAGGTCAATTTAATTGGCTCGCATTCATCGTTGCCTTAGCGATTACTGGTGTTTGGCTCTCAGTAGTGCGCTGGAGAACCTCACGCGCACCAAAAGAAATCTGGCGTTGCCTGATTATTTCTGCATCGGGCACTACTTTGATGTGGGTTTTATTGATGACGTTATGGTTACCAACCATCAATTACGCTAAAACCTATCGCCTGGTTTCTGCTCGCTTGGCGCAAGTGGTGCCTCTAGGTGGCGGCTGTATTGATACCAGCAATATTGGCCCTGCACAGCTGGCTTCTTTTGATTACTTCACCAAGCTGACCTTGCGTGATGACCCTAATTGCCCATGGATGCTGACCCATAATCAATCTGGGGCTCAAGCTTACGCTCAACTTAATAATAAAAAACTCCATTTACTATGGGAAGACCGTCGCGCTGCAGACCGTGATGAGCGCTTACGCCTTTACGAAGTTATTCCGGAGTAATCGGTGCTGCACTTTAATGCATCGCGTCTTCGCGAGGACATTCCTGCCTTATTAAAACTGGCTGGCCCGCTACTCATTGGTCAGCTAGCCGTCATTGCTTTTGGTGTTTTAGATACCGCAATGACCGCGCGCTACTCCGCTGATGACTTAGCGGCATTAGCAATGGCATCAGCAATTTTTATCAGCATCTATGTTGGCTTAACAGGCGTGGTCTCTGCTCTTGCGCCAATTGCTGGTCAATTGTTTGGCGCTAAACGCCATAAAGATATTGGCGAAGAAGTGCGTCAAGCGACTTGGCTTGCTCTTGGTTTAACGATCTTGGGCTGCTTTATTTTGCTCAATGCAGATCATCTATTGGCAATTTCTAGAGTAGCGCCTGACATTGAAGCAAAAGCCAAGTTATACCTCAACATTCTGGCAATTGGTTTGCCTGCCAGCATGGGCATGCGCGTCCTAATGGCTCTTCACAATGCGGTATCTCGTCCTGGCGTCATCACCGTTGTGCAATTGATTGGTCTAGCCCTCAAGCTGCCACTTAATCTTCTCTTTATTTATGGTGGCCTGGGCATTGAAGGCATGGGCGGACCTGGTTGCGCAGTAGCAACCGTCATCATCAATTGGTCCTGGTTATTGATGACTTTAGGCTTTGTTATATTCGATCGCTTCTACCGCCCTTTTCATATCTTTGCGCGCTTTAGCATGCCTGATTGGCATCGTATTTGGACTTTACTAAAGTTAGGAACTCCAATTGGATTTAGTTATTTGATTGAAGTGACTTCATTTACTTTCATGTCGCTGTTTATTGCTCGCTTGGGTACAACAGCTTTAGCTGGTCATCAGATCGTTGCTAATATGGGAACCGTTATTTATATGGTGCCACTCTCCCTATCAATTGCCACCATGACTTTAGTATCGCAATCGATTGGCGCCAATCGACCAGAGCGCGCTGAAGAAATTGGCTGGTCTTCTGTATTCTTCACTACTAGCACCTGCATCTTGATTGGGGTTGCAGTTTGGTTTTTCCGTATGCAGCTACTGGACTTGTACGATCCACCAGAGGCAGTGAAAGTTTTTTCGATACCACTCTTTTTATTTATTGCCTTTTATCAAGTCTTCGATGCACTACAAGTGACCGCGGCATTTATTCTGCGCGCTTATCGCATCGCATTTTGGCCAATGGTGATTTATGCAGGCTCACTGTGGGGCGTTGGTCTTGGTGGCGGCTACCTTATGGGCTTCAATGTTTTGGGATTCACACCAGAGTTTTTGCAAGGCGCAAATGGGTTTTGGGCTGGCAATAGTATCAGCCTAGGTTTAGCTGCTTGTTTACTGCTATACCTATTTAGAAAAACGGCGGAGCGCTATGAAAAAACGCATCCGCCTGTTGAGGTCTGAGTTAATACGAGCTTACTAGCGATATCCTGGGCCTGATACAGGAGCTGGGTAGCTAGGCACTTGATTACCCTTTGAATACATACACTGTTGATAAGCAATGTTGTACTGTGTCTGCGCTTGATTTTGCTTGCCAGCCGAATTCATGGCGCCCATAGCAGCGCCACCTAATAGGCCAACACCTGCACCAGTGCCAATATTTTGACTGCTACCACCCTGAATCACTGCGCCTGCAGCAGCGCCAAGAGCAGCGCCAATTGCGGCACTCGTTGCACCCTCTTTTAAAGCAGCATTACTAGTATCTTTTACGGCATTTGCTGCAAACTCGCGGCAGACTTGATCTTCCTGCTGGAATACTTCAAACGGTTTTCCTTCGCGCGGCATGATGGCAATTGTTGGCCCTGTTGGTGCAGATACACATGCACTTAATACGCTTGTGGCAACGGCAGCTAATACAGCTACGCGAGTTAATCTTGTCATATACAAATCCTGAATTATTAAAACGTATTGAAATTAATACTGTGGGCGACCATGCGGAGCACTACTTGTTGGCGGTGTAGCCGCCTGAGTCTGCCATCCACTTGGGCACTCTTGTGCATATGGATAATATTTACCGCTTGCGGCGCAGTAATACCAAACCGCAGGTTGTGGTTGCGCAGCCAGAACTACAGGTTGTGGCGGTGGCGTGTAAGTTACTACGGGCGGAGGCGCATAAACGACTGGGGGAGCATAGTAACCAGCATAAGGACAGTAATAGCCGCCAGCGTAGCCCCAATTGCCGCGCCAACCTGGACCCCAACCATGGCCCCAGCCCGGACCATAGGCTACTGGACGCCAACCACCGTAACCGCCGCCAACTGATACATTCCAAGCGACGTTACCAGCCTGAGCCTGCACTGATGAGCATACTAAGACTGAAGCCAAAATAAGGCCTAAGATGCTGAATTTATTGACTTGTTTCATGGTTGACCCCTTCTATCTTTGGTCTTGATGCAGCCTACTTCTCGATTCTAGTTTTTACTAGCCTTACTATCAATAACGCCCGATAAATATTTAAGCTGACAGGAAATTCACTTATTTCTGATGGTGAATGCTCTAACTTATTACTCCAACTTATTAATCCAACTTCGCGCCTGATTGCTGTACTATCCTGCTCCATTTGGCGGATTCTTGAGCAATCAATTTAGACAGGTCTTTAGCACTACTTGGGGAAGGATCCAGCCCTCCCGCTAGCAAGCGTTTTTTCACTTCTGGGTCATTTAGCGCGCGATAGGTGAGTTCATTTAATCGCTTCTGAATAGAGGGCGGTAAATTTGCAGGCGCCATCAATGAGAACCAAGAGACTGCCTCAAATCCAGGAAGACCTTGCTCTGCAAAAGTAGGAATCTCTGGTGCAGCATGCGAGCGCTTTAAGGTAGTCACCCCTAATGCCTGCACCTCACCTGCCTTGATCAAGGGTAGCGAGGAAGATAGATTGTCAAACAACATGGAAATACGACCACTAACCAAATCAGGCAAAGATTGCGCACGGCCTTTGTAAGGAATGTGGCGAATTTGAATGCCTGCCATTTCTTTTAAGAGCTCGCCTGACATATGCAATGAGGTTCCAACCCCAGAAGATCCGAATGTCAGTTGATTCGGTTTGGCTTTTGCCAACTCGATCAGCTCATGTAAATTATTAACGCCCAGTTTTTTATTGACCACTAATACATTTGGTGTGCTTGCTAGAAAACTAATAGGCGTGAAATCTTTAACGGGGTCAAATGACATCTTTTCATAGAGCGCACCATTAATCGCATGAATACCCACAGTACCAATTAATAATGTGTAGCCATCAGGTTCACTCTTGGCGACGATTTCTGCGCCAATATTACCGCCATAGCCCGGACGATTCTCAACCAATACAGGGACACCCAGGCTTTGTTGCATACTCTCTGCCAACACACGCGCCAAGATATCGGGTGCACCACCTGGAGTAAAACTGACCACAATTCGAATAGCTTGTTTTGGCCAAATAGTATTTTTAGATGACTGAGCCCAAGACGTATTTGCTCCCAATAACACCGTGAGGCAAATCAATAGGCATTTAAAAAATGGGGGTTTAGCTACTTTAGCCAATATAGAAAATTGCATCCTTGCAAACCCAGGATTAGCCTAGGTGAACTAAATTAAAAATTGAATCGAGAGCGTAACCAGAGCCAACCTTCATACTTGCTTGGGTCATCCGCACATGCGCCGATGCCACACTCAAGAAGCGTTGAAATCAAATTTCCGAATACAAGCAAAATAAAAGCAATGATTAAGGCATTTGCAAACCAAGAGCGTGAGCGCACATCACGATTAGGTAGCATCAGTAAAACTGCGAATCCCGCCAACAAACTTAGGTAGCCTAAAAAAGCCCAAGTATAAAAATGAAGCTCTAAAAATGTTTTACCAAAACCTTTGTCGCCAGGCAGAATGTGAAGAAGCACTTGGCGCAGGGAAACCGTCATCCCTACTAGACCGCCAATGATGCCCCAACCATAATGTGCAGAGTGAGCACCGCAGCGAATATTGAGAACTAATGCAAATCCAATAATGACAAAGCCAATGCGCTGCATTAAGCATAGCGGGCAAGGCAGTTCACCAAAATATAATTGATCAAAAAAGGCATAAGACAGTATGCCGACAACTGCCAACAAAGCTAGTTGATTACCAAGTGCCGCTAATGAGGGAAAGGAATGTTTACTCATGCATACTTACAAGCTGATATTGAGATGACTATTCGCATGAAAGCGGAACCACACCATCAATATGGCGACTGTCACTGCAAGAACAGTTAGGCCCGCAAGACGCTTCTCAAACCAAACTAGGACGAGACCAATAAATGCTGTCAGAAAAGGCAGAAACATATACATGAGGGAATTCTAGCGCAGGACAGTTTGAGGTCGGGTAAATCACTAAAACAAGACCTAAAAAGTGGTCTTTCAAAAGAGTCATTGTTTAGAATAACTTCATGAATAACAGCCTCAACACTAGCGCCACACCTCCTTGCCTCAATCTACAGTTAGATGGGGCTATCGCTCGAATTACCTTCAATAATCCGAATGCCCGTAACGCCATGACTTGGCCTATGTATGAGGAACTCAAAACTATCTGCGACTCCCTAGCAACAAACCCATCAATTCGGGTGGCAATTTTTAGGGGCGCTGGTGATAAGGCATTTGTATCGGGTAGCGATATTCAGCAATTTGTTGATTTGAAAAAAGATGAAGCTTATGAAGTGGCTGTAGACAACATCTTCAGTTCATTGCAGCAACTACCCATGCCAACCATAGCGCTTATCGAAGGTTTAGCAGTTGGCAGCGGACTACTAATTGCTACTGCTTGTGATTTTCGAATCTCCACCCCAGAGGCACGCTTTGGAATTCCGGTGGCGCGCACTTTAGGAAACTGTTTATCTCCTAGCAATCTCTCATGGATTAGCGCGCACTTAGGTGTGCCCATGGTCAAGAAAATGCTTCTCACTAGTGAATTGATTAAAGCCCCAGAATTACTCGCATCTGGCTATCTCTATCAAACAGTGGAAGCGGAAGAAATTACTCAAGCGGCTGATGCCCTCGCTAATAAGTTGGCTGCTCTAGCGCCCATCACACAAAAGGCGAGCAAGCTGACCTTAACGCGGCTATTGCAAAACAATCTTCCAGAATGCACTGCCCTCATGCGTGAGACCTATAACAGCCAGGACTTTAAAGAAGGTGTTAATGCTTTCTTAGAAGGCCGCCCACCGAAGTGGGCTGGTAAGTAATCTTTAGCTTTATTTCTAAGTTTTAGCTCTTCGCTTGATTTAAGAACTGCACAACCGTAGTTACGAATAAATCAGGCACTTCAACGTGCGGAACATGGCCCACATTATCAATTGGCACCAGCTTCGCATTTGGAATCACTGCCTGAGCTTTTTTACCTAACTCAGGGAAGTTACCCAATGACCTCACAGCCTCTGGTGGAGCAAAGCGTCTGCCAAAAACTGTGCGATCTTTTTGACCAATCACCAGCAATACTGGCATTTTGAGCTCTGGCAAATCATTGACCACCGGCTTCTCGGCAATCATTTGGTAAGTTAATACCGAGGTCATCGCATAGGCAGGATAGTCAGGGCCCTTCTGTACGCGAACATAGACTTCTACAAACTTTTCATAAGCAGGTTGCCAATCAGGGAAATAGCTTTGCAAGAAACGACGATAGCTTGTCTCAGTTTGCGCCATTTCGAGCTTCAATAAATTATCGTTCTGTTGTGGTGGTATATCCTTGCTGTAATCCTCTAGACCTAATGGATTTTCAAGGACCAGTTTTTGCACTGTTTTCGGATACAAGCGTGCAAATCGAATGCCAACCATACCGCCCATTGAATTTGCAATCACGGATACTTGATTTATACCCAAGGACTTAAGCAAAGCTTTGGTATTGGCTGCCAAATCATCAAAGTGATATGACACATTGGGCTTCGAGGATTTACCGAACCCAATTTGATCGGGAGCAATGACGCGATAACCTGCTTGCGTCAAGCCTGCAATCGTTGGCGCCCAGTAATCACTTGAAAAATTCTTGCCATGAAATAGCAACACCACGCCCTTTTGCTTACCCCTAGCGGCAACATCCATATACACCATGCTTGCGGGCACTCCTTGCAAGCTTGTCTTAAATTCTTTAGTTGGGTATGGATATGGCCAGGCGCTCAAACGCAAATCGAGAGAGGTAGCATTGGTATAAAGAGATGCCGGGGCTGGGGCAGCTGTAGCTGTATTTGATGGTGGATTATTAGAACAAGAGGCTAATAATACAATCAATACTGAAACTGCAAATAAGGTGGCAACTGCAGAAAGTACGCGAATCGTTTTCATATTCTTCTAAATAAATTACACAATTTTGGTTTTGAGGTTTTTTAATCCCTCAACGCTACCTTCCAAAACATCACCCTTCTTCACTGGCCCAACCCCTGCTGGTGTTCCTGAAAAAATCAGATCGCCAGGTTCAAGTGTGAATAAAGTTGAAAGATAAGCAATCGTGTCGGGCACATTCCAAATCAATTGATTTAAATCACCAGACTGACGTACTTCGCCATTCACCAATAACTTAACGGCACCTTTACTTGGATGGCCACATTGAGTCACTGGCGTGATCTCGCCACAAGGGGCAGACTGATCAAAGGCTTTACCGGTATCCCAAGGACGCCCCATCTTCTTTGCTTCACCCTGTAGATCTCGTCTTGTCATATCAAGACCTACACCGTAGCCATATACATGATCTAGAGCTTTATCGGCAGAAATATTAGAGCCACCTTTACCAATTGCCACCACCATCTCGATCTCATGATGAACATCGTTTGATAAATTTGGGTAAGCCATATCTTTACCATCAGTCACAATAGAGTTGGCGGGCTTCATAAAAAAGAATGGTGGCTCGCGATCTGGATCATGACCCATCTCTCTTGCGTGATCTGCATAGTTACGGCCTACGCAATATATTCTGTTTACCGCAAAGCGACGGGAATCGCCTGTAACAGGCAAAGAAATTTGTACTGGCGGATCAATTACAAATGCTGAACTCATAAAAACCTTTCTTAATATTGTTTTGCTTTTTTCTTTAATTTTTGTCTTTTATTTCTTCTGTCTTGTAGCAGTATGACGCAATTTCAGCATCAAGATGCTCAAGGCCAATGCAAACGTCATAGCATTAGCCAGAATCAATGGCCACTTCTCAATAATCAAGCCATACACCAGCCACAAGCCTACCCCTGCAGTAAATAAGGAATACATCCCTAGCGATATTCCAGATAGATCTCGGGTTCTCCATGACCAAATGGCCTGAGGCAGAAATGCAATGGTAGTTAAGAATGCAGCGCAATAACCAATGATGTCAATTTGATGGGGTTCAAGGCTCATATTTTGATTGTAATTAGAGATGGCTGGCTAGGTAAATTCATAAATGTGCTGCATTAGGCCTATTTTTGGAGATAATTAGAGCTGCAGTTCAACTATTACTAAAAACATATGAGACAACAACTAATTCGCTGGTTTGGCGTAGCCTCATGCGCCTTAATCTTTTCCCTGCCCGTAGTCGCCCAGAACGATTCGGCTGTTAAAAATTATCCGGATAAGCCAATACGACTAGTCATACCCTTTCCTCCAGGGGGCGCCACAGACGTTATCGGTCGAATCATGGCGCAAGAGCTTTCCAAATCGATTGGGCAACAAGTAGTTCCAGACAATCGCTCGGGAGATAGCGGCAATATTGGTGCCGATATGGTTGCTAAGTCTGCGCCCGATGGATATACCTTATTAATGGGCGCCCTTACCTCGCACTCTATTAACAGTAATTTAGATAAAGACAAAATCAAGTACAACTTAGAGAAAGATTTCACACCCGTTGCGATTGTGGGTGTCGTGCCTCTTGTGTTTGTTGTAAATCCTTCGGTTCCAGTGAAGAACATGAAGGAATTCATTGCCTATGCCAAAGCCAATCCAGGCAAACTCACCTTTGCCTCTTCGGGCGCAGGTGCACCCCAACGTCTCGCAATGGAAATGTTCAGATATCAACTGGGCTTAGATTTATTACACGTTCCATATAAAGGTAGCGGCCCTGCAATGACAGACCTTGTTGGCGGTCAAGTCTTATCCATGTCAGAAACTGTGCCAGCTGCATTGCAGTTTATTCAAGCAGGTCAGCTAAGAGCGCTAGCAGTCACTACTAACAAGCGTATTAGTCAATTACCTGATGTACCGACTATTACCGAAGCCACCGGTCTGCCCAACTTTGATGTGGTCAGTATGTTTGGTATTGAAGCCCCTGCGGGGACCCCAAAAGCCATCATTTATAAACTCAGTACCGAGATCAAATCCATCCTGCAACGTCCAGATGTGCAAGAGCGCATGCTTGCCGCTGGCGTCTACGTAAATTACTTATCTCCAGCAGAATCTAGCAAACGTATTACACGTGAGCTCAATATGTGGGCCAAAGTAATTAAAGATGCCAATATCAAAGCAGATTAAATATTAATTAATTTATTGGTAAGGGTGGATGCAATAAGGGGCCTATTGAGGCCCCTTATTTTTTATGCTGAAATGAATTCTGATGAAGTTCGTTTTTACTCGGCTTCAATTTTTGCTTGCTGAGCTACCTGCTCCCACTTCTTCTTTTCAGCTGCAATGAATAGTTTGGTATTTGCTGGTGTATCACCTACCGCCCAACCGCCAAGATCTTTCCAGCGCTGCCTGATTTCAGGGGTTTCAAGCGATTTTTTTACAGCCGCATAAAGCTTATCAATAATTGGTTTTGGCGTTCCCGCTGGAACAAATAGACCAAACCAAGCTGTTACGTCAAAGTTAGGGTAACCCGACTGAATCATTGTTGGCACATCTGGCAACTCTGCAACACGATTCTTGCTAGTGACCGCTAAAGCACGTAACTTCCCAGATTTAATGTACTGCATTGAACTGGGTAGGTTATCGACCATCATGCTCGTTTGTCCGGCTAATAAATCAGCCAAGGCCGGACCAGCGCCCTTATATGGCACATGAATAATATCGATACCCGCTTGAGTCTTAAATAACTCTCCAGACATATGAATTGACTGGCCTCGACCAGAAGATGCAAATGAATACTTACCAGGATTTGCTTTTGCCAAAGCCACCAGCTCAGCAACAGTCTTAGCGGGAACTTCAGGGTTTACAACCAATACATTTGGATTAGCAATCACAATAGTGACTGGCTCCATATCTTCCATTTTGTATGGGAGGTTTTTATAAAGACTGTAGTTGATAGCGTTTGGGCCAATATTGCCCATCGCCATGGTGTATCCATCTGCTGGGGCTGCCAACAATGCCTGAATACCGATAATGCCAGCGCCACCTGCCTTATTCTCCACAATCACAGGCTGACCCAACTCTTTGCCCAAAATATCCGATAAAGCACGAGAAGCAATATCGGTGGTTCCGCCAGGCGCTGCAGTCACAATAATTTTGACTGGCTTGTTTGGGAATGGCTGGGCGATCGCTGATGTAAGCGCAAATGCGGATGCAAATATGACTGCACCTAAGGTCGCGCACTTTTTACGCCAAAACATATATTGATTCATCTTGTCTCCGTCTTTTTTATATTGATGAATTAATTGAGTGCTTAAAAATGTTTACTTCTTATTTATTCCCGCTTTGCGAGCCTCAATCTCTTTATTGATTGCGGCAATGGTTTTGGCATCTGGTGACTTCCAGTTTCCACCGGAGTTATTAACCATGTAAACCAGCGCATCAGAAAAACCTTCAACACTTAAATTGGGATTACCTCCCTTGGGCGGCATACCACGCACTCCAAAATATGCATGAGCTGTCAGAGTTACTTGCCCTTCGGCAATAAGTGGTGCCCACTTTGCCTTGTCGCCAAACTTTGGCGCATTCAATACGCCTGCCCCATGGCAATTTGCACACACTTGCTTATAGGTATTTTCGCCAGACTGAGCATTTGCCAATCCAGATATAAAAAGCAAGGCAAATATCGTCGTAATAAGCTGTAAAGGATGCTGACATTTCATGATGTATTTAACTCCAGATTAAGGTTGTGATTTTTTAACACGTTCAGACCAAAGTTGCCATGGCCTACCAATGGTCTTTTCAATAGTCTCTTGCGAAATCGAAGCTTCGCCAGGAGTGAGATATTGCACCTGCCCTATCTTCATAGCTTCCGACTGAATGCTGGCATTCTGGATTGCATAGATTGCCCTAAATGCAGCCTTTTTGATTGAGTCACCACCTGCTGCATAGCTATGACCACGCATCAATACAAAGTATTGAAGGCCCATGGCTTGCGATAAAGCATTACCCAACTCGACATTACTTATAAACATATCCGTATCAGGATTTGGCTTGGCAAAATTACGAATCTCAAATATCGGGGCACCTTCGCCCAAAAAGGAGCTCATGTGATACACGGGCTTTAGAGTAGTACCAGTTAAACCGTAAGGCAAGATGGGTGGCGCATGGCCATGAATCACTGAATTGAGGTCAGGGCGATTCCTCAAAATGCCACTATGAATAAAACGCTCACCATAAGCAACTCTAGTATCGCCATTAAGCGCCTTGCCGTTCATATCAAACTCAATAATATCTTCAACTTTTACGGTAGAAGGAGCAACGCTTCTGGCCAAAAAGAACGTATTGGGATTGGCGGGATTACGCACACTGATATGTCCATAGCCATCAACTGCATTTTGGTCATACAAAATATGATTGGCAATCACTAACTCTTCAATTACGGCTTTTACTTTTGGATCTTGATCCATTTGCTCTTGCACAGAAGCGGCAAATACATTTGCTGCACCAAACAATAGAGCTAAAAACAGAACCTTTTTCATTACTCAACCTTGCCGATCTTGCGAACGACCTCACCCATCTGTGCGGACTCTTTATCCCAATAGACTTTGAACTCTGGCGCATCCATGTACTGAATTGGACTTCCTGCGCCATTAATCACTGAACGTACACGCTCATCATTTGCCCCTTGCTTAGCGGCTTCACGTAACTTATTGGTGATGTAATCAGGGGTGGCACTTGGTACAAATAAACCTGCCCATTGTGAGAATTCAATCTTCACGCCCATTTCTTTAAAACTAGGAACTTCGGGCATGCTTACTAATCTGCCATCACCCCAGTGTGCCAAGGCGCGAACTTTACCCGCTCTGATTTGCTGAACTATTGAAGAAGGTCCTGTCGCAATTGCATCTACTTGCCCACCCAAAAGACCCACAATCGCTGGGCCAGCGCCGGTATAGGGAATATGCACCATATAAAACTTTTCAGAAGATTTGAGCATCTCCATGGGCACATGCATTGTTCCATAGTTGCCTGATGAACCAAAATTGTATTTACCAGGATTAGCGCGCATTGCAGCCACAAATGACTTGTAATCTTTCCAGGGGCTATCCGCCCTTACAACTAATACCGTTGGGTCAGCAGTAAAGCGTGCAATCGGTTTGAGTTGATTTAATTGAAAAGACTGTTCGCGCCCCACCACTTTGTCAGCTTCAGGAATAATCGAAATAGACGATAAAGCCATCAAAATGGTGTAGCCATCAGGCTTGGATTTAGCAACTGCTGCCATACCAATGCCACCACCGGCACCTGCTTTATTTTCTACAACAACTGGTTGACCCAAGATACGAGTTAAGGCTTCCGCTACAGGCCTGCCTACAGCATCAGCAACGCCACCTGGTGGAAATGGAACAACCATAGTGATGGGTTTTGTTGGCCAGGGTTCAGGTGCTTGCGCACATGCAGTTATAGAAATAATGGATGCCGCAAAGAAGCTTAGCGCACGGCCAAGTATGAAGATTTGTCTCATTTTTGTCTCTAAATCGTAATTTAGTTATTATTTATGCTCTTTATCCTACTATAAGAATGATCACAATAAACAAGGGTTGGCATAGACATAACCCCCACTGGAGATAGCAATCATGAAATACGCCGCATTTTCCTTAGTCAAAGAGCCTTCTAAAACTCGCGTTGGCATTGTTTCCCAAGATGAGAAAAGCATTCAGGAATTAGATTTGGGGGTTGATGTCAGTGAAGAAGGGATCGTCGCCATTTTGAAAGCGGATCTAGCAGGCAAAAAACCTAAGCCTGCAGCAACCCATGCAATGAGTGATATACGCTTACTTGCTCCCGTACCTCGTCCTCGTAGAAATATTTTCTGTGTTGGTAAAAACTATCACGAACACGCTAAAGAGTTTTCCAATAGCGGCTTTGATGGTAGTGCAAAACCAGGAGAAGATATTCCATCGCACGCGATTTTCTTTACTAAGCCACCTGAGGCTGTAACAGGTCCAAATACGAATGTCATCATCCCGACAGCTGTTTCAACTTGCATTGACTATGAAGCTGAATTAACTATCGTGATCGGCAAAGGCGGAAAAGGCATTAGCGAGGCAGACGCATTGAAGCATGTCTGGGGCTACACTGCGATTAACGATGTTACTGCACGTGATTGGCAACAACGTCATAAACAATGGTTTTTAGGCAAAAGCTTTGATACTTTCTGCCCAATGGGCCCATGGGTAGTTACGGCTGATGAGGTGAAACATGATGACATTCCAGTCAAGTGCTGGGTCAATGGTGAACTGCGTCAGAACTCCAATACCAAGGACTTCATCTTTAATATACCGAATATGATCGCCACTGTTTCAGCGGGTATCACTCTCTACCCTGGGGACCTTATTGCTACCGGCACACCAGTTGGGGTTGGTATCGGATTTAAGCCGCCAAAATATTTGGTTAATGGCGATGTCGTCGTTGTCGAAATGGGTGGTATTGGTAAGCTTGAGAATACTTTTATTGCTGAGTAAATTCTCTGATAAGTAGTTCGCTTTCTCAATAAAGAAAGTCACCCTAGGGTGACTTTTGCTTTGCTAAATAGGCATCAAGCATAAATGCTGATCCCAATCATCCCAAGCCAAAATGAATAGCGATGCGATAGGTAATGAAGGAGGCGATATATGCCAGTCCAAATAGATAACTTAACATCACCGCTGGAATTTTCCATCCACCAGTTTCACGCTTAACTGCAGCAATAGTAGATAGGCACTGCGGAGCGAACACAAACCACGCCAATAAGGAAAGTGCTGTAGCCAATGACCAATCACTCGAAATCAGCGGTATCAATGCCTCGGCAGTATCTGCGCTTGAGCTAGATAAGGCATAAACCGTAGCTAATGAGCTCACTACTACCTCACGCGCAGCCATTCCTGGCACTAAGGCAATACTGATTTGCCAATTAAATCCAATAGGCGAAAAGATATGCGCAAGCGCTTCGCCCAGCATGCCAGCAAAACTGTACTGAATCGGTGGCAAGCTCGCGCCTTCTGGGGGCAATGGAAAACTAGAAAGTACCCACAGGCCAATTGTCATCGCTAAGATAACGCCACCAACTCGGCGCAAGAATATTTCTGCGCGCTGCCACAAGCTGATGGCCAGGTTACCCAATCGGGGAAGGTGATAGCTCGGCAACTCCATCATTAATACATTGGTGCGGAACTGCTCACTCGCAAAGCGCTTTAAGACCCATGCAACTGCCATTGCTCCCAATATTCCAGCAAGGTAAAGCAAGAATAAAACCAGGCCCTGCAAATCAATATTGCCCCAAAGCTTTTGTTGAGGAATGAATGCAGAGATCAACAGTGCATATACCGGCAAACGCGCCGAACAAGTCATCATGGGCGCAATCAAAATGGTTACCAAGCGATCGCGTGCATTCGAAATACTTCTCGTCGCCATGATTCCAGGAATCGCACATGCAAAGCTCGAAAGTAAAGGAATGAATGATCGGCCAGACAAGCCTACAGACCCCATTACCCTATCCAATAGATATGCGGCCCTTGGTAAATAACCAGACTCTTCGAGCAACAAAATAAAGAAAAACAAAATCAAGATTTGAGGCAAGAAAATCACCACACCACCAAGACCCGCCAGAATGCCGTTGATCAACAAACTACGCAGCCATGTATCTGGAAGAATATCGCCAATTTGACCGCCGAGATATTCAACTGATGCCTTAATCATTTCCATCGGAACGGTAGCCCAACTAAATACTGCCTGGAATATAAAAAAGAGTAGAACTACCAAAATAGTCGGGCCTAATACTGGATGCAATAAGACCGAATCCAATCGATCACTGAGACGATCAGGAATGATTTGATCTAAGCCTAAGTTTTGCAGGATACGTTGCACCTGCACATTGTCAGCCTCAGCGTGAGCGATATGTGAGGCAACATTTTCAAGAGTGGCATCACCAGTGCCTGTGCGCAGCGCATTGAGATTGCGCCAGTCTAATTCAGTCAAAAATGACTTAATTTGATCAGCCCCATTGGCCTGGATACCCACACTGGTTACAACCGGCAAACCCAGTTCTTTTGAAAGTGCCGTCGTATCAATCTCTAAGCCTTGGCGCTTAGCGATATCGAGCATATTGAGAACGACTACGCAGGGTAAACCCAAGCGCTTTGCAGCCAATACTAGACGTAGATTTCGGCGCAAGTTCATCGCACTCAAAATACATAAAACCAAATCAGGGCGCTTCTCACCTTCTGCTCGACCCATCAGCACATTACAAGTAACACGCTCATCAAGCGATCTAGGGTAGAGGCTGTAAGCACCAGGCAGATCTAATATACGAACATTTTTTCCTGAGGCTAAAGTTAAGCGCCCTTCTTTGCGCTCAACCGTCACGCCAGAGTAATTAGCGACCTTTTGTCGACTTCCAGTGAGTAAATTAAATAGCGCAGTTTTTCCACAATTGGGATTACCCAATAACGCAACGAGAGGCTCGCTTGGGAAAAAATGAACTGTGGACTCAGCCATTAACCAACTCCACTTCAATCATGCGTGCTTCAGAGTGGCGCAAAGCGAATGTCGAGGCGCCGACACGAACAAGATAGGGTCCTTTTTTTAGCAGACCCTTACGCAATAAGGTGACCTGCTCGCCCGGCAAAAAGCCAATGTCTTCCAACTGTCCCTTAATTTGAGGGGCACCTTTGGGTGCGTTAACAACGCTCACCCGATAAAGACTGCCTAGACTGACTTGGTCTAAATTCATGGAATGTATTCAATACGTTTGATTTTGCCTGCTGATAGTTCATTATAGCGACAAATGAGAATGAATATCATTCATGCAAAATGATGGGATTTCAGTGCAATAATGCGCCATTTTTAGCCATCAATGCTTGATCCAAAACAAAAGTATGTGCACTAATGCATACTAATTAAAACTCTTAAACATCACTCGACATGTACCTGCCAAAACACTTTGCTGTAGATGACCAAGCACTACTAGCACAACTCATCCAAGAGTACCCACTCGCCACTCTTGTTGGCAAGCTTCATGGCCAGCTAGAGGTCAATCACCTACCCTTGATGTTAAGTACTGATAAAAAGAAGTTGCATGGCCACATCGCCAGAATGAATCCACTCATGAAGATTGCGCAGAGTTCAGATACAGCAGTTGCTGCAATCTTTAATGGTCCTAATGCATACATCACCCCCGCGTGGTATCCATCAAAAAAAGAGTCTGGCAAAGTGGTGCCAACCTGGAACTATGCGGTTGTTCATGCACAAGGCAGTATCAAGCTCATTGAAGATGCACAATGGCTTAGAAGTCATGTAGCTCAAATGACTGATATTCATGAGCCCACCTATCAATCCAACTGGAGGCTAGATGATGCTCCAGAAGAATATGTGCAGACCATGCTGAAAGCGATTGTCGGGATTGAAATCGATATTCAGAATCTAGTTGGTAAATTTAAGCTCAGCCAAAATCGCCCCCCGGAAGACTATGCCGCAGTGGTAGATCAGTTAGACCAATCGCCTCAAGAGATGTTGCAGGCAATGCGCCAATACATGAAGTCTTAAGGCGTTGAGAAACTAAGGTAATAACTAAGGCTTTGCGTAACCGTATTTAACTAAAATCGCCCTAGCCTGAGCACCCTGCATAAATCGATATAGATCCTTTGCGTCCTGTGGCGCACCCTTGATCAGCACCATTCTTTGCCTAATAGGCTCATAGAGACTAGGGTTCAGCAAAATGGAAGTCGTTTCTTTAGTCACCTCAGGTGACTTTGCAAGAGAAAGTGCAGTAAAGCCAATCTCTGCTGCACCGGTAACAACATAAGTCGTCGCAACCCCGATATTATCTCCGTAAACCAACTTATCTTTTGCAAGATCCCATAGTCCTTCGGCTTTCAGAAATTCAACCGCCGCCTTTCCATAGGGCGCTAACTCTGGCTTGGCAATCGCAACTTTGTTAGCCTTGGTGATGGCTTTTGCCAACTCCACTTTGTTATCTAACAAAACAATTCCTGAATTGTTTTTCGCAATTAAAGCCAATTTACCTACGGCGTAAACTACCCCCTCATCAATCGTCTTGCCATTCTTATAGAGCTCCATCGGGAAATGCTCATCAGCCGCAATAAACAAATTAAATGGTGCGCCATTCATGATCTGAGCAGTGAAATTACCTGACGAGCCATACACTACCCTCATATCGGACTTGCTAGTTGATTTAAAAGCAGAGGCAATTTCAGTAAAAGCATCTTTCATATTGGCGGCAACAGCAACGGTAGTGCCCTGTGCAAATGCTAGGTTTGCGCATAACAAAAGAGGAACAAGCAGTGAAGTTGAGAAAAGTGACATAGGCAAAGCCATTCTATCTAATTACTCAATCTAGAGCCAATTTTGAACTTGGCGATTCAGGCTAATAGATTTATAGCCTGAGGCACTACCTGAATAACTACGAATCTTACGAATTAACTTAGATGACTCTGGATGAGCGAGCATATCTTTATGCATTGCAATAAAAAATATCTCGTCTTTTAGGGGCACGAAACCCAGTCCATTTTCTAATGCAATATTCTTAACTCCAATGCCAACGTCAGCCTTGCCAGCCAAAATTGCATTAGCAACCGCTGAATGGGTAAATTCTTCATGAAGGTAACCATTAATGTCTGTAGGCTCAATACCTTGCTCCAACAGCAAGGTGTCAAGCAATAGCCTCGTACCAGAGCTTATTTGACGGTTAATGAAACGAATTTTAGGGTTTAGCAAATCCTCGATCGTTTGAATATGAAAAGGATTCCCCTTCTTCACGATAAAGCCTTGTGTTCGCTTCATTACCGGAAATATTTCAATATTGTGTTTGCGTAATCGTTGATGAATAATCTGAGAACTTTTTTCATCTGATACATGGTACCCGGCAATGTGGGCATTGTTACTCAATAGTTGCTCTAAAGACTCTCCAGAACCTGCAATCTTTAAACCAAATCCCCTCACTTCAGCAACGGCCTTCTGAATAATCGAATCACTGCTGGAGTAAAAATTCCAGCGAGCACTCTCTATTTTTTGATGTTTCTTAATTTCTCTTTGCAAAGCATCTTGGTAACCCACTCCATGCTGCGAGTATGACCCTTGCATTTCTTCAATAAATTGACACAGAAATGAGCCGAACTCCGTCAATTTAGATCCGTGACCTTTGGTACGAATCATTAAAGGTATGCCAAGGCTTGCCTCTATCTGATTCAATTTCCCCCAAACTCCACGATATGAGATGCCAGAGTTCTTGCTCGCCAACACTAATGAACTGCCGCCGCGGATATCCTTCAATAACCCTACTAACCAGTAAAGATCAATAGCATCCTTCTCTGGATCTTGGGTATTCAGAATAAGGATTGGTCTAGTTTCTATTCGCATATGTAATTTTTTGCATATTCATTAAGTATAAATGTATGCGATGATACAAATTTGCTCAACCCCCTATGTATTTGTATGAGGTATTTCATGAAAAAATTATTCCAGTCGTTTTTACTAAGCCTTGCATGCCTTGGATTTATATTGACGCCGAACGTTCATGCTCAAGATAAGAGCATCATTGTTTCGTCCACCACCTCTACAGAACAATCCGGCTTATTTGGATACATCCTGCCTATCTTTAAGATGAAATCCGGCATTGATGTCAAAGTTGTCGCTGTTGGCACTGGTCAGGCATTAGATATTGGTCGTCGCGGTGATGCTGATGTGATCTTTGTTCATGACAAACCTGCTGAAGAGCAATTTGTACAAGATGGCTATGCGACTAAACGCTATGAAGTGATGTACAACGACTTTATATTAATTGGGCCTAAATCCGATCCTGCGAAAGTGGGTGGTGGCAAAGATATTCAGGCAGCTCTTCAGAAAATTGCTGCTGCACAGGCGCCATTTGTCTCTCGTGGCGATAAGAGTGGCACTCATGCTGCTGAACTCCGCTACTGGAAAGGCGCAGGCATTGCTGTCTCACCAAGCCAATCTTGGTACAAGGAAACCGGCTCAGGCATGGGCCCTGCTCTCAATACCGCCTCCGCTATGAATGGCTACATCCTTGCCGACAGAGGCACTTGGTTAAGCTTTAAAAATCGTGGTGACCTGACAATCCTCGTTCAGGGTGACCCAAAACTCTTTAATCAATATGGCGTGATGTTGGTGAACCCAGCCAAATTCCCATCCGTGAAAAAAGCAGAGGGTCAGGCATTTATTGATTGGCTAGTTTCTAAAAATGGTCAAGATGTAATTGCCAGCTATCAAATTGGTGGCGAACAACTCTTCTTCCCTAATGCCAAGAAATAATCATGCGCTTAGCACTTACATTAAAGGCAATATTTCTAGGTCTATTAGTTAGCACTGGATCCCAACTAGCCATGGCGCAAAGTAACCCACTTACCCCAGAGGCCGTTTATGGCAAAGGTGTCAAAAGCTTTACTTTGGCCACTGGAAGTCCTGGGGAGCTAGGACTTCTTCAAGCCTTAGGGGAGGCTTTTGATAAAAAAGAAGGTGCTCGCTTAATCTGGATCAAAGCAGGTAGTGGTGCCTCTTTAAAGCTACTCAAAAATGCGCAGGTTGACATGATCATGGTGCATGCACCGGATGCGGTCAACAAAGCCATCGCCGAGGGATGGGCAGTCAATAGGACATTAATTGGATCAAATGAGTTTTATATTGTTGGACCCAAAAATGATCCAGCCAGCATCAAGACAGCTTCTAGCGGTGCGAATTCCTATTCCAGAATCGCCAGCACTCAAAGCAATTTCATTTCTAGGGGCGATAATTCCGGAACTCACCAAAAGGAAATGGATATCTGGAAGAAGGCTGGCATCAATCCTAATGGCTCATGGTATATCGTCACCAATGATTTTATGACTGCATCCCTCAAAAAGGCTAATGCTGAAGATGCTTATTTCATGACCGATAGCAGCACTTGGGTAGCAGAAAAAGATATTGCGCCAAATCTACAGATTCTTTATCGTGGCGACGCATTTTTAGTCAATACTTATGACGCTCTCGCTGCCCCAGTAGGAGCAACCGCCAATCGAGATATTGCCGTGAAATTCATTCAATTTGTATCTTCGAATGAAGGTCAAAAGATTATTCGCGATTACGGTAAATCAAAGTACAAAGAGCCTCTCTATAATGATGCTACATATGCCAAGCAATATGTTCATTAGGAGAAAATATGGAACTGAAAGTTAAGTTAAGCGCTCGTAATACCCTTAGCGGCAAGGTCGTTGAGCTCAAAATGGGTCAAACCACTTCTCACGTGAAGTTAGATATTGGAGGAGGCCATATTGTGACTGCCTCAATCACTAACGAAGCGGTTAGCGAGCTCAATCTTAAAGTAGGCGATCAAGCATGGGCGGTCATTAAAGCCTCTGATGTGATGGTAGCAAAAGAAGCTTAATCAATATTCAATTGCTCAATAGAAAAAGCCCGCAAATGCGGGCTTTTCTTTTAACTGGATTTATCCAGTAATTACAAATTAAGAATTACTTCTTAGGTGTTGCAAAGCCAATCGCGGTGTCGTCAACGAACTCAACCATGACATCATCACCGGCTTTAAATTTCTCAAGACCGAGTACGCTTGGATCAACCTTCACTTTTTGTTTCTCACCATTAGGCATTGTGAAAGTGACGATGCGAGTTTTTTGATCGATAGTGCCGATCTTTACTGTTGCATAAATCGTATCGGTAGTCTCTTCGAATGGTTTTGCAGATCCTTTACCAGCAATCACAACTGAACGCACACCAGAAACACCTGGCTTGGCATCTTTAGCGGCAGCAGTTAATCCAACTGCAATCGCTTGGGCATGCTCAACCAAGAAAACATCGCCCTTCTTAACTTTATCTAAATCATTTACAGACTTAGCTACGTTCATCTGCGCCAAATTTCCATTCGCATCTTTTAAGACAACAATACGTTTTTTTGCATCTACTGAATCTACAGTTGCACTAAGAACAACTACATCAGCAGCCAAAGGCAACATTTTTGTAGGCAATTGAGCAAAGGCCGAGGCGGTAAAGGCAATACCAATAGCGGCAAATAAGCTAGCAAGTAAAGATTTCTTCAAAGTAACTCCTAATTGAATAAAGGGTTTATGGATTCAAGGACGAATCGCTAATTTTATTGTAACCATAATTAATCAGACTCCAATCAGAGATTAATTTGTTAAATTGAGAGAGCTATCCTCAACAAACCTATGCATTTAGACATCCTCATTAAACCGTGGCAAGAAGCTCGAAAAGACGCCTTCCGGGTCAGGCGTGAGGTTTTTATCCTTGAACAGAAGGTACCAGAGGATCTTGAAATCGATGAAATTGACCCGATTGCCTTGCATGTCCTCGCTTACTCTGAGAATAACTGTATTGGGACAGCTCGATTACATACACATAGTGACGGATCTGGTCAAATTGGGCGTATGGCGATTTTGAGCTCTTTTCGCAATAAAGGGCTAGGTCGTCAAATCATGAGGGTGTTGATTGAGGCCGCCCAATCAAAAGGTGTTTTCTCCCTCATATTGCATGCCCAAGTAAACGCAATTCCATTCTATGAAAAACTTGGTTTTATAACGAGTGGCCCAATCTACGATGAAGCGGGTATCCCTCACCGTAATATGATGATGGTATTACCAACTTAGACTTGCTTTCTATGACTGCCACCCCCAATCCAAATCCCTCTGTCTTTACTTACGTTCATCGTGTTTGTTATTCGGATACCGATGCAGCAGGTTTTGTTTATCACGGTCGCTATCTTGAAATTTTTGAGCGTAGCCGTGCTGAATGGCTGGCCCAACGCGGTCAGAGCCCGACTAAGCTCATGAATGAATTCAATATTGTGATGCCAGTTCGCGAACTCACCATGAACTTCTATAAGCCTGGCAGACTAGATGATCTTTTGCATATTGACCAAGTGATCGAGCATCGCGGTCGTACACAAGTGAGCGTCAAACAGACCGCTCAACGCAAGCTTCCAGATAGCAATGAAATGCAAGTAATTGCCAGCGCTACACTTCACATAGTCTGCGTTGATACCAATACTCTCAAACCGAAGGCTTGGCCTGATTGGCTGTTTCAGGACTGACAGGCTAGAGCTATTTCTACGATGGAGAAAATGATGGCTGATAGCAAGCTTCTCACCTTTGTTAAAGAATTAAGTCGACTACTTGATCAGAATCCCAATGAGGAAATTATTTTTACCAAGGGTAAAAAACTGCTCGAGAATCTGATTGCGGTAGATGACTGGCTTCCTACGGAATTTACAAAGCCACATCCACAGTATTACCAGCAATATCTTTTGTATGCAGACCCATTAGATCGGTTCTCCATTGTAAGTTTTGTCTGGGGCCCTGGACAAAAGACGCCCTTACATAACCATACCGTTTGGGGCATGGTTGGGCAATTACGTGGTGAAGAAAAAGGAACCCCCTTCTATCGTCAGGCAGATGGGGGCTTTAAAGCGGGCGCTTCTTGCATCTGTCCGCCAGGGCATGTCGATACCGTTTCTCCTAATACACACGATATCCATGTGGTGGAAAACAATCTTTCCAATCAAACTTCGATCAGTATTCATGTCTATGGTGGCAATATCGGCAGAATTCAGCGCTCTGTCTTCGATCCAATCACTGGCGCCGAGAAATCTTTCGTATCAGGCTATGCCAATACTCTAGTTCCCAATCTTTGGAATCCCTAGTACCAGAAGCCTGATTGGCTAAAATAGCCAACATGTCCACACCAAATAACTCTGGCGAATTCATTGAGCCACGCCTTACCTCCCTCTCTCATGGAGGTGGTTGTGGTTGCAAAATCGCTCCCGGCGTTCTCTCTGAAATTCTGAAGAATGTTCCGCAATTGCCTTTTCCTAAAGAGCTCTTGATTGGCATTGAAACCTCAGATGATGCTGCTGTATATCAAATCAATGAATCGCAGGCGATCGTTGCTACGACTGACTTTTTTATGCCCATCGTGGATGATCCATTTGATTTTGGAAAAATAGCCGCCACTAATGCGATTAGCGACATCTACGCTATGGGCGGAACACCACTCTTTGCCCTCGCATTAGTTGGTATGCCTATTAAAGTACTGTCCAATAAAACGATTGCCAGAATTATGGAAGGCGGAGCTGAAGCTTGCAGAAGCGCAGGCATACCGATTGCTGGCGGTCACACAATTGATTCAGTTGAACCGATCTATGGACTAGTTGCCATTGGCATCGTTGATCCTAAGCGCGTCAAAAGTAATGCCAGCGCTCAACCCGGAGATGTCCTCATTCTGGGTAAGCCACTAGGCGTAGGTATTTTATCGGCCGCCCTCAAGAAAGATCTACTCGGTCCAGACGGATATCGTGAAATGATTTCTAACACCACGAAACTCAATTCTGCCGGTCCAGACTTAGCAAAAATCAGTGGTGTACATGCATTAACCGATGTCACTGGCTTTGGCTTAGCAGGTCACACTCTCGAGTTGGCTCGTGCCTCTAATTGCACAGCTCATATTGATTGGAGTCAGGTACCCTTGCTTTCTAATGTTCAGAATCTCGCAGATGATGGGGTAATCACTGGAGCCTCCGACCGTAATTGGCTAAGCTATGGCGACGAGGTTAGCATTCCTACGAATTTCACTACAGCGCAACGCGCCCTCTTAACTGACCCTCAAACCAGTGGTGGTTTATTAGTATCATGCAGCCCTGAATCTGTAAAAGAGGTGTTGGATGTCTTTAACCAACATCACTTTTTAGGCGCTCGCGTGATTGGTCAAATGAGCAAACGCCAAGGCAAGCCTTTGGCTGTTTCGTAAGTATTCTTAAGTTAGTCTTTGAGATTAAATACGCTTGAGAAATCGAGCTGACCATTTCCAGCCTTACTGTGAGACTCGTAAAGCTGTCTAGATAATCTTCCAAGCGGAACGCTTGCGCCAAGATCTTGAGCATTCTCTATTGCCAAACCCATATCTTTGAGCATGAGGTCTACTCCAAATCCGCCAGCGTAGCCCTTTGATGAAGGAACATTTTCCATTACGCCAGGACAAGGGTTGTATAACTCCAGCGCCCAATTACGGCCTGAACTCTTAGACATAATGTCCGAGAGCACCTTAGGATCCATACCATTCGCGATGCCCAAACGTAACGCCTCGCTGGTCCCCAGCATCTGAATACCCAAGAGCATGTTATTGCACACTTTTACTGTCTGACCTGCGCCGCTTCCACCCGCATGAAAAATGTTTTTGCCCATCTTTTCCAGGATTGGACGTAGGCATTCCACAACGGAATTTTCTCCACCAACCATAAAAGTCAATGTTCCTGCTTGAGCACCCGCAGTACCACCTGACACAGGTGCATCAACCATCGCGAAACCCTTAGCCTTCGCCTCTGCTGCAACAGCCTGCGCAACTTTTGGTGAAATCGTTGAGCAATCGACCAATAGAGTCTTGGGGTTGGCATGAGCTATCAAACCATTCGCGCCAAGATACAAGCCTTCCACGTGACGTGAAGCAGGCAGCATACTAATGACAACATCGGCTCGATCGGCTGTCGAGTTGGCACTCTTGGCCACTTTGCCCCCTGCTACTGCAAATGCATCAATCTGTCCTTGCACTAGATCAAAGCCAGTTACCTCATGACCCGCTTTTAATAGATTGATTGCCATAGGTAAACCCATATTACCTAACCCGATAAATCCGATTTTCATATTGATCCTAACTTTCTTCAGTACTCAATTGTTTTTATTGTTCATTGCTTGCGCGATGCCAGATACTTAACTCCTGCAGGACCATAAGTTTCAGAATGAGGCTGCTCATACGCCAGCTCAAACATATCCCCTGCTTGATATTTTATTGATCCGTTATTCGATTCAATTTCAATATATCCATCAACCACGAGTGCACGAACCGCAAATGGGTGAGTATGGTTATCAAGATGACCACTAGGTGGTTGCGTTACCTCAACGGGCTCTGGATACCCTAACTGAAACAATTCTTGTAAAAATTGATCTTTATTCATAATCAAACTATAGCGTGGATATACACTATTTTCAGCAGCCTCTTTCTTAAAGGACATGAATACTATGGCAGTCAAAGTCATCGGCTTAATTAAGCTTACAGACCATTCCGCTTTTGAGCAATATCGCGCTCAAGTTGGTAAGACCGTTGAACAATATAAAGGCAGTATCGAGTTTAGAGGCTCACTAACCGAAGTATTTTGGAATGAACTTGGGTGTGAGGCATTTAGCGCCTGTGTTGAATTACACTTTCCAAGCAAAGAAGCCGCACATGCTTGGGCACATAGCACTGAATATCAAAGTCTTCTAAAGATTCGCAGTCAGGCGATGAAGTTAACTCTTTTTGGAGTCGAGGGCTAGAAACAAAAAAGCCCAGCTTTGTGAGCCAGGCTTTTTTGATCAATTAGGGTAAGAATTATTTCTTAGCTTCCATTGCTTCTTTTGCAGCAGTGATTTCTTTGCGACGCTCTTTGCAAGCACCTGCAATCTCTTGCAAGGCCTTACGGGCGCGAGCAGCAGATGCCTTAATACCTTTTTCAATAAACTTTTCGTTTTCAGCCTTATAAGTTTCAAAAGCAGCTAACAATGTATCGTGTTGTGACATCTCGTCTCCCATTAATCAAGTAAATAGTCATACCTACAGCGAAATCAGTATATCCCTATAAAAAGTGCAAAAAACGGTCATTTTCATCAGGGATAACTCTTAGAAGCGGCATTTTGGGCAACATGCTTTAATTAGAGAAAATCTGGAAAAACCACAATAATCATGAAAAAAATCCTACTTTTATTAGCTATCAGCCTACTTTCTGGCTTGGGATTCGCCCAAACGGGCTCTTGGCCCGCTCCCAATCGCCCGATTACATTTATCAACCCTTTTCCTCCCGGTGGCGCTGTAGATGCCTTTGGGCGCCCCTTGGCTAAGCAACTTTCGGTTCAATTAAATGACTCGATTGTGGTGGATAACCGAGGTGGTGCAGGTGGCACTGTTGGTGCTGCAGCTGCGGCAAAAATGGCACCAGATGGATATACCTGGTTACTAGGCGCAGTTCATCATTCCATTGCCCCCAGCATGTATCAAAATCTTTCGTATGACATCACTAAGGATTTTGAGCCGATTGCAATTATCGGTAGCGTGCCACATGTCATTGTTGTCAACCCGACAAAGTTTCCTAAGAATGATTTGAAATCCATCATTGAAGAAATTCGTAAACATCCAGGTAAATATAACTACGCCTCAACCGGAAATGGAACTTCACAGCACCTAACAGGCGAGCTATTTAAGATTCAGAATAAATTATTTATTACACATATCCCTTATCGCGGCACTGGACCAGCGCTACAAGACCTTGTCGCCGGTCAAGTGGATATGATGTTTGACACCCTTGCTGGTGCTGCACCTTTTATTAAAAGCGGTCAATTAATTGCAGTCGCTGTTGCCAGCAATCAACGTAGCCCCGCTTTCCCAAATGTCCCAACGGCTCAAGAGCTCGGCATCAGTAATTTCGTTGTTTCTAGCTGGTATGCGCTTTGGGCCATTAAAGGCACCCCAAAAGATATCGTCGACAAAATGAGTTCCGAAGTCCAAACCGCTCTCGCCTCGCCAGATATTAAAGAACGTTGGGCAGGCATGGGGGCGACCGTTCCCAAAATGACCCGCGCCGAATTAAACACTTTTATCAACCAAGAAGTTGTGCGCTGGCATGATGTTGTCAAGAAATCAGGCGCAAAGCTAGATTAAAAGCTATTCAATAAAACTTAAAACAAAATAAGAGACACAAAATATACATGGGCATTTCAACAAAAAACTATTCATTTGTTCGTAACAAACTTTTAAATAAAGAAGAAATTGCATTTTTAGATGTTAGAGAAGAGGATCCTCATGCTCGTCAGCATCCTCTGTTTGCAGCCAATCTACCTCTGTCTCGTATTGAAGTAGACGCTTTTGCAAAGCTTCCTAAGAAAAGTGTTCCTATTGTCACACTAGATAATGGCGAGGGCTACGCTGAATTGGCAGCAAAAAGGCTGATTGATCTGGGTTTTACTGATGTCTCAGTATTTGAGGGTGGTGTTCAAGGGTGGAAGAATGCTGGCGGGGAAATTTTTATAGATGTTAATGTGCCGAGCAAATCCTTTGGTGAGCTTGTGGAATCAAAACGCCACACCCCCTCACTATCCGCTCAAGAAGTTAAACAGCTAATAGATAACAAAGAAGATGTCGTTGTCGTTGACGTACGCCGCTTTGACGAATACAACACCATGAGCATTCCGACCGGCATCAGCGTTCCTGGTGCTGAGCTAGTTTTACGTTTACCTGAATTAGCACCCAATCCTAAGACAAAAGTAATCGTCAACTGCGCCGGTAGAACTCGCAGCATTATTGGTACTCAATCATTGATTAATGCCGGCATTCCTAATGAGGTCAATGCCTTGCGTAACGGCACAATTGGCTGGACTCTTGCGGGACAAGAACTAGACAAAGGTCAAAGTCGCAAGTTCAAGGAAGTGAGTGAGGGCACAACCAAAGAGGCAGCTATACGTGCTCGCAACGTGGCTGATCGCGCCGGCGTTAAACGCGCAAATCTGGTCAATGTTCATGACTGGATGAAGCAGTCGGAGAGAACAACTTACTTTTTTGATACTCGCACTCCCGAGGAATATGAACGCAGCCACCTGCCTGGCTTTCGCTCAGTTCCCGGCGGTCAGCTTGTCCAAGAAACCGAAATGGTTGCCCCTGTTAGAGGTGCACGCATTGTTCTCGTTGACCCGAGCGGTGGTGGTGTTCGCGCAAATATGCCTGCCTCTTGGTTGGCGCAAATGGCATGGGAAGTATATGTACTAGATGACATCAAACCATCCGATCTTACAGAGCAGGGCGCATGGAAAGCACCGCTTCCTCAATTACCTCAGGTTGCAAGCGTTGATGCAAGCACGCTCTCTAACTGGCTTAAATCAGATAGCAATACGATTGTGGTGGATTTCAGTACACATGCAAATTATGTCAAGGGACATATTCCAGGCAGTTGGTATGCACTGCGATCTTTACTAGAGGATGCCTTGAGCAAATTACCCAAAGTAGACCGCTATGTATTAACTAGTTCTCCAAGTGAACTAAGTATTTTTGCAGCACAAGAATTCAAGGCGCTTACCGATGCGGAAGTCTTGATCCTCGATGGTGGTAACGCCGCTTGGGCCAATACTGGTCTAGAGCTAGAAAAAGGTCCAAGCCATCTTGCCTCGCCGCCTCTCGATCGTTACAAGCGCCCTTATGAAGGTACTAACGTAGATCCAGCAGCTATGCAGGCTTACTTAGATTGGGAGTTTGGTTTAGTAGAGCAACTAGGCAAGGACGGAACCCATCACTTCTGGGTTCTTTGAGTCCTTGCATACAGTGGTATTGATCGCGTATTAACCAATCCTGTTACGTAAGATGCCAATGCCGGTGATATTAGTTTCCATAATGTCACCGGGCTTCATAAACTCTTGAGGAGTCCTACCCGCCCCTACTCCAGATGGAGTGCCAGTAGCAATAATGTCGCCTGGCAAAAGGGTTAATCCACGTGATAGCTCGGAAATAATGGTTGGAATCTTGAAGTACATTTGCTTGTAACTCGCATTTTGTTTTTCAACCCCGTTTACTTTGCAAATAATTCTGGTGTCATCTAGATTAACGCCGCCGGCTGTAACTACCCATGGCCCCATCGGCCCATGTCCATCAATACTCTTTCCTTTAAACCACTGGCCTGAGTGACGCTTTTGCTGAATATCGCGCGCTGTAGTGTCGTTGTATGCTGAATAACCAAACACATAGTCCATTGCGTTTTCTTCAGAAATATTCTTACCTTTTTTACCAATCACAACAGCTAGCTCAGCCTCCCAATCGATCATGGTTGATACACCAGCGTCGTATGGAATATTGTCAAAAGGACCATTCATAGTTTGGGTGCCTTTTGAGAAGAATACGGGCACTTTTGGATATTCCTTTACAGCACTATCAGCACGATGCTTTAAGCCCTCCTCAAAGTGGTCTAGGTAATTCCAGCCCACACAATAAATATTTGCCTGCGGCTTTGGAATTGGTGACAACAAGATAGTTTGATTCACATTCTGCAGATTTGAGCCGCGACCCTTGAAAAGCGCGGCAAGCTCTAAGAGACCAGCATTACCAGAACCCGCCAATGAGATCATCGATGTTGGGTCAAATGAGAGTTGCACTTTTTGACGCTTTGCTTCTGCAGGGATATCAATTACTAATCCATCATTAGTAACTAAACCCAATCGAGAAGTAGCGCCCATCTTTGGCAAATAGTTAGCAACCCGAAAACCCGCCTTTCCAGTAAGTGGCTCAACCACGATCGGTGGCTGACCTTCTGAGGCAGCAAGCGCATTTGACATGATCATGCCACTCAAAGCGGCAGTCGCACTTAATTTCAGCGCATCTCTACGATTTGTATCCACAAGGTCTCCTTTATTTAGCTTTTTATATTTAGATTTTGTTCCATACAAAACAAAGTATCTGTTCTAAATCTTAATACCAAACTCAAGTTCGAGGCACAAAATCCAAAACTTGGCTATTCTTGGGTCATGCCCCATCAAAAACTTCACCCTATATCCCGCCTCCTAAGCTGTACGGCTATGTTGATAAGCCTTAGCGCCTGCGAGCGTGAAACCTATACAAGCTGGAACTGCCAATCAGAAGGTGAAGCCAAAATTCCTATGGTGCTCAGAAAGGCTCAAATGGAATTCCAAGGGGCTCAATTGAAATACTGCGGCAGCTTAGGAAACCAAAGCTTCTTTGATCCCTTCTGTACCAATCAAACAGAGCAGTCCAGCACCCTCTTTTCCCCAAAAACTGGTTTACTGGTACAGCAAGGCAAAGAATATCAATGTACAGCTTTGTGAGCTTGAGGCGTTGCTTCTCATGAATATCACACCCAACAAAATCAATCCCAAGAAGTTACTGCTTAGTAAGTGGACCGCAGTTCACCCAATTGCCAAGCAAAAACATTTTTTGGTCAGCAAGGTCATCTTGCCTGAAGCGCCCGAAGAGAAAATCGAGTTTGTTGAAATTGAAGCTATTTATAGCAAAAAGACTCGTCAAATTCCTTGGCGAAACCTCATGAACAGCGAAGAATGGATACAGGGCTGGAAATAAAAAACCGCCTCAATACCAATGGCATATGAGGCGGCTGGGCCTTTGAGCGATGAGTTAACTACTCATCAGTCTTTTTCTTCGAGCCAGATGATTTCTTGACCATATCATCAATATTCTTTTCAGCAGCTTCTGCCACTTCATTCACAATACGACGGCCTTCTTTAAACATCTTTTGGCCAGCCGCTGACATTTCGTTTACCACTTTGGACAATTTATCAGCATGAACTGGCACTTTACTTTCAGCATCTTCCAACCAAGTTACTAAGGAGCTGCGAACTTTTTCTAGATGCTTTTCAGTTTCATCTGCAGCACCTTCACTCAACTCTTTCAATACTGCTTTTACTTTCTTTTGGTATGCAGTCGCACGCTTAGCTGCTTCTTTAGCAGCTTCTTCTTGCAGACTCTTTAATTTAGTTAAATCATTTTTTGCGGCAGACTTTGCGCTATCTAATGCGTTTTTCATGCCCCATTCAATTTCAGCCATATGGTGATCGCTGAGTTTCTTTGCTGCTTCTAAAAGAGTGTGCGAATAATCAAACAACTCTTTGGCTTTTTCGCGTTGCCATTTTTGCAAATCTTTTGCATCCATTTTTAGCTCCTATCTTCCTATAATTGAGGGGGTTTATGAAAGCTTGCACTTCCACTCTATACCGAAAAGTACAAGCTGCCAATGCCTCTAATATCCTAGTAATTTAAGGCATTAAAATGACAGAATGACTGCAAGAAAAAGCATTTATGAGTCCATTGGGGGTATCGACAAAATTGATGAATTAGTCGACCGTTTTTACGATTTAATGGCACTAGAACCTCAATTTCAGGGCATCCGATCCATGCACCCCCAAGACCTATCGACTTCAAGAGAAAAACTCAAGTTTTTCTTGACTGGCTGGATGGGCGGTCCCGATATTTACTCACCCAAGTATGGGCATCCCATGCTCAGGGCAAGACATTTGCCATTCAAGATTGGGATTAGCGAGCGCGACCAATGGCTTGCATGCATGTATCGCGCAATTGAAGAGTGTGGAATCGAAAGTAATATCTCCAAACAATTAGAGGAGTCATTTTTCAATACCGCTAATTGGATGCGCAATCAAGCGCCTTAGTCTAACTTTGCCCCTGCTTGCTTTACTGCTTTTGCCCACTTGGGCATTTCAGCAGCGAGATACTTGCTAAATTGATCAGGATTTAAATAAGCTGGATCAGCGCCTTGATCAATCATCTTCTTCTGAATATCGGGAGACTCTAGAGTTTCCTTAAAGGCGTGACTTAGTTGATTGGCGACTTCTGGTGGCGTCCCTTTGGGGGCAAGGATTCCGTAAAAACCAACAACTTCTAAATTGGCAACACCAGTCTCAGTCACTGTTGGAGTATTTGGTAAAGCAGGATTACGCCTAGCGCTAGTGACTGCTAATGCCTTGACCTTACCCTGCTTGGCATAGTTCGCAGCCTGAGGAACAGACTCCGCCATAAATTGCACATGTCCTGCGATTAAATCTGTGAATGCTGGCGCACTTCCTTTAAACGGAATATGCACCATGAAGATTCCAGTCTCGTTCTTGAGCATCTCTGGAACCAAATGTGAAATTCCGCCATTGCCCGCTGAACCATAATTTAATTTTCCGGGATTTGCTTTTGCATAAGCAATAAATTCCTTGAGGGAGTTTGCAGGCACATCTTTATTCACAATCAGCGCTAAAGGCTGTTGAGCTGTTCGCGCAATCGGCTGAAAATCTCTTAAGGTATCGTAAGGTGACTTTGAATAAATGGCTGGGTTAATTACCATTGTTCCCGTATTTGCGAGCAATACGGTATAACCATCAGCAGGAGACTGCATCACAAACTGCGCACCAACCGCGCCACCCGCACCCGCCTTGTAATCCACAATGACTGGCTGCCCCAAAATCGATTGCAATTTATCGCTGAGCAATCGAATGTGGGCATCCAGTGGGCCGCCCGCAGGAAAACCAATAATAATTTTGATAGGCTTCTCTGGATAAGCCGCCCAGGACCCGTAATAGGGAATGAAGAGAGCAATCGCAAGAAGTGATGTCCTGATAGTATGTATGGGCTTGAGCATCATCCTGAAAATCTAATTAAGTTCGATACACTTTATCTTAACGCCACTTTTATGAATGAGAACATGACGGAGAACGCCCTACTCTTATTAAGCGACCCGAACGCCTGGGTAGCATTTTTCACACTCTCCGCACTCGAGATCATCCTTGGCATAGACAACATTATCTTCATTAGCGTCATCGCCAATCGCTTACCAATTGAAATACGAGAAAAAGTACGTCGCTTTGGTCTGCTGTTTGCTTTAGGCACCAGAATTCTGCTGCTACTCAGCCTCTCTTGGGTAATGAGCTTAACTGCACCGATCTTTACGATTTCTGATCACCCGATCAGCGGTAGAGACCTCATCTTACTGCTTGGTGGATTCTTCCTCATCTGGAAAGCCTCAAAAGAAATCTATACAGAAGTTGAGCTTGGAGAACATAACGACGTATCTTCAAGCGATAGCCCGAATAAGGTCAATAAATCGATGTTCAGTTTGTTTATAGGCTCTATTCTGCAAATTGGTCTACTAGATATCATCTTCTCCCTAGATAGCGTGATTACTGCTGTAGGCATGGTGGATCAAATTAGTATCATGATTGCCGCTGTTATGACATCAATTTTGATCATGCTTGTGGCCGCCAAACCTATTGGTGACTTTGTGCATCGACACCCCTCCATTAAAGTGCTGGCATTATCATTTTTGACAGTTGTGGGAGTAGTTCTGATCGCTGAAGGTATGGGTATGCATATTCCCAAGGGTTATGTGTATGTCGCCATGGGCTTTTCATTAGCTGTTGAACTCTTGAATATTCGCTCAAGAGAAAAGAAAAGGCGTAAAGCCTAAGCCTACAGATTCATAGAGTATTTTCTAGAGGGCTTGTGCGCAAGCAAAGCCGCTGGCCCATGCCCACTGAAAATTGTGACCACCTAAGTGCCCAGTAACGTCTACACACTCACCAATGAAGTACAGACCCTGATGTTTACGTGACATCATGGTTTGACCATCTAGATCTTTGCTACTTACACCACCTAACATCACCTCGGCTTTTTTCCACCCAAGAGTACCAGCAGGTTTAACAGACCAGTTTGTTAAGAGATCCTTTAGGGCTTGGCGATCCTTTTTAGATACCTCTGCCCACTTCCGCCCATGTAGATTGCTTTTTTCTGCAAAGGCTTTGGCCAAACGTTGTGGCAACACAGAAGCTAATATTGTTTCAGTTAGCTTCAGTCGATGATCATCATCATTAAAGATTTCATCACAACGAACTGCGCCAGACTGATCAAGATTCGCAAGCCAATCAATTCGGATTGGTTCGCCCTCTACCCAATAGCTACTTGCCTGCAAAATTGCAGGTCCCGATAGACCCTTATGGGTTATCAAAACATCTTCGCTGAAACGGCAAGCGCCATATCTTGCGCTCTTTGATCCTGAGTTAATTCCGATGGGCACACTCAGCCCAGCAAGCTCACTCAAACCAGAAAAGGTCTCTGCAGTAAATGACAGTGGCACTAAAGCAGGCCTTGGTTCTATGACATTCAAACCAAATTGCTTAGCAATATCTAATGAATAGGCCGTTGCCCCAATAGCTGGCACAGGCAATCCGCCCGTTGCCATTACCACCGCATGGGATTTTTCAATCCCCGCATTAGTGTTGATAAGCCACTGATTGCCCTCTTGGGCAATAGATTCAACGGCTACTGGATGACGAATGGTGACATTGCCACGAGCACACTCAGACATCAGCATTTCTATAACCTGCTTGGCAGAGTCGTCGCAAAAGAGCTGACCTTGATGTTTCTCGTGATAAGCAATGCGATATGACTGAATCAGCTTGATGAATTCGGTGGATGGGTATCTTGCTAGTGCGCTTTTGACAAAATGGGGATTAAGTGACAAGAAATTAGCGGGGCCACTATACAAGTTCGTGAAATTGCACCGACCACCACCACTAATCCGAATCTTTTCGCCTAGAACAGAAGCATGATCTATAACAAGAACCTTCTTGCCGAGCTGTCCAGCTACGCCCGCGCAAAATAAGCCTGCAGCCCCGCCACCAATAATGATGGCATCCCATGTTTTATTCATTAGTGCTAGTGCTACTCAAAACGATCCATGATCTCAGAAGAAACGTTAAGTTTTTTCATGTGAAGCTTGGTGTAAGCCTGACGAAAATTTTTCGTCATTGAGATCATGACTGATGCGGTCCATGCAAAAGCAAACATCCCAGAAAAAGCAATAATCACCGCCAGCATTTTCCAGCCATCTGGCAAGATGTCTTCCATGAAACCCATAGCCGTATATGTGCTGCCACTAAAGAGAATACTCTGTCCCAGAGCAGGTAATAATTTCAACCCATAAAGCGCAAAACCCCAAAGCAAAATCTCAGCAATATGCGTTAAGAATAAATACAGCACGCTGATATAAAAGCAAATTCCAACCTCAGAATATTTGTGCTCAGCAAGGTAAATAAACGTTTTAACTTCATAGCGTTTTGCAATCTGTAACAATATCGCTCCATGAAATATCATTACTAGCAATAGCATAGCTCCACCCACAATATATCCAGGCAAATCTATTGCGGTAGCGAAACTGATGTGTGAAGAATTCATATTCAGGTTAAGAGTATTTTGGGTATTTTACTAAGTGCAAAGGCTCTCAAGCCAACTGATACCACTCTTCAATCAACTTCCAGGCCTCTTGGGCGGTTTCTACAAAGTGAATGATTTGCATATCACCTTCATCAATGACACCGAAGTTCACCATCCCTTTAAAGTTCACCATCTCATTCCAAAACGATTTGCCTACCAATATCACTGGAATACTTACTACTTTCTTAGTTTGAATGAGCGTCAGCACCTCAAACAATTCGTCGAAAGACCCAAAGCCACCAGGGTAAGCAACGATTGCCCTCGCGCGTAACATGAAATGCATTTTACGGAGCGCAAAGTAATGAAAGCGAAAGCTTAATCCTGGGCTGATGTAGGGGTTGGGATGCTGCTCTCTTGGCAAGCTAATATTAAAACCAATCGTCTGATCACCGTGCTCATACGCACCTCGATTAGCAGCCTCCATAATTCCAGGGCCGCCGCCAGTACAAATATGCAACTTATTAGCGTTTTCTTGTTGTGTTTTGTTATATCTCGCGACTAGTGAACCAAACTCTCTAGCAGACTCATAGTATTGACTATGAAGTAAGGCTGTTTCGGCCTCTACTTTTTCCATAGGAGTCTTTGCATCTCGTACAAGCACTTCTGCTGATTCCCGACTTACAAAGCGTGTGGAGCCAAATACAGTGATGGTATGGTCAATTCCATGTTCTTTTAGAAGAATTTCAGGCTTTAAGAGCTCGAGCTCAAACCGAATCCCAATCGTCTCCCTGCGGGACAAAAATTCTTCGTCATCAAAGGCAAATTTATACGAATCGACAGACTCTTCTTCAGCTGTCTGTGCTTTATGCAGATTTAGAAACTCTGTAATAGTCTGCGCATTGTTTACCGGGAGCTTAGGGCTCATATGTAAAACCTTAAGTAGTCAATGTGATCTCATCTTACTATTTAAATCACAAAAATCAGTATTAATACCTAGTTTAGCGAGGTTATTGCTAGGTTCATGCTTACAAAGATTTACGATGAAGCGAAGTAGCGTTAATATTGCTCTAATTTCAACTAAAACGAAGGAAAACCCCATGAGCAATCGTTCAATCATCATTATGGTACTAGTGTTAATTGGTGCCACTGCTTACCTACTAATGAAGGGTGATGGCAATATTGATATGGGCGGTGAAAAGCATGGTACTGAAGCAACTCATATTGAAGAGGCGAAAAAAGATGCTCCAGCCGCTGCTCCTGAAGCCCCAGCTACTGCTCCTGCAGCCCCAGCTGCTGCTCCTGCAGCTGATGCCAAGAAGTAATCTTTATTAAGCACACCAAAACCGCGGTCCGCCGCGGTTTTTTTATCCTCATCGCATGAAAAAAATTCTTTTTTCTTTTCTGCTATTTTGCTCTTCCTCTATTTGCTACAGTCAAAGCACTCGGATTATGAATACTATTAATGCAGCCATGCTGTCTTCATTTGCGCCGACAGGCACTCTGCGAGTTGGCATTAACCTTGGCAACCCAATTCTGGCAGGCGAAGATCCAGTAACTCATCAATTACAAGGCGTGACTATTGATATCGCTCGCGAAATTGGCAAACGCACTGGTCTCCCAGTTGAACTGATTCCATTTAAGACTGCTGGCAATACAGTCGATGCCATTAAGGCTGGCAATATCGACTTAGTCTTTGTTGCCATTGATCCTATTAGAGGCGCTGATATCAGCTATACCCCGCCTTATATTCAGATTGAAGGGGCGTATATGGTCAAAGCAAATTCCACTCTCAATTCAAATGAACAAGTGGATGTCGTTGGCAATGAAATCGTAGTCGGCAAAGGAAGTGCTTATGACCTTTTTCTAACTCGTGAAATCAAGAATGCCAGCCTCTTGAGGGCAGCAAGCTCTCAAGCAGTAGTAGATGACTTTATGTCTGGCAAAGGCAATGTTGCCGCAGGTGTAAAACAGCAACTAGAGAGTGATGCAAAACGATATACGGGATTGCGCATGCTCCCAGGTCGTTTTATGGTGATCAATCAAGCGATTGGTATTCCGAAAGCAAGACCTCAATATGAAAGCACCACTGCTTACTTAAGCGAAATTATTTCTCAGCTTAAACAGTCTGGGTTTGTAGCGCAAGCTATGCAGCGCCATAACATTGAAGGCGCAAAAGTAGCTGAATAAAGTCTAGCAATTATACGAATGGAGTCGCTCTGGAACGATCACGTTTTTCCAGCTCAACTCCTCACGAATGCATTGAGCTAATACCGAGGCTGATTCCGGTTCACCATGAACTACAAAGACAGTCTTGGGTGGCGACTCAAAGCCTCGTAGCCAATCTAGCAAACCAGCTTGGTCAGCGTGAGCTGACAGACCTCCAATAGTGTGTATCGAGGCTCTGACAGCCACCTCTTCGCCAAACAACTTCACTTTAGGTGCCTTATCTACCAGGCGCCTACCTAAGCTTCCATATGCCTGAAAGCCAGTAATCACAATCGCGTTTTGCGCTCTGGGTAAGTTATTTGCTAAGTGATGCACTATCCGTCCAGCATCACACATGCCGCTTGCAGAAATAATAATGGCACCGCCTTTAATCTTATTGAGCGCTTTTGACTCTTCGACATCCGCAATGAAGCGAAGATCTACTGCGCTAGGATTATTTTTATACCAACTTAATGTTGATTGTGAATGGGAATCCAATTGCGAGAAATAATGCTCTGTTAACTGGGTTGCAGCTGTTGCCATAGGTGAATCAACCCAAACAGAAAGATGTGGCAATAATTTTCTTCTGACCAAATCAATCAGAATAAATAATATTTCTTGAGTTCTACCTACAGCAAATGCCGGAATGATGACATTGCCTTGATTGGTCATAGTTGACTGAATCACTTCAATAAACTCTTGTTCGGTCTCACTTAAACCTCGATGCAATCGATCGCCATAGGTCGACTCGACCACCACTACATCAGCCTTTGCGATCAAATCCGGATCAGGCATCAGCACCTTGCCTTTCATGCCGATATCGCCAGAAAAGACACAACGTTTATTTGGAACGCCATCTTCTTGAATATCGATTACGGCTATAGCAGAACCTAAGATATGGCCCGCATTCTGAAACTGTAAATGAAATCCAGGTATAAGCTCATGAACTTGGCTATATTCCAAGACCTCAAATTGAGTAAGAGCTAGGTCAACTTCTTCTCGAGAATACAGGGCTACTGGCAACTCTCCGCGCCACTTACCCAGCTTCATCTTTCGTTCTGCGCGCTCTAAATCCGCCAACTGTAAATGCGCGCTATCTGGCAATAAGATCTTGAGCAATTCGTATGTTGCTTTAGTACAGTAGATGGGGCCCTTAAATCCCTGAGCGCATAGACGAGGCAGCAATCCACTATGATCAATGTGCGCATGCGTAAGGACAACGAAGTCCAAATCCTTGGGGGCTATGGGCATAGGCTCTAGATTCTTATTGCTTGCCTCTCGTCCACCCTGAAACATTCCATAGTCCACCATAAAATGGTGCGGCTTATTAGCAAGCTTAACCTCAACTAAATGTCGAGAGCCCGTTACCTCACCTGCTGCGCCTAAAAACTGAATCTTCATACTCTCAGAATACTCTCTCTTACAATTAGCTCAAGTACCTAACTAAGACCACAATGCTCAAATGACTTCCATGCAAGGCAAGCCCAATACGCTCAATGCATTAGGGTTAATCTCGCGCCTACGACGTACCCCCGCAGAACATAAAGGCCATGCTGGCAAAGTAATTTTGGTGGGCGGCTCGGCAGGTATGGCTGGCGCACTTTTGCTTGCTGGAAACGCATGCCTTCATCTTGGGGCAGGCTGGACTATTCTGGAAATGCTCGACCCCGCTTCCGCACATGCCGATTATGAACAGCCAGAGCTCATGATTCGCCTAGCAAAGCCAAATCCAACTGATTCATTAAGTCAAGAGCAAGCCGATGTTCTCGGTATTGGTCCGGGCCTGGGAACTTCCAAGCTTGCAATGGAGTGGCTTCAAGCCAGCCTTACTTCGGAATCTATTCCACTGATTATTGATGCAGATGCCCTTAACCTGATAGCAAACTCACCAGAATTATTAAACGCTTTGCAAGCTCGTAACAAATGCTATCCCAGTCAAACCGTTTTAACCCCCCATCCTGGTGAAGCAGCAAGACTACTTGGTCAGTCGACTTCTGATATTCAGGCTGATCGAATTAACGCCCTTAAAAAACTAGTTTCTTTAACTCAATCTATCATCATTCTTAAAGGACAACATACCTTACTTGCTGCGCCTGATAGAGAGATACTCCAGTGTGAACAAGGCAATCCAGGTATGGGTACTGGAGGCATGGGTGATGTTTTAACTGGTAGCATTAGCGCCATCGCTGCTCAAGGCGTACGCCATCATCTCAATCTATGGGAGGCTAGCTGTGTGGCGGTTCAATTGCATGCACTTGCTGCTGACAGCCTAGTTCAAAAAGGGACTGGTCCGATAGGCCTTACTCCTTCTGAGACAATTCTTGAGATGCGAACTCTTCTGAATAACCTGCTATAAATCAGCATGAAATCAGCCAGCTCCGCACATCACAAGCAACGCTACCTTTATGGCATTTTGATGGCTGGCATTGGAGCCATGCTGTTCTCGGGTAAAGCCGTATTAGTAAAGCTTGCTTTTACATACGGTGCAAATGCGGAAACTTTATTAGCCTTGCGCATGCTCATGGCCCTACCGCTATTCTTGGCTATTTTTTGGTGGGAAGCCAGAAGAAAACCTATGAGTCCCATTACCTGGCTCGACCGTGGAAAATTATTCTTCTTGGGTTTTCTAGGTTACTTTCTCTCGAGCTACGTTGACTTTTTAGGTCTTCAATATATCTCTGTTGGTTTAGAGCGTATTGTTCTCTACCTCACGCCTACCATCGTATTGTTAATTTCCTACTTTGGTTTAGGAAAATCCATCTCACGCATGCAATGGTACGCATTAATTGTTGGCTACCTTGGTGTTTTTATTGTGTTTATTCAAGATGCTAGCTCTACAGGACTGCATGCATGGTTAGGCATGCTGTTAGTCTTTGGTAGTGCTTGTAGTTATGCCTTGTACATGATCGGCTCGGGTGAGATGGTCAAACGGATTGGTAGCGTGCGCTTGGTGGTCTATGCCAGCTCAGCCTCTATGGTATTTAGCGTGATTCAATCTACCCTATACAACCCTAGCGCGATCTTTGAGCAGGTCGCAGAAATATATTGGCTTAGCCTACTCAACGCAAGCCTGTGTACTGTGATTCCAATGCTACTGATCATGATTTCGATTAATCGCATTGGCTCACCCTTGGTTGCCCAAGCCGGCATACTCGGACCAGTCTCAACTATTTTTCTGGGTTACTTTGTTTTATCTGAACCCATTACAGGCATGCAAATCGGCGGCATGATTTTAGTGATTGCCGCAATGTGGTTGTTAGTGCGCAATGAGCCGCCAACAAAAAAGTCGCCGAACTCGCAAAAGTCAGACGACCTGGATGTTGAGCCGTTAAATTAAATAACGACCATAAATTAGTAGTGAATTACTGAGCTGTGGCTTCTGCTGCTTTTGCCTTCTTCTTAGACTTCTTCTTTGATTTCTTTTCGGCCTTCTTCTGCTGCTTAGCCTGCTTCTTAGCCTTCTTGGCTTCCGCTTTATCTGTTGGTGCCGCAGTTGGCGCTGGGGCAGCGGCAGGAGCTGAAACTGGTGCAGGATCTGCCGCCAAAACTGAGAGTGGTGATAAAGCAATACTGACTGAAACCAAACATGCCAAAGTCAAACGAGCGGTACGAGAAATCATGCGTTACTCCAGAAAGGTTTGTAGATGTGATCATGATACCCAAAAAAAGTAGATAAATACCAAATCTATCGTTTTTGCTAATCGGGCTGAACTTGTTCGGGGTAAATAAAAAGGCCATCAATTGATGGCCTTTGGTGTAACTAGATTTAGAGATTTTATGCAGGCTGAGCTTGAGTCTCTGCGATCTTTTCTAGAGCACCAGCAAGATGATCAACTGTACGATCAACATGCCCTAGTTTTTCTAAGCCAAACAAACCAATACGGAAGGTGCGGAAATCTGGGCGCTCGTCACATTGCAGAGGCACACCTGCCGCTGTCTGCAAGCCTAATGCGATGAACTTCTTACCCGATTGAATATCCGGATCAGTGGTGTAGCTAACAACTACGCCTGGAGCTTGGAATCCTTTAGCAGAAACAGAGCGATAACCTTTAGACTCCAAAAGCTTGCGTACCTTCTCGCCCAACTCCACTTGTTTTGCTTTGAGTTTGGCAAAACCAAGTGATTGCGTTTCTTTCATCACATTGCGCAAAATTTTGAGTGCATCAGTCGGCATGGTGGTGTGATAAACATGGCCACCTTTTTCATAGGCCTCCATAATTTGCAGCCACTTCTTTAAATCCATGGAGAAGCTACTGCTTTGAGTTGCATCAATACGCTCACGAGCGCGCTCGCCCAGGGCAATTAAGGCACAACAAGGTGAGCTGCTCCAGCCTTTTTGGGGCGCAGTAATCAATACGTCAACATTGCAGGCTTTCATATCAACCCACATCGCGCCAGAGGCGATGCAATCCAAAACAAACAATCCATTCACGGAACGCACAGCCTCACCCACCGCTTTAATATAGTCATCGGGCAGAATGATTCCTGCGGATGTCTCAACGTGCGGTGCAAATACTACTGCAGGCTTTTCTTTCTTAATAAAGGCAACAACCTCTTCAATTGGAGCGGGGGCAAATACACCTTGAGCAGAGTCATCCAATTGGCGACCCTTGATAACTGAAACCTCACTGGCGATATTATCCAAGTCAAAAATTTGCGTCCAACGATAACTAAACCATCCATTACGCAAGACCAAGCACTTTTGCTTATTTGCAAACTGACGCGCAACCGCTTCCATGCCAAAAGTACCGCTACCAGGAACGATTACTGCAGAGCTTGCGTTGTAAGCATCTTTCAACACGCTAGAGATATCCACCATCACACGCTTGAACTCTTCAGACATGTGATTCAAGGAGCGGTCGGTATAGACCACTGAGAACTCTAACAATCCATCTGGATCAACATGAGGGAGTAAGCCTGGCATAGTAATTTCCTGGGAATTTCTGTGAATAGTCCTAAATGATACCGATTTACGTATTTATTGCACCGCAACCTTAGCCCGCTTGCTTAATTTGACCCTTTTAAAGCCATCAAGACGGAAAACCTGAGCTTAGATCTCACTAATCCGCGCCAAATTGAAGACTATTCTTCTGACGCTTCTCAATAGCATTCTTAAGCAAGGCGGCCATCCGATAGAAACCATGTGCAAACTTGCTGTACGGCATTGTTAAGAAAAATGCCATTACAAAACCCAAATGAATAGTCAGCAGTAGTGTCATTACCGAAGTATCACGATAGGCTAATAGAGCCAAACCAGATGCACTAATTAAAAATAGCAGCACAATAAACGCCCTATCCATTGGTTTTTGAGTGGCATCGCCGTGAGCGGCATTTCTACGTAAGTTCAGATATAGCAAACCTGCTGGTCCAATTAATAAACCAATACCACCCAGTGTTCCCAGTAGCACCGGCAAACTAGTCAAATCATAGGGAGCATGCAAATCAAGGAAGTAGTGATAAATCGTGGCCACACTCGTAGCGGCAAAGCACAATATGAACCCATAGAAAGTGAAGTGATGAAAACGCCTTCTCCATAGAGAGAAAGCATCGTCTTCGTTATTGCAACCTTCTCCATGTCCACCACCGAGATATTTCAAGGTCAATGCATCATGAGTCGCCTCTGTCACCACATCCCCCGAAATACCACCAGGATCAATGCCATTCCAAAAACGGACCAAGCCGACAGCCAAAGCCAATACTGCAAAACTAAAGACTGCACCAAACATTAAAGCCAAGGTGTTATGTGAAAACACGGCATAGAAGTTTCCATTCAGAGGCCCAGATGAAAGTGAACCATTGAGTGCAGCACTAAGCAACAAGAAAAAGGTAATTGATATAGCTGTTGCTAATGACAATACCAAACCATTCTTTTTATATAGACCACCTAGAGTTCTTGGCCAAGCATAAGTCATATAGGTTTCTTTACGAACTTGGGCCATTACCTGTGGAATATTCACTCCGAATTCATGTGGGGGAGCATATTGACAAGCATGCAGACAGGCGCCGCAGTTGTGACATAGATTCGCTAAATAATTAACCACGCTTGGAGTAAATTCAATACGACGTGTCATCGCCGGAAATACAGCACAGAATCCCTCGCAATAACGACACGCATTACAAATCTGTAACATACGGTCAGCTTCAGACTCTGGAGTAATGGCTACAGCTCTAGCCTCTTGAATTAGCGTATTAAGCGCTTGCATATCCAAGCTCCATTGATTGTTTTCTTGCGGCTTGCGCTGCTTGAACTCCAGCAGCACGTCCAAATACAGTACCAATTGCCATTCCTATCCCAGCCGCATAACCTTTGCCCAAGACATTCCCAGCCATCATCTCGCCAGCAACAAATAAATTTGAGCTTGGTGCACCATTAAAACGAACCGCAGCGGTTTCATCAGTCTTTAAACCAAGATAAGTAAATGTCACACCAGGGCGAACTGCGTATCCATAGAAAGGCCCTTGATCAATCGGTAAGGCCCAATGTGTTTTTGCAGGCTCAATACCTTCTGTATGGCAATCATCCAAAATAGTGTGATCAAAGCTGCCCACCCTGCATGCTGCGTTATAAGTCTTTATAGTTTCCAAAAGGGCTTGAGGGTCAAGACCTAGTTTTTTCGCAAGCTCTTCCAGAGTGTCGGCTTTCTCACCTGGAAAAACTGGCGGCATGAATCGTCCCAGTACTTTTGAATCAATAATGGAGTACCCAATCTGTCCTGGTTGTTGCGCCACTAATCTTCCCCAGAAGGCATAGCGCTTAGGCCAAAAATCCTCACCCTCATCTGAGAAGCGTTGAGCATTTTTATTTACAACAATTCCGAATGACACCGCATCGATACGGGTGCAAATGCCGCCATCATACAAAGGGGCACGGGCATCAATGGCAACCATATGGGCTTGCGTTGGATCGCTAACTGAATCTGCACCCAAGCCAATCAACTGCTTAATCAACACACCTTGGTTATAGCGTGTACCCCGAATAAGAAAGTTCTCTGCGGGTGACTCACCATACTCATTAACGCCCCAGGCTTCTTTAAGCCACTCGCGATTAGATTCAAATCCTCCAGCAGCCATGACACATGCCCTCGCTGTAATACGTTCGTTACCAACGTACGCAGCGATAAATTGACCATCCTGAATTTCTACAGACGATACAGGGGACTCATAGCGTATTTGTACGCCCAACTTCTCCGCACTGCGATAGTAAGCGTTGACCAAGGCTTTACCACCGCCCATAAAGAATGCATTAGTACGTGAGAGATTTAATGTGCCAGAAAGTGGGGGCTGAAAACGAACGCCGTGATGTTGCATCCACTGACGACATTGTGATGAGGCACGTATAACGTGACGCGCCAATTTTTCATCAGTATGGCCACTAGTAACTTTTAGAACATCTTGCCAATACTCTTCTTCAGAATAGGATTCCAGCATCACATCTTCTGGCTGATCGTGCATTGCGCGAATATTACGTGTGTGTGACGAATTACCACCGCGCCACTCTTTTGGGGCAGCCTCCAAGAGAAGAACGCTAGCGCCTGCTTCCCTAGCAATAAGGGCTGCACACAGAGCGGCATTACCACCGCCAATCACTAGAACATCAACCATGGGGCTTTTTGAAGAAAAGAAAATACTTTACCGTTTTTTTGGCTTATTTACCAAGACCCAAATCAAGCATTAGAAGATCGACTCTTAGTCGAGGATACCCAGATACCAAGTGCGATGAGTGCAAACGCCACTCCATGAAAGAGCTGTGGAGGCTCGCCCAACATTGCCGCAGACAAAAGAGCGGTAAATAAAGGAATAAAGTTCGCAAAGAATGCTGCCACGGTAGGACCTGCGCCATTAACCCCTAGTCCCCAGCAACGATAAGCAATTAAGGATGGGCCCACTGCCACAAACACAATAAGCGAGCCAGTCCATGCGTTAAGCTCAAGATGCGCATGTCCCATCGCTATCTCAAAACCATCAAAGAAACTAGTCCACAGCAATCCAACTAATACCTGCGCCATTAAGAAGTCTGCCCATGGCCACTGTCGCTCGGTACTAGAGTCAGGACGACTCAGCATCCAACTATAGAAAGCCCACAAGATAGTGGCTAACATAATCAATAAATCACCCTCCACCATTTCCATAGAAAGTAATGCGGATAACTCACCCCTAGTCAATACTATTGCCACGCCAATCAATGAAACGATTGCGCCTAACAACTGCAACAGACTAGGTTTCACTTGATACCAAACAGCGCCAATGAATAGCATCCAAATCGGCATGCTTGCGCCTATCAAGGTAACGTTAATTGCAGTTGACGTCTGCAATGCTAAATAGAGCAACACGTTGTAACTGCCTACCCCAAAGAGTCCTAATAAAATAAAGCGTTTTTTGTTTTGCCACAAAGCGCTATCGGGTTTAAATACACGCCAACCCAATGGCAACAACAATAGAGCAGCCAAACCCCAGCGTACTGCACTTAGCGTAATTGGTGAAACACTTCCCACCAAAAGGCGGCCTGCTATAGCATTCCCCGCCCACAGGGCTGTGGCAATTAATAAATAGGCAACGGTAGCAAGGGTGAGTTTAGGCATTTAGACTTAGCGGGTGTGGCGCTATCTAGCATTGTAGAAACAATTCCTTGGTATTGCTAAGATAGAGCTTGTAGATGCATACAAATACATTACAAGGATTGATTGTGCCAGTTATTACCAATATCGAAGACTTGCGGGTTCTTCACAAAAAACGTACTCCCAAGATGTTCTACGACTACGCAGACTCTGGCTCTTGGACTGAGTCCACTTATCGTGCCAATGAATCTGACTTTCAGAAAATCAAATTACGTCAACGCGTAGCCGTTGACATGACAAACCGCACGACCAAAACCAAAATGGTCGGGCAAGAAGTAGCTATGCCGGTAGCGCTTGCCCCAACTGGACTTACCGGCATGCAACACGCCGATGGAGAAATTTTGGCAGCCAAAGCCGCTGAAAAATTCGGCGTACCTTTTTGTCTTTCAACCATGAGTATTTGCTCTATTGAAGATGTTGCCGAGCGCACGACCAAACCTTTTTGGTTTCAACTATATGTCATGAAAGACCGCGGCTTTATTGAACGTCTAATTGAACGCGCTAAAGCTGCAAAATGTTCTGCCCTTGTTTTAACGCTTGATTTACAAATTCTTGGTCAACGCCACAAGGATTTGAAGAATGGTTTATCAGCTCCGCCTAAATTAACCATTGCCAATATGATCAATATGGCCACCAAGCCACGTTGGTGCCTGGGCATGGCAATGACTCCTCGTAGGACTTTTAGGAATATTGTTGGCCATGCTACTGGTGTAGGCAACATGTCCTCCCTCTCCTCCTGGACAGCCGAGCAATTTGATCCGGGCCTCAATTGGGGTGATGTAGAGTGGATTAAAAAGCTGTGGGGTGGAAAGCTCATTATTAAAGGCATCTTGGATGAAGAAGATGCAAGAATGGCTGCAAACACTGGTGCTGATGCACTAATTGTTTCGAATCATGGTGGCCGCCAACTTGATGGTGCTGTGTCTAGTATTCAGGCGCTACCAGGCATTGTGGATGCAGTTGGCAAAGATATTGAAGTGTGGATGGATGGTGGTATTCGATCCGGTCAAGACGTTCTTAAAGCCTGGGCACTTGGTGCTCGCGGTACGATGATTGGCCGCCCCTTCCTCTATGGCTTAGGCGCAATGGGTGAAGCCGGCGTAACCAAGTGCCTCGAGCTCATTCATAATGAATTAGACATCACCATGGCTTTTACTGGTCATCGCGATATTCATAATGTAACTAAAGATATTTTGTACCCAGGGACTTTCTAAATTTCTTACTTACTTAATCACCCAGTCCTAGTCTTTGGAGCTTCGCTCCTAGTCTTTTGCCTATCCGTTTGGTTTGGCAATGCAGTGCTCAGCCGTTACAGGAGCAAGGATACTGAAACATCCCAAGATCTAGGAGTGATTCAGACAGCAACACTGACATTATTAGCCCTCATCATCGGCTTCACATTCTCTATGGCGATCGACCGCCATGATATTCGCGAAACCTTGGAAGAGAGTGAAGCCAATGCCATTGGCACTGAGTACCTTAGAGCCGATCTGTTACCACCAGAAGTATCCGCAAGAACGAAAGATCTTCTTCAACAATACCTGGAACAGCGCATCCTGTTTTATTCAAAACAGGATAAGGAAAAGATTCGGGCGATTCGTCAAAAAACGGATGAACTCCAAGATGCGCTATGGAAAGAAGTTTTACCGATTGCACACAAGCAACCAAGCCCGACTATTGCATTAACCATCTCTGGCATGAATGACGTATTGAATTCTCAAGGCTACGTCCAGGCAGCCTGGTGGAATCGCATACCCTTTGCCGCATGGTCCTTAATGACTGCGATTGCCATTTGTGCAAACTTACTGGTTGGGTTTGGAGCTCGCAATTTCAAAAAGAATGTGGGTCTATTTATGATTTTCCCATTCGTTACCTCGGTTTCTTTCTTCTTAATTGCCGACATCGATAGCCCTAGGGGTGGAGTTATCCGAATTGAGCCTCGCAACCTCATCACCCTCCAAAATAGCCTGAAATCTAAGGGCGCCCCTCTTATTAAGTAACGTTTAACGGGGCTAAGAGCCTCATATCAGGGATTTTCCCCTAATGTTGATAGTGTTAATGAGATTGATTATCATTTATGATAATTAAAATACTCAATTCCTACCAAGACATATGACGAAGAACCAGTACCACCCAATTTCGATCCTATTCCATTGGCTTATCGTAGTTCTGCTCATTGCTGCATTTGTAGTTATTGAACTTAAGGGGCAATTTCCCAAGGGAAGTGAAGCACGAGATCTCACTAAAACAATTCATGGCTTCATTGGGCAAATCATCTTCATCATCATGGCGTTACGTTTGTTTGCGCGAATTGTATTCGGGGTACCAGAACCCAAAAACCCTAGCCAAGCTTTAGCAACGCTTTCCAAAGCAATGCATTGGCTCTTCTACGCAATCCTTTTAATAGCGCCGATCTTTGGCATTTTGTATTTCCAATATGCCGGCAAGGAAATTTATTTCTTTGGCTTCACATGGCCCCAGTTAGTTACCCCAGACCCTGTAATGAAAAAATCAGTCGAGAATATTCATGAGCTTTTGGGAAACAGCTTGTACTTTCTCATCGGAATTCATGCGCTTGCTGCCCTATGGCACCATTACTTTTTGAAGGATGATGTGCTCACGCGTATATTGCCTAAAATGAAACGTGTCAGTAATTAACCCAATAGGAAATTAGGCAATGAAACCACTGTCTAAAAAAGCCAAGATGGCTGTCGGCTGGACCGTATTAATGACTGTAGTGGGCACGGCAATGCTGCATCAATGGCAATTCTTTGCGATAGGTTGCGCCTCTCTCGCCTTGCTATTGGTCGCCAATCACTATGACCTTCTAAAAGATCCCGAAGATAAAAAATAATCAAGCCTTCATAGACGCGAAGGTGTTATTTCTTTTGTTTTGGTGTTTTTAAATGCGCCCCAAATTGATCACGAATACAGTTTGATAAAGCACTGAACTCCGCAAGATGAGCCGTTGAAGATCTTGCCACTAAAGCAATAACTCTTTTGGGTGCTGGTGCACTTAATTCTTTAGCAAGTAAATCTGTATTTTTAAGCAGACTACTCTTTACGGCCATCTCTGGCAACAAAGCAATACCTAATCCGGACTCAACCATTTGCAATAGTGTTAGGAGGCTAGTAGCTTCCATGCTCTCGTCTTTACGAATGTCAACCTTCCTACATGCTTGCAAACTGTGTTCACGCAAGCAATGCCCTTCTTCCAAAAGCAAAAGCCGCTCTGCCATTTTGGCTGGAAGCGTAACTTCCTTTCCTTTAAGAGCGGGGTCACCTTCTTTTGCCACCAACCAAAACCCATCATCAAATAATTCTTCAACCAACAGGCCATTGACGTCATAAGGCAAAGCAATTAATGCAAAGTCCAATCTATGATCAGCAATCCTAGCAAGTAAGTTAGCAGTCAAATCCTCACGCAAAGTTATTTTCAGATCTGGAAAGCGCTTACGAACTTCTGGCAATACGGTTGGCAACAGAAATGGAGCGATTGTTGGAATAACCCCTAGTCGAATGGTTGCCGTCATTGGCTTACTAGAAGCGATCGCATATTCAACCAAATCCTCAGAGGCAGTCAGGATTGTTTTCGCTCGCTCCAAGACCTCCATACCTGCTGGAGTAATGGAAACATTTTGTCGATCACGTTCTACCAACTGAATCCCAAGCCCATCCTCCAATTCTTTTAAGCCAGCACTAAGAGTGGATTGGCCAACAAAACAGACTTGGGCTGCTCGAGTGAAATTAAGCTCTTGCGCCAAAGCAACGAGGTAGGTTAACTGCTTCAATGATGGTAAATAAGCCATACCGCCCTTTTATCGGATATTTTGATAAATATTAGCATCTTCATTTACCAAGGTGATTAATACAGTCGAACGAAAAAAGCCATCTCCACTTAAAATTGATGGAAATAACGAAGGAATGAATATGAAATCTTGGCAATGTATCGTATGCGGCTTTATTTATGATGAAGCAAAGGGCTTGCCTGAGGATGGAATTGCACCCGGCACAGCTTGGGCTGATATCCCAGCAGATTGGGAGTGCCCTGATTGTGGCGTAGCCAAATCCGACTTTGAAATGGTTCAGATTAGCTAAATTCCCATTTCGACTTTCAAAAACACCACATTCTCAATGCATTAATAAGGAGTTCAGCCTTGAACCAAAACGCGTCACAATCCTCATCCACTATCGTCATTATTGGTAGTGGCTTGGCTGGGTACACCTTAGTCCGCGAAATTCGGAAGCTAGATAAAACAACTCCTGTCACACTCATCACACGTGAGCCTGGATATTTTTATTCAAAGCCAATGCTCTCAACAGCATTTGCTAGCAAGAAAGAAGCTGCGCAACTAATATCAACGCCCGCAGATGGAATGGCTACTCAACTTGATATCACCATCCTGTCTCAAACAAATGTGAATGTAATTGATGCTAGCAAGAAAGTGATCTCTACCAACAAAGGAGAAGTTCCTTTTGGCAAGCTTGTATTAGCTCTAGGTGCGGATCAGATTCGTATTCCACTACAAGGAAACGCTGCAAATGAAGTGATGACTGTGAATGACCTAGAGGAGTATGGTCAATTTCGCGAAGCTATAAGCAATAAAAAGAGAGTTGCGATTCTTGGCGCAGGCTTGATTGGATGCGAGTTTGCAAATGATTTAACACTAGGTGGCTATGAGGTTGATGTAATTGATCTTGCCCCACAGGCTCTAGGTCGCTTAATTCCAGAACCAGCTGCAGCTGCGCTACAAACCAAACTTAGTGAAGCAGGAGTTCGGTGGCATTTCAATACCACGGTGCAATCCGTAGATCGCCATGGCAATCAATTGATCGCAACCTTAGCCAATGGATCCAGCATTACTTGTGATTTTGTACTTTCTGCAGTGGGATTAAAGCCGAGAGTAGATTTAGCCAAGGATAGCGGCATTTCTACTGGTGCTGGTATTCAAGTGAATCGAGAGTTGCAAACTAACCTTCCAGACATTTATGCATTAGGAGATTGCGCAGAAGTGGAGGGCCTAGTTCTTCCTTATGTGATGCCTATCATGCAAGCTGCTAGAGCACTAGCCCAAACACTTACTGGTCCACGGACTGCATTAAGCTATCCAGCCATGCCTGTCATGGTAAAAACGCCTGCACTACCTACGGTTGTTTCTCCCCCAGCTAAAGGCGCAAGCGGGCAATGGAATATCCAGAACATTGAGGGCGGCCTTGAAGCACGCTTTGAATCCAATGACGGAAAATTATTGGGGTTTGTATTGATGGGGGCGGCAACTACGCAGAGAGCCGCTTTGACTAAAGAACTACCCCCTATTCTTGCTTGAGGCCTCTAGCCCTCACTAATAAAGGATTCAGAAAATAAAAAGGCCCGCGATGCGGGCCTTTCTAATATTTACTTGCTCGATTAAGAAACAATCACAAACCAGGTAGTGTTGTGAGATTGAGCAACCATCAAGAACAACATTGGTACTGAGAGCAATGTGTTCAAACGTGAAGTCAACATCGCAACACGAGCAGATTTTGCCTTTGTATCAGCATCTACAGTAACGATACCAAGAGCACGTTTTTGGTTTGGCCAAATGATGAACCAAACATTAAATGCCATCACTAATGCAATCCACATGCCCAAACCAATTGCGCGGAATGGAGCTTGCAATGTGAATGCTTGGTGAGCATAGCCACTTAATGTAGCCACGATCAAGCCTGTCAATACTGTAAACAAGGCTGCGTAACGGAACCAGAACAATGCTGTTGGTGCAATCACTTTGCCAATTGCTGGTTTCTGCTCATCAGGAATCTTTGGCATAGAAGGAATTTGCACAAAGTTGAAGTACCAGAGCAAACCAATCCACATTACACCAAACATCACATGCAACCAACGGAATACGAATGGCAATTCAGCGGAACTAAAATTACCACCTAGAGCGAGAATAATCAAAACGAGAAGCACAAAACCAGCAAATACGGTGCGTCCCAATGAAGACAAAATTGAAGCCATGAATGGATCTCCTATATATAAAAATGCGTTCTAACTATAAACGATTCTGCTGTTTTTGTTCGACAGAGCAAATTTTTGAAAATCCAGCCCAAAATAGCAAGCCAGATAGTGACTTAGTGCTTATTCAAGGGCAAAATCTCTAAAAATTGGCTAATTAAAACAATGAGACACGACTTATGACCCGATCTAGATTCTTGCGCTTACTGAGTAGCCTAAGCTTGCTTGGACTTACCTCTCTTTCACACATTGCCTACGCTCAAGAATTTCCTCCAAAGAAAACCATCACAATTGTGGTTGGCTTTGCTGCCGGAGGTTCGGCTGACAGCGCTGCACGTGTGATCGCCAAAAAGCTAAGTGAAGATCTAGGTCAAAATGTCATTGTTGATAACAAATCTGGTGCTGGTGGCAATATCGCACACGCCTATACAGCGACTGCTCCTGCCGATGGCTCAGTAATTTTATTTGGCTCGATTGGTCCTTTGTCTATTGCACCTCATCTGATGAAGTTGCCATATGACCCTCAAAAAGATCTAGCGCCACTCACCATGGGCGTTACCTTTCCGAATGTCTTAGTTGTTATTCCAGAACTTGGCGTTAAGAATTTCAAAGAATATATTGCACTAGCGAAAAAGAATCCCGGCAAAATTACCTTCGCCTCAACAGGAAGCGGGTCAGCCTCTCACCTACAGGGAGAACTTTTGAATGTACGCGCCGACATTGATACTGTCCACGTGCCTTATAAAGGTGGCAGTCCAGCTATGGTCGATCTTTTGGGTGGTCGAGTTTCTTCTTACTACTCGGCGCTTGCAACAGCTGATCCCTATATTAAAAATGGCAAACTTATTCCAATTGCGACAACGGGATTAAAACGCGCGCCTACCCTTCCAAATGTACCCACGATTGCAGAATCAGGCTACCCTGGCTTTGATGCAAGTAACTGGTATGCATTTGTTGCACCTGGAAAGACACCTGATGTTATTTTAGAAAAATGGAACAAGGCTTTAGTTGCCGCACTCAAAGACAAAACAACGAATGCGCAACTAGCTGAGCATGGCCTAACACCCAATCCAGGTAGTCGTGAAGATTTACAAAAATATATCGCCAGTCAATCTGCGATGTGGGGAAAAATTATTGCCGATAGAAAAATCACCGCTGAGTAAACTCACAGCGGTGATAGAGCTAAATGCTTTGCCCTTTATTGAGCTGTCCAGCCACCATCCATATTCCAGGCCACTCCTCGAACCTCTGATGCCTCAGGTCCACATAGGAATACGGCTAAGGCAGCTAACTGCTCTGGGGTAACGAACTGGCCAGACGGCTGCTTCTCAGACACTAGCGCAATCTTTGCAGCCTCATTTGAAATGCCCTCACGTTCTGCGCGAGCATCCACCTGCTTTTGCACTAGGGGTGTCAATACCCAACCAGGACAAATCGCATTACAGGTAATACCAGTACGTGCATTTTCAAGAGCAGTTACTTTGGTTAAGCCGACAATGCCGTGCTTGGCTGCAACATAAGCAGCTTTTTGAGTTGATGCAACTAGACCATGCACGGATGCAATATTAATAATGCGACCCCAGTTGCGCTTTTTCATACCAGGTAACGCATGATGTGTTGTGTGAAACGCTGAGCTTAGGTTGATAGCGATAATCGCGTCCCATTTATCGGTTGGAAATTCTTCAATACTGGCTGTGTGTTGAATACCGGCGTTATTCACCAAGATATCCAAAGAGCCGAAACGTTTTTCTGTTTGCTTAATAAGATCTTCAATTTCTGCTGGCTTGCTCATATCAGCACCGTGGTAATCAACTTCTACTCCGCACGCTTTGATCTTGGCAATTGCCTCGTCTTTTTCACCAAAGCCATTCACCATAATATTGGCGCCCTGCTTTGCTAACGCAATCGCCATTCCAAGACCGATGCCACTAGTTGAGCCTGTAACTAGCGCTGTTTTACCTTTTAAAGAAGACATATTCATTACCGTATCGAGTTAAAAATAGACCCAGCCATAGATGAAGGAGGGACAAAATTGGATGTTACAGGAACTGCAAACCCCCGCTAGAGGGGTTTGCACCATGCAATCAAAAGAAACTAAGGAATTAGATCTTTTTAATAGCCCTTAGGATCTTCTCAGAAGTGATTGGCTGCTCAAATACAGCTGCATTGAATGGCGCCAAGGCGTCATTAATCGCATTTTGTACCGCGCCAGGGGCTCCTGCAGTTCCAGCCTCTCCCGCACCCTTCGCGCCCAATTTGGAGGACTGCGTTGGCGTTTCAACGTGAGCTACCTCAATGTCGGGCATCTCATATGCCATAGGCACCAAATAATCTGCCATGCTGCCATTGCGCAGTAAACCGCTGTCATCGTACAAGCACTCTTCAAAGAGGGCTCCGCCGATACCCTGAACGATTGCGCCTCGCACTTGTTCATTTACTAACATAGGATTAATTACGCGACCACAATCCTCTACGGCCCAATGCTTTAAGAGTTTTACAAAACCAGTATCAGGATCAACTTCAACATAGGAGGCTTGCACTCCATTTGTAAAGATAAATGGATAGTCTTTTTGTGTATAGTGGCGCGTCACCATCAAGTCTGCTGAAAAGCCAGCGGGCAAAGTATCTGTTCGGAAATAACCTATGCGTCCAATTTCACTGAAGGGTAATAATTGCTCACCAGTAGCTTTATCCAATACATAACTGCAATACACACGCAGTTCGGATACTGGACGATTCAGAATCGCACCAGCCAGCTTCAGAATATTTTCTTGCAGCGCTTGGCAAGCAAGTAATACCGCTTCACCGCCAACGCCAGCGCCACGTGAGGCCCATGTGCCGCCACCATAAGGCGTCACATCGGTATCACCCGTCACGATACGCACTTGATTGATAGACACGCCAACGGCATCTGCCGCAATTTGCGCGTAGATGCCCTCGGTACCTTGTCCCTGCTCACCAACACCCACCAATACAGAAACAACGCCCGACGGATCCAAACGAACTGAAGCGCCATCTTGAGAAGCAATGCGCGCCCCACCAACCCCATAGAATGCTGGACTTGGGTTAGTTAATTCAATCAAGGTAGCAAATCCAATACCTCGGTATATGCCCTTCTTACGCAACTCAGCCTGCTCTTTACGTAAGGCTGGATAGTCCATCATTTTTTCAATAGTGCGTAAGCACTGCTCATGCGAAAGTACTTCTAATTTAATTCCGGAGATTCCAGAACATGGGTATGCGTCATCTGGAATGACATTACGTTTACGGAACTCTAGTGGATCCATTTGCAGTTTTTGTGCAGCCAAATCTACCAATCCTTCTGTAACCGCGCAAGCAATTGGATGACCCACGCCACGATACTGGCAAGTTGGGGTTTTGTTTTGAAACACTACATTCAAATGCGCACGATAGTTTTGGTGTTTATAAGGGCCGCCGACCAGATTCACTACCTGATTACCCTCAATCGCACTCGTTCTTGGGAACATAGAGTAAGGGCCAATACCAGTTAGATCATCGATTTCAAAGGCAAGAATATCGCCAGCTTTATTTGCTGCAATGCGCCCTTTAATACGGTGCTCACGAGCATGAATATCACTGGTAAAAGACTCAAGTCGATCCGCCACAAATTTCACAGGGCGCTCCAACATCATTGCCAAGCCCACTGTTGCGAAGTCATCAGGATAAGCATGCACCTTGATACCAAATGATCCACCAACATCTTTACAAATCACATGAACATCGGATTCAGAAAGACCAAACTGACGGCAATACAGATCCTGCATCATGTGTGGCGCCTGCTGGGAGTGATAAACCGTTAAGCGGCGTTCACCAGGGTTGTAATCAGCGATCTGGCAACGAGGCTCTAAAGTTACCCCGGTATGGCGACCGAATCCAAATGTTGCTTCCGCTACAACATCGGCTGAAGCAAATGCCTCATCTACATTACCGACATCTAAGCTACGAGTAAAGCAGAGGTTGTCACCTAACTCCGGATGAATCAGTGGCGTCTTCGGGTCCAGTGCAGATTCCATGGAAATGACAGCAGGCAACTCTTCCCACTCAACATCAACCAACTGTAAAGCGTCTTCAGCTTGCGCCCTTGTTTCTGCAACCACTGCCACTACTGGCTCACCTTGCCAACATGCACGATCGACTGCTAATGCATGTTGAGGAGCTGACTTCATGCCAGCCAAATGCCCTAAAGTAGCCACCCATGGTTTACAGACTTTTGCCATCTGCACTCCATCCACAACTGCCAAAACTCCCGGCATCTTGCTTGCTTGTTCGGTATGAATTTTATTAATCTTCATATGCGCTACAGGCGAGCGCCAGAAAACCACATGGCCCATACGCGGCAATTGAATGTCATCAATATATGTTCCTTGGCCCTCTAGCAAACGGCGAGCACCATGCCTTGGCTCGCTATTACCGATATAGCGTTGATCATTGGTAACAGGATCGAGAACGAGTCCTTTTAAATCTGTAGGCTTATTCATAATGCGTTTCCTAAATTGCTTATGCGTGAGCTGAAACTGGTTTAATTTTTTGACCCTTAGCGCGCGCATCTAATACATCAACGATGGCATCGACAATAGAGTGATAACCAGTACAACGGCAATAATTTCCAGAAATCCATTCGCGCACCTCTTCGCGATTAGCTTTTGGCTGCTTTTCAATTAGCTCTGCTGCGGCAAGCAACATGCCAGATGAACAGAATCCGCATTGCATTGCGTTATGACGCATAAATGATTCTTGTAGATCAGCCAATACACCGCTCTTGGTAAGTCCTTCTACGGTTTCTACTACGCAACCATCGGCTTGAACCGCAAGATATAGACAACCACGAATAATTTGACCATCAACCTTTACTGTGCAAGCGCCGCAGGCGCCTTGTTCGCATCCTAAATGTGGGCCCTTCAAATGCAAATCTTCACGCAAGAAATCCACTAGGTGACGTCGTGGTTCAACCTCTGCATTTACAAGATTACCATTGACAGTCATAGATATTTTTTTCTTCAAACTCATCTCTACTCTCCAACTAATTTGGATAACTATGCGACTAAATGCCGCAGTCCACGTTCAAGCAAAACGCCAATTAAATGCTTCTTGGCTTCAGCGCTATTAGTAATGTCAGCAATCGCATCGATTTCATCTCGAACCGCATTAACAGCTTTTGCAATCAGCTCGGAATTTAATGTTTTGCCATTTATTAAATCTTGTGCAGCTATTGCCATCACTGGCGTAGAACTGACCGAGAAAAAGGTAAATGCACAATTGTTCAAGATATTTCCGTCTTTTTGAGCTACTGCTGCTAAACCAGCAACTGCATAGTCACCATGCCGTCTTGCAAGCTCATGAAAATAAAAAACTTGGTTGCTTGGTGCCAAAGGGATTTCCGTCGCCACCAAAATCTCGTCGGACTCTAAGGCAGTTGTATAAAGATCAATAAAAAAATCTTTCGCAGAAACTTTTCGCTCTCCTGCCGGACCATGAATGACCATAGTGGCTTGCAAGGCAAGACTACAGGCTGGCCACTCTGCAGCGGGATCACCATAAGCGAGAGAGCCGCCCCAGGTGCCTAAGTTACGGATGGCACGATGTGCGATGTGAGGCGCGGCCGCTTTTAAAAGCGGTGCGTGCTTTGCAACTAAATCTGAATCTTCAATTTCCGTATGGGTAACTAACGCGCCAATTCGTAGTTGATCACCTATTACGGAGATGCCTTTAAGCTCTTCAACATCAGTAATGTCAATCAAAACACTAGGCTCAGATAAGCGCATATTTAATGTCGCCAAAAGCGTTTGACCACCAGCAATCAACCTAGCGTCATCGCCACCCTGCTTTAGCAAAGACAAGGCATCGCTTAAAGCTTTGGGCTTTACATAATCGAACGCAGCTGCTTTCATTTTGTCTCCTCCACCACCAAATAATGCAAGCCTTTTCGGCTTTTTCTAATATCGACTACTTCATTGCTATTTTTATTTTTTTACTACTCACTACTAGCGTCAGACTCCAACGCTACTGTCTCCCCGCCTAATTCTTTCGCGAACCTTTGAAAAAAATCATCTGCGATCTTTTTTGCGGACGCGCTAATTAAGCGTCCGCCAATCTGCCCCAACTTTCCACCAATGGAAGCTTCGGTTGTGTAAGACACTAAAGTTCCTCCATCAGCTGCTTTGAGCTCAACACGCGATTTCCCTTTTGCAAAACCAGCCGCTCCACCTGAACCCTCAAATGCCATTGAACATGACTGATCTGGCACGATGTCGCTCAAAAGAAGCTTTCCTGAGAATCTCGCTCTGACAGGCCCAATCTTGAACATCACCTTCGCATGCACTTCTTCTGGCGATACACGGCTTATCTCTTCGCAACCAGGAATGGACTTGGCTAGAACGTCAATATCATTCAAACCCCGCCAAACATCAGGGATTGAAGCTGATATGAGTTGCTCGCCATTAAGTTCCATTGAATTTCCTTCGGGTTTGTACGGATAGAGTCTTATCTACCAATTGTTCAACAATGTACCATTATTTAACTTTTGGTCAATAAGTCTTAATTCGGATAAACCCTGAGACCCCATGCGTTTTACAGAAGATCGCGTTTCTAGCTCAAATCCAGAGGAAATTTCTACCGGATCGACAGCCCCAGCTCGTCGAAGGATGAATACAGCCGATCGCAAGCGCCAGATTTTGGATCGCGCCATCCAGTTCTTTGCGCGCTATGGAATTGATGGTCAACTCCGAAACCTGACAAAAGAATTGGGCGTCACCCATACCCTCCTTTACCACTATTTCCCAACCAAGGACGCACTCATTCAAGAGGTGTACAAGGAGGTTTTCGAATCACGTTGGAAGCCTGAGTGGGAGCAACTACTTGATGATGAGAATCTGACGCCCGAAGAGAAATTTATTAATTTTTACATCGACTACTCAAACACCGTTCTAACCTATAACTTTGTGAGAATTCTGATTTTCTCGGGTTTAAGTGATCACTCGATTAGCGATCGCTTCTTTGAGTTAATTCGTTTACGGCTTTTACCAAGACTCATTCGTGAAACTCGTAAATTCTGCAAGCGTCCTTTAACTTCAAAACCAAGTGAACGTGAATTAGAGTTTTTGATGGGCTTACACGGTGGCATCTTCTACATTGGCATGCGTCGCTGGATCTATGGCCAAGCCATTTATGCAGCAGACATCCCAGATACCCAAGAGGAAATTATTCGTGATCGCGTTCAATCGTATCTGCAGTCAGCCAAAACAATTTTTGCTTAACCAATAAGGAAATCATGTCCAATTTAAGCCTAAATCACTTCTCCATTCGTAGCCTTGAAATTGAGAAAACATCTGAATTCTTCAGCAAAGTATTGGGCTTAACCGTAGGGCCAAGACCTGAGTTTCCATTTCCTGGTGTTTGGCTATACAACGGCGATGAAAGCGATTGGGCAAATGCAGTTTTGCATTTAATTGCAATTGATAAAAATGATCCTGATGGCTTAAAGAAATATCTTGGTGATCGTGACCCTAGCTCTCTTCATGGTTCTGGTGCCGTAGATCACATTGCATTTTTTGCAAAAGGCTTAGAAGAAAAAATTACGCTACTCAAGTCGCTCAATATTCCTTATCGCGAGCGCACTGTCCCAGTTTTAAAACTTCACCAAATCTTTTTAGATGACCCTAATGGGGTTGTCATTGAGCTTAATTACCCTGCAGCTGAAAAAGCCGCCCTAGACGCGAAGACTGCCTAAGAGACTCATGGCAAAAATACTCGTCGTCGGTGGCTCCTTGGGTGGATTGTTTGTGGCAAATATTTTGCTCAGACAGGGTCACGACATCACCCTGCTTGAGAAGGCAACCGGCTCCTTAGATGGCCGAGGCGCAGGAATTGTTACTCACGATGCCTTGGCGCAAGCTCTCAAGGCTGCTGGTGTAACCGTAGACCATACGCTTGGTGTACTCGTTTCACAAAGAGTGACACTTGGCAGAGATGGCAATAATTTGGGTGAAATGGAGTTGCCCCAAGTACTGACATCTTGGAGCAGGCTATATCACATGCTTAAAGAGAGCTTTCCTGCTGAACGCTATCTTCAAGGCAAAGCAGTTAAGTCTCTAACCCAAAATGCAAATTCTGTACGAGTTCAATGTGAGGATGGCAGCCAATATGAAGCGGAACTCTTAATTGCTTCCGATGGGATTCGCTCAGGAGTCCGGGCACAAGTTGCGCCAGAGGTCCAACCTGAATATGCAGGATATATCGCATGGCGTGGCGTATGTGATGAGGCATGCCTATCACAACACACTCTAGACACCTTATTTAATCATTTTGGCTTTTGTCTTCCAGATGGTGAGCAAATGTTGGGCTACCCAGTTGCGGGCTCTGGCAACGACACCCGACCAGGCAAACGTCGTTACAACTTTGTATGGTATCGACCCGCCTCTCAAGACAAAGAGCTTATTAGCTTGCTCACTGATGACGATGGGCGCTATTACCCCACAGGCATTCCGCCTCTAAAGGTGTCATGGAAGCATATTGCACATATGCGTCAAGTGGCTCACGAAATATTAGCCCCTCAATACGCCGAGATCCTTGAGAAAACAGCTGCGCCTTTTTTACAAGCCATCTACGATGTTCGCTCTGAGCAAATCGTATTTGATAGAGTTGCCTTGATGGGTGACGCCGCATTTGTTGGTAGACCACATGTTGGTATGGGCGTTACTAAGGCGGGTGATGAGGCCATGGTGATTGCAAAATACATTGCGCAATTAGGCGCCACCCCACAAGCATTGCAAGCCTACAGTGATGAACGCCTCAAATTAGGACAGCAAGTCGTTGCTAGAGCGCAGTACCTGGGACGCTACATGCAAGCCCAAGGCAGCAAAGGCACAAGGGATACCGATAACCTAAAGCGCAATGCCAGTACCGTAATGGCGGAAACCGCTATCGATATTAGTGATTTATTAGCACAAGGAAAGGCAGTACCTGAGTCCGCCCACTAACAAGAGCGCATTCAGTTAAGATTTAGAAAACCAAAAGAAGTTCATTCAAACCAGTTTTTGGAGGAGACAAGCATGAAACAAAAAGTAACGAATCAAACTAGAAGAAAGATGTTAATCGGCGGTGCAGCAGCTGCAAGCACACCACTTTGGCTCAACGTAGCTAATGCCCAAGCCGATACTATCAAGATTGGCTTTCCAACACCTTTAACTGGTCCATTCTCGGCGGAAGCGCAAGACCAGGTTAAGGCAGCTGAGTTGGCTATTAAAGAATTTAATGATGCCGGCGGTTTCAATGGTCGTAAAGCGGAACTTTTAGTTCGTGATGACAAACTTAATCCAGGCGAAGCGGCAACTCGCACGCTTGAACTCATCGAAAAAGATAAAGTGAATTATGTAGTGGGCTCACTCTCTGCAGCGACTCAACTATCTATCAATGCAGTATGCAAAGAACGTAAAGTACTTTTTAATTCTATTAGCCAATCCGATGCGATTAATGAAGCGAAAGATTGGAGTATCTATACATTCCACGAATCTTTAAACCCAACGATGACAGCTGGCGCTGTGGCGCGTTACTCCATTCCACGCTATGGCAAGAAGATTGTTTTCTTAACTGCTGACTATGCTTATGGCCATGAAATGGTTCGCGCATTTGAACGTGCAGGCAAAGAATTAGGTGCAACCACCCTTGCTGATATCCGCCATCCATTAGGCGCTTCAGACTATTCAGCATTCTTGCCACGCATCAAAGCACTAAATCCAGATATCTTGGTGCTCTGTAATTTTGGTCGCGATTTAGTGAATGCCGCAAAACAATGTACTGACTTTGGCCTGAAGTCCAGCATGAAGATTGTGACGCCAGTATTGCTTTACACCGCTCGTCTTGCAGGCGGTCCAGAAGCGTTTGAAGGCATTCTTGGGGGAACTGGCTACTACTGGGGCTTAGAGGATCGCATTCCTACAGCCAAAGCATTTAATGACGCTTTCCGCAAAATGTATAACGGCTCAGTTCCATCAGACTACGGTGCATTGGGATATGCTGGTATTAAGAGCGTGCTCGCTTCAATCAAGATTGCGAAGTCGACCGAGACTATGAAAGTTATCTCGGCCATGGAAAATCTGAAGTATGACTGGTATAAAGGTCCTGAGTACTATCGCAAATGTGACCATCAAGCCGTTCAAACTGTCATCATCGTGGAATCTAAATCGAAAAATATGAAAGATAAATACGATGTCTTCAATATCTTGACGATTGAACCTACCACCGAGAAAAACATGCGCACCTGCGCAGAGTTAGGCCACAAAGCCTAATACCTAAATCAGAGAAGGTCACGCGACCTTCTCTGCCCCCCTCTCTTTAATTTAGATTGGGGAGAATTTTGAGTACATTTATGACTGGTCTGACATTTGAACTTTTCTGTATGCAGCTGCTTACGGGCGTCGCCTTGGGTAGCATTTATGCTCTTCTAGCATTGGGTTTGTGCCTCATTTTTGGCATGCTCAATGTAGTCAACTTCGCTCACGGCGCATTTTTTATGGTGGGCGCATTTTTAGGCGTTTACTTCCTTGGCGTAACAGGAAACTTTTGGTTTAGTCTTCTGCTAACGCCAATTCTTACTGGTTGTCTTGGTCTGCTGACTGAACGCTTCTTGGTAAGACCTCTTTACGGTCGAGGCTTAGACTACCCATTACTGCTCACCTTCGGTCTTTCATATGTATTGATTGAAGTGATGCGGATCACATTTGGTATTGAAGGCTTGCCTTCAATCACGCCAGATGGACTAGGTGGATCAATCAACGTAGGTATTGGATACTTTCCAAAATATAGACTCTTCTTAATTGGCGCAACTGCACTCATTATTTTGGGTATATGGTTTCTTATTCAAAAAACCCGTTACGGCCTGATTATCAAAGCTGGCGCTGCCGATCAAGAGATCGTCAAGGTTCTAGGAGTCGATATTGCCAAAGTTTGGCTATTAGTCTTTGGTTTAGGCTGCGCGATTGCGGGACTTTCCGGAATCCTGGCATCCCCCACTCGTTCAGTCAATCCAGAAATGGGCGTTCCTATTCTGGCTGAATCTTTTGTGGTAACTGTTGTTGGAGGCATGGGCTCTCCAGTAGGTGCAGTTGTTGCTGGTTTATTGGTCGGCGTTGTGTACAGCATGACTTCTCTATTTTTTCCCGACCTTGCAGAGCTTTCCATTTTTGTACTGATGGCAGTGGTTTTATTAATTCGACCACAAGGGCTCTTTGGCAAAGCGGGGGCAATGGGCTAATAGCCTCGTCAATCTATGAATTCATTATTTCAACTTATTGCTCGTAACCGTGTTTTAGCAAGCACGATATTTTTAGCAATCTTTCCATTCATCATGCCCTATGAGGCATTGGCAATCAATATCCTAATCTTTGGCTTGTTTGCCATGGGCTTCAACCTTTTGTTTGGTTATATGGGCCTACTCTCCTTTGGTCATGCTGCTTTTCTTGGAATTGGCAGCTACCTTACTGGAATCGGTATTGTTCACTATGGCTTGCCATGGGGTGTCGCAATCCTCACTGGAGTAATTGGTGCCGCTATCGGCGGCCTCATTATGGGATTCCTGGCCATCCGAACAAGAGGAATTTATTTCTCGATGGTAACTTTAGCCCTAGGACAAATTGTTTATTACATTTTCTATAAAGCAGAAAGTCTGACAGGTGGAGAAAACGGTTTGCGAGGTGTTCGCGTGGACCCATTCAATGTGCTTGGAATACCTGTAGATTTTCTTAACCCTATGGTGAAGTACTACATCATTTTATTCTTTGTGGTGCTTGCCATTTGGTTGATTTCTCGGATTCTGAACTCGCCACTAGGGGCTGTTATGGAAGCCATACGTGAGAACGAAAAACGAGCAGCCGCATGTGGCTTTGATGTAGCCAAAACAAAGCTTTTGGTGTTTGTTCTGTCCGCCGGAATTTGCGGTTTAGCGGGTTCATTGCGCGCACTCCACCTTTCTATCGTGCCAATTGACTCACTGCACTATTTGCAATCAGGACAAGCCGTGATGATGAGCATCCTAGGCGGTATGGGAACTTTCTTCGGCCCCTTTGTGGGCGCAGCAGTCATGCTGTATTTAGAGGATGTCGTTACCACCTTTACAAAACACTGGATGGCGGTGGTTGGCTTGGTATTTATGTTCTTTGTGCTGTTCTTCCCCAAGGGAATTTGGGGAACTATTTTGAGCAAGCTACAAATTAATCAGGATTCAAAATAATGAACAGCGTATCTACAACACCTATTCTTGAGGCGCGCAATGTCAGCAAAAGCTTTGGAAAATTCAAGGCTCTACAGAACGTTTCAACAAGCTTCATGCCAGGCACCCTTACTGCAATTATTGGCCCCAACGGTGCTGGTAAAAGTACTTTCTTTAATGTCTTAAGTGGCGCGTTTCCTCCATCAAGCGGTCAGATCCTATTTAACGGCAAAGATATCACCGGCATGCAGCAACATGAATTTGCGCGCATCGGCATTTCTAAGAGCTTCCAGATTACCAATGTATTTAAGCAACTCAGTGTTCATGAGAATGTTCGGGTTGCCGCCCAAATGGAGACGGCTCGCTATAACTTCCTGCGAAACGCGCAGTCTTATCCTGGGCCCATTGAAATAGCCGATCAACTATTAGAGCGCGTCAACTTACAGCAGCTCCGCAATAAGAGAACAGGTGATTTAGCTCATGGCCAACAACGCGCCCTAGAAATTGCGATGGCTTTGGCTTGTAATCCAAGCCTACTCCTCCTAGATGAGCCGACTGCTGGAATGTCTCCAGAAGAAACGCTTGTCATGATGGAGCTGATTCGCACATTGGCAAATGAACGCACGGTGATTTTGGTTGAACACAAAATGAAACTCATTATGGGTCTATGTAAACGGATCATCGTTCTGCACCATGGGGAATTTCTGGCCGAAGGCACCCCTGAGGAAATTCAAAATAATGCCGAAGTACGACGCGTCTATCTCGGCCAAGGTTAATTCGAAAGCTATTTATGCTGCATATTGAAAACTTAAACGCATGGTATGACCGTAGTCATGTACTTCAAGGCATTTCTTTGCAAGTGAATAAGGGTGAAATTGTTACCCTCATGGGGCGCAATGGTGCCGGTAAAACCACCACTTTGCGATCCCTCATGGGTCTTCTATCAAAGCGTCAAGGAAAGGCTTCTATTGATGGAATCTCTTTTCTAGATTTTCCAGCGCACCAACGCTTTCACCTCGGGCTTGCTTATGTTCCAGAAGATCGCCGCATTGTTCCAGGGCTAACCGTTAAAGAAAATCTCGAATTGGGTGTGATTGCCCAAAAGAATAAAGGCGACATGTCTGCCCTAGTGGACGAAATTGCTGAAACCTTCCCAAGGCTAAAAGAGCGACTTCATCAAGATGGAACTTCTATGTCAGGCGGAGAGCAACAGATGTTAGCGATTGCACGCGCCATGATTGCTAAGCCCAAAGTCATTTTGCTAGACGAGCCCTCAGAAGGCATCATGCCAGTGCTCGTTGATGAAATGTTTGAACTATTTGCCAAACTTAAGCAACAAGGCCTTACTATTTTGCTGGTAGAGCAGAACGTACAACAAGCGCTAAAAATTTCTGATCGCGCCTATATTCTGGATCAAGGTGAAATTGTTTTCCATGACACTGCGCAGAATCTCCTCAATAACGATGAGATTCAACAGAAATACTGCGCCGTCTAATTTCTTTTGCTAAATTAAATGTAGCCAACGCCCCAGCTGGTGCCAAAAGCTCTCTGGCACCAGTGTTAGCAACCAAGTCATCGTTAGGTAGCGTAACAACTTCCCGATAAACATATAAATTAAACAGGGTTGCCATGCCAACTTAAGCCACCCTGCCGCCAGACATAAAGGGTCGCCAAAACCTGGTAGCCACGAAAGCAACAATATCTTTGGACCCCAATCTTCCAACCACACTTTTAACTTGGTATTTTTGGGATCCCCAACGGATTTCATGCCCTGACGTGCAAGGTATCCAAGCCACCAGTCCAACATACCACCTAAGGTATTACCAACTGTTGCAACCATAATGGCTACCCAGTACAACTGAGGATTGAGAGTGATATAGCCGAATAAGATTGGCTCTGACCCAACAGGTAATAACGTTGCAGAAACAAAGGCACTAATGAATACCGCCGGCAAGCCCACTGAGGGCATGCCGAACCATGCAAAAAAGTGCTGAAGTGCTTGTTCTATCAAGCAAAAACTCCGGATTTTTTCAAAAGAGAACTACTTTCGTATTGGATGTCTTCATTTTAAGCTCAAGCAAGCTGATGCATTCCTCATGATTTTCAAATCTTGCTTAAACTAATGGTTTGCACCCAATTACTACAGAAATCCACTATGAACCACCCCATTCCAAAGCCCGATCAATACCAAGAAATGCGTGAAGCATTGCGCGATTTATGCGGGAGCTTTGATTCGGCTTACTGGCAAAAGATTGACCATGAACGAGATTACCCAGAAGCATTTGTGGATGCGATGGCGCAAGCAGGTTGGTTGGCAGCTTTAATTCCAGAAGAATATGGTGGCTCAGGATTGGGACTAGCTGAAGCTTCGGTGATTATGGAAGAGATTAACTTTGCTGGCGGTAATGCAGGCTCATGTCACGGTCAGATGTACAACATGGGTACCTTATTGCGCCACGGCTCTGACGCACAAAAGAAACTCTACCTACCCAAGATCGCCACTGGTGAATTGCGTCTACAAACCATGGCTGTTACTGAGCCAACCACTGGCACAGATACCACCAAGCTCAAAACCACCGCCGTCAAAAAGGGTGATAAATATGTAGTGAATGGTCAGAAAGTATGGATCTCTCGTATTCAGCACTCTGATTTGATGATCCTACTAGCAAGAACTACTCCACTAGCAGAGGTCACTAAAAAGTCTGAAGGTATGTCGATCTTTATCGTCGACCTCAAAGAGGCAATTGGTAAAGGCATGACTATTCAACCGATTGCTAACATGGTTAATCATGAAACCAATGAAGTCTTCTTTGATAACCTAGAAATCCCCGCCGAGAATTTGATTGGCGAGGAAGGCAAAGGGTTTAAATACATCCTTGATGGCCTCAATGCTGAGCGTACACTGATTGCAGCAGAGTGCATTGGTGATGCCTACTGGTTTGTTGATAAAGCTCGTCGCTACGCCAATGAACGCGTAGTATTTGATCGTCCAATTGGTAAAAACCAAGGCATTCAGTTTCCCATTGCAGATTCTTATATCGAAACAGAAGCAGCAAATCTCATGCGCTTTAAAGCTTGTGAGCTATTTGATGCCAAGCAGCAGTGCGGTGCCGAGGCAAATATGGCTAAGTATTTGGCTGCTAAAGCCTCTTGGGAAGCGGCCAACGTATGTTTGCAAACCCATGGTGGCTTTGGCTTTGCTAATGAGTATGACGTTGAACGCAAGTTCCGTGAGACACGCCTCTATCAAGTTGCACCAATCTCAACAAACTTAATCTACTCCTATGTTGCCGAGCATATTCTCGGTCTCCCAAGATCCTTCTAATCAAAAGTAAATATGAGCGTTCGCCCTTTAGACGGTATTACAGTTGTTGCCTTAGAGCACGTCATTGCCGCGCCTTTTTGCACAAGACAACTTGCTGATCTTGGGGCTCGCATTATCAAGATTGAACGCCCGGGCGACGGCGACTTTGCAAGAGGATATGACACCCAAGTAGAAGGACTTTCCTCTCATTTTGTTTGGGTCAATCGCTCTAAAGAAAGTATCACTCTCGACCTTAAGCAAGACTCTGCGCTCAAAGTTTTAAAGAGCCTACTCAAAACAGCTGATGTATTTATTCAAAATCTTGCTCCCGGTGCGGCGGCTCGTATGGGACTCACCCCAGAAGCGCTGCAAAAGGAAAATCCAGGCTTGATTCTTTGTGCAATCTCTGGCTATGGCAATGATGGCCCTTACCGCGACAAAAAGGCATATGACCTTTTAATACAGAGTGAAGCGGGGTTTCTTTCAATTACTGGCACACCAGACACACCAAGCAAAGCGGGAAACTCCATTGCTGATATTGCCGCAGGCATGTATGCCTATACCAATATTTTGGCAGCTCTTTTACAAAGAGGAAAAACAGGCAAAGGTACAGTGATTGATATTTCCATGCTAGAGGCATTGAGTGAGTGGATGAGCTTTCCGATGTATTACGCATATAAGGGCGCTAATCCCCCTTCGAGAAATGGGGCATCGCATGCAACTATCTATCCTTACGGCCCTTTCAAAGCTGGTGATGGAAAAACGGTAATGCTGGGTCTACAAAATGAGCGTGAATGGGTGCAGTTCTGTGAGATCGTTTTAGAAAATTCTGTGTTAGCAAAAGATGAAAGATTTGACAGAAACTACAAACGCAACGAGAAACGTGCTGAGCTATTAAAGATCATTAGTACGTGCTTTGAGAAGCTCACGGCCGAACAGGTAATTGCAAGGCTGGATAAAGCGCAGATTGCCAATGCGCGGCTTAATGATATGGAAGGCCTTTGGAAGCATGAGCAACTCAAGGCTCGTCAGCGTTGGACAGAAGTCGGTACGCCTGCGGGCAATATCCCCGCTCTTTTACCGCCCGGATTAAATGATAGTTATGACTTCCGTATGGACGCTATCCCTGCGGTCGGTCAACATACCGAATCCATTCTAAAAGAACTGGGTATGAGTGATGCAGACATCGCACAAATGCGATCTAGCGGAGCGATCTAAAGCAGAGGTGATGCTAGATGCGCAGCGTTCTCGAGGTAATGATGCCAACGAGGACGCTTTGCCCAAACTTTAGGATCGACGAAATCAGATTGCTGTAAATAAGTTTTGATTAAGCTTTCAAGCTTGTCGCAGAATGCCTCGTTATACACAATGAGGCTGATCTCAAAATTTAAACGAAGACTGCGTTGATCAAAATTCACTGATCCAAAGATTGCAATACGCTTATCGATCAACAAACTCTTGGTATGCAGCAATCCTCCATGAAACTCTGCGATTTGGACGCCTGCACCCATCAGGTCAGAGTAAAAGCTCTTGCTACTCCAAGCTACAAGTGTGGAATCATTCAGTTTTGGCACGATTAAAGTGACCCTAACTCCCCTTCCCGCAGCGGCCATTAAAGCCTGAATCAAGCCATCATCTGGACCAAAATAAGGTGTGGTGATAGTGAGTTCTTGGCGAGCATCCATAATTGCTGAAAGCAACACCTGATACAAAACATCATCTCGATATACTGGCCCAGATGAGAATTCTTGTGCTAAAGCCGCACCCTCATGAGGGGATGCTGGAGGTTCGCGGTCATTGAAATGGGTAATTTTGGGGTTATCAACACTCCAGTCAAAAGCAAAGGTAAGCTCAAATTGAGCTGCCACAGGCCCCTCAATTCGCACCATGGCATCAACCCACTCTCCAACACCAGAGTCTTGCTTAAAAGTGCGAGGGTCAACCATGTTCATACTGCCAGTCCACACAACAGCACCATCAATAACGAATATTTTTCGATGTAGTCGCAAATCCGCACGACGAAATTGGAAACGGCCAAACTGAATTGGCAATGCTTCCGTCACTTGAATGCCAGCAGCCCGAAAACGTGCGGGCCATTGCGACTTAAACCAATCTTTACTACCTAAAGAATCGAGCAACACACGGCATGCAATACCACGCTTAGCGGCGGCGATTAAGGTCTCACCCACTTTATCAGCATCGCCCCCTAGAGCCCAGATGTAAAACTCTAGATGCAAACTCTTTTTCGCCTGCTCAATCTCATGAATAAAAAGTTGCAATATCTTTAAAGACTCTGTGTGTAGCTCAATCTTGTTCCCCGCAACCACAGGCGATCCATTACGGGACTCCGCGAGCAAACTTAAGGCCTGACCTTCTAATGGCAGCTTCTTGCGATCGGCCAAGTATTGCTGGCGCATTTCTTGAGTAATCATTTCATACTCATGATTCATGCGAACAATTTTTCTGGTTAACTTGCGTCCAACTGGACGTTCACCAATCAAAATGTATAGAGATATACCAATGAGAGGCACCAAGATGACAATCAGGAACCAAGCAAATGCTACCCCAACAGGTCTTCTAGCTGATATGAGATAAAGACCAAATAAAAAAACGATGCTGGCATGCAGGATTGGGATCCAAATGAGTGAAAACCCAAAAACAGATCCAAAGATATATGAAAGTACGTTCATTCCAATTCCAATTCAGCAGCAATACCAAGATGATCTGACAACTTTAGCCATTCATGCAAAATTTCTACCGAATGAATTTTAAGCCCGCGCACATAAATACGGTCCATAGGTAGAATTGGCCTCACACTCGGAAATGTTCTAGCGGGAGCCCCGGTAAGAACCTCAAAAACCTCATTAAACCCAGCGTCACGCATTGGGGAGCCAACTCGATTGCGCCAATCATTGAAGTCACCAGCAACAATCGTCGGCGCACCATCAGTTAATTCTTCGATATAACGAATGATTTCTCCAACCTGGCGCGCTCTGCCTCGCTCGAACAGGGCCAAATGCACACAAAAGCAATGGATAGCTGACTCAAGCTCATCAAATTGAATCATGCTATGTAGTAGGCCACGCTTTTCAAAGCGATAGGCGGAAATATCGTAATTGTTTCCCTTGAATAGAGGACGCTTTGAAAGAATCGCGTTTCCGTGATGGCCATCTGGGTACTCGACATTTTTTCCATAATGCCAATCATGCCAAAAATCCTCAGACAAGAAATCGGTTAACTCCGTCATTGGCCACTGACCAAAACGACGAATACGCCCACGATGTTCTTGCTGTAATTCTTGCAAGAATAAAATGTCTGGATGATGACTGCGCATTTTTTGGCGCAATTGATAAATTGTTGAATGGCGATGCAAGGGTGACAAACCCTTATGCACATTCATACTCATTACCTTAAATCGGGTGCTTTGCATTTGAGTCACCAAGACTACCCCGCAGTATTTTGGCGTCGAATCCGCGCCATATAAATTTCACTTTCAACCAAGTCCTGACATTGCATGCACTTATTACAAATCGAGGCTTGCTCCCTCAGCTCATCTATGGAGCTGATTGGGTTGGCATCTAGATACTCGCGCAAATCAACATCTAAGACCTCATTACAGAGGCAAACTATTTCGGCCATAAGTCAAAAATAAGGGAAATTGGTCTCATTTCAGTCATTTTGCCATTGCCTTGATAGAATCAAGCGCATGCTAAATGCCTTTCATGATGCCTTTGCTCTGCTTGCTCACCTAGATAGCGGTGTACTGGGCATCGTATTGGTATCGCTACAAGTTAGCCTGACCGCCCTCTTATTTGGTACGCTCCTTGGAGTCCCCATCGGGGCATTACTAGCCACAGAAGAATTTCGGGGTAAAAGGGCAATTATTGTGACCCTCAACACCTTAATGGGGGTTCCCACTGTCATCGTTGGGGTCATCGTCTACCTATTACTCTCGCGCTCGGGCCCCTTAGGGGCTTGGGGCTGGCTTTTTACTGCAAAGGGCATGACGCTTGCGCAAACCCTCCTGACAACCCCCTTAATTGCAGCTCTCAGTAGACAAATTCTGGAGGATTCCTGGAAGATTCATCGAGACTCTTTTTTAAGCCTTCGACTTCCCGCAATTGCTCGCTACAAGTGGCTAATATGGGACTGTCGATTTTCGCTAACGATCGCTATTTTGGCCGGTCTTGCTAGAGCCATTTCCGAGGTGGGTGCAGTCATGATTGTGGGCGGCAATATTGACCGCTCAACTAGAACCATGACTACAGCGATCGCTTTGGAAACTAGCAAAGGTGACTTACCCCTTGCTTTGGCATTGGGAATCATCCTATTAACCATTGTTCTTCTGGCAAATTTATTTACTTTTGTTGTGCGACAAATTGTGGAGCGTCGCTATGGTTAATATCAACGAACATTTTGAACGATTCATAGAGCTCAAAGACATTACCGTAATAAGGAATGGTCGAACTATTTTGAATATTCCTCACGCATTAATTCCAGCGGATCAAATTACTGCCTGTATTGGCCCTAATGGTGCTGGCAAAACAACTCTATTGAAGTTACTTGCCGGCTTAATCCAACCAGATACAGGCTCCATTCAATTTTCATTTAGTAGTAAAACTGCATTGGTACTCCATCACACCCCAATGATCAAGGCATCAGCACGAGCCAATTTAAGCATCGTTAGAGATGTAGATTCTTCAATCACCAATCAAGATATTGATCTTGCATTAAACCAAGTGGGGCTTAGCGAATTAGCGCAAAGTCCCGCCCACAAACTCTCAGCGGGAGAGCGCCAAAAACTCTGCCTTGCCAGAGCGATATTACAAAAACCAAATCTTGTTCTTCTAGACGAGCCAACAGCAAATTTAGATCCCAATACCGCCGAGCAGGTAGAAGAAATGATTCGCCAATTCGACCATGACGGTGCCGATCTTCTTTTCTCTTCTCATCAACTTGCTCAAGTACAAAGATTAGCTGACTACATTCTCTTTATTGATCAAGGAGAGATAAAAGAGAAGGGACCTGTAGGCCCCTTCTTTTCAAATCCACAAACTGCAGCAGCAAAACGCTACCTACATCAAGAACTCATTACTGAGTAATTACCAAAGAATTATTTGGCGGCAGGTGCTGGGGCTGGGGCTGCAGCTACAGGCGCAACAAATGGTGGCGGCGCAACACAAGCAGCTGGCGCAGGCGTGCCTGCAACCCTAAATTTATCAGCCACACGATTTTGCGCTTGGCACAATTGATACGCTGCAACTTTATCCCCATAAGCAGCTTTCGCCTTTGTTAATGCAGCTGCCTCAGCTTGCTCAGGAGTTAATGGTGGTAATGCCGCTAAAGCAGCCGCACTAGTTAGCGTGCAGAAAGTAAAAGCGATGATTTTCTTCATGGCCATGTCCTTATTTTTTGACTTCGTCATACCAGAGCTCATGATGCTCTTTAGCCCAAGTAGCATCAACATATCCGGTCTTCATGCCATCGATCGAACCCTGCATGCCGATGGTGCCAATATAGATATGCCCCATTGCCATTGCTGACATCAGAATAGCTGCGCTACTATGAATGATGTTGGCGATTTGCATGGTGCCACGAGTGTATTCAATACTCATGAAAGGCACAATCATGTCGAGTACAAATCCAGAGGCAGAAATCACTAAGCCCAAGAATGTCATGCCAAACCAGAACCAAAATTTTTCACCCATATTGAAAAATCCAGCTGGCACGTGCTTACCACTAAAAATCCCGCCAAACGAAAGCAGCCACTCCATATCCCCTTTGCCAGGCAAGTTCTTATGCGCAAAAAGGAGGAAGAAGACAACAATACAGATTGTGAATAAGGGACCGGTAAAGTTATGGATGTTTTTACAAACGTTCAAGAAAGATCCATAGGCAACCCCGCCCATCACTGGCATCACAAAGTATTTTCCATACAAAATTAGCAATCCAGTAATAGCTAGCGCCAAGAAACTAAATGCCATTAGCCAGTGAACCAAACGATCAAAGGCGCTAAAGCGTTTAATTTTTACCCCAGACATTGGCTCATGCAATTTGATGGAGCCCTTAACGGTGTACATGGCAATTATGCCGAAGAAGGCAATCGACAGCAGCCAGCCACCATAAACAGTAATAACCCCATTACGAATTACACGCCATTCTTGACCAGAACGCTGAATCAGAACGCTAGCCTCTTTGTCTGGAATGCTTACATAGTTATATGGATCGCTATTCGCAGTAGTAAAAATGGATGGATTTGCAGGCTGTGACTGAGCTTGACTTCCATTCGCTAAGGCATTTGGATTTGCAGGCGCTGATAATGGTGGAACATCTACACCACTGGGCGAAGGCAACGGCGCCATTGGTGCGCGTTCCGCAAAAGTCATGCCACTGACTAGCGTGAGTGACAAGCCTAAAGTCACTACCAGTGTGCCTAGTACTTTAGAAAATGATCGTTTCATAAAATGTCCTTGAACGTTATCGACGTTATCGTTTTATTTATTGTTTTTTGATGATCACTTAATACGACTGTATTCGTTTTGACCTTGCGTACGCTTGTCAACCGACTCAGTCCAACTGGATTGATTACCTGGCGTCCAGCCTTTTGTGACGAAACCATTATTGGCACCCATATAAGGAGCAACATCAGGACGTTTGGCCGCCTTTGCCGCGATCTCGGGAGGCTCAGAGCACGCGGACAGTAGGCTGATAACAATACCAAGACCCAGGATTTTGTAATGTGCTTTCATTATTTGGCTCCTGGAATTTTTGCAGCAGGTGTTGGAGTTGGCGCTGGTGTATCTGGGCCACCATAAGCGGTTGTCCAACCGAATGCTTTGGAGCCAGGATACTTACCATTTTTCTCGCGGGTTTTAACGCGATTATTAAAGATATCGGTAATCACGTCGCTGTCGCCACCAATCAACGCCTTGGTAGAGCACATCTCAGCACACAATGGCAACTTACCTTCTGCCAAGCGGTTACGGCCATATTTCTCGAACTCGGCAACGCTACCGTTCTCCTCTGGACCACCACTACAGAATGTGCACTTATCCATCTTGCTGCGAGAACCAAAGGCGCCTTTACTTAAGAACTGAGGAGCGCCAAATGGACATGCAAATGAACAGTAACCACAGCCAATGCAAATATCTTTGTCATGAAGGACTACGCCCTCATCGGTGCGATAAAAGCAATCGACAGGACAAACTGCCATACAAGGAGCATCAGTACAGTGCATACAAGCAACAGATACTGATTTTTCCTGACCGATAATGCCGTCATTTACTGTTACGACGCGACGACGATTCACGCCCCAAGGCACTTCATTGTCGTTTTTACAAGCAGTGACACAGCCGTTGCACTCAATACAACGCTCCGTATCGCAGATAAATTTCATTCTTGCCATTGTGTTCTCCTGACTTTATTTTTTACTTAGGCAAATTTTTCGATTTGGCACATGGTTGTCTTGGTCTCTTGCATCATGGTGACCTGGTCATAACCATATGTTGTAGCGGTGTTTACAGCCTCACCTAAAACCACCGGTGCAGCACCCTCGGGGTAATACTTGCGAAGATCATTACCTTGCCACCAACCAGCGAAGTGGAATGGCACCCAAGCAGTCCCTTGATCAACACGCTCCGTTACTAATGCACGCACCTTGATCTTGGCGCCAGTAGGAGATTTAACCCATACGTAATCCCAGTTTTTAATGCCCCGATCTGCTGCAGCCTTTGGATTGATCTCTACAAAGTTTTCTTGTTGAAGTTCAGCCAACCAAGGATTAGAACGAGTTTCATCACCACCGCCCTCGTACTCCACCAAGCGACCTGAAGTCAGAATAATCGGGAACTTCTCATAAAGCTTGTTGTTCAAGTTTTGATCTTGAACAGTCTTATAGAGCGTTGGTAAACGCCAGAAGTTCTTCTTATCTGCTGAGGTTGGATACTTGCGCATCATTGCAGCATTGGTACTATAGAGCGCCTCGCGGTGAATTGGAATTGGATCCGGGAAGTTCCATACGATCGCACGTGCTTTTGCATTGCCAAACGGATGGCAACCGTTCTTCATTACAACGCGCTGAATACCGCCAGACAAGTCTGTCTTCCAGTTCTTGCCTTCGGCCAACTTCTTCTCATCTTCAGTTAATTGATCCCACCAACCCAACTTCTTAACCAATACATGATCAAACTCTGGGTAGCCAGTGGTGATTGCAGATCCTTTGGAACAAGAACCATCTCCAGCCAACAAACTCACGCCATCACGTTCAACACCGAAGTTTGCTCGGAAGTTACCACCACCCTCCATCACACTCTTACTGGTGTCATAGAGGTTTGGTGAGCCTGGATGTTTGATTGCCGCAGTGCCATAGCAAGGCCAAGGCAAGCCATAGTAATCACCAGTCGTATCGTATCCAGTAACTGGATCGACACCACCACGAGACTTGAGAGTCTTAGGATCGAATGATGCAACCATTCTCATGTGCGCTTTTAGACGCTCTGGTGTCTGACCTGTGTATCCAATAGTCCAGACAGAGCGATTAATTTCACGCAAGATGTCCTCGATTTGTGGCTCCTTCCACTGCTTGCCAGCAAACTTGGAATTGAGCATCTTGTAGTTCTTAGAAAGCTCTTCACCAAAACCTAAGCGATCAGCAAAAGCTTGCATGATCACGTGATCTGGTACGGATTCAAATAATGGATCGATTACTTTTTCACGCCACTGTAAAGAACGATTTGAAGCAGTCGCTGTACCGCAGGTTTCAAACTGTGTTGCGGCTGGTAATAAGTAAACATTTCGATTCTTATTGACAGTATCGCCCTCAGCAGCAGGCATAGCTGCCATTGCCGCAGTCGCACTTGGATATGGATCAACCACCACCAATAGATCTAACTTATTCATCGCGCGCTTCATATCCAAACCACGGGTTTGTGAATTAGGCGCGTGACCCCAGAAGAAGACTCCTTTCACGCTGGTCTGCTGATCAATCATGTCATTCTTTTCGAGAACAGCGTCGACCCAACGAGAAACCGTGGTGCCTGACTTTTCCATCATGTCTGGCGCATAACGACCCTTGATCCAGTCATAATCAACGCCCCAAACAGTTGCAAAGTGTTTCCATGATCCTGCAGCCAAACCGTAGTAACCAGGCAATGAGTCTGGGTTAGGCCCAACGTCAGTTGCACCTTGAACGTTATCGTGACCACGGAAGATGTTTGTACCGCCACCCGATTTACCTACGTTACCCAGGGCTAATTGCAGAATGCAGGATGCACGCACCATGGAGTTACCGATCGTATGTTGCGTCTGACCCATACACCAAACAATCGTGCTCGGACGATTCTTCGCCATGGTTTCAGCAACCTTGTACATTTGTGCCTCAGGAACGCCACATGCCTCCTCTACAGCTGCTGGAGTCCATTTCTCCATGACCTCCTTACGGATCTCTTCCATGCCGTAAACACGATCATTGATGTACTTCTTATCTTCCCAACCATTCTTGAAGATGTGATAGAGAACACCAAATAAGAATGGAATATCTGTGCCTGAGCGGATACGCACATATTGATCAGATTTTGCTGCCGTACGCGTATAACGTGGATCAACCACAATTACCTTGCAACCATTTTCCTTGGCATGCAACAGACTCAACATAGATACAGGGTGAGCTTCAGCAGCATTTGAACCGATATACAAAGCAGCCTTAGCATTCATCATGTCGTTATAGCTATTAGTCATGGCGCCATAGCCCCATGTGTTCGCTACACCTGCAACTGTGGTTGAGTGGCAGATACGAGCTTGATGGTCTGTATTGTTAGTTCCAAAGAAAGAGACCCACTTACGCAGTAAGTAGGCCTGTTCATTGTTGTGCTTTGAAGATCCAATAAAGAACATTGCATCTGGAGAATATTTCTCACGAATGCTCTTCATCTGCGCAGTAATTTCAGTAAGCGCCTGATCCCAGGATATGCGCTGATACTTACCATCAACTAATTTCATTGGATAACGTAAGCGATAGTCGCCATGACCATGCTCGCGCAATGCAGCACCTTTGGCGCAGTGAGCACCTAAATTAATTGGAGAATCAAATACGGGGTCTTGACGAACCCAAACACCATTCTCAACTGTTGCATCAACCGCGCAGCCGACAGAACAGTGGGTACAAATAGAGCGTTTGACCTCAATCTTGCCCTTGCCATCCAACATGGCTTTGCTTGGCTCGGCAGTAGCCTTTTGCACTAAGCTGAGTTGGCTGGCCGCAATACCAGCTCCAACACCAATTCCGGAGCGCTTCAAGAAAGTACGGCGATCCATCGTAGGTACAGCAGCCTTTAGGCCACGTGACAAGCTACCAATCAGGCGTGTTGTAGATCGACTGCTTTGAGGTGTATTGGATTTACGAGTCAGACTCATGTTTTATCCCTAAGAAATTTTTTTATTTATCTAAGAACAGCGAGCTTGAAAAAATCAATCTCTTAAATCATGGTGCTTGCGTAATATTTGCGCATGTGTTCAGTCATAGTTTTTGTCTCCTCCGAACTTTTTGTAACCCCAGCGATTTCTTTGGTAATTGCTTTACCAACAGATGTTTGAGAGGCGACAGCAACAGTGCCCACTGCAGCGCTTGCACCAATAAAGAACATTCGACGAGAAGTCTTTGGTTTGTCGCTTGAGACAACCTTGTTTTTAGTGCTCATGGCATGCTCCTTTGTAATTTTTCTTGATTGGAGTCAAGTTTAATCACTTATTGCACTTTTGACATATATATGTAAAGAAACGGGGATAAGGATTCCCCTATATTGCAACGCAACATTAAATCATGTCAAAACTTTGGCCCTCAATATCTAGGAATTCCCTAGTTAGAACGGCAACTGGATGGTAGAGATGCATCTCGGGAAGGTCTTGGATGGCATCGCATAACTCCCCATACCAAGGTCGAATGTGCTCATTGAAAAAAACCCTTTGGTTTGTAAGGTTTGATATTTCTACATCATCCCCGGCAATCAGGTAGCGCATCACCTCACATAAGGAGGAAATATGATCTTCGGTTTCGGTGACCGCTTCAGCAGCCTCAAGACCAAACTCCGCAAGCGCTTTCCGAATATTTACCAATGGTCTTTCATTGAGATGGCCGGCCATATAAAACGAGCCATTTAAAACAATGTTCGGCTTACCAACACTGATGAAATTTAAATCAAATTCATCATGCCAAGCTTTAGCGGGATTGTTTTTTGCAACCTCAACTAAATCCAACCACGCCCTAGCTAATGGGGCATCATTGGAACCGTCTTGCTGATCACCGGTTGCAGCAATTTGATCCAAAAAATCTTGATCGGGTGGAAGATGAAAAAAACGAGCGATTAATCCATATAGATCAGCGCGCGCCAAGTCTTCTGGCAAACCCACATCACCAATTTCAGTAGTTGACGGCTTATCTAACTTTTGAGCATCCCGATCTGTCATAACTCTTTCTTAACCATATCTACTACTCGGCAATCGCCGCACATTTTTAAACGATCCACTGCTGCGCCACTAAAGGCGCTATGCGCCCCCAATTTGGCTAGCATGAGATCCACCATTTTTGCAGTACCAAATGGCTTGCCGCAACTAATGCAATAGAAAGCCTGGGTTTCATTTAATGTTTGTTTTTGCTTGCGTTGCTCAACGCTTTGCAAACGTGGATCCAAGCCCAATGCATTCTCAGGGCATGTTTGTACACAGATGCCACATTGGACACATTGCTTTTCAATAAAGGACAGAATAGGGTCATCGACATTGTCGAGAAGCGCGCCCTCTGGGCAACTACCAACACATGACATACACAAAGTACATGCATCACGATTAATTTTTAGGCCGCCCAACAAAGAATTTTTAGGGAGGGTCGCACCGGCTTCAGGCAATCTAGTCTTTGCTTGCTTTTGCAGATGCTCTAAAACAGCCTCTAAAGATTCTCGCTTTTGATTTGATAAACCGAAACTCGCTGGCGAACAAATGGGCTTTAAGCTGCCACGTTGGCGCAAATTACCCATTGCATTAGAAACTGGACTCAAGTCTTCTTGAGAATCAGTCATTAACATTTGAATGCGATCCTCAAAACCATATGCATTCAAGATTGAATTAGCCAGCTTCACTTGGTTGCTTAGCGCATCGCGATAGACTGGATCCTCATCACCACTCAACAAAAGGATCACCTCGGTAAAACCATATGACAAGGCTCCAAGCCATAGCTCAAGACCAGTCGACGCAATATGCTCGATCCCATATGGAAGCACAAAAGCAGGAAGACCCTCAAACTGTTTTGGCAAAACATGTGAAGCTCGTCCCAGACTATCAATAAGTTGAGTGCCCGCCTTGAAGTTATGCAGCAACAAACTTGGGGCGAGATCTAGGTTGAGTTTTGCGGCCTCCGCGTTAAATACACCAGCGATGGTTTTTAACTCTTTTCCTTGGTGTGACACACTGGGATAGTTGTAGCGCATCGCCCCGGATGGGCACACCGTGGAGCAGGCACCGCAACCCATACAAAGATTGGGGTTGACCTCTACGGTTCCCTGGCCATTCTTGAATAGAGAACTGATTGCTCCCGTAGAGCAAACATCGATACAAGCACTACAACCAACTTTGCCATTTCGACCGTGTGCGCAAAGCTTATCGTTGTAGGCAAAATATTTAGGCTTTTCAAACTCGCCCACCATTTCAAGCAATTGATTCATGATTAATGCTTGCTCTAGAGGGTCGCTACCAGGCGCAAAATAGCCTTGTGGCGTTTGGCTCATGCGCATTGTAGGGTTTTGACGTAAATCCAAAACTAGATCGAATTCAGAGCTACGTTCGCGATCCTCTCGATCAAAGGAAATTGCACCAATGCTTGCACAAGCAGTTACACAAGAGCGATGCGCTTTACATTTGCTCAAATCAATTTGAAATGAGAGATCAATTGCATTCTCTGGACATACTTCGAGACATGCACCGCAGCGAGTACACATCTCTAAATCAATGGGATTTTGTGCCTCCCAAGTCACCGTGAATTTACCCAGATAACCATCCAGCCTGGTAACTGCGCCGCTATATATGGGGTAATCACGAGCGAGTGGTAATTCACTTGGCTCAGTGCAGAGAACCGATACATCTAAAGAAGTTTGAAGCTTTTCTGCCCAAGGAATTGCTTGTGCACCAGGACCCAAGATCAATAATCTGCCCTGGCTTTCATAATTAACCACAGGTACAGCTTCCGCTTCCGGCAACTCACTTAATGCCAATAAGGCGGCAATCTTTGGTCCTGATGTTTTTGCCTCCTGAGTCCATCCAGCAACTTCTCGAATATTGACGAACTTTAAAGGCGCAACCAATGGTTTTTCAGATTGACTTGCTAACTCGCTAAATAAAGAGGCTTCTTGCGTACAAGCAACCACTATGGCTTCGGATCCGTCCAAGCTCTTTAGGAAAGATCCCACCTCTTGCCTGCATAAAGAATGATGCATAGTCACACCTAGCGCCTTAGCGTCTAAAGGCATCGTGCCATTGCAATTACATACGAATTTTTGACCCATGAACAACCTTCTAGGTTTTTTTCTGCTCTAACTCTGATGAGGGGTTTCTTGAGCTTGTCGCTTCATTTATCGACTCATTAGAACCCCGGATATGTGAGGATGTTAAATCAGTTTTAGATTCTGACTCTAAAGCATGATTTTCTGGGTTAAGCAAAGAGTCGGCTAAATTAGTGCCGCCCTCCTTTTCCACAACCACCTCTGGCTTCTTGCGGAATAGATTGAGCATATCGCTTTGAACCATACGCTCTAACATACCCTGCGGCAATGGATCGGGCTTGGAATAGTCATCAATGTAGATATCTAAACCATCCATCACATTAAAGTGCGGGTCAGTAAACATCTTCTTTAAAGCTGCCTGCTGAACAGCAGGATCAACACCTGGTTTCATGAAGGCGGAAAAATCCGGGGCAAATCGATCGATCTTCTCCACATCCTCGAATGTTGCTAGAGGCGGAGTTTGATTTTCTTCCTTTGTCTTTTCTAAAGCACCACTATCGGAGACCAGATTTGCGGGGGCCGACTTAACCAACTCTTCAGGCGAATCGACCTCTTTTTCTTTGCCGGACTTGCGACGCGACCAGCGACTGAAGAAGCTTTCGGTCATCTCTCCTCCGCGGGACGTTCAGCGCCTTTGAATGAAGCGGGCTTATGACGTTTTTTTGGCTCTGGTCGGTAATGCTCATCAACATATTCTTGCAACCATGCAGTATGTTCTTGACTCATCGGCACTGTATCAACCGACTCCCCGCCATCCAGTAGGCGAGCTGCTTCGTTATAACTTACGCAAATGCGATGGGGTACAGCAATAGATGTATCAGCCCTAGCCACAGGAAGAGACTGTGAATCAATATACCGATCAATATCTTCTTCCAAACGCCACATTACAAACCACGAAGGTGTAGTGGCCGAGGTATTGAGGTAGTAACCCTCTGACTCATCCTGAAAAAGATCTAATTCAAATCCAGTGAACAACCATGTTTCACCATCCGCATCACGCTCATGTAATTTTCCCGTGATTGAATTGGGCGATTTGCTTTCGTACTGCCCATAATCAGGCAAAACCTCTTGAGGAACCCATCGATGTGAAACCCATGGGTTATCCATTTTTTGTTTACGCATGAGTACCGCGAAGCGCATAGAGATCTGACTTCTTAAGTGTTTTGAACCACAATGTTAGGGAACTTACTGCTCATATCCTTTGATAGCGCAGCAACTCTTATGGCAACTCTTCTAGCAATATTTTTGTATATCGCACTGATGGCACCGTCGGGATCAGCAACCACAGTAGGTCTGCCCGCATCTGCTTGTTCACGAATCGAGAGATTTAGAGGTAACGCTCCCAGAAACTCAACGCCATAGTCCTTACACATTTTTTCACCGCCACCAGTGCCAAATACATGCTCTTCATGACCACAACTTGGACAAACGTAAGTGCTCATATTCTCAATAATGCCAACTATAGGTACGCCTACCTTTTCAAACATCTTGAGGCCTTTACGCGCATCAAGCAAGGCGATATCTTGAGGTGTAGTCACAATCACTGAACCTGTTACGGGCACTTTTTGAGAAAGCGTTAATTGAATGTCTCCTGTACCTGGGGGCATATCTACCACCAAGTAATCCAAGTCACGCCAACGTGTTTGACGCAACAACTGCTCTAATGCAGAGGTTACCATTGGCCCACGCCACACCATCGGCGCATCATCATCAATCAAGAAACCGATCGAGCTTGCTTGCAAACCATGACCTTCCATTGGTTCAATCGTATTCTCCTCAAGAGAATCTGGTCTACCAGTAATACCCAACATCATGGGTTGGCTTGGTCCATAAATATCAGCATCCAATATTCCAACCTGCGCCCCCTCAGCAGCTAAAGCTAATGCTAAGTTAACAGCCGTAGTCGATTTGCCAACACCACCTTTACCGCTTGCAACGGCAATAATATTTTTAACGCCAGGAAGTAACTTAACGCCGCGTTGAACAGCATGTGCAACGATTTGGCTGGTGACATTCACGCTAACATTTTTAGTGCCAGGTAAATTACGCAAAGAATTAATCGTTGATTTTCTAATTGAATCAAACTGACTTTTTGCTGGATAGCCTAAAACAATATCCAGAGAAATATCGCCATCCTCTACTTTGAGATTTTTAATATTTTTTGCGGTGACAAAATCGATATTTGTATTAGGATCGACTACGCTTTTTAAAGCACCTTGAACCGCTTCAACAGTAACTGACACTACTTTCTCCTATGGCGAGTAACCCCTGCAATAACTTGGGAGCTAACAAAAAATATTGAATTAATAAGAAGTAGATTAACCGCACCAGCAAAAAATTGCTTGGAATAGGGTTGCCGATCTCGTTAGGCTATATTAAAAAATGGCTAGGCTGATGTAATACACAACCATAGACATCAAGGCAGTAGCTGGAATCGTGAAAATCCAAGCCCAAACGATATTTCCCGCTACGCCCCAACGAACTGCACTCGCTCTTTGAGTTGAGCCCACACCCACAATAGCCCCAGTAATTGTGTGGGTAGTAGAAACGGGAACACCCAAGGCTGTAGCGGTAAAGAGAGTTATTGCACCACCGGTCTCAGCACAAAAGCCGCCAACAGGTTTGAGCTTTGTAAGTTTTTGGCCCATAGTTTTCACAATACGCCAACCACCAAACATCGTACCCATTGCGATAGCGATATAACAAGCAATAATGGTCCAAGTTGGGGGCATGCCACCACCAGCCTCTGCGTATCCGGTAATGATCAACAGCAACCAAATAATGCCAATCGTTTTTTGAGCATCATTGCCTCCGTGACCCAGACTGTAGGCACCAGCAGAGAGTAACTGAAGTCTACGGAACCAACGATCTGTCTTAGCCAGAGTGGCATGTCTGCACACCCACGAAACCAACAACATCGTGAGTGAACCCAAGAGGAAACCAACCAGTGGAGAAATAAAGATAAAGGCAACCGTCTTAAAGATGCCAGCCCAAACTAAACCAGAAACACCCGCTTTCGGTAAAGCTGCGCCGACAAGACCGCCAATCAAGGCATGTGATGAGCTAGATGGAATACCGTAATACCAAGTAACCACATTCCATACAATTGCCCCCACCAAGGCTCCAAAAATAACATGTAAATCAACTGCTGATGGATGAACAATGCCTTTGCCGACAGTAGCGGCAACACTCAGATGAAAAATAAAGATTGCTAAAAAATTAAAGAAGGCCGCAAAGACAACAGCTTGTTGCGGCTTCAAAACACCAGTGGAAACCACTGTTGCAATAGAGTTCGCCGCATCATGAAATCCATTCATGAAATCAAAACCAAGCGCAAGCACTACTAAGAGCGCTACAACCCAAAAAGCTACTTCTGTCGCTGGCAACTTATTTCGCCTTAAGAGTTTTCAAGAACGATGCCCTCAACTAAGTTGGCAACGTCTTCACATTTATCGGTTACTTCCTCGAGCAATTCATAAATACGTTGGCATTTAATAAGCTCACGCACCTCGATATCCTCGCGGAATAACCTTGTAATAGCAGTAGATAAAAGGCGATCAGCGCCAGACTCAAGGTGATCAATTTCATCGCAAGTCTTCAATGCGCCTTTAGCAACCTCAGGATCAGAAATATCTTTTAATGTGCCAACGGCGTTTTTCATACTGATGCAACACTGATTGCATAACTCAGCCATCTGCAGCATCTCTGGCGTCATTTGCTTCACATCATAGAGATGCATTGCTTCAGTGCCGTTTTGCAATAAGTCTGCAACGTCATCCATCGTGTTGATGAGTGAAAAAATTTGATCGCGATCTATTGGAGTGATAAATGTCTTGTGCAAACGACGATGCACTTCTTTAACAACATCATCACAAGCATGTTCTGCTTTATCAACTTCTTGCGTGTATTTTGCGCGCAGAGCTTCGTCGGCGTAATGTTCAACAAACTTCAAAAAAGATTCGGAAGCAGCAACGATATTCCCGGCATGCTCATTGAACAATTCGAAGAAATTACCATCGTGAGGCATTAACTTACTGAAGAACATAAATCACGATCCTTTGGGAACAAAAACTACGGGTTTTGTTAGGTTTGGCGTCATTCTAAACAAAAGCTTATTGAACAACTGGAAAGCCAGCATCTGTTATAAGCTGAGCCGCTTTTTCGGCTGAAAGGGTAGTTTCAAGAGTCACGGTCTGGGTTGCTAAATCTGCCTGCACTTTAGCGCCAGGATCCTGAGCCTGAATAGCTCGGGTCACAGCATTAACACAGCCGCCACAAGTCATTCCTGACACTTTTAGACTCAACATATCGACCCTTTTTAAGTAAATTTAGTGGCTATGGGGTAGATTATCTTCCATATGAGCCAGCAAAAAGACACAAATTCCTCGATTTTTACCCTAGATATTGATGGAATGTCCTGCGCCTCCTGCGTGGCAAGGGTTGAAAAGGCGCTCGATCGAATTCCAGGGGTAGAGGCGGCCAGCGTTAACCTCGCCACAGAACAAGCAAAAGTCCGTCTCGAGCCTGGCTCCACCACCTCAGCCGAAGAAATCATCAGTTTGGTGCAAAAAACAGGCTATGGTGCAAAGATCAGTTCGCCACACGGCAATCTTGACCATAACCCGACTCATACATTTTGGGGTTCAGATGGCTTGGGTAGAGTGTTGTTAAGTTTCGCGCTATCTGCACCCCTCTTCTTGCCTATGTTTTTGATGCCATTTGATATCCACTGGGCGCTTGCTCCGAAATGGCAAATCTTATTAGCAACTCCCGTGCAATTTATTTTGGGTTGGCGTTTCTATAAAGCTGGCCTTAAATCTGTATTAGCTGGCGCAGGAAATATGGATTTATTGGTTGCACTCGGAACCAGTGCTGCATATGGTTTGAGTGTTTATCAAATGTTTGCATCGCCACATGCTAACCATGAACTCTACTTTGAAGGCTCCACCGTCATCATTTGTATGGTCTTGCTTGGCAAATGGTTAGAAGCGAGAGCAAAGCGGCAGACTAGCGAAGCGATTCGCGCCCTTCAAAAACTGTGGCCTGAGAATGCAAAAGTAATCAACTCAAATCTTGAAATTAAAGAGGGGCTTGCTCTCGATCAATATCGAGAATTAGCACTCGATCAAGTTTTTCCGGGTGATCACGTTTTAGTATTGCCTGGTGAGCGGATTCCGGTAGACGGCTTGATTCTATTGGGCAATAGCCACATTGATGAGTCGCTCTTAACCGGCGAAAGCGACCCCGTTAAGAAATCACTCGGAGCTAAAGTGATTGGTGGATCACTAAATGGTGAAGGCGTTTTGATTATTAATGCTAAAGCAGTTGGTGTGGAAAGCGTTTTATCAAAAATCATCACCTTAGTGGAAGATGCACAAACACAAAAAGCGCCTATCCAGAAATTGGTAGATCGAGTTAGCGCTATTTTTGTCCCAAGCGTTGTCATCATTGCCTTGCTAACCGGTTTAATAAATTGGATTTATCTAGACTCGGTTTCTATTGCGATATTACGATCTGTATCTGTTCTCGTGATTGCCTGTCCTTGTGCGCTTGGTTTGGCCACTCCAGCAGCAATCATGGCAGGAACGGGAGTTGCTGCACGCTTTGGTATTCTCATCAAAGACCCCCAGGTATTAGAGTTAGCACATCGCTTAAATATTGTTGCCTTTGATAAAACAGGCACTCTTACTATTGGTAGACCACAAGTGCTAGAGTTCGTTGATCTCACTAGCGCCAAAGACAAGAACTCACTTCTCGCAACTGCCGCTGGCTTGCAAATGGGCAGCGAGCATCCGTTAGCAAAAGCACTGATAGCCGCCGCCAAACTCACTGGCACCAATCCCATCCCCCCTTCTCAGAGCGAGGCTTTACCTGGGGTTGGCATCAGCGGAATACCAAGCACAGGACCATGGGCCAATCAAAAGCTCTCGCTTCAGAGCATTGCCTCACTAGAACAGCATCCGCTCTATTCAGAAATTTTGTCCAAAGCACAACACTGCTTTAATCAGGGGCAAACTGTATCTGTATTAATGAATGCAGAATCCCCATCGTTACCTCTTGCCGTCATCAGTTTTGGAGATGAACTTAAGAGTTCAGCAAAAGATGCAATTTCTGCTTTGCATCAGTTACACATTCGCACCGTGATGCTCTCTGGCGATAATTTTGCAGCTGTAAAACGAGTTGGAGACTCAATCGGTGTTGATGAAGTCTTTGGACAAATATTGCCTGGCAATAAGGCGGAAATTATTCATCAACTGCAATTCTCAGGAAAGGACCAATCCAGACAATTTGTCGCCATGGTTGGCGACGGCGTTAACGATGCGCCCGCCTTGGCAACAGCAGACGTAGGTATGGCTATGTCAACAGGCACGGATGTAGCAATGCAGGCAGCAGGTATCACACTTATGCGAGGCGACCCCAGCTTAGTTGCTGATGCAATTGATATCTCCAAAAGAACTTGGAAGAAAATTCAGCAAAATCTTTTTTGGGCTTTTGCGTTTAATGCCACAGGCATTCCTCTGGCGGCACTTGGTTATTTATCACCGATGCTCGCTGGTAGCGCAATGGCGCTTTCTAGTTTCTGCGTGCTAAGTAATGCACTTTTACTGAAACGCTGGCGACCTTTACGTCACTAGGTAGACTTTACCCAGCATTATTTAGCAGACTTACGAACCAGCTCGATATCACCATAGAAAGCACGAGTTTCGGATTTGGTGTTATCTGTATCAGTTAGTAAAGCAATACCAATCACATCACCCGGAGGTTCACCATAGGCAAGCTTGTAGTCGGCAGACAAATCACGCTGATGCTTGTGCCACTGACCTAAATTATCCCAACCTGAATCCACAACAATCATTTTGACGCGCGAAGTATGGGCGTTGGTAATGATGGAATCAACAGGCGATTTTCCAGACCAGATATACATCAGAGTGGCATAAGGCATTTCTTGACCACTAATTAAATTCGCCATCTCAAAATTCATTTTTTCTTTTAAAGAAAGTTTGGATTTATTGCCATCAAACGCAACTAAGATTCTTAAGGGTGCATCATCGCGATAGCCCTCACTATTGTCAGCCTCAGGGATGGCACTCAGAGCCTTCCACTCCCACTGTAACCATAAGTTATTAGCTTTTTTTGGCTTTAACTTTACCGCTAATCCTGATGCAGCCGTTTTTGAGTTTGCGCTTAAGACTGTTTTACCTTGGTAATTTTCTAGGCGATAGACGGTATTCTTTTTATAAGGGGCAATGCGATAAAAACTCCAGCCCTGCGGCACACCTTCGCGTGCTGCCTCTGCAGAGAACTTTGGTAAGTCCTCCTGAGCAGGAATCTGATCAACATGAAATGCTTGCCCAGACCCATCCTGAACTGAACTACCGCCAAATCCAATGCAACCCGATAGCGCAGCAGCCATGAGGAATGTGGAAATGGATAAAGCAATTTTGTACATATCAGAATTGTCCCAAAGTTTTACTCAAGTGAGACTAAAATCGTCATATGCGCCAATACTCACCATCAAGCTGGGCTGCAATTAGCATTTGCATTGCGGCATTGGTGCACTTTGTCCTAGGTTTTGCAATTGAGTTTTCGGTCGACGAGGCCCACTACGCCTTGTACGCACAGCATCTTGCTTGGAGCTACTTTGATCATCCACCGCTAGTCGGCTGGATTCAGTGGCCACTGGTTGCCATTACCTCTTCCGAGGGAATCATTCGCCTCATCCCAGAATTTCTATGGATACTTTCCTGTTATCTGGTTTATCAAGCCACTTTAGAAATACATCATTTAATTCAAGGCAGAAATGCAGGTTACTTAACTAGCACCCTTCCCTCTCAAAATACCTGCGGACTCATGGCTGTGCTCGCCATAATTGCCGCACCGATACCCCACATACTTTCAATCGGCCTATTGCCAGATACTTTGCTTGCACCCCTGAGTCTTGGTTTGATGATGATGGCGCTTCGCTGGCTCAACAAAGATCGCTTTAGTACCCGCGATTGGATTTTTACCGGCATCTTATTGGGTCTATCAGGCCTTAGTAAATACACTGCTGCTTTTAGCGCTTTTGCGTTCTTGCTCGTATTCTTGAGCAACACCAAAAAAGCTTGGATTAATACAGCAGGATTTTGGCTGGCCTTCATCATCGCATTGCTCTGCATCAGTCCTGTCCTGTATTGGAATTGGATTAACGATTGGATTTCATTTAAGTATCAAATTGCTCACGGTGCAGGCAGCACATGGCTATGGCGAAGATTGATGGCTTATGTAGGTATTCAGGTCTTGGTCTATGGACCACTGCTAGTGCTTGGTACTTATTTATTCATTAAATATTGCATTCATGGTGTCAAACTTTCTATCTGGGCTTTACTAGGATTCTTCGCAATCCCATTTGTAATCTTTGCAACACTTGCTGGTGGAGGTGGGCTACCGCACTGGACATCTCCCGCATGGTTTTGTCTCGCTCCATTTGCGGGTATTGGCTTAGCAAAAGCCTGGTCCACTCAACATCGTCGCCTCATTCAAATTCTCTTTGTTTTTCAATTGACACTTTGCGCTATTGGATTTGCTTACGTACTCTCAGGCGGGATTAATTTAGCAATGATTAAATCCAATCCGATTGCCGATCTCTATGGTTGGAAATTGGCAGGCCAAAAGGCAGCAGAACTAAGTAGAGCAAGTAAAGCCAGTGGTATAGCTGTGCAAAATTGGACCTTAGGTAGCCGGGCCGCTTGGTATGCCAAACCGACCCCAGTATTTGTATTGGATCAACGACAAGACCAGTTTGACCTCTGGTTTGGTAAGTTACCTCAAGGGGCAAATATTCTTCTGATCAACTGGTCTGGCATGCCCTTTCCAGCTCCGGTGGGCAACAAGGACTCTTTTGAACGTTGTGAGCCCTTAGACAGCCTAGAAATTAGACGTTTTGGTCAAATTTTGTCCAAATTTGACTTTAGCCTGTGTAGCAATTGGCAGGGATCTGAATTAGCAAGGTAAATCACCAAAATTCAAGACCTTAGGTGCCCAAAGCATTATCCTTACGCCTATGCGTTCACAAGTCACATCCACCCCAAATCCAAAAGATGCTGCTGGGTGGAAATCCATTCTGAAACGCGCATGGCCAACGATTCGGATCGTCCTATCAGTCGCCTTGCTTTGGAAAGCAACCAGCGGCATTGATTGGCACACCCTTCTTGACTCAGAGATCAAGATGCAGCCAATCTGGCTCGTTGCCGCAGCAATTGCAATTTGCTGTGCATTTATTTGTGGTGGCTTGCGCTGGGGTTTTCTGATGCGCAGCGTGGGATTTCAAGGAAGTCTATTCAAGTATGTCGCGCTATATTTTGCAGGCGGCTTAATTAATCAAGGCCTACCAAGCACCCTTGGTGGGGATAGCTATCGTGCAATTACTGCTACACACCTTAACAGCGCTGGCAATCTTAGTGCAACAAACGAGTTAGACCAAGAGTTACATCATTCCGTCGATTTGGAGCATGCAACACCAAAACTGCGTTTAAGCTTTGCCATGGTACTTGTTGATCGTCTTTTGGGCTTAGCCGGAAATAATTTGCTTGGAGGACTTGGACTTATTTTGGGTGGCGCAACTCTTGCCGCTTGGGGACAAGAACTGGGTTATGCCGTTGTCGCTGTCATGGTGTTGGCCGGGTTAGGAATCGCATTAGTTCTGGCCTGGAAACCCACTACCGAGCTATTAGAGAAGTTACTGGCTCGCTTGAATATGGGTAATGCAATACCTGGTATCCGTCTCGCTTTCTCATGGCCCATGAACATTGCTCAGGCAATTTTTGCAATTGCAACCCATGGATTTATTATTCTGGCTTTTGGTTTTTGCTTAAGGGCTTATGGCGCAGAAGCACCAATCTCAAGCTTAATGATCGGGCTACCTGCATTAAGCCTTTTATTAATGCTGCCAATTAGCATTTCAGGTTGGGGACTACGTGAGGCGACTCTATCTTCTGTCTTGTCACTATGGGGAGTCAGCCCATCACTAACGGTGCTCGCCTCAATTAGTTACGGCGCACTCACTGTGATATCTGTTTTACCAGGCGCATATTTTTTACTAAAACGAAAATAATCTCAGAGCAAAACTATGGCTATTAGCGTCAACACTATGCGGGTAATTGATCATTGGGTTGGCGTACCCCTTTGCGCAATTGTTAGCCCCCTTGTGGCATTGATGGATCGCATCAAAAATATCTTTAGCCGTGGGCCTGAGACCCCAAAAAAACTACTCTTTATTGAGCTCTCCGAAATGGGTAGCGCAATTTTGGTAGACCCCGCAATGCGAAATGCACAAGCACGTGGCGCAGAGATTTTCTTCTTGATTTTTAAAAGTAATCGCGCAAGCCTTACCCTGCTAAATACAGTGAAACCAGAAAATATCTTCACCATTGACTCTTCCAACTTGGGTGGGCTCATTAAAGATACATTGCGTTTTTTGGTTTTGGCTCGCTATCACCGTATTGATACAGTGATTGACCTTGAGCTCTTCTCACGCTTCACTGCTCTTCTAACGGGTCTATGCGGCGCTCGCAAGCGAGTTGGTTACCACATCTTTCATGGTGAAGGCTTATGGCGTGGCTTCATGCTGACCCGCAAAGTTCATTACAACCCGCACATTCACATTACCAAAAATTTCCTTTCTCTAATTCATGCAGCGTTTGCCAAAGAGATTGAAGTGCCATTTAGCAAAGTTCATATCTCTGATGAGGAAGTAAAGCTTGAGCAAGCGGTCATTAATCCCGATGTTTTGAAAAAAGTACTTTCTCGAATTGAAAAAAAGGCTGCTGAAGCCGGCATTCCATTTACCTATGGAAAAAATCGGATTATCTTGATCAACCCAAATGCGAGCGATCTCCTGCCTCAACGTCGCTGGTCTCAACAGCGCTTCTCCGAATTGATTCAAGCAGTTAACCAACGCTATCCTGATGATCTAATCTTGATCACAGGTTCACCAGCTGAGTTTGTATACGTTGATAAAGTGCGCTTCGTTGCTAATGTTAAGAACGCTCTGAATTTTGCTGGCCAAGTGAGCTTCTCTGAACTACCTCCGCTCTATACACTCTCAGATGTAATGGTCACCAATGACTCTGGTCCAGGACACTTTTCTGCGGTAACGCCACTCAGAACAGTGGTGCTGTTTGGCCCTGAAACTCCTGCTCTTTATGGCTCAATAGGCAACTCTATTGCGATTACCGCAAACCTTGCTTGCTCTCCATGCGTGAGCGCAGCGAACCACCGCAAGACACCTTGTCATGACAATGTATGCATGCAAGCAATTAGCGTTGCACAAGTATTGGAAAAAGTGAATATTCAACTACAAGAAGCAGATAAGGCTAAAGGCCGCTAGCCAAATGAGCAAGAAAGCGATCTCTACGCTAGCTTGGATTATCCCGCTTGCCCCATTAAGTCTTGCTGCAGCAATTTATTTTGGCGAACTCCAAAGCACCAGCTTTTTATTAATTAATCGCTTTACCCAACTCTTACCAGACACTATGTGGGCTTGGCTCACTTTCTTGGGTAATGGCTGGGGAATATTCTCACTTTCATTTCCACTACTTTTGTTATCACCACGGTTATTTAGCGCTGGAATTTTAGGTGGCGGCATCTCAGCAATGGCGAGCACTATCCTCAAAAACATTTTTGATTTACCGAGACCAGGGGGGCTTTTAGAGGAGGGAAGCTTTCATCGTATTGGCGAACTTCTCCAGTACAAGGCTTTCCCATCTGGTCATACGCTTACCGCTTTCGCAATTGCAAGTGCCCTATATTTTTCTTGCGCCAAAACTAAACGCCCTCACCTACTGATTCTATTCGTAGTTGCAAGCCTTGTCGGCTTATCTCGTAATGCCGTTGGGGCGCACTGGTTAACCGATGTCTTGGCGGGCGCAGGAGTTGGTATGTGGTGCGGCATGCTTGGCGCCCAACTTGCGACTTATATCCCTGACTCACAGCTCAAACCCCAATCAATCTGGAGTCGCTTTATTGCGATTGGGGGTCTCGTTTCGATTTATGCTCATTACACCCAAGTAATGGACCTCGAGTTAAATCTTCCACTGCAATACGCTTCTATTGCGATTGTTGTCATTACCCTGATATTTTTTATTAAGGCCCAGACAGGCAAGACTCAAGAGAAAGCGAAATAATTGCCATGTTTAGCTATCGACACGCTTTCCATGCGGGCAGTCATGCTGACATTCTCAAGCACATTACCCTCATTCAGCTAGTTCAGTATTTACAAGAAAAGCCTGGCGCATTAACTATCGTTGACACCCATGCTGGCGCTGGAATTTATAGTCTTGAAGATGGCTTTGCGGCTGTTAGCAAAGAAGCTGAAGGTGGGATATTTCGCCTACAAGACTTCGTTAAGTCCGGGAACCCAATTCCTGAGAACATTCAACAATATCTAGACTGTATTCAAGCTGAAAATCCAGATACAGGACTCAAGCTCTACCCAGGGTCACCATTCATACTTGCGCGCTTCTTGCGTCCGCAAGACCGTCTCAAGCTATTTGAACTGCACCCCAAAGAAATTGATATTCTTCGTCAGAATATTGCGCAGCTGAAGCAAGTCAAACAAATAGACATTTATGCCGAAGATAGTTTTAGCAGGCTAAAGGGTCTACTCCCGCCCCCAAGTAGGCGCGGTCTTGTGCTCATTGATCCTTCGTACGAAGATAAACAAGATTACCGCCATCTTGAAATCGCAATTGAAGAGGCCTTGCGCCGCTTTGCAACGGGTTGTTACGCAATCTGGTACCCAGTTATCTCTAGAAGAGAATCCGCAGAACTTCCTGATCGCATGAAACGAATTGCAAATGCTAATAAACGATCTTGGCTACATGCAGAGTTAAGGGTAGAAAATGCCCCGGGAGAGCGTCGTTTGCAAGCTAGCGGCATGTTTATTATTAACCCACCTTGGACGCTAGAGAAACATCTAGCTGAAGCAATGCCGGTGTTAGTTAAAGCGCTTGGCCTGGATGGTGGTGCAAAACTAACATTGAAGAGTTTCGAGGCTTAAATAATTATTAGTATCTTAATGACTAATGCACATTCAGCAAAATTTCATTACGACGTAGAAACGGTAGAGTCCAGGGCGGATCATATCGAGCAAATTTAGGATCTCCAATCGCTCGAAGATTGTTGTCTCTTATCCACTGCTCCAGCTCAAGAGTTTTTTCTGCCACCTTCTGACTATTATAGAAACCAGTAAATCGAATGACAGCCTTTTTTTCGGCTGGTACAGCCCTGAGTCGAACCCTGGAATCAAGAGGTCTCGGCAAGGTTGCTAAAGTGTGTTCGGCTGGCATCACAAAAGAAACTGTCCATCGCTCTGCACTACTCTCAACAATGACTGGGGCAGTCATGGCTATCTTGACACCTTTGGATAATCGCTCCTCAATTGTCACTGATGCGCTAATGCCCATACTTTCATTTACCTGATTTTTACCGAAAATATAAGCTGCAATTAATTGAAATCCTTGTCGGGAAGCTTCATCTAAATCGCCATCTACCTGTACCTCTGCCACAATCATTGGATCATAAGCCCTCAATTCAAATGGAGGGGCATTTTCAATCACGGAGTATCTGGGCTCCTCAATCGCCATTGCAGTTCCACTAAAAATAAGCGCCAATAAAAAAATAATCCTAAACAAGGAATCGCTCACCAATGTGCCTCAATATCAAACCCATGAGAACTGTACGCTAGGGTCGCCTTTGCTCCAACAGGTAAAGTCAGCTTTTCAGTCTGATGACCAAATGGTAAATCTGTCAAAATCGGGATTTGTTTTGGCAAACGACCACGAATGGTTTCAATGGCGCGTTCCAAGTTATAGCCCTTATCGTTATCGAATAAACGATAGGAAGAAAATCCGCCCAATAATATGGCAGACTGGTTTTGAAGAACGCCAGCATCAAGCAATTGCATCAACATTCTTTCCAATCGGTAGGGATGCTCGTTTACATCCTCCAAAAATAAAATACCGCCCTTTGTTTGTTCTGATGATGGCAGATAAGGCGTTCCAACAAGACTAGCTATCACTGTCAAGTTACCACCCCAAAGCAATCCCGAGATCGATCCTGCAGTTAACTCGCCCAAATAAGACTGTGGCGCCTGAATTTGACAAGCTAATTTGCGTTCTTGTGCGGCTGATACGAAATGCTTCCACATAAATGGATTTGGGGGGAGATTCTTACCGCTCTCATCAAAGCGCCCAAAGTCGTAATTAAGCATAGGCCCAGACAAAGTGACTGCGCCAGTCTTTGCCAGCAATCCAAGTTCAAAAACTGTGAAATCGCTATGTCCACAAATTTGCAATCCACTTTTTACAGCATTCGCAATGGCATTCCAATTAATTTCAGGCAATAAGCGATGAATGCCATAACCACCTCGCATCGCCATCACCAGATTTTTTGGGTCAACTTTTGCTAAACCATTTAGCTCATTTAAACGCTCAGCATCGCTACCAGCAAAACGTTCTTGAACTCGATGCACACACTGAGCATTGATAATCTCAATACCTTGGCCTTGAAGGTAGGCAATGCCTGCTTCAGGACTTTTGGGGTCGATATTGGCGCCCGAGGGAGCAATTAAATAAATAGACTTCACCGACGCTCCTTAAAGAAGCTACGTAGCAATTGACCGCACTCTTCACCCATAACCCCACCCTCGACAGTCGTTTGATGATTAATCTGCTTCGATGAGAATACATCTAAAACACTTCCGGCGGCACCCGTTTTTGGATCAGGCGCTCCATAGACAACACGCTCTACCCGCGCATGAAGCATTGCTCCAGCACACATAGTGCAAGGCTCCAAAGTGACATACAGAGTACTGCCAGGTAGACGATAGTTTTCTTCAGCCTTGGCGGCAGCTCTAAGCGCCAACATTTCTGCATGAGCGCTCGGATCATGATGTGTAATAGGTCGATTAAATGCCTTTGAAATTACCTTACCGTTTCGCACTAAAACCGCACCCACGGGAACCTCTCCCTCTAGAGCAGCTAACTGCGCTTGCTCGATAGCTTGCTGCATAAATTGATGGTCAAGTTCGGCTTGGGTCATTTATTGATGATGCACATCTGCCCAACAATTAGGAGTTTCATAAAGACGGACTGCAGAGAGTTCGAGTCGGCCACCAAAGGCTTTATTAAATACTGGCTGCAAAATTGCGAAAGCGGTATTTGCCAAGTTTTCCACTGTAGGTACATGATCCATGATCACGGTTTTGTGATTTGGAAGACTCGCCAAGAATGCTACTAATTTTTCATCTTCTTTTGCGACCAAAAATGCATGATCCCAAGGCTCAACCACATATTGATTTGTGAGACGTTTGATATCCCCAAAATCTAACACCATTCCATCGTCTGCCTTACCGGGGTGATCCGCCACCTCACCACTGAGCGTTACCTCAATTGCATAACGATGACCATGCAGATGTCTGCACTGACCATCATGATTGGGAATACGATGTCCCGAATCAAATTCAAGGCGACGCGTAATAGAAATATTGGATTGTTTTTTAGTCATTCAGATTTATTAAAAGCTTGGCCGTGGTTAACGCCCTATTTATCGGATTCCAATCAGTTTATGCGATTGAATGCTTAATCTCCATAATGGACGCTTTTGGCACAAAGCAACGGCCAATTCGGTATTACTTTTTACATTTGGTCCATCCATAGGCTGCAAGAAACGGTTACGGTAATCCATCTTTTCAAATCGAGACATTAACTTTTCCAGGGCATCATGGCCAACTTGTGGCACCACCAATTTCAATTCGTTAGCTTGAAGCACAATCAGATCGGCTCCAGCCTTTGGACTGACGCAAACCCAATCCACACCCTTAGGAACTTTAATGGTGCCATTCGTTTCAATGGCCACCTCAAAACCTTTTTGATGAAGTGCAGAGATGAGATCTTCATCCAGCTGCAGTAATGGTTCACCACCAGTAAATACAACATATCGTTGCTGAGGGCCCGCCGAGGTACTTTTCCAAGATTCCTCAATAGCACCGGCAAGATCTTGTGCGGAATTGAATTTACCGCCACCAATGCCATCACTACCCACAAAATCAGTATCGCAAAATTGGCAAACTGCACTAGCGCGATCCTCTTCGCGACCGCTCCACAAATTACATCCAGCGAAGCGGCAAAAAACTGCGGCGCGACCGGCATGCGCGCCTTCGCCTTGGAGCGTAGGGAAAAGTTCTTTTACTGTGTACATAGCAATACGCTCATTTTAAGCGTAATGCCTACTTCCAGGAGACTAACTCCCACTGCCAATAGTCTTCCCAGTATGCATTTGACCAAAAGACTCCTGGCGTAATGTAGCGCCCAGATCCCCTGCGAACAACCCAACGGCCGATTTCTGGGGAAAACCAAACATCCTCCTCACGGATGTTCATCACCCTAAATAGATCATTGCTCTCAAAATACGGGATTTCATTATGGTAATGAAGGGTAGCGAAACGACCGGCCGGTGACGAGACCTCTTCCCAACCTAATGCCATCATGCTTAAGCCCCAGTAAAAACTATTTCCTGGATTTGATAGCACTTCATAACGCGATTTATAAAATGCATTCCAACCAGATTGCATTTGTCTTGGCCACAAAGGAATTGGCTGTTGAAATTTTTGCGGAGGACTCCAATGGGGATCTTGCAAAACAAATCCCCAAGGCGACTGAATTTCATCTGGCAGTAGGCCTGCCTTGACGCCGACACGTTGAATCCGAATCACATCACCAACAGAAACCACTTTCTCAGTAACAGTGTCGACAATCTCTTGATTAAAGACATTTCGTACTTGGTATACCCACTCTTGACCAATCTTTGGAGCCCTGACTACTGGCGCAGGAATCGGTTGCGCTAGCGCCGGCCCCTCAGGAAAGGGTTGGGAAGAAATACACCCTACCAACAATATTGATAGGACGATAGATGAAAGCCTTCTCCAAGAGATCACTTGTAAGAAGTTAATTGCCACTGCAGACTATCTTCTAAATTAGGAGTTCCAAGCTGACCTTGGATCATGTATGAACCAGAAGACTCGCGCGCAACCCAACGACCAATACTGGGGGCGAACCAAACAGTTTCTCTACGAATGCAATTCACTTTATTGTCATCATTACTTTCATAGTTCACTAGGCTCTGGTAACGCAATGTTAAGAAAGTTCCAGCAGGCACAGTAATCTGTTCCCAGCCATGGGCACTCATATATTCTTGCCAGTTATAAGCAGAATCTGGATATCCAGCCAACTTATATTTGGTAATGAATTGCTTATTCCAAGTAGCACTTAATTCTTGTGGCCATAATGGAATCGCGGGGCTAAAGCTCACTACTTTTGGCCACTGCGGATCGGTTAATACCATACCCCAAGGCCCTTGAACTTCATTGGCCAATCTTCCACCACTCTCATCTGTACGCTCAATCACGATAGTTTGGCCAACACTGGAGACGCGCTCAGTAACTAAGCCCAAATTTTTGCCATCAAATACATCACGCTTTACATAGGTCCACTCTTGCCCTACTTTTGGGGGACGAACTGAAGGTATTGGATTTGGTTGAGCTACAGGTGTGCCACGCTCATATCCCAATGGCACACCACATGCCACCGGCGCCAAAGCTGCTGAAGTGATGAATACGCGACGAGATAAATTCATATTTCCTCCAAAGGTCTGTAAACCAACTATACCCCAAGCAAACTTAACTCTTCAACCGTAAAGCCTGCCTGCTTGCGTGCATCAAGATTAAACGGCCCCCTCAATTTTGGAGCGCGGTATTGCCTTGCTAAGTCTCGATAAGTTGAAATTGGCGATATAGCCGCCTCGCTACATAAATAATTAAACCAATAATTACCAATAGAAACGTGGCCAATCTCATCTCGAAGAATAATGTCAAGAATTTCAACGGCGCGCGTATCTTTTATTTGTCTGAATCGCTCGCGAATCATCGGTACTGCATCAAGACCTCTCGCTTCCATAGTCCTGGGTACTAAGGCCATTCTAGCGATTACCGAATCCTGAGTTCTCTCAACCATCTCCCACAGACTGTTGTGGGCTTGAAAGTCTCCATATGAATACCCAAACGATTGAATGTATTCATTTACGAGAGTGAAGTGATAAGCCTCTTCTTTGGCAACCTTTAACCAGTCTGCGTAGTACTGCTCAGGCATATCGGGGAAACGCCAGATGGCATCCAGAGCAAGATTGATAGCATTAAATTCGATATGTGCTAATGAGTGCAGCAAAGATGCTCTACCATCAATGGTATCCATCTTTCTTTTAGGAACATCTAAAGGGGGAACTAATTCTGGTTTATGTGGTCGACCAGGAAGTTGAAGATTGGCGTCATCATAAATTGCAGCAATATTGAGATTTAGATTTTGCTGTTGATGGTCATCAAATAACTGAAATGTTCGACCAACCTTGATCTTTGGGTCTGTAATTGCCAAAATTTCAAGGGCGGTTTGGCGCAACTCAGTCATCTCAAAAGCTGCTACTTATTCCCACTCGATCGTAGCAGGAGGTTTTCCACTGATATCGTAAACAACGCGATTGATGCCGCGCACTTCATTAATGATGCGATTGGAAACCTTGCCAAGCAAATCATGAGGCAAATGCGCCCAATGTGCAGTCATAAAGTCTTGGGTTTGAACTGCTCTGAGTGCCACAACGTATTCATAGGTTCTGCCATCACCCATGACGCCTACTGACTTGACCGGCAAGAATACGGCAAATGCCTGACTTGTAAGGTCATACCAGGATTTTTGACTAACTTCATCAATGGTATTACGTAGCTCTTCGATAAAAATCGCATCCGCCCTTTGCAACAAGCTTGCAAACTCCGCCTTAACTTCACCAAGGATACGAACACCAAGACCAGGACCTGGGAAAGGATGGCGATAGACCATTTCACGAGGCAAGCCCAAAGCCACGCCAAGTTCACGCACCTCATCCTTAAAGAGCTCGCGCAATGGCTCAAGCAACTTCAGATGCATATCCTCAGGCAAGCCACCAACATTGTGGTGACTCTTAATAGTATGAGCACCTTTTTTACCTTTACCAGCTGATTCAATCACGTCTGGATAAATAGTGCCCTGCGCCAACCACTTGGCGTTCTTAATCTTTCCAGACTCAGCCTGGAAAATCTCCACAAACTCTTTACCAATAATTTTTCGCTTGGCTTCTGGATCGGCTACACCTGCAAGCTTAGACATAAAAGTATCTTTTGCGTCTACCCGGATCACCTTCACACCTAGATTGCGAGCAAACATCTCCATGACCATATCGCCTTCATTTAGGCGAAGTAGACCGTGATCAACAAACACGCAAGTTAGCTGATCACCAATAGCGCGGTGAATCAATGCGGCAGCAACACTTGAGTCGACGCCACCAGATAAGCCCAAGACGACTTCTTCAGCGCCAACTTGTTTGCGAATATTTTCCACCGCTTCTGCAATGTAGTCGCCCATTACCCAATCTGGCTTACAGCCACAGATTTGATGCACAAAGCGCTCCAGAATTGCCGTGCCCTGAATGGTGTGCGTTACCTCTGGATGAAACTGGAATGCATAAAAGCGACGCTTCTCATCTGCCATGCCTGCGATTGGACAAGAATCCGTCGAGGCCATCAGAGAAAACTCAGGAGGTAGCTTAGTTACTGAGTCGCCGTGACTCATCCACACCTTCAGAATGCCATGGCCTTCACTAGTAGAAAAATCTTGTATGCCTTTGAGTAAATTGGTGTGACCGTGCGCACGCACTTCTGAGTACCCAAACTCGCGAGCCTTGCCGAGCGACTCAGCTGAAGCAACAGCGCCGCCTAACTGGGTTGCCATGGTCTGCATTCCATAACAGATACCCAAAACAGGAACGCCAAGTTCAAAAACAATTTGTGGTGCTCGTGGGCTAGCAGCCTCTGTGACCGAGCTTGGTCCACCAGAAAGGATGATCCCTTTGCCGCCTTGCTCTTGAATGAACTTGCGGATAAATTCCGGATCGCAATCATAGGGGTGTATTTCTGAATACACCCGCCCATCACGCACACGTCTTGCAATTAATTGAGTTACTTGTGAACCAAAGTCGAGAATCAGTATTTTGTCGTGCACGAAACAATCACTCTTAAAGTCAGCGTTTATTTATTTTTAATCAATATGATAGTTAGGCGCTTCCTTAGTGATCTTCACATCATGAACGTGCGACTCGCGGACGCCCGCCGATGTAATTTCCACAAAATTGGCTTTCTCATGAAGTTCGGCAATCGTCTTGCAACCCAGATAACCCATAGAAGAGCGAATACCACCTGTCAGTTGGTGCAAGATAGCAAGCACGCTGCCTTTATAGGGAACTTGCCCTTCAATACCTTCAGGAACTAGCTTCTCGGCATTCGCAACAATATCGCTCTGGAAATAACGGTCAGCAGAACCATCAGCCATTGCACCCAAAGAACCCATGCCGCGATAGCTCTTGTAAGAGCGACCTTGATACAAGAAAACCTCACCAGGAGCTTCTTCAGTACCTGCAAACATGCCGCCCATCATGACGGCACTTGCGCCAGCAGCCAATGCTTTTGCAACATCACCGGAATAACGAATACCGCCATCTGCAATCAGTGGGATACCAGTGCCTTTAAGAGCAGTAGCTACATTCACAATTGCAGTAATTTGAGGAACGCCTACACCCGCCACGATACGAGTAGTACAAATTGAGCCTGGCCCAATACCTACCTTCACGCCATCAGCGCCATGATCAGCTAAGGCTTTTGCAGCATCGCCAGTAGCGATATTGCCACCAATAACTTGCACTTGCGGATAGTTCTTCTTCACCCATTTCACACGATCGAGAACGCCTTGGCTATGGCCATGAGCCGTATCCACCACAATCACGTCAACACCGGCGCGCACCAATAATTCGATACGCTCATCATTATCTGGACCTACTCCAACCGCGGCACCCACACGTAGCTTGCCTTCGCTGTCTTTACAGGCGTTAGGATGTTCGGTCGCCTTCAGAATATCTTTAACGGTGATAAGGCCACGCAATTCAAACTTGTCATTAACGACAAGTACTCGCTCTAAGCGATGTTGACTCATCAATCGCTTTGCTTCCTCAAGTGATGCGCCCTCTTTTACTGTCACCAAGCGCTCACGTGGAGTCATCTTGCTCTTTACTGGTGCTTCTAAGTCTTCTTCAAATCGCAAATCACGATTGGTGATGATGCCAACGACCTCTTTGCCAACCAAAACCGGAAATCCAGAAAATCCATGTTCACGCGACAGTTGAATTACCTGACGCACAGTCACATCTGGACTGATGGTGATGGGATCACGTAGAACGCCGGACTCATAACGTTTTACTTTTGCCACTTCGCGAGCTTGCTCAGCAGGCTTCAAATTTTTATGAACAATACCGATGCCACCTTCACTAGCCATGGCAATCGCCAAACGACCTTCTGTTACGGTATCCATCGCAGCGGATACCAATGGCGTATTAAGTGAAATATCCCGAGTTAATTTACTAGCCAAACTGGCATCTCGAGGGAGCACCGAAGAATAAGCCGGTACGAGGAGCACATCGTCAAAAGTGAGTGCTTTTTGAATGAGTCGCATGCAAAACCCCTAGTCGCAAAAACAGATTATAGCCTCCTAGCCCTCCTTTTGGCTGCTGCAGCCTGGAATTTGGCGTCCTGGTTCTGGTTGGCCTTCTTGCGGCGAACCGCCTTAGGGTCGATTAACAAGGGGGGATATAGCTCTAGGCGGTCGCCTTCATAAATTGGGCTATCCCAGTCCTTGCGCTTCCCGAAAACCCCAAAACAGCCCTTTCTGGCGATGACTGGATCCTCTTGACCCGATGCGAATCCCGCTTTTACCAGAGCAAGTCCAACTGTCGGACTCTCGTCGGACTTAATGATCAGCTCAAATGGCTTGAGATTGGGCTCGCCCTCTCTTGCATCACAAAGCCAAATATTAAGTACTCGATTAGCCATAAAGCTCTTCAGCACGCTTCACAAAGCAATCTACGAAAGTTCCAGCAATGTGTCCAAACACTGGCCCAATGATTTTATCCAAAATGACGCTCTTGAACTCCCAGTGCAACTTGAACTCCACCTTACAAGCATCTTCACGTAAAGGGATGAAGTTCCATTGACCAGAGAAATGCTTAAATGGTCCATCCACGAATACCATATCAATGGTTTCAGGTCGATGATTGACATTGCGGGTATGGAAAAACTGATTAATACCCTTAAAGTTGATATTGATTTTGGCATCCAAAACAGTTTCGGTCTGCTCAAAGATTTCGACTCCGCCGCACCAGGGCAGGAATTCAGGATATCGCGCTACATCAGTGACCAGACCATACATTCTGTCAGCTGATTGGCCAATTAAAACGGTCTTGTAGACGTCTGCCATAATCGTTATTGGAAGCTAAATAAATATGAGTATCGTCGATAACAAAAAAGCTTTCTTCGACTATTTTATCGAGGAGCGCTTTGAAGCAGGGCTAGTTCTTGAAGGCTGGGAGGTAAAAGCCATCCGAGCGGGCCGCGTGCATATTAAAGAAGCGTATGTAGTGATACGTAAGGCGGAGCTTTTTCTGATCGGCTGCCACATTACCCCCCTTCTTTCTGCATCAACCCATATTGTTCCCGATAATGTCCGCACCAGAAAGCTATTACTAAATGCAATAGAGATTCGCAAGCTGATTGGCAAAGTAGAACAAAAAGGCTACACGCTAGTTCCATTAAATCTGCATTTCTCAAAAGGTAGAGTGAAGTGCGAGATAGGTCTAGCAAGAGGTAAAAAGCAACACGACAAACGTGCCGCCACTAAAGAACGTGAGTGGGAAGTACAAAAAGGAAGAATTGCTCGGGGCGATCTCAACGCGTAACAATCCTACAAGTGGACTAATCTAAAGTCCGAGGTTTGAGCATACTGCACCCGTCTGGTGCATGGTAGCACCAAGCTGCTTCACATTTTTAAATTCAGCAGTATTCAAGGCATTAGCCTTTAAACATGAAACTGCCATTTGATGAAATGCTGGATGCTTCTGGCAAAGCACGCCCCCATTACGAAATTTTTCATAATTGGTTGAAGCAGCAAAGCGACACCCTGATGGGTCTTAAGCGCGCTGAGGCGGACCTCATTTTTAGGCGGGTTGGCATCACATTCGCGGTCTACGGCGATGATCTGGGCGCAGAAAGAACCATTCCTTTTGATCAAGTACCCCGCATTTTCGCCGCAAAAGAATGGGAGCAGCTAGAGACTGGCCTAAGGCAACGGGTCAAAGCACTCAACCGCTTCATCTATGACATCTATCACGATGAAGAAATCATTAAAGCGGGCATTATTCCGGCTGAGCAAATTTTTAATAATGCGCAATACCGACCCGAGATGCGCAATATTGATGTGCCACGTGATATCTACGCGCAAATCGCTGGCATCGATATTGTTCGCGCAGGAGAAGGCGAATTCTACGTTCTTGAAGATAACTTACGCGTCCCATCCGGGGTTTCTTATATGGTTGAAGACCGCAAAATGATGATGCGTCTTTTTCCAGATCTATTTCAGAAATATCGAATCGCACCTGTAGAGCATTACCCAGACCTACTCTTGGAATGCCTAAAGTCTGTTAAGCCCGATGACGTCAAAAAACCTAATGTGGTTGTACTCACACCCGGCATGTATAACTCTGCCTATTTTGAGCATAGTTATTTAGCGCAACAAATGGGCGTAGAACTTGTAGAGGGCAAAGACCTATTTGTAAAAAATGAGCAGGTCTATATGCGAACTACCCAGGGTCCAGAACGAGTGGATGTGATCTATCGTCGTGTTGATGATGACTTTTTGGATCCTCTTGCATTTCGTTCGGACTCCACACTCGGAGTGGCGGGACTGCTGTCGGCCTATCGAGCCGGCAACATCACTCTTGCGAATGCGATAGGCACTGGTATTGCCGATGACAAATCTATATACCCTTATGTGCCAGACATGATTGAGTTTTACCTGGGAGAAAAACCGATCCTCAATAATGTCCCAACCTATCAATGCCGCAAACCAGATGATCTTGCATACACTCTAGCTAATTTAGAAAAATTAGTGGTCAAGCTCACACATGGCGCAGGTGGTTACGGCATGCTAGTGGGCCCAGCATCGACCAAAGCAGAGATTGAAGAATTCAGAACGCACTTACTTGCAAACCCAGATAAATATATTGCCCAACCCACGCTTGCCCTATCTACCTGCCCTACATTTGTGGAATCTGGAGTAGCACCAAGACACATTGATTTGCGTCCCTTTGTATTGTCTGGCAAAACCATCAAGATGGTACCTGGCGGCCTTACTCGCGTTGCGCTTAAGGAGGGTTCGCTGGTAGTGAACTCCTCTCAAGGTGGCGGCACTAAAGACACTTGGGTACTGGAGAAATAAGCGATGTTGAGCCGCACAGCTGACTGCCTTTACTGGATGGCGCGCTACACAGAGCGTGCAGAGAATACCGCGCGCATGCTCGATGTAAACCATCAAACCTCTTTGCTTCCCCAGCCACCAGAGTTTTTAGAACAAAGCTGGAAAAAATTACTCACGATTTCTAAATTAGAAAATACTTTTTTGAGTAAATATGATGTGATCAATCGCGAGAATGTGTTGGATTTCATGATTTATGAAACCAGCAATCCATCAAGCATCGTATCCTGCCTGTTTGCAGCTCGCGAAAACGCTCGGGTTATACGTGGAAAGATTACCTCTGAAGTATGGGAAACGCAAAACACCACATGGCTGGAATTGCAACGCATATTGCAGGCTAGACATCAAGCTGATCCAAGCAGACTCCTTGAATGGGTAAAGCACCGCTGCCATTTATTTAGAGGTGTTATGCATGGCACGATGCTTAAAAATGAATCTTTTTACTTTATAAATGTAGGCACATTACTTGAGCGCGCCGACAATACCGCTCGTATTTTGCAAACCAAATATGAAGATCAAGAAGCACTCTCGGCAATAGGGAAACAACAAGTAGTCGAGAAAGAATCCAGCGGTGAATTTTTTGATTTTTATCACTGGGCAGCCCTATTAAGATCTGTATCTGCCTTTGAAATTTATCGTCAAATTTATTCAGATCAAGTCACCCCGAAACAAGTGGCGGAGCTATTAATTTTCAATAAACAGATGCCGCGCTCACTAGTAAGTTGCGTAAATGAATTAATTCCTCTCGTATCTGAGGTAAAAAATCAGCAATCCAAGGAAATTGAGCGCTTACTAGGCAAGCTCAAAGCTAGCTTAGATTATTCAGATGTTGATGAAGTGTTCTCACAGGGTCTTGAAGAATTTATCGAGAATTTTCTAGAAAGAATTAATCACATCGCTGATGAATTCAGTAGCGCCTATCTTATTCCTCTAGCTGTGGCTTAGAACGATATACCTATGCATCTAAAAATACGACACCGCACCGAATACCGATATGAAACTCCAGTACGTTACTCTATTCAAGAGCTACGATTGAGCCCGCCCACTACAGATGGGCAGAAAGTAGAACGCTGGAAGATTAACACACCAATTAAAGCCTCTAACTCTGTTGATGCATTCAATAATCTATGCAGCATCTTTGTCCAAGAGGCGTCATATACCTCAATGATGATTGAGGCAGAGGGTGAAATCCTGACTCAAGATGCGCATGAGTATATTGATGACCCCAAAGCAGTCTCCCCCTACTACCTTTTGCAACAAACTAAGCTGACGGAGCCTTCCGAGGAAATGCTAGATTACTTCTCCTCTTCTCTCCCTAAGAAAAATACCATTGATGAAATCCTCAAGCTAGCCTCTGCAGTACAAGGCTCGATTGATTATGCCCCCGGCAAAACGAACTTTGCTACAACCGCAGCCCAATCTTTTGCCATGAAATCCGGTGTTTGTCAGGATCATGCCCACGTTATGCTAAGCCTTTGCAGAGCTGCGCAAATCCCAGCGCGTTATGTCAGCGGCTACTTTTTCGCTGAGGAATCTCCTAATTTAGCTAGCCATGCCTGGATTGATTTTTGCAGTGATATTGATAACGGCGTCTGGAATAGCGTAGACATTACTCATGCCTGCTTGACAAATGCGCGCCATGTTCGCCTAGCGATTGGTTGTGATTATTACTCAGCCGCTCCTGTTAAAGGCGTTCGCACTGGCGGCGTTGGCGAAGAGCTGACCGCGAACATCTCAATCCAGCAACTTTCCTAAGTCCTATGCAGAATCTTTAAGGCATTAAGAGATAATATTCAAAACAATTAAGGAAAGATGTAAATGACGTATTGTGTTGGACTTTGCCTGAAAGATGGTCTTGTGTTTTTATCTGACACCCGCACCAATGCTGGAGTTGATCAGATTGGGACATTTCGGAAAATGGCCCTATTTCAAAAAGATGGTGATCGGTTCTTTGCGATGATGAGTGCTGGCAATCTTGCCGTCACCCAAGCAGTTAAAGAAATTCTGCTACAAGGACAACTCTTTCATGGCAAAAATCTTTGGAATGTAGGGAGCTCTCATGACGCTGCTGTTGTCGTTGGCGAGGCGGTCAAGCAAGTCTACGATCGAGATCACAAAGCGCTTGAAAAAGCCGGGATTGATTTCAATTGCAATCTCATCTTCGGTGGCCAGGTAAAAAATGAAAGGCCACGCCTCTTTAATATCTATTCCGCTGGCAATTTCATCGAAGCCACCCCGGAAACCTGCTATTTTCAAATTGGTGAATCAAAGTATGGAAAACCCATTCTTGATCGCGTTGTGAACTTTTCCACCCCGTTGAATCTCGCTACCAAGTGCGCCCTAATTTCGATGGATTCCACTTTAAATAGCAATATCTCAGTTGGACTTCCGCTGGATCTCTTGGTCTACGAAAAGAATTCCTTAAAAGCTAGCAAATTGGTTACCCTAGATGAATCTAACCCATACTTTCAGATGATTCATCGCTTGTGGGGCGAAAAGCTTCGTGATGCGTTTAACTCCATTGCCGAACCTAGCTGGAGTGGGGCTAATAAATCCAGCGCTATCTCTGAACCTGCTCGAAAAATGGGGGCGGTTCCAATTCATCGTCTATCAGCCAAAACAGTAAAACCGTCTAAAGCCAAAACGACTACAGCTACTAAGACGTCTGCAAAAAAGACTGCAACAAAGAAAAAAGCCTAGATTGTCTCTAGGCTTTTTGTCTACGCTTGCTTGTAGTTAGGCTTTTAAACTTTTGCCTAACATTTCCCACGTTTCCACTACGCTGTCTGGGTTCAGCGAGATGGAAGTGATGCCCTTTTCAACTAACCAGCGTGCAAAGTCAGGATGATCGGATGGGCCCTGACCACAAATACCGACATACTTATCTTGCTTGCGGCAAGCAACAATTGAACGCTCAACCATAAACTCAACCGCTGGATCGCGCTCATCAAAGTCAATCGCTAACAACTCCATGCCAGAGTCACGATCAAGGCCAAGTGTTAGCTGGGTCATATCGTTGGAACCAATAGAGAATCCATCGAAATACTCCAAGAACTGATCTGCCAAGATGGCATTAGATGGAATCTCGCACATCATAATGAGTCGCAGACCATTTACGCCACGCTTCAGACCAAACTTTTCCATCATATTAATGACGCGCTCAGCCTGTTTGATAGTGCGCACAAATGGAACCATGATCTCGACGTTATCAAGACCCATATCTTCACGAACGCGCTTCATTGCTGCACACTCAAGCGCGAATGCTTCACCAAACTCTTCTGATACGTAGCGGGACGCGCCACGGAAGCCCAGCATCGGGTTTTCTTCATCTGGTTCATAGCGAGATCCACCAATCAGCTTCTTATACTCGTTAGACTTAAAGTCTGACAAGCGCACGATGACTGGCTTTGGATAAAAAGCAGCTGCAATGGTAGCTACACCCTCAACCAACTTGTCTTCATAGAATTGGCGTGGGCTTGCATAACCACGAGCAACGCTTTCTACAGCACGCTTGAGATCAGGATCAATATTTGGATATTCCAACACTGCGCGTGGATGCACACCAATATAGTTATTGATAATGAACTCTAAGCGGGCCAATCCAACGCCTGCGTTTGGTAATTGGCAGAAATCAAATGCCAATTGCGGGTTACCGATATTCATCGTGATCTTCACAGGAATATCTGGCAATGCACCGCGAGAAACCTCAGTTACCTCAGTTTCGATCAAGCCATCATAAATGTGGCCTTCATCACCCTCAGCACAAGAGACAGTCACAACCATACCGTCTTGTAATTGCTCCGTAGCATCGCCACAACCCACAACTGCAGGTACACCTAATTCACGGGCAATAATTGCCGCGTGGCAAGTACGGCCGCCGCGATTGGTCACAATCGCAGAAGCTCGTTTCATTACAGGCTCCCAGTTTGGATCGGTCATATCGGCAACCAATACATCGCCAGGCTGTACGCGGTCCATTTCGCTTGGATCACGAATTACACGTACTGGACCAGCACCAATCTTTTGACCAATTGCACGGCCTTTTGCCAACACCTTAGAGCTGCCTTTAAGTTTGTAGCGCATCTCGACTTGACCAGCCGCTTGGCTCTTCACCGTCTCAGGACGTGCTTGCAAAATATAGATGCGGCCGTCTTGACCATCTTTGCCCCACTCAATATCCATTGGGCGACCATAATGCTTCTCAATGATGACGGCATATTTTGCTAACTCAGTAATGTCTGCATCCTCCAAGGAAAAACGATTACGCTTCTCAGGAGTGACATCAACTGTTTGCACCTTTTCAGAGGACCCTTTTGGCGCAAATTGCATTTGAATCAACTTAGAACCTAGGGTACGACGAATGATCGCTTTTTTACCTTGTGCTAATGTGGTCTTGAATACATAAAACTCGTCCGGGTTTACAGCACCCTGCACAACAGTCTCACCCAAACCATAGCTAGAGGTAATGAATACTACATCTTCAAAACCCGATTCAGTATCTAGCGTAAACATCACCCCAGAAGCACCCAAGTCAGAGCGAACCATGCGCTGGATGCCAGCCGATAAGGCAACTTCCTCATGGGCAAAGCCCTTATGAACCCGGTAGGAAATGGCACGATCGTTATAGAGAGATGCAAAAACTTCACGAATCTTACTTAATACATCTTCGATGCCTTCGACATTCAAGAATGTTTCTTGCTGACCAGCGAAAGAAGCATCTGGTAAGTCTTCCGCAGTAGCAGATGAACGAACTGCAAAAGAACCTTTGCCAGAATCGTCCAGTGTTGCAAATGCCTTACGAATATCCTCCTCAAGCTTTGGCTGGAATGGCGCGGTTTCGATCCACTCACGAATCTCCGCGCCCGCCTGCGCCAATGCACGCACATCATCAATATTGAGACCTTCTAAACGCTCCTGAATACGCTCGGTCAAATTATTGTGTTTTAGAAAATCACGAAACGCCAATGCAGTTGTCGCGAAACCAGTAGGTACACGAACTCCCGTAGAAGAGAGCTGTGAAATCATTTCACCCAAAGATGCATTTTTACCGCCGACTGACTCAACATCCGTCATTCGAAGCTGCTCAAAAGGCAAAACATAGGCATTTGCCATACTGCTATTTTGTTGCTGTTGGTTGGACATAAAATACTCTCAAAAGATAAGGAAACTGGTCAAGCGGTCGCCTAAAATGCGACTTCATTTAATATGATTCTATTGTAGTTCTGACCCCACATTTAGGCCAAATTAATGTCTACTGAAACCCGTATTGTTTTTATTGTCTCTGACGGCACAGGCATTACCGCCGAGAACTTCAGCCAATCAATTTTGGCGCAGTTTGAGGCCAGTTTTAAGCATATCCGGATCCCATTTGTGGACAGCGTTGATAAAGCTCATGACGCTGTAGGCAGCATTAATCAGGCGGCCAATAAGTATGGGGTTCAACCCATTGTTTTCACCACCCTAGTGAATGCTGAGCTCAATTCCATTGTTGCTAAGGCTAATGGGCTTATTTTGGACATGTTTCAGACCTTCGTGGCCCCTCTTGAGGCTGCCCTGGGGATGAAATCCACGCACGCCATGAATCGCCTTCACCACAATGCCGATACCGAAGCCTATAAGAACCGAATTGAAGCAATTAACTACTCCTTGGCCCACGATGACGGTCAATCCAACCAAAACCTTGCTGAAGCCGATGTCATCTTGGTAGGAATATCTCGCGTCGGAAAAACGCCAACCAGCCTCTATTTAGCGATGCAGTATGGTTTAAAGGCTGCAAACTATCCATTAATCCCAGAGGATTTTGAACGAGGTCAACTACCTAAGGACCTAGTTCCTTATCGCCAGAAAATTTTTGGTCTCATGATTGATGCGGAACGTCTTTCAGAGATTCGAAACGAACGTCGCCCAGGTAGCAATTATGCCAAACTTGAAAACTGCCGTTATGAAATTAATGAGGCAACAGCGATGATGAAAAAGCAATCCATTCCTTGGGTTATGACGACAAGCAAATCCATCGAAGAAATCGCAACCACAGTACTACAAGCAATTAAATCTGATAAGACGATTTTAGGTTAAAGCTAAATTAATTAACTGCGTCGAACCCGAACGGTTTCAAATAAGCAAATAGCAGCTGCCGTAGAAACGTTTAAGGACTCTATACGCGGATCAATCGGAATAGAAACTCCTTTTGCCTGCGCCAGTAAATCTTCTGATACACCCTGACCTTCACTTCCCATCACCCAAGCTACAGGCTGCAGTAATTCTTGCTTTAAATTGAAAAGATCTTGCTCAGCATCTGCTGTTGCGGCCATCAAGGGAGCAGTGACCGCACTTAATACTTGATGATTAGTCCAGCCCTCATAAAGATCCAACAAATGATGGGCGCCCATTCCTGCGCGCAAAACTTTACTAGACCAAAGATGGGCGCAACCCGATAAAGCAATAATCTGTGTAAACCCAGTGGCTGCAGCTGTGCGCAAGATCGTGCCAACATTACCTGCATCTTGAATGCGATCCAAAATCACGACATCCCCATCTAAATTTGATATCGACTGGGCAGATGCTAAGGACGATTTAGGCAAGCTTAATAAGCCAGCAATGTGAGGAGCATTAACTAACTCACTTAATACATTCCAAAGGGCATTATCTAGTTGATACACCTTAGTCTCTGGACAAATCTCAATATGAGAATAAATAGCCTGTGAAATTTCGGGGTTTTGTAAACCCATTTCAGAGGTAAAGAGTGTCTTTAATGCGGTATCTCCCACCCAAGCTTGAACAAGATGAATACCTTCAAGCAAAGCGCATCCACTACTTAGCCTAGCCTTCTGACCCTTTGATCCTGTTGCCTGCAACAAACGCAGTTCTTTGAACAGCGGGTTCTCTTTTGAGGTGATTTGATCAAAGTTCATTATTTAGCTAGACAGGGATTCCAAAACTTTCTGAACTGGAGAAAAACTTCTACGATGCTCAGAGCAAGCGCCATACTGCTTCAAGGCGGCAAAATGAGCCTCTGTGGGATAGCCCATGTGCTGAGCAAAGCCATATTCTGGATGTTGTTGATGCAAACGCATCATTTGTCGATCGCGAGTCACTTTGGCAATGATGGAAGCTGCAGAAATCGCGGGTTCTTTTGCGTCACCCTTAATAATTGCCTCAGCCGCGATGGGTAACTCGGGGCATCGATTGCCATCAATCAATGCTTTCTCTGGCCAAGCACCCAAACGAATACTTAAATCCTCTATAGCCCGACGCATAGCCAGCATTGTTGCTTGCAGTATGTTGATCTGATCAATCTCAGCTGGACTTGCTTCACCAACCCCCCAGGCTTTCGCATTTTCCAAAATTTGCTCATACAAAAAATCACGCTTTGCTGCCGTCAATTTTTTAGAATCTTTTAAGCCATCAATCGGTTTGTCCGGATTAAGAACTACTGCGCCAGCAACCACCGCACCAACTAATGGACCACGACCTGCTTCATCCACTCCACAAACCCAAAGCATACTCATGAAGCAATTCGCCCGACACGACGGTCCATGATAGTTTGCGCAACCGCTTGAGCAACTAAAAGACCTGTTGGGCGACGTAATGTTTCATGCATTTTTGCAAAGCGCTCTTTGATTTGTGCAACCTTGCTTGGATGATGAATCCAATCCAAAATTGCGGCGCTTAATTTCTCAGGCGTCGCATCACCTTGCAATAACTCGGGCACAACAAACTCGCCACACAAAATGTTAGGCAAGCCAACATAAGGCAAATATCCCTGGCGTTTCATAATTTGAGCGGTAAGCCAGGGGACCTTATAGGAAATCACCATTGGCTTCTTCCAAAGTGCAGCCTGCAAAGTAGCAGTACCACTAGCAATAAGCACAACATCGGAGGCTTCTAAAATCTCGTCAGCCATACCATCAAGTAAATGAATTTGGATATCCGGAAATTGATCTTTGCTTGCCTTCAATAATGCCTCTAAGGGGGCTCGCAAACGAGGAGTGGCAACCGGAATCAAGAAATGCAATTTTTGACCTTGAAGCTTATCTGCCAACAATTCCATCGTTTCAAAAAACACAGGAGCAATCAACTCAATCTCTGAAGAACGGCTGCCTGGCAAGACTGCAATCACTAATCCCTCTAAATCATCTTTGCCATTACGACCTAGATGGAGCGCTCGCGCAATCTTTTCTCTTGCTTGAGATATATTGGGTTCCAATGGAATTTCACTTGCCAATGGGTGCCCTACATAGGTAGAGGCTACGCCTGCGCGATCATAGATTTCGGTTTCAAAAGGAAAGATGCACAGCATGCGATCAACCGCTTGAGCAATTTTTTTAATGCGCCCCGCTCTCCATGCCCAGATGGATGGAGAGACTAAATGTAAAGTGGGGATACCCGCCTTACGCAGTTGCAGCTCTACGCCCAAATTAAAGTCGGGGGCATCAATCCCAAGAAAGACATCGGGTCGCCCATCACCTAATAGGTTGGCAATGAGCTCCTTACGTAACTTCAAAATAGCGGGTAATTGCTTAATCGCCTCAACATATCCTCGGACACTCAAGGTCTCCATCGACCAATCGGATCGCATACCTTGAGCCTGCATACGCGGGCCACCGATGCCATAAACCTCGAGACCAGCCATATCTGGGATTTGATTTAAGGCACTCAGAACTGGCGCAGCTAATAAGTCGCCAGAGGGTTCGCCAGCTACACAAGCTAACTTTGGCAAGGTATTCCCGTTATCGAATGATGCCGCGCGTTGAGGCTGCAATAAAGTCATGGAACTGCGCGAGCTTTTCAGCGGTAGCTTGATCAGCAGCACTTGCAGATACCATTTTCTGAATTTCCGCCTTCGCCTCTTCAAAGCTTAAACCATCTTTGTAGAGAACTTTATAAGCTTGGCGCAAAGCAGAAATCGTTTCACTTGAAAAACCACGGCGCTTTAGGCCCTCCACATTAATACCATGAGGGGCAGCCTTATCGCCTGCCGCAATGACAAAAGGTGGGATATCTTGTACTAGCGCAGATGCGCCACCCAACATGGCATGCTGGCCAATACGCACAAATTGATGCACACCAGACATGCCACCCATAATGGCCCAATCGCTTACTTGAACGTGTCCAGCAATCTGTGCATTACTAGAGAATATGGTGTGATTACCGACCTGACAATCATGAGCTATGTGAACATAAGCCATGATCCAGTTATCGTCACCAATGCGGGTAATGCCCTCATCTTGCGACGTGCCCGTATGAATCGTCGTGAACTCACGAATGGTATTGCGATCGCCAATAATGAGTTGGGTCGGCTCACCGCGGTACTTCATATCCTGCGGCGGCCCACCAATCGCAGCAAAGTGTGCAAAGTTATTTTCTTTGCCAATCGTAGTATGACCCTCAATCACAGTGTGAGAGCCAACCTTGGTGCCAGCGCCAATTTTGACATTAGGGCCAATTACAGAATATGGACCAACCTCAACATCGCTGGCAAGCTCAGCCTTGCTATCTACTACCGCAGATGCATGAATCCGAGTCATTACGCGCCTTTCGTCCGCACTGCGCAAGTAATATTCGCTTCCGCTGCGATCTCTCCGTCAACCGTTGCTTGAACGGCAAACTTATAAATGCCAGCGCGGCCACGCTCCAATTTTGCAGTCATGATTAACTGATCACCAGGCAATACTGGCTTTTTAAAACGTGCGCCATCAATTCCGGCAAAGTAATAAATTGCATCTTCAGCGCGCTCTTCAGAAAAGGTTAGCAACGCAGCTGTTTGCGCCAACGCTTCAATAATTAACACTCCAGGCATTACTGGAAAATCTGGAAAATGTCCTTGAAAGAATGGCTCATTCATAGTGACATTCTTCAATGCAGTAATAGTTTCGCGAGGAGTAATTTCAATCACGCGATCGACTAATAAAAAGGGATAGCGATGCGGCAGTAATTGCAAAATTTTATTGATATCAATTGCGATTGGTGTACTCATAACATGCCTAACTAAGGTTGTATTGTATTGATCTCAATCCGAGGATTATCGACCTTTACTTTTTATCTAATAATCGTAAACGTTGACGTATTTTATCTAGCCCACGCAATATTGCCGCATTCTTTTCCCAAGCGGCATGTAGCATCGAAGGATAAACACCCGTGAAATGCTGGCCAGGCTCGGTAATAGAACGAATAATGGATGTGTTACCAGAAACAGTAGTTCTGTCTGCAATCGTTAAATGCCCAGCAAAATTAGCTGCGCCGCCGATAATGCAGAAGTTTCCGATCTTGGTACTACCTGAAATTGCCGCACAACCCGCAATGACGCAACACTTTCCAATGATGACATTGTGTGCAATTTGTACTTGATTATCAATCTTGGTTCCCGAGCCAATTACGGTATCACTCATAGCGCCGCGATCAATCGTAGTTGAGGCACCGATTTCAACATCATCGCCAATCACCACATTACCAGTTTGGGGAATTTTGACCCACTCACTACCCGTCGCAGAAAAGTCTGGAGCAAATCCAAATCCATCCGAGCCAATCACTACTCCACTATGAATAATGCAACGCTCTCCAATATGTGTTCCAGAGTAAAGAGATACAGATGGATAAATCAGAGTATCGCTAGCAATGACACTATCTCTGCCAATAGACGCATTACCCAGAATCACAACCCGCTCACCTAGCTTTACATTTGAACCGATTTGCACAAATGGTCCAATATGACATGAGGCAGGAACAACTGCTGATGAATCTATTACCGCGCTCGCATGAATGCCTGGAGCATAAGTCGGGGCATTTTGTTTTGCAAAATGCTGCGCCATCCTGGCAAAGGTTGCGTAAGGGTTCTGGGCAATGAAATAAACGCGTTGCGCAGAATACTTTCCAGGATTGGCTTGCAAAAAATCAAAGTCAGACTTGCTAACAATGAGCGCTCCCGCACCACTCTCAGCAGCCTGCTGACGATACAGGGGGTTAGATAAAAACGAGATTTGGTTTTGTGTTGCCCTCTCTAAAGGGGCTAAGCCAACAAAGGGGCTAGAAGCCTCCCCCACCAAGCTTGCTTGAAACTGATTGGCCAGCTCGATGGCGGTAGGCATAGATTACTTCTGGCTATTTAAGGCCTTGATGACATCATCAGTAATATCGGCTTTTGGACTTACAAAAGCCGCCTCTTGAACAATGATGTCTAACTTACGTTGCTCTGCAATCTGGCGCAATACCACATTTGCCTTCTCGGCAATCTTTGCGCGCTCTTCAAAAGTACGCTGATTGAGATCTTCTGTGAACTCACGCTGTTTGCGTTGCAACTCACGATCTTGGTCAGCCAATTCACGTTGACGGCGAACACGTTCAGCTTCATTCATCACTGCAGCATCACGATCCAATTTTTCAGCGGCCGTCTGTATTTTTTGGGCGCTATCACGCAAATCATTCTGACGCTTGGTAAATTCATTTTGCAAACGAGTCTGCATCGCCTTGGCGAGATTAGATTCGTTAAAGACCTTTTCAGAATTTACAACGGCAACTCGTGTACCAGCATCTTGCGCAAAAACCTGTGACCCACTGAAGGCTAAGGCAGCAATAGCCAAAATCCATTTAAGCGATTTAGAGGGTTGAGCAAACTTCATAAATACTTTCCTTAAACAATTAAAACGCTGTACCAACTTGGAACTGCAAGCGCTGCACATTGGCGTTAGGGAATGGCTTATACGGAATACCATAACTGAATTTTAACGGTCCCAATGGAGATATCCATGATATACCCAATCCATATGAATAATTCAAGACCAAATTGAGATTATTCCCAAAAGCATTACCTCCATCGATAAATGCAAAAGTTCGCAAGGTCTTATCAACTCCGGATCCAGGCACAGGCACCGTATACTCAACATTTCCTACAATTTTTGACTGGCCACCCGTTGGCTGCCAAGCTCCAATCACTGAGTTGTAGTACTGTGGGCCTAATGATCCAGGCGCATATCCGCGAACAGATCCGATACCACCAACATAGTAGTTCTTAGTAATTGGGAAAGGATTATTTCCGTAGGCCTGACCGTATCCAACTTCTCCATTAAAGGACAAAATATTGCCTTTAGAAAAAGAGTGATACTTCTGGTACTGACCATACATACGATAGAAGGTCATATTTCCAACTGGGGTTCCAGCCTCCGCAGAGAGCTGCTGCAAAGAACCGTCCGAGGGAATCAATGCGCTATCGCGACCATCACGCGCCCAACCAACAGTTAAAGGTACGTTATAGGTTGTAAGTGTGCCTGGGTACCCAGGAGCGGCGATACCATAACTCTGTGCGTAATTTAAGTATGGAATCGGCGTATTGACCGTCGTCTGAATTTGGAATGCCTCAACACCCGTACCAAAAAATACACGGTCCACTTCTGTATAGGGAACGCCAAACTTAATGTTCGAACCCACAGACTTGATTTGATAGTCAGGGTCGCCTACATAGTACAAAGGCTTGGATGATCTGTAGTAGAGATCGGTATAGCGACTAATACCATCTTCAGTAAAGTACGGGTCGTAATTTGAAAGCGTTAGGTTCTGATTGATCTTACCCACAGAGGCGTTCAAACCAACAGAGGTACCAGTACCAAACGCGTTATCTTGATTGATACCTGCGGAAAGAATCAGCTTTTCAGTAGAGGAGAAGCCAGCACCGATTGTTACGGCGCCCGTGGGCTTTTCAGTTACCTTCACATTGACATCCACCTGATCTGGTGATCCAGGAACATCTTCGGTGGTGATATCTGTTTCAGTGAAATAGCCTAAACGACCAAGACGTTTTTTGGATAAATCAATTTTGTCGCTATCAAACCAGGAGCTTTCAAATTGACGCATCTCGCGACGAATCACCATATCCCGAGTTTTAGCATTTCCAGAAATTTCTACTTTACGAACATAAATACGGCGCCCTGGATCAATCACTAGGGTCAAATCAACCTCAGCTTGCTCACGACGAATGTCTGGCTGTGGATTGATGGTTGCAAAAGCATAACCATAAGAGCCCAATACTTCAGCAATTGCCTTAGTGCTCTCTGTTAATTTTGCAGACGAGAACGTATCGCCAGGCTTAAGCACGATTAACTGCTTTAGCTCCGCCTCTTTACCTAATAACTCACCAGCCAAACGCACATCTTTAACGGTGAATTTTTTACCCTCACGAATACTAATCGTCAGGTAAATTCCCTTTTTATCGGGGGTAATCGAAACCTGTGTGGACTCAATCACAAACTCAAGGTACCCACGATTCAAATAATAGGAGCGAATTGTTTCCAAATCAGCGGTGAGCTTTTGCTTGGAGTACAAATTGTCTTTGCTGTACCAAGAGAGCCAACCACCAGTCTTAAGCTGCATTTCGCCACGCAGAGTGCCTTCACTGAATGCTTCATTACCAATGAAATTAATTTCTTGGATTTTGGCAACAGGTCCTTCATCAATATTGAAGTAAATAGCGACTTGATTGCGCTCCACAGGGGTAACCGTAGCAACCACTTCGGCTGCAAACATACCCTTACCAACGTATTGACGCTTTAATTCTTGTTCGGCCTTATCAATTAAAGCTTTATCGTAAAAACGGGCCTCCGCTACGCCAACGGTTTTCAGAGACTTGCGAACAATCTCCTGATCAAATTCTTTCATTCCCGTGAACTCAATTCGGGAGATAGTGGGTCGCTCATCAACGATCACGATCAGCACATTGCCTTGCGCTTGAATTTGCACATCCCTGAAAAAGCCGGTGCTATACAGAGCCTTAATTGCTTCAGCACCCTTCTCCTCTGTAAAGGTGTCACCAACCTGAACCGATAAATAACTAAATACAGTTCCAGGCTCTACTCGTTGCAAACCTTCTACTCGAATATCTTTGACAACAAAAGAATCTGCTGCATGAACATGCAAACTCAATCCAATGGATAACAGCAGAATGAGTCTTGCTAAAAATCGCATAAAGCGGAAGGAGGATAGGTTCAGAAAATTCAAGGCGAAAAATAGCGTTGTAAATCGTTAAACAATGCCAAAAGCGAAAGGGAAATCAGCAATAAAAAGCCCACTTTTTGGAGCTGCTCTTGCACCGAAACCGAGATCCGCTTTCCAGCAACTAACTCCCATGCATCATACAGGAGCTGACCCCCATCTAGCATGGGAAAAGGCAGGAGATTGAGCATCCCAATACTGATGCTAATTAGTGCCAAAAATGCCAAAAAGGGTTGCCAGCCAACCTGGACGGACTTACCAGCCATATCCGCAATACTTAAGGGCCCCCCAAGCTGCTTCAGGGAGGCCTGGCCGGTAAACATCCCTAGCATTAGCCTTGCTGACACCTTGGTAATTAGCCAAACCCGTTGGGTAGCTAGCACTGAGGCGTCAAAAGGGTTTAATTTCAGCTCTGGCCACTGATTTAAGGGTGCCGCGATAGGCAAAAGACCGAGCTCTTTCATGGGGTCTGTATCTGGCCGCATTTTTGGAAGATCCTCAGCCTTAAACGACTTAATGAAGTGGCTACCTTGAGAATCTTCAAGATCCAAAGCAAATCCAGTATTTCCAGTTAAGGCATCCATCAAGTTCCAGCGTAGAGAATTCCAACTCAGAACAGGCTCAAATTCTCCAGCGATGGGCACTACATCGGAGCTTAATTCTTGCCAACCCAAAACTCGATCGCCTTGAGAAATACCCAGTTGAGAAGCAATCGATTTTTCAGGAGGATTTTGCAATACCGCTGGCAGTTGAGGAACGCCAGAAACATAAATCACAGAAAACAGAACAACCGCTAAGAAGAAATTGGCGAATGGTCCTGCGGCTACAATCAGAGAACGTTGCCAAAGTGGTTTGTGATCAAACGCATCTTTTTGATCATCAAGGCGTATTACTTGATTCCGATCACGACCATCCAAGAGCTTCACATAGCCACCCAAAGGAATTGAAGCCAAAACCCACTCGGTTTGATTGGGTGCTCGATATGTGAATAGCGGTTTTCCAAAGCCTATCGCGAACCGCAATACTCTTACGCCACAAGCTCTCGCTGCCAAGAAATGCCCAAACTCATGGAAGCTAACCAAGACCCCCAGAGTCAATAAAAATGCACCAAGTGTAATTAATGCCTGCATGAAATCATTACCTTAAAACATTTATCTTAAAGAGCTCGAATGAAATCCCGCGCTACGGCTCTAGCTCGCGCATCAACCTCTAAGATGGCGTCCAGAGAATCCGCTTTACTTGCGCCAATTGCGTTTAATGATTTATCTACAACAACAGGTATTTGCAAATACGGTAGACCTTCATCCAAAAATGCAGCCACAGCAATTTCATTCGCAGCATTTAATACAGTAGGTGCCGTACCGCCAGACTGCGCTGCGGCGAACGCCAATGACAAGCATGGAAAACGTGATAAGTCTGGCTCTGAAAAACTCAAGTTAGCCAACTGAGTCAAGCTGAGTGGTGCAACTCCCGCAGCGATCCTATCCGGCCACGCTAATCCATAAGCAATGGGTGTGCGCATATCCGGCTGACCCAATTGAGCCAACACAGAACCATCACGATAGCGAACCATTGAATGCACAACGCTTTGCGGGTGTATCAATACTTTAATTTTTTCCAGTGGAAGACCAAACAACCAAAAGGCCTCAATTACTTCTAAGCCCTTATTCATCATGGTTGCTGAGTCCACGGAGATTTTTCTGCCCATCACCCAGTTTGGATGAGCGCATGCCTGTTCTGGAGTAATGCTAGCAAGCTGATCTAACGGGGTATTTCGGAATGGGCCGCCAGATGCAGTGAGCCACAATTCCTCAACGCCTAAATGAGCATTTTGTGTAGTGGAAGCTTGAGTGAAATTATTTGGCAAGCATTGAAAAATGGCATTGTGTTCACTATCAATCGGTAATAACTCGCCGCCACCAGCGCTAATGGCTTGCATAAATAAATTGCCCGACATGACCAAAGCTTCTTTATTGGCCAACAAAACTCTTTTGCCTGCTTTGGCGGCTGCAAGCGCAGGAACTAGACCAGCTGCACCTACAATTGCCGCCATGACTGTATCGCAGTTCGAATCAGTCACGGCTGCAACAAGCGATCCTGGACCATGCATCACCTGGGTCGAGATATTTTTTTGACGCAACAGTGCTTCAAGACGTTTGGCATCATCAGCTTCAGATACTGACGCAATCGCAGGCTTAAACTCTATGCACTGCTCCACCAATCGATCGATCTGCTTACCTGCAGTCAGCGCCACTACCTTAAAGCGATCTGGGTGTGCGCGAATAACATCTAATGTATTCACGCCAATTGAACCAGTAGAGCCCAGAATAGCAATGCGTCTTGTCATTACACTAGACCCGCAAGAATTGCTGCAATGGGCATTGTTGGAATTAATGCATCCACACGATCAAGCACACCACCGTGACCTGGCAATAACTGACTGCTATCTTTTACGCCTACCAAGCGCTTTAACTGCGATTCAAAGAGATCCCCCAAAATACTAAATGCCGTTAACAAGGTCACCATCAATAACATGGGCACCCATCCAAAACGAATAGCCCACGCACCAAATATGGTGGACTCAAATGGCAAGAAGAATATGCAAGCTAGGGCATACGCATAACAAAGTACAAGACCGCCTAGCGCACCCTCTACAGACTTACCAGGACTAATTTGCACAGCGAGCTTACGCTTACCAAAACCTTTGCCAACAAAATAAGCGCCAATATCCGCCACCCAAACCAAGGCCATTGTGGAAAGCAAAAAGACTAAACCCAACTCTCGCAAGAAAACGATTGCAAACCAAGTTGCTGGTAAGAGTATGAGGCCAAGTACAACATAAAAAGGGCGTAATTTTTGTAATGATAAATTCATGCCCTTTGCCAAAATGAAAGGGGCAATAAAAAACCAAAAGATGACTGCCAGCAATAGCAAGGAAAACTGCCAAGCCACATTTTGTAAACCCAGTAAAACAAAAATGATTGCCAAACAAAATGCCGCATATAGCCAAGCTGCACGAGGTGCCTCAGGAGACAATAAGCGACCCCATTCCCATGCGCCCGCAAATATCGCCACGAGGAAAAAAGCGCCTACATAAACTGCAGGCAGAAAAAATAGAATTGGTAGCAATACCGCCAACAGAACAATGGCAGTAATAATTCGGGTCTTCAACATGAAAAGTGGGCTCTTAAATTAGACAGCATCGCTCATTACTTGCGATGAAAGCTGAGCACTAGTTCGCCCGAAGCGGCGTTCACGCTGACTAAACCAATTAAATGCTTTGTGTAATTCCGCTTCATCAAAGTCTGGCCAAAGTACATCCGTGAAATACAGCTCTGTATAGGCCAATTGCCAAAGCAAAAAGTTGCTAACGCGTTGCTCGCCACCCGTACGAATAAACAAATCAGGCTCTGGCGCATAAGCCATAGAGAGATACGGCTGGAGCAACTCCTCGTTGATGTCTTCGGGCTTCAAGTTAGGGTTCGCTGCAACGCACCTTTGCATTGCCTGCAATATATCCCAGCGTCCGCCGTAGTTGGCAGCAATCGTAAATGTCAGCGCTTTACAACCTGCCGTCTTTGCCTCAGAGAATTGGACCATCTCCTGAATTGCATTATCAAAACGACTTAAGTCCCCAATAAGCCGCAGACAAATATCATTTTCTGCAAGACGGGAGACTTCACCTTTCAGGGATTTTAGAAATAACTTCATTAAAAAACCCACCTCTTCAGGTGGGCGACGCCAGTTTTCCGAACTAAATGCAAAGACCGTCAAGTACTCAACACCAATACGGCGACACTCTTGAACAATTTTTCGGACGGCACCTAAACCTTCAGAGTGCCCAGCCACCCGAGGCATCATGCGCTTACTAGCCCAGCGCCCATTGCCATCCATAATGATCGCCACGTGGCGAGGAATGGAGCTAACCTCTGGTATGGCCTGCGTTGAGCTAAGGTGTTGAGTCATAAAAGGTGAAACTTAATACGGTTAAACCGTCATGATTTCTTTTTCTTTTTCAGAGATGATTTTGTCTATTTCAACGACGGCTTTATCGGTCATCTTCTGAATTTCATCAGTAGCGCGACGCTCTTCATCCTCAGAAATTTCTTTATCTTTCGTCAAACGCTTTAGATGCTCATTAGCATCACGACGCAAGTTACGCACAGCGATTTTTGCATCCTCACCTTCGCTCTTCACGACTTTAGTAAGTTCGCGACGACGCTCTTCAGTCAGTGCTGGCATTGGCACACGGATTACCGTGCCTTGCGAAGCTGGATTAAGACCCAAATCGGAATCGCGAATGGCTTTTTCCACAACAGCAACCATTGTCTTTTCAAATGGCTGAACATTGATCGTACGGGCATCAGCCAATCCTAAGCTTGCAACCTGACTCAATGGGGTTGGGTTGCCGTAATACTCAACTTGAATATGCTCCAAAATTCCAGGGTTGGCGCGTCCTGAGCGAATCTTTGCAAGACTAGTCTTCAAAGATTCAAGAGACTTTTGCATCTTTTGATCGGTATTGGTTTTAATTTCTGCTGCAGACATCTGACCTCCTATTAAACGTGCACCAAAGTACCTTCAGGCTCACCCTGCACAACACGCATTAATGCGCCTGGCTTGAGTATTGAAAATACTTTGATTGGTAATTTTCTGTCGCGACACAAGGCAAATGCAGTGGCATCCATAACTTGTAAGTTTTTAATTAATGCCTCATCAAACGTAATGGTTTTGTAGAGCGTTGCCGTTGGATCCTTCACTGGATCGGCGCTATAGATGCCATCAACCTTCGTTGCCTTTAGCATCACCTCTACGCCCATCTCCGCACCACGCAAGGCTGCTGCAGTATCAGTTGTAAAGAATGGGTTGCCAGTACCTGCGGCAAAAATAACGACTTTGCCTTCACTCATTGCACGAATTGCGCGAGGACGAATATAGGGCTCAACCACTTGATCCATTCTCAAGGCGGATTGAACGCGTGCCTCAACTCCCTTTTGACGCAATGCATCTTGCAAGGCAAGTGAGTTCATCATGGTTGCTAACATGCCCATATAATCAGCTGTTGCTCGATCCATACCAGCCGCACCACCAGCAACACCGCGGAAAATATTTCCTCCGCCGATCACAATCGCTAGCTCAACTCCACTATTTACCACTTGAGCAATTTCAGAAACCATGGCATCAATGGTGACTGGATTAATGCCAAAAGCATCATCCCCCATCAGGGCTTCACCAGATAATTTGAGGAGGACACGTTTATAGCCTGGCATATATATTTTCCGTAATTTGCCAAGTAATTTTCATACTTAGCTTATTGATCTTTAAGCACTTTTGATACCTGCTTAGAATTATAAATGGCTTAGGAATAATCAAAGAAAAGGGCACAGAAACTAAGGTTTCTGTGCCCATGAGCCTAGGCCGATCGGGGCAAGCCCGAAAAGGACTAATTAAGCAGTTGCTTTTGAGGCAGCGGCAACCTGAGCAGCCACTTCAGCAGCAAAGTCGTCTTGACGCTTCTCAATGCCCTCGCCCACAACAAACATCGTGAATCCCTTCACGCTGGTATTGGCAGCTTTAAGCATTTGCTCAACAGTTTGCTTATCGTTTTTAACGAAAGTTTGGTTCAAAAGAGACACCTCTTTGAGGTACTTCTGGATAGAACCTTCAACCATCTTCTCAACGATCTCTGGTGGTTTGCCAGATTCAGCAGCTTTTTGAACAGCTACGCTACGCTCAATCGCGATGGACTCAGCTGGTACATCCGCAGTAGACAAAGCAACTGGCTTCATAGCAGCAACGTGCATTGCCACATCTTTAGCGGCAACTTCATCACCATCAAACTCAACCATTACACCAATACGAGTGCCGTGTAGATAAGAAACCAACTTGTTGCCACCAGCAAAACGCTTAAAGCGACGTGGCATGATGTTCTCACCAATCTTGCCGATCAAAGCGCTACGCACTTCGTCAACAGTAGAGCCATTCAAAGGCAATGCCAATAAAGCAGCTACGTCAGCAGGGTTCTTCTCGGCCACCAACTTCACGCAATCATTTGCAAATGCCAAGAAATCATCATTCTTTGATACGAAGTCAGTTTCGCAGTTGACTTCCAACAAAGCGCCAGTAGTGCCATTGATGGAGGATGCAACGATACCTTCAGCAGTAACACGTGAAGCCGCTTTACCTGCTTTGCTACCGAGTTTTACACGCAGAATTTCTTCCGCACGGGCCATATCACCATCAGCCTCAGTCAATGCTTTCTTGCACTCCATCATTGGAGCATCGGTTTTGGCGCGGAGTTCGCCAACCATTGCAGCGGTAATTGCGGCCATTATTCAGCTTTCCCTTCTTCAACAAACTCTTCTTCGCCTTCTTTAACTGCAGTTAAAACTTCCTGAACTGCATTTGCACGACCTTCCAAAATGGCGTCGGCAATGCCGCGTGCGTATAGAGTTACTGCCTTGCTTGAGTCATCGTTACCAGGAATAACATAATCAACGCCTTCTGGTGAATGGTTGGTATCCACTACAGCGATTACTGGGATGCCAAGCTTGTTAGCTTCAGTAATAGCAATCTTGTGATAGCCAACATCCACTACGAAAATCGCATCAGGAACGCCGTTCAAATCTTTGATACCACCAAGCGCTTTTTGCAATTTGTCGAGTTCGCGATCGTTTGTTAAAGCCTCTTTCTTAGAAAGCTTTTCCCAATCGCCAGCTTCTTTGGCAACTTCCATGTCCTTCAAACGCTTGAGGGAGCCTTTAACAGTTTTGAAGTTGGTGAGCGTACCACCCAACCAACGACTGTCGATGTAAGGCATACCAGCGCGAGTTGCTTCTTCAGCAATGATTTCGCGTGATTGACGCTTTGTACCTACAAATAAAATCGTGCCACGATTAGCAGCAACTTGTTTTGCAAATTTCAGGGCGTCCTGAAACATTGGCAATGTTTTTTCCAAGTTGATGATGTGGATTTTGTTGCGATGACCGAAAATGAATGGGGCCATCTTTGGGGACCAGAAGCGAGTTTGGTGACCAAAATGGCAACCGGCTTCCAGCATTTGACGCATAGTTACTGACATAACTTCTCCTAAGGGTTGGTTCTAAAGTTGAGTCCTAGCTGCGCTAAATAACGCCACCCTGGAAGGCTCAACTCGCGATTTCAAGTCCAAAATAGACCTGAGACCAAAATTATAGCTTAAATATCAATGATCTAGCTAGGTAGAGCCCACTCTCATCCTAGACTGATAGGGCTACCAACCACCTCAAATGCCCTAAAAAAAGGAAACATTGCCCATTTTTTAAGCACTTAGGGTCAGAAAAATCCCCTCAAGTCGTTGATAATCAAGGCATGAATAGTGTATTTACCGCTGAAAAAGATATCCAAGGGATGCGTGAAGCTGGCCGCTTAGCCAGCGAAGTTTTGGATCATGTTGCCCCCCATGTAAAAGCAGGAGTGACCACAGGGGAGCTAGATCGCATTTGCCACACTTATATGCGTGATGTTCAAAAGACTATCCCGGCGCCACTCAACTATCAGCCGCCTGGCTACCCTCCATTTCCAGCATCGATTTGTACCTCAGTAAACGATGTGATCTGCCATGGCATTCCCGGTGACAAAGTTCTCAAAAATGGGGATGTCGTCAACTTAGATATCACAGTAATCACCCCCGATGGTTATTACGGCGACACCAGTCGCATGTTCATGGTTGGTGAAGTTTCAGTCATGGCAAAGCGACTCACGCAAATTACTTTTGAATGCATGTGGCTGGGTATTGCTCAAGTGAAGCCCGGTGCCTCACTTGGAGATATTGGTCACGTAATTCAAACGCATGCCGAGAAAGCAGGCTACTCCGTTGTCCGTGAATATTGCGGTCACGGCATCGGAAAAGTGTTTCATCAAGACCCGCAAATTCTGCACTACGGTCGTCCCGGTACTGGCGAAAAATTACAGGCTGGCATGACATTCACGATTGAACCTATGATCAATGCGGGTCGTCGTGAAATTCGCACAATGCCTGATCAATGGACAGTAAAAACGAAAGATCGCAGCCTTTCAGCGCAATGGGAGCATACACTTCTTGTAACTAACACTGGCGTTGAGGTGCTTACCTGGTCTGAGGGCAGCAACCCTCCCCCTGACTGCGTCAAAGGTCTTTCATTTAGACCATCCACAGCTAGCGCCTAATATGAATTCGTCGGTAACGACAAGCAAGATCATGGATGCGAAAAGCCTTCGCTCTGCACGCGAATCGGCATATGCAGAATTCAAGCAAACGCAGGCGGTAGGCAAACTTACCAAGCAATTGAGCAAATTTACTGATCAATTACTCGCTCAACTGTGGAGCGCTTGTGACTTAGGCAATTCAGCAACGCTAGTCGCTGTCGGTGGATATGGCAGAGGTGCATTGTTCCCCTATTCTGACATCGACATCTTAATTTTGCTTCCGATTGAGATCAAAGAAGCTGAAGGGGTAGCAAAAAAAGTAGAGCAATTTATTGCTAACTGCTGGGATACGGGATTAGAGATTGGCTCCTCAGTGAGAACCGTTGTCGAATGCATCTCTGAATCAGAACAAGACATCACAGTTCGTACCTCACTGCTAGAGGCGCGCTATCTTTCTGGACAAAGATCTTTATTTAAAGAATTTGCCAAAGCTTTTGAAAGCGCAATGGATCCACGTTCATTTTTCCAAGCGAAATTAGCAGAGCAGATTCAACGTCACTACAAATATCAAAATACGCCGTACTCACTAGAACCAAATTGCAAAGAAAGTCCGGGTGGTTTGCGCGACCTTCAGGTGATCTCATGGGTCAGCAAGGCAGCCATACTGGGCAATACTTTTCACGATTTGCACGAGGCAGGGCTCATTACTAGGCGAGAACTCACAGAGCTCAATCGCAATCAACGCTTATTAGAAACCTTGCGCGCTAATCTGCACCTTATCGCCGGACGTCGGCAAGATGTGATTGCATTTGATTTGCAATCTCCTTTAGCGCATGCGATGGGCATAGAAGAAGAATCATCACGCCGAGCAAGTGAAGCGATTATGCGTCGCTATTATTGGGCGGCTAAAGCCGTTACCCAATTAAACGATGTGCTGCTACAAAATATTGAAGCGCTACTATTTCCACAAGAATCTAAAACGACCCATCCAATACCTGGCGAAGGAAATGAATTCTTTATCGAGCGTCAAGGCGTTCTAGATATCACGGATCCACAGCTCTTTCAAAAACATCCAGAACAAATTCTGCGCACCTTCCTTGTATTTGCGCAAACCGCTAGTGTAAAGAGCCTCTCTGCCACCATTTTTAGAGCGCTTTATAACGCTCGCACAAAAATGGATGCCAAGTGGCGCAGCAATCCTATTAATCGAGCACTTTTCATTGAAATCCTGAAGCAACCGGAAGGTGTTAGCCGAGCTTTTCACCTCATGAACCGCAGTAGCGTGCTTGGAAGATACTTGCCAGCATTCAGAAAAATTGTTGGCCAAATGCAGCATGACTTATTCCATGTGTATACCGTTGATCAACATATCTTGATGGTGTTACGTAATGTTCGTCGCTTTATGGTGCTTGAGTACACCCATGAATTTCCATTTTGCAGCAGCTTAATTGCTCGTTTCGAGAAACCTTGGCTACTCGTCATCGCGGCACTTTTTCACGACATTGCAAAAGGTCGTGGAGGCGATCACTCGCAACTTGGAAAAGCGGATATGCGCAAGTTCGCAAAAGATCATGGTCTAGATAAAAAAGATACTGAACTTTTGGTGTGGCTAGTAGCTGAGCATCTTAATATGAGTCAGGTTGCTCAGAAACAAGACATTACCGATCCCGATGTTGTGAAGGCATTTGCTAAGAAGATGGGTGATGAACGACACCTCACCGCCCTATATCTTTTAACTGTAGCCGATGTACGCGGTACCAGCCCTAAAGTGTGGAACGCCTGGAAAGGCAAACTACTTGAAGACCTCTATCGCGCTACCCTGAGGGTTTTAGGCGGTGCAAAACCCGATGCTTCCTCAGAGCTGGCTCTACACCAAGAAGAATCTCGAGCCAAACTTCGACTTTATGGCATCAGTGATGTCTCGTATGAAGATCTTTGGAAGCAATTAGATGTTGCATTCTTCCTAAGACAGGATTCATCCGATATCGCCTGGTTAACGCGCCACCTATACAACAAGGTAAATACAGATCAGCCGATTGTGAGGGCCAGACTCTCACCTGTTGGAGAGGGATTACAAGTAGCTGTCTATGTTAAGGATCAAGAGGATCTATTTGCTCGAATTTGCGCCTACTTTGAAAAACATGGCTTTTCTATTTGGGATGCGCGCATTCACACGACGCATCATGGCTATGCTCTTGATAGTTTCCAGATTTCAGGAAGCAATCTTGTAGATGAAGGCGGCAGCTATCGCGACCTGATTCAACTAGTTGAGTTCGAACTGACTGCGGCACTCTCAAAAGCCGACCCCTTGCCAAACCCTAGCATGGGCCGTTTATCAAGACAATCACGCATCTTCCCAATTCAGCCACGAGTTCACATGATGCCGGATGATCGAGGTCGCTATTACACCCTTGCACTATCTGCCAGTGACCGTACGGGCTTGCTTTACACAATCTCTAGAGTTCTAGCAAAGCACCAGGTTTCTATTCACTCCGCCAGAATTAACACCCTCGGCGAGCGCGTTGAGGACGTATTGCTATTAGATGCGGCCAACCTTGGGAAAAATCCAAAGCTGCAGATTCAGTTAGAGACTGAGCTGCTTGAAGCGTTAAGCGCTTAAGCGGTTTAAGGCCCTCTGAATACGAGCGCTTTCTACTTCATCAAAAGAGAACCAAGCGCAGCCTATGCTCTCAAGAGGCTTTTCTTCACGCAGTACTTTCAACTGATAAAGAAGATCGATGTGCAGATGGGCTGATTCGTTCTTTGCAGGATTAGCGGGTATTTCATGTACATCGACATCAATTGGCTCTGGATTCTCAGCATCAGCAACGCAAACTAAGCCTGTTTCTTCATAAACTTCACGAACAGCCGCTTCAATCGGTGACTCCCCTTCATCAATATGGCCACCTGGCTGAAACCACTTTTTAATGTGGGGATGAAAGATCAGCAGGACCTTATTGTCTCGAATAACCAAACCACTAGCAGTGATATGCCCTTCATTGGTTGCACGTGAATAGGGTCTCGAAGATGCAAGAATCGCATTTGCTTGTTCCACGCAATTCGATTGACTAACTATGGGAGAGATTTTTTCTAGAAGATTCATATGCAAGGGAAAAGCATAGACTTATGCTGCTGTGTGCGCCACCTTAAAGCAGTATAAGAAAGTTCTTACTTCAAGAGATCAAGCATACCCGCTTCATCAATCACTGGCACACCCAACTCTTCTGCTTTGGCGAGCTTGCTGCCTGCATCGGCACCAGCAACGACGTAGTCGGTTTTCTTCGATACTGAGCCAGCTACTTTTGCACCCGCTTTTTCAAGCAAGTCTTTAGCTTCATCACGTGTCATGGTTGGGAATGTACCCGTCAGAACAAAGGTCTTTCCAGCCACGGCGGCGCTGATCACCTTCTCCTCTACCGCAAGTTGCATGCCTGAGGCTAAAAGTTGCTCAATAACTTCGCGATTATGGGCTTCTTCCATAAAGCTTGTGATGGACTCAGCAACGACGGGGCCTACATCTTTAACGCTGAGTAACTCTTCTGTAGTTGCATCCATTAATGCATGCATAGACTGAAAGTGATTCGCTAAATCTTTAGCCGTAGTTTCACCAACGTGGCGAATACCCAAGGCAAAGATGAATCTTGCTAAAGTTGTATTTCTAGACTGATTGATTGCCTGTATAAGATTATCAGCAGACTTCTCACCCATGCGCTCAAGATTAGCTAAAGCGGTGAAACCCAAGCGATAGAGATCTGCCGGCGTTCTGACTAAGTTTTGATCAACTAATTGATCCACGATCTTTTCACCCAATCCTTCGATATCCATCGCCCTTCTGTGGGCGAAGTGAATAAGCGCTTGTTTGCGCTGGGCGCCGCAAAATAAACCACCACTACAACGAGCAACAGCTTCATCTGCCAGGCGCTCAATATGAGAGTCACATACTGGACAACGGGTTGGCATCTGAAATTCTTTGGCATCACTAGGACGACGATCTTTAACAACCGATACCACCTCGGGAATCACATCGCCTGCTCGCCTTACGGAAACCGTATCACCGATCCGAACATCCTTACGCCTAACCTCATCTTCATTGTGCAGTGTGGCATTGGTAACAGTAACGCCCCCCACCTCTACTGGGGCTAGACGCGCTACCGGCGTAATCGCTCCTGTACGCCCGACTTGAACGTCTATTCCTAAAACGGTTGTGAGTGCCTCTTGAGCGGGATACTTATGCGCCAATGCAAATCGAGGCGCTCTGGAGACATAGCCCAACTTAGCTTGCTCTGCAAATGAATTCACTTTATAGACAACGCCATCTATGTCATAAGGCAATTCATCGCGCTTAGCCCCAATAGCATTGTAGAAGTCGAGGATTTCTTGAACGGAATGCAATACCTTGCGCTCAGAGCAAACAGGCAAACCTAATTCAACATATTTATTTAGCAGTTCTTCATGCGTTTTTGGGAGCCAAGATTGTGGCTCAAGTGCACCAAGGCCATAGGCAAAGAATGAGAGTGGTCGTTTAGCCGTAATTTTGGAATCCAACTGGCGCAAACTACCAGCAGCTGCATTGCGAGGATTCGCAAATTCTTTTTCACCTGAGGCAGCAGCCTGTTGATTCATTTTTTGGAAATCTTTGAGGTACATAAATACCTCGCCACGCACCTCTAAGACCTTAGGAAGGTCTTTACCAGTCAACTTCAATGGAATAGCGCGAATCGTTTTGATATTGGCTGTGACATCCTCACCGCTAGCACCATCCCCACGAGTGGCGGCGCGCACTAAAGACCCATTCTCATAACGCAAGGAAATTGCAAGGCCATCAAACTTAAGTTCGCCAGCATAAGCCACGTGATCGGCGTGCAAACCTTCACGACAGCGACGATCAAATGCAACTAACTCTGCTTCTTCAAATGCATTATTGAGAGACAGCATTGGCACTTCATGCGTTACCGAGTCAAACTCTTTTAACGCAACACCTCCAACACGCTGAGATAAAGATTCAGAGGTCACCCATTCAGGATGGACTGCTTCAATATCTAGTAGCTCGCGATAGAGTTTGTCGTACTCAATATCTGGCAATAAGGGATTATCAAGAACGTAATAGGCATGCTCTAAGCGAGCCAATTCTGCTTGCAGAAATGCATAACGCTCCGCTAAATTTGTCGGACTTTTGGACGACAAAGTAATTCCTAACTAAAGAGTCTACTGGCAGTAGAAGAGCCTGCGGCAATACCAGACTTCTCGAGATTGGCATAAAGCATATCGAGGTGCTGTCGAATGCTAATCACAGCTGCTTCACTGAGATTAATACCATTGTCATCAACTAAGCGGCCATGCGCTGCTTGAGCAATCTCAACACCCTCACCCAACATTCTTTCGAAAGCTCGTTGATCTTGCGTAACTAAAGGAATCTCTAATAACAAGGTCAATTGTGTAACAGGTGTATTTGGATTTAGGTTGGTACTATTAAAAATAAGGTTGCCATTGCTAAAAAATTCATACCCACAGCCATTGCGAGCCAGTTTAAAACCACGCCGCCTCATTAGGGCATCAAAATTTTCCCAAGCACAAGGCTCATCAAACAAAACATTAATACTTAATTGAATATCGCTTTCTGCTGCAACCGCATCCAACTCTTTAGCACTCTCAAGCATCATATTGACACTTGGCATGTCGATTTGAGCGCCCAATGTATCCGCTAGGGCCTGTGCTCGAGAGCAAAAATCTGATAACTCAAGAACGCCTATTGGGCCTCGACGACTTGCCAATTGAATCGCTAGTTGTAACTCGGAATAGGAAGCTTCTGATCGGAGATCCTCCCAATCTTCTGTGGCATCTTGATCGGCATTAAGCCCCTCGCAACTCCATTGGATCGCAGAATTTTCATTCAAATCAGTCCAATGATGAATTTCAGCAAGAATTTCTGAACCAGAAATGGCTTCATCGAAGCGAAGTGTGATCACACAGTCAATGCGAGGATCGATTGAAAATTTTTCTTGCATAGAGCTGGTCACTGGTATTACATCACCAAAGCTTGGCTCTAAGCGACTTCCTAAATTGACATCAGCGAACCCTTTAGTAAGTGATGGTTCGGGTGCAATGCGATCATCAAACACATATGTGCTTTGCTCATTTGTCTTACGACGAGCACGAGAGTACTTCCAATTGAGAACGGCAACCAATATCAATATTAGCAAGCCGATAGCGGCCAAAGCAAACTGCAAATCAGACAAACCCAACATCGTCATGATTTGTTCTACGTACACTTAAGCAGCCTCCACCATAGAAACCGCCGAAGAAATATCCACGGCAACAATACGAGATACGCCTTGCTCTTGCATCGTGACGCCAATTAACTGATGTGCAATTTCCATGGTGATCTTATTATGCGAAATGAATACAAACTGTGTCTTTTCTGACATTTTGGCAACCATCTGCGCGTAACGCAAGGTATTTGCATCGTCTAATGGCGCATCAACCTCATCTAGCAAACAGAACGGAGCCGGATTCAATAAGAATAATGAGAAAACCAAGGCAATCGCAGTCAAGGCTTTTTCACCGCCAGAGAGTAAATGAATGCTGCTATTTTTCTTACCAGGAGGCTGCGCCATTACCTGAACGCCAGAGTCCAGAATTTCTTCACCAGTCATAACCAATTCAGCGTGTCCACCACCGAACAATTCTGGGAAAAGTTTTCCAAAGTGTGTATTGACTTGATTAAAGGTACCCTGCAATAAATCACGTGTCTCGGCATCGATCTTGGCGATTGCATCTGTCAGCGTCTGCATTGCTTCATTCAAGTCTGCAGATTGCGCATCTAAGAACTGCTTACGCTCACGAGAGCTGGCGAGCTCATCTAAAGCAGCCATATTTACCGGGCCCAAAGACTGAATTTCAGTATTAAGACGATTGACTTCGCTTTGTAGTGCGCCAATCTTCAGATCAGGACTAAAGCTTGCCTCTAAAGCACTTAGATCAGCCTCTGCATCGGCCAGCAATGTCGCAAATTGCTCATAGTTCAAACGAGCAGCTTGTTCACGTAACTGGAGATCAACCACCTTATCTCGCATCGGTTGCAAGCTACGCTCAATTTGCATGCGGGCTTCATCAGCCTCGCGCAATTGGTGCAATAGAGCATCCTGCTCCGTGCGCGCGTTTGCTAATGCAGCTTCGCGCGCACTCCGGGCTAATAACAAGCCCTGCAACTTCTCCTGTGCTTCTTCATCACTGAGGGTTTCTAGCTCTTGTGTAGCTTGATCATGTTTATCCTGAATCTCCATGATTTGGGTACGCGCAGTACTTTGATCACGCTGCAAATCAGCAATACGCTGTTGGAGTGAGCGAGTAGCAAATGCCGCTTCTTGAGCAGCCATCTCGGCAACACGCAAAGACTCACGTAAATGGTCGCGCTCTTGACTGGCGAGCTCTAATTTTTGCTGAGCTTGAGATAACGCTTCTTGATGCCCCTGTTTGGAATCTTCCAACTGGCTTAGCTCAGCAGCAGCTTGTTCATGAGTCAAACTCAACTGCTCCATTTGCTGACGCAGCTCGCTCAACTCATTCTGAATCTGCGTAGCGCGCTGACTATATTGCTCTTCAGCTTGAGTCAATTGCATTCTTTCCACTTCGAAGCCATGGGCCTCTTGCACAGACTGCTCAGCGGCAATGCGGGCTTGCTCCGCAGCCTGATGAGCGGCTTGGTAATTCGCTACGCACTGATCAAGTTCACCCTGCAATTCACTTTGCATTAATTGTTGAGCGCGTAATTGCTTCTCAAGACTTTCCATCTCTTGAGCGCGCGCCAACATGCCAGCTTGCTCAGAATCAGCCGCATAAAGCTGAACGCCGACACGACTTACTAAATGTCCTTGCTGGGTAACAAATGCACCGCCGGCAGGAAGCTTTTCGCGGCGATGTAAGGCATCTTCAAGACTAGAGGCAATATAAATATTGTCTAACCACTCTTGTAACACTGCAGTCAATCGAGCGGCGCCAGCACTTTGCACGCGACTTAGTAAAGGCGTGAAATCCGCCGGGGCAGATGTATGCGCAGGGCTAATTTCCTCAGTGAGCAAAATTGCCAAACGGCTTGGAGGTGCATCATTCGCTAATGCCAATGTTTCTTGAACGCTTTTTGCTGTTACCGCGGCTAAACGCTCACGCAATACTGATTCAAGAGCGGCTTCCCAACCACTCTCCACTTTTAATTCTTGCCAGAGTCGCTTACTTTCTTTGAGCCCCTTACTTTCCAACCATGGACCAATCTTGCCTTGCGCCTGAACGCTTGCTTGCAAAGCAGTTAGTGCCGTTAGCTTAGCCTCTGTTTGTGCTAAATCTTGATTGGCAACTTGTATCTTTTGCTGTGCGGCATTACGAGCCTCATCGGCCGCTGGAACGCGTTGCTGAGTTTCACTAGCGCGTGCTCTTGCCTCTTCTACCTTACGTTGCGCCATAGCATGACGATCAATCGCCATTTGCAATGCTTCAGCGTCCGGACGACGCATACCATCAAGCTCGCTCGTTAAGCGCGTCTCGCGACCTTTTAGCTCATCAGCCTGTGCAGCCATTGAACGAATACGCTCACCAAAACTGGCAAGACGTTGCTCAATTGTTGCCAAGGTCTCACGGGCGTTATTCAAATCTCGAGAAGCATTTTGATAAGCCTCATCGCGACTTGGCATTTGCTCTTGCAAACCATTTAACTCTGTTAGCAAGGTTTGTTCTTTTTCACCTGCTAATGTGAGCTCGTGTTCAGTAGTACGTTGCGCCTGCGCAGCATCGGTCTCTTGCACGGTCCAGCGCTGTAATTGTGCTTGCAGATCTTGAGTTTGTTGTTGCAATCGTTGGCGTGCTTCTTGAACATAATGAATTTGTGATTCAACCTGACTTACATCAGCATTAGTTTGATACAGCTCACCCTGTGCTTCAGATACCTTGTCTTGTAAGGCGTACTGTTGAGTACGCATGGTTTCAAGCTCAGCTTCAGAGTGGCGCAGCTTTGCTGTTTGCTCTTCCAAATTCACTTGAGTGTCGCGAATGCCGTTGGCATGGCGCTCTTGCTCTTTACCAGCCTCGGTCTGACGGACAAACCACAAAAGCTGTTGCTGCGATTTCATTTGCGCAGAAAGTTCAGCATGACGCTCAGCAACTGTTGCCTGCTTTTCGAGACGAGTCAGCTGCTGATCGAGTTCGCGCAGAATATCTTCAACACGCGTTAAATTTTCTACAGTATCTTCAAGACGAGCTGCGGTTTCTTTGCGACGCTCTTTATATTTAGAAACGCCAGCTGCTTCCTCAAGGAATACACGCAACTCTTCTGGTTTCGCTTCTAAAATTCGATTGATCGTTCCCTGACCAATAATCGCGTAACCTCTTGGACCCATACCAGTGCCCAAGAAAATATCTTGAATATCCTTGCGACGTACCACTTGGTTATTCACGTAATAACTAGAATTACCGTCACGCGTCAGTACACGTTTAATACCTAATTCAGTAAATGCGCTCCATTGACCTTGAGCACGACCTTCAGAATTATCAAAAATGAGTTCAACGCTGGCGCGGCCAGATGGTTTACGTAAACCAGAACCATTAAAAATGACATCCTGCATGGATTCACCACGCAATTCACTGGCACGGGATTCACCCAAAACCCAGCGAACAGCATCAATAATGTTGGACTTTCCACAACCATTTGGGCCTACAACGCCAATTAATTGGCCAGGCATTTCAAAATGGGTTGGGTCAACGAAAGACTTAAAGCCGGAAAGTTTGATGGATTTCAGTTGCACGGCGTACTTTGCAGGGAAAAAGGGGTTCTAAATAAAGGGCTAAAAAATTACATCCAAAGTGGGAAGATGATAGCAAGCTTAGGGCTACTTAGACGGGTTTTTGCCCCATCGTTATAATGATAAATCTACCTTCAGGGACAAAATCCCTTAACAATCTGATAGTTAACCAAAAAGCATGAGCCAATCACCACAAAACATCATTGAACAAGCCTGGGAAAACCGCGCAAACCTCTCACCAAACAGCGTTCCTGGAGATGTCCGTAGCGCAGTAAATGCCGTTTTAGAAGGCCTAAATAATGGCAGCATTCGAGTCGCCGAGCGTCGTGATGTGGGTAAGTGGGAAGTAAATCAATGGGTTAAGAAGGCTGTTCTGCTCTCTTTCCGCCTAGAAGACAATATTCCGATGAGCGCTGGGGGTTATACCCAGTTCTACGACAAGGTTCCAAGTAAGTTTGAGGGCTATACCGCTGCTGACTTTGCTGCAGGCGGTTTCCGTGTAGTACCACCAGCCGTTGCTCGTCGCGGCTCCTTTATTGGCAAAAATGCGGTGTTGATGCCTTCCTACGTCAATATTGGCGCTTATGTAGGCGAAGGTACCATGGTTGATACCTGGGCAACTGTTGGCTCTTGCGCCCAAATTGGTAAAAATGTTCACCTCTCTGGTGGCGTCGGAATCGGTGGTGTCTTGGAGCCAATTCAAGCTGGCCCGGTAATTATTGAAGATAACTGCTTTATTGGTGCTCGCTCTGAAGTGGTGGAAGGCGTTGTGATTGAAGAAAATGCTGTTCTCTCTATGGGGGTCTACATAGGACAAAGCACCAAGATTTACGATCGCGAAACTGGTGAAGTGCACTACGGTCGCGTTCCAGCAGGCTCAGTGGTTGTTCCTGGCTCGCTTCCTTCCGCCTGCGGCAAGTACAGTCTGTATGCTGCTGTGATTGTGAAAAAAGTAGATGCTCAAACACGAGCAAAAACCGCCATCAACGAATTGCTTCGCGACTAATCTAACTTCTGACACTTACTTATGAGCGCCGCCCTTGAGCTAACCGAAGCTCTCATTGCATGTCGTTCCGTCACTCCGGCGGATGGCGGCTGCCAAGATTTAATTGCCAAGCGTTTGCAAGCCATTGGCTTTCATACAGAAAGCGTTATCAGTGGCCCTGAAAATTTTCAAGTTACAAACTTATGGGCAATTAAAAAGGGTAAAGCTGGCGATCAAGGCAAAGTGCTCATGTTTGCCGGTCATACCGACGTTGTCCCAACTGGCCCAGTAGAGAAATGGACTAGTGATCCATTCACGCCAAGCATTCGCGATGGCAAGCTATATGGTCGAGGCGCTGCTGATATGAAAACATCTCTCGCTGGCTTTGTTGTTGCCACAGAAGAGTTTGTCACCTCACATCCAGATCACCAAGGTTCGATTGCTTTTCTGATTACAAGCGATGAAGAAGGTCCAGCTAACGATGGCACCGTGATCATGTGTGAGCGCCTCCAAAAACAGGGTCAGCGTTTAGATTACTGCGTGATAGGTGAACCCACTTCAGTAGATCAAATAGGCGACATGATTAAGAATGGTCGTCGAGGATCCCTATCTGGCAAATTAAAGGTCAAAGGTATTCAGGCTCACATTGCCTACCCTCACCTTGGCAAAAACCCCATTCATTTGTCAGCCCCAGCGCTTACCGCTTTAGTTGAAACTGAATGGGATCAAGGAAATGAGTATTTCCAACCAACCAGCTTTCAGATCTCCAATGTGCATGCTGGCACCGGAGCAAACAATGTCATTCCCGGCGAATTAGTGGTCGACTTTAATTTCCGCTTCTCCACAGAGAGTAAGCCTGAGCAATTGCGCGAGCGTCTAGAAAAAATCTTGAGTGATGCTGACCTAGACTTCGAAATTGATTGGGTTCTGGGTGGCAGCCCATTTATTACAGGCGATGGCGATTTAGCAGGCGCATTGCGCAAAGCAATTAAATCTGAAACCCAAGTGGATACCGAGCTCTCTACAACTGGCGGCACCAGTGATGGTCGCTTTATCGCCAAGGTCTGCAAAGAAGTTGTGGAATTCGGGCCTCTAAATGCTACTAGCCACAAAATCGATGAGTGCGTAAACGTTGATGATGTTGAGCCACTCAAAAACATCTATCGCAAAACACTTGAGCAGCTTATTGCTTAAGTCCAACTTCCGCTCCCTCTTTTTTAACTACAACCCGATCCATCATGGACCCTGAGCCTTCACAAGCCCTTTCAGTCAATCAATCGATTGAACTCATCAGTCAAAAATTAGAAGCCGCGAATTTACACTACGGGCATGGCGCAATTGATGCGCAAAGTGAAGCCCTATGGATTGTTAGCAAACAATTAGGGCTGAGTCCTGCTGATGCACTTGACCATTTAGATCAAACCCTCACGGGTGAGCAACATCAACTAGCACTGGCTGTTGCAGATGAACGCATCACTTCCCGCAAGCCACTTGCTTACATTCTTGGTGAAGCTTGGTTGATGGGGGTTCCATTTTTCTGCAGCGAACAAAGCATTGTTCCGCGCTCTTGGATTGCAGAGCTCATTGTTGATGGCTCATTAGAGCCATGGCTTCCAGCAGATGGGAAAGTACTAGATCTTTGTACTGGTAATGGATCACTAGCAATCTTATTGGCACTTTCATGTCCAGATATTCACGTTAGTGCATGTGACATCAGTTTACCCGCACTCTCAGTGGCAGCTCGTAACGTCGACCGTCATGGCTTAGGTACTCAGGTGGAGTTACTAGAGGGCGATCTATGGGAGGCTTTGCCAGAACCAAACGAAGACAATCTATTTGATCTGATTATTTGCAACCCGCCTTATGTAAATGCCGACTCCATGAGTGCTTTACCAGCTGAATACCATGCCGAGCCTGCGTTAGCGCTTGCTGGTGGTGACGATGGTATGGATCTCATCAGAAGAATTATTGCCAGTGCGCCCGACTACCTCTCTGAGCGTGGCGCAATTTTGATTGAAATTGGCAATGAGTATGAGAACTTCAAAAAAGCGTTTCCTCAAATACCTGTGATTTGGATGGAAGTTTCCGCCGGCGAAGAGCAAGTGCTACTCATTCAAGCGGAAGATTTGCGCTAAGACAAACGGCTTTAACTTAATTCTGCAGCTGCAGCGATCGCCTGATCAATACGCTCCACAGGAATCACTCTCAAGCCTGCAATTTTTGTCTTTGGCATATTGGCCTTCGGAATGATGGCAACAGTAAAGCCCAGTTTTGCTGCTTCCTTTAGACGCTCTTGCCCGCGTGGACATGGGCGGATTTCTCCCGCTAAACCCACTTCGCCAAACACAATCAACTCTTTTGGTAGCGCGCGATTACGAATAGATGATTGAATCGCAAGCAGTACAGCCAAGTCAGCAGCTGGCTCTGAAATCTTCACGCCACCAACTGCATTTAAGAACACATCCTGATCAAAACAAGCCACACCTGCATGACGGTGCAAAACCGCCAGCAACATAGCTAAGCGCGCCTGCTCTAAACCAACGGCTAAACGTCGAGGATTTGGTACATGCGCAGTATCCACAAGCGCCTGAATCTCAACTAACAGGGGTCTGCTACCCTCTTGAGTTACCAGTACACACGCTCCCGGAACCATTTGCTCGTGTTGCGACAAGAAAATAGCTGATGGATTTGTCACTCCGCGCAGACCTTTTTCAGTCATCGCAAACACGCCCAATTCGTTCACTGCACCAAAGCGATTTTTGATAGAACGAATTAAGCGAAAAGAAGAATGGGTATCGCCCTCAAAGTACAACACGGTATCGACAATATGCTCGAGAACTCGAGGACCTGCTAAATGACCATCTTTGGTGACATGCCCCACCATTAACACACAAATGCCACTAGCCTTAGCCGCCCTGGTTAATTGAGCGGCGCACTCGCGCACTTGCGCCACCGATCCCGGAGCCGAGCTTAATACTTCAGAATACAAAGTTTGTATGGAATCCACCACTAATACTTGTGGCTTAACGGTATCCATAATCGAAATCAGTTTCTCCAACTGAATTTCGGCCAGGACTTCTAACTGCGGAGCATTTAATGAGATGCGCTTCGCGCGTAAGGCAATTTGTGCGGCGGATTCTTCGCCGCTACTGTAGAGAACATTCATACCAACAGCACTCATCTCCGCGAGAGCTTGCAACAGCAGGGTAGATTTACCAATACCAGGATCACCGCCCAGGAGCACAACGCCACCAGGAACCAATCCGCCACCCAATACGCGATCAAACTCTTCTACACCTGTGCTAAATCTTGGCAAATCTTCCGCCGTAATGGCCGAGAGCTTTTGTCGGGGCAAAGATTGCGCCAAGCCCTGAAATCGAGAATTAGATGTCGTCTCTGGCAAACCCTCTTCTAGAGTGTTCCAAGACTGACAAGATGGGCATTGCCCTTGCCACTTCGCAGAAGTGCCTCCACAGGACTGACAGATATAAACCGTTTTTACTTTAGCCAAGGATGACTCAATGAAAATAAGAATGCATGAAAAAAATTAATCGAGTTGCGTACCAGCTTTATTTTCTTGAGCACGCTTAGGCGCATCTTTACGACGCTGCTCTAGATCCGCCGCTCTTGCAGCCGAAGCTTTTTGTTTTTCTTCAAACTCACGTTGGTTTTCAGCGCGTTCGGCAGCTTTTTCTGGGGAAGCACGCTGAGCAGTGCGTTTTTGATCTTCTTGATCCTTAATGCTCTTGCGTAACTTACGTTGCACCTCATGCAATGCACGTTCCTGTTCACTGATGGGATCGATTTCTTTACGATATTCAGCTCGTGCGCTACGCAGACAATAATTTACCCAGTAGTTCTGATAACAATCAGTTTGTGCCTTACCCCAACGATACTTTGCCCAATCGCGTTGCAGCTCAAGCTCTTGCTCTATCTTATTTAACTGCTCCAACTCAGCCTCTTCAGCTGGCGTAGCAATTACTACTCCACTGATCGAGCTAACCAATAAAAATATGGCAATGAGAAATTGAGGTTTCGAGGGCAAATTTTTTCTCAAATTTCCACCTTAGCCCCAAGCTCAACCAAGCGATTGGCTGGAATTCTAAAAAAATCGGACGGTTTTGCAGCATTCTGCATCATCCAACTAAAAAGCTTTTCTCTCCACAATGCCATACCAGGCGATGAAGAGGGGACAATGGTATCCCGCGAAATAAAGAAAGAGGTATCCATAACGTCAAAGTGAATGCCTTCGTGCTTCTCGATTAATTTAAGCACATAATTAATATCAGGCGTCTCTTTAAACCCATGAACTGCTCTAACCAAATACACGCCCCCACCAAAATCTTTCATCGTAATGCGCTGGTCATCGTTTACATAAGGCACATCCCAAGTGCTCAACTTGACAAAAAAGATCCGGTCATGCATCACCCGGTTATGCTTTAAATTGTGCAACATTGCTACTGGAACATAATCGACATGGGCTGTCAAAAAGATTGCTGTGCCCTCAACTCGATGTGGCGGGTGAGCCAATAAGCCCTGAACAAAAGCCTGCAGTGGAATGGAACCTTCAACCATTTTGGCACGCAATAGTTTGCGGCCACGATACCAAGTAATTAGGCAGGTAAAAATTAAGAGCCCCAAAAATAATGGGTACCAACCACCATCTTTAATTTTGATGAGATTTGCACTCCAGAAAGAAAAATCTAAAACGAAAAAGACAGATGTAAGCACAATCACTAGAATAAAATTCATCTTCCATTCGCGATACATCACAACTGCGAGCAATACCGCAGTAATCATCATGGTCGATGTCACGGAAATGCCATAAGCGGCAGCCAAATTAACAGACGCCCTAAACTCAATAATAGTAATCACGACCATAAACAACAAGGCCCAGTTAACCACTGGCACATAAATCTGTCCTTGCTCAGAATCTGAAGTGTGCATGATGGTCATGCGCGGCATAAAGCCGAGCAATATTGCCTGACTTACAAGAGAATAGGCGCCAGATATAACCGCTTGAGACGCAATTACCGTGGCAGCTGTTGCCAGAGCAACTACTGGCCATAGAGCCCATTCAGGAACCATCAAATAAAACGGATTAGACGCAGCACTTGGATTAGAAAGTAGTAGCGCACCTTGGCCCAAGTAATTAATTAATAAGCTTGGTAAAACCACAAATAGCCATGCATAACGAACTGGATTTCTACCAAAATGTCCCATATCCAAATACAAAGCTTCTACCCCAGTTACGACCAACACCACGGCACCCATCACAATATAAGCAGTTGTGGGATGGAGGGACACAAAATGGACTGCATGAATTGGATTAATCGCACCAATAATTTGTGGTGCCGCACCAATATTTATCACTCCTAAAATGGCGAGCACAATAAACCAGGCCAAAGTAATCGGACCAAACAGCTTTCCTACGGCAGCGGTTCCAAATTTCTGAATTAAAAACAACGCAATTAAGATGGCCAACGAAATTGGAATAATGAATTTATGCAAACTAGGTGTTGCGATTTCAATACCCTCAACCGCAGAAAGAACGGAAATAGCCGGCGTAATCACAGACTCACCCAAAAGCATGCATGCACCAAGCATGCCTAAAATCATCAAGCAGAAATAGGTTTTTGAATCACTCTTATATGATCGCAAAGCAAGTGCCATCAAAGAGAGAACGCCGCCTTCGCCCTTGTTGTCTGCTCGCATCACAAACAATACATATTTAAAAGTCACCACCAGTATCAGTGACCAGATCATCATGGCAATTACGCCGAACAAAGCCTCTGGAGAAAATGCAATTCCATGCTCAGGATCAAAACATTCTTTAAGTGCATATAGCGGGCTTGTTCCTATATCGCCAAACACCACCCCAATGGCAGCGAGCATTACCGCACCCAAGCTACCCTTTTTATGGCTGTTAGGGTCTTCATGCAAATTGACCGGGTTTAATAGCGTTGAACTGGAAAACTCTGGGTTGCTAATTGACATTGCAGGCCTTTGGCTCTTTGTTGCGTGGCAATATATTACTCCCTAAACTAGACCTTCCCAAATGACAATGAGCAACCCAAAACCGCATTTTTTAAGCATATTTTGTGGAATCGGTCGACATTGCAGTGCAAAAAATGGTAGAATCAAACATTCAGACGCGGGGTGGAGCAGTCTGGCAGCTCGTCGGGCTCATAACCCGAAGGTCGTAGGTTCAAATCCTGCCCCCGCAACCAAGAATTACATAATAAGCCCTTAATTTTTAAGGGCTTTTTCCTTTTTATCGATATCAATTTCCCATCTATGCCATAAACGTCTACTGCTTGATCGCATAAACCAGCTCGAGACCTCGGGACCATGCTTAAAAAGCCATACTTGAGCGCCCGTATTTGAGGTTTGATAGAACGGGATCCCAAGACTTTTGTAACGGGCTGTAACAGTTGAGTGCGGATGCCCATAGCGGTTGCGATAACCGTTCTGAGCAAAAGCAATGTCTGGCTCTAAAGTTTTTAATAAATCTATTGATGATGAAGTTTTGCTACCGTGATGCGGCGCCATAAAAATAATTTGTCGATCGCCAACTTCTCTCAACATCGCCCCATCTAAGCGCTTAGTAATTTCTGCCTCCCCTTGACGCTCAACATCACCAGTCAACCAGAACGAAAAATTCTTATTCCGCACCTCGAGAACGCAACTCATTTCATTGGGCTTCATGGAATATTGTTTTTGAAAGTGAGTCGATTCATGTGGATGCCAAATCACAAACTCCACCTGATCCCAAATCCAACGTTGACCATAACGACAAGGAATACTTGCAATCTTTCTAGCGTTTAGATTAATCAATAGTGGGTTATCGCTTGGCAAAGAACCCATCATTTCATTAAAAGTAATTTTCTTTAGCAACGAAGCTGCATCACCCACATGGTCGCTATCACTATGACTAATTACGATGCGGTCAATTTTGCCAATACCTCTGCCTCGTAAATACGGCAATATGGTTCGCTGCCCTGCGTCATCACCTTTACCCTGGATGGGCCCCGTGTCATATAACAAACGTTTACTCGCGGTTTCAATCAAGACTGACGTGCCTTGACCAATATCTAGCACCGTCGCTCTGAATTCACCCGACCTTAAGTTATTGCCCATGAAATGAGACCAAGGCATAAAAAGTATTGCGGTTGGTATTAGCGCGCATAATCTTGACCGCCAAGACGACGACAACTCACCAGGTTGAATGGCATAAATTATTCCTATGATTGATGGCGCCAAAATCCACCACATAGGCTGACTTGACCACACCACAGCCCAACTCCAACTTGCCATCCACTCCAACAAGATTGCCAAATACTCCATTACGGCGTGCGCAGGTATTAACAGCCACTTTCCAAAAAATTCTGGTAACAATGCGCCAGCGATAGCCAAAGGCGTAACGATATAACTCACCACAGGAATAGCAAAAGCATTTGCCAGCGGAGAAACAACGGATACCTGATAAAACCAAAATAACGTTATGGGTAAGAGTGCAATAGTTACAACAGCCTGTACTCGACAAGCCTCACGACATGCTTGTATTAGCCGCGATATCCATGGCGCCTCCAACTCTCTACCCGTCGGTACACCAAGTAAACCAGAGGAATTTTTCATGGCGTACAAGATGGCTGCTACTGCACCAAAAGATAACCAAAATCCTGGGGTGTAGGGTGCCATTGGATCAATCAATAAAACAAATGCTAGCGCCCACCACCAAATATCAAATGATCTTGGATTTCTGCCAGTCCAAAAGGCGAATGCAACCACGCCAACCATATACATCGTTCTTTGAGCTGGTATCTGAAATCCGGCTAGCCAGGCATATATAAACGCAGTCAAAAAACCTGACAAAGCCGCGACCTTACTTACAGGGAGCATTAGCGGCAAAAATCTACGTCTCCAAAAGAACGCAGCTAAAGTTGCTCCAACACCTGCCAACATCGTGACATGTAAGCCGGATATTGAAATCAAATGACCTATACCGGTTGCATTAAACACACCCCAATCATCTTGATGAATTGCATTTTGATCGCCCATTACGAGCGCAGTAATCACACCCGCATAACGCGCATCTGGAGACAAAGCTCTATTTATCTTTTTACGTAGCTTGTAGCGTGCTAGTTCCATTTGCAAAGCAAATTCGGTTAATTCAATATTTTTTATTATTAGCAATTTGCCCGCTTTAACTGATCCACTTGCTCCAAAGTTTTGATGGAAAGACCAACGTTCAAAATCAAACGTATAAGGATTTAAAGATCCATAAGGTCTTTTAAGTTTTACCTTCAATTTCCATTGCTGGCCTGGAATAATTTCTGGAATGATCTGATTACTTCTCCAGGCGGGTTGCCAGCTAAGATAGATTTGCTTTGGAAATTGAGCTTTGTTTTCACCGTTTAACTGAAGGCGATTAATTTCAAAAGCAAACTTTGCGCCAGTTTCACCACTTTGAGGCAAACCAATGACTCTACCCTCGATACTTAATTCTTCACCCTCCAAGTCCTGAGCAAGAATATTTTGCAAACGACTGTCAGCATAGTTTGCATTCCATGCAAAACCAAGAGTAAATAGCAAGGTACAGATGCAAAAAAGTCGTGCCCACTTAACCCTCTGGAATAAACAAGTTAGCAATATGCATGAGAGGGTTGAGCCAAAACAGATCCATTGCCATTGGAACGGCACCTGTGGCAAAAGAAAAAGAAGCGATCCCCCGGCAATAAATGCCGTAATTGCTAAGCGCAATGATTTAAGGGGCTGAGTTTAGACTTGAATTGTCGGCACTAAGCGCCGACCAACGAGGTAAAACTTGTAAGGTATTGCGCCAAACTGCTGAAGCAAACTCTAAATCATTCACGCCACGAATGGTTGCAAGCTCTTTAGCGATTCTAGGCAAAAAAGCGGGTTCGTTGAATGTTAAATTTTCAGCTTTCAACCAAGCAGGTGGAATGTCTGGTGCATCGGTTTCAGTAACAATACTCTCAAGTGGTAATTCTTTGATGAGTCTGCGAATCTGCAATGCACGCTCATACGTTGCAGCTCCACCAAAACCCAACTTAAAGCCAAGCTCAATAAATTGCTCAGCCTGCTGAAAACTGCCATTAAATGCATGTGCGATACCGCCAGGGATTTTTCGACGACGCAGCGCTTTTAATATGGCATCTTGCGAACGACGCACATGCAAAATGACAGGCAATTGAAATTTCTGAGCCAAATCCAATTGAGCATGAAAAAAATATTCTTGTTTACGCGGATCCAAGCCTTCAACAAAATAATCTAAGCCAATTTCTCCAATCCCAACAAACCTCGGATCTGAGAGTGCTTTGCTGATTTTCTCTTCCAGTAAATTCAGATCACTTTCATGAGCTTGATCGGTATACAAAGGATGAATACCCAAGGTATAAACCAGCCCTGGAATTTCATTGCTGTATTGCGAAACAAGTAATTGGACATTTTGTATATCCGCTACTCTTACTGTGGGCAAGAGAATTGCACGCACATTCTTTTCTCTCGCTGCGGCAATGACTCCCGTCAGAGATAAAGAGAACTCCAGTGCATCTAAGTGACAGTGTGTATCAATCCACATGGGAGCGAACTTACTGCGCAAAGGTTTTGAGTACTCCACGCTCTAAATGCAAAATACGATCACAACGTTGAGCGCGAACTGGATCATGAGTCACAATGACAAAGGCGGTACCTTGCTCACGTGCGATGTCCAACATTAAATCGAACACGCCATCAGCTGTTTCGGTATCTAAATTTCCTGTAGGCTCATCGGCTAACACACAACTTGGATTACCAACTAAGGCTCTAGCTACTGCAACACGTTGACGCTCTCCACCAGATAACTCTGCAGGTGTATGGAGCTCGCGATTGGCCAAACCAACTGCTTTGAGCATCTGACTTGCCCGATCCATTGACTCTTCATTACTTAAGCCACGAATTCGGAGCAATAAAGCCACATTCTCAATCGCGCTAAATTCATCCAAGAGATGATGAAATTGGTAAATGAATCCTAAGCTCTGATTACGCAGCTTATCTAGCTTGGAAACTGACAGTTGATTGATATCTTCACCGCCAAGAAAAACAGAGCCAGCGCTCGGAGTATCTAAACCGCCCAAGAGGTGGAGTAAAGTACTTTTTCCTGAGCCAGATGAACCTACAATGGCAACTTTTTCAGAATTGGCCACACTCAAATCTACAGACTTCAGAACCTCGACAGCGGTTGCCCCCTGACCATAGGTCTTAGCCAAGCCCTTAGCTAGCAATACAGGTGCATTGATATTACTCATAGCGTAGCGCCTCCGCTGGCTTAATCTTCGCAGCCCGACGACTTGGGTACAAAGTAGCTAACACGGATAGGCCAAAAGCCATTAATCCTACTGTTACTACATCACCCAATCGTACATCTGATGGCAACTCGCTAATAAAGTACACCTCGCGCGGCAAGAATCGCACTCGAAAAATTGCCTCAATCGCCGGAACAATGACATCAATATTGCAGGCAATTAACAAACCAAGTCCGACGCCAGCCAAGGATCCCATTAGCCCAATTGCTAAGCCCTGCACTAAAAATATTCTCTGTATTAAACCTGGGCTCGCACCCATGGTTCTAAGTATGGCGATATCAGCCTGCTTCTCATTAACCGTCATTACTAAAGTTGAGACCAAATTAAATGCAGCGACAGCAATAATGAGCGTCAGGATGATGAACATCATCTTCTTTTCAGTTTGTACTGCTGCAAACCAATTGCGGTTTGATCGGGACCAATCTGTAACCCACAATGCCTGAGGGACAACAGCGGCAAGCTCAGCCGCAACCTCAGGGGCAAGCTGCATGTCATCCACTTTGATGCGCAAACCCGATGGATCACGCAGGCGCAATAAGGCTGCAGTATCTTTCCAATGCATGATCGCTAAAGAGCTGTCGTATTCATAATGACCGCTATCCACAATGCCCACTACTTGAAGTGTTCGCATTCTGGGCATTGCGCCTGCTGGAGTTAAATCACTCTCAGGAACAATTAAATTAATTCGATCGCCAATACGTGCACCAACGATAGATGCTAATTGCGCGCCTAATGCAACACCAAAACCGCCTGGCTGAAGATCATTAATATTCCCAGCGATAAACTGTTTTGGAAGATCAGAAACTTTGCCTTCCTCGCCTGGAGCAATGCCACGAATAGCAACTCCACGCATGACGTTATCCCGAGTGAGCAATCCTTGCGAGTTCACCATCGGCGCAACTCCAACTACGTGCGGCTCTTTAGCTAACTTTTGTGCCAAAGGCTCCCAATTTGCCAATCCATCTGGCGCAGTAATTTCTACATGCGAAAGAACGGATAGCATTCGATCCCGCACCTCTTTCTGAAAGCCGTTCATGACCGATAGGACCACAATTAAGGAAGCGACACCTAAGGCAATACCGGCAGTAGAAATTCCAGAAATAAAGGAGAGAAAGCCATCGCGCTTGCCAACAGCCTTCCGGCGCTTGGAGCGGGTATAGCGTAAGCCAATTTCTAGATCGATTGGAAATCTCAACATAGCGACAGTTTAGACAATTGCGAGCACAAACAGATGGAAACTCCAAATGCCACCTAAAATTGGGGGAATGACTCAGAATTCTACCCTCCACCAAAATACCCAAGGCCAGCCCAAACGCTTCACCCTGATGCTAACGGGAGAGGATGTCTTGGAAGAACAGGGTGACAATCAAGCGCGCAAAGGATTACCGCATGAGCGCTTTCTACTCGGAGATAAGATTCCACTTGCACCCATTCTTCTGTTGGGGCAATCCACAATAAACTTTGATCCCAATCTAGAAATCGCATGCTTACAGCCCGTTCATCTGCATGCTACTCGTGATCATCTCATTTTAATGAGCCAGGATCAAATTGATCTGACAGAAACTGAATCAACACAATTACTTAATGTGGCACTAGCTTTGCTTAAAGAAGACTTTGAGCATTCCTTACTGTTTCAGAATCAACATTATTGGTTTATTCCTGCTGGACCATTTAGTAAGTTAGCCAGCTACAGCATCGATCAAGCACAAGGTCGTAATATTGATTGGTGGATGCCACATGACATACACGAGCAAGGCATCGCAAAGCGTTGGCGAAAATTGCAAAATGAAATCCAAATGCTTTGGCATATTGATACAGTAAATGAGGAGCGCCAAGCTAGAGGCTTACCCAGCATCAACTCCATATGGATTAGTGGCATTGGTAAGTTAAAGGATGTCAAAGCGCCAATGGCATTTGCACAAGCCAGCACGATAGTTGGTCAACACCCCTTGCTTACTGGGCTTGCCAAGTTCTGCGGTATTCCATCAATGACTTCTGATCATATTGAAAAGCTTGATGGTGCTTTTGCTTGGCTAGATAAGCCAGAAACCCTTTGGCCCCAGTTAGTTAGTCAATTACTAAATAAGCAACTTGATGAGTTGATGATTATTGATTTCCCTAATGGGAAACCTCGAGAGAGAATATTCACCATGCGTGATATTCAGAAGAAATCTTGGATATTCTGGAAAAAGCCAGAAGTCCTGACTTTGAAAGATGTAATTCAATCGTGAGTTCTTTTTCTAAACGATCTTTTTCAGAAAGAGCTGCTACCTGGCTAGAGCAAAGCGGCTTACACCCGCTGTTGGCTCGACTGTATGCCGCGCGAGGCGTGGAATCTCCGGAGGAGCTTTCTCTTGAGTTAAAAAACCTACTCTCCCCAAACGATCTAAAAAATTGCATCAGTACCGCGTCTTTACTCGCCGATATTTTGGAAAAGAAAGAGCCCATGCTGATCGTTGCAGACTATGACTGCGATGGGGCAACAGCCTGCGCCGTCGGCCTGCGCGGTTTACGAATGCTTGGCGGAGCGGATACTCCCATTCAGTTTTTAGTGCCCAATCGTTTTACGATGGGGTATGGCTTAACGCCTGATGTCGTCGAGTTGGCTGCTCAGCAAATCCCAAAACCGAAATATTTAATTACTGTCGATAACGGTATTGCTAGCGAAGCAGGTGTTGAGCGCGCAAATGAATTAGGCATGGCTGTAATTGTGACTGACCATCATTTACCCGGTGATAAATTACCCAAGGCTGCAGCCATCGTAAATCCAAATCAACCTAACTGCGCATTTCAAAGTAAAGCATTGGCTGGTGTTGGAGTGATGTTTTATGTATTAGTAGCGCTTCGCGCAGAATTGCGTAAGCGCGGTAAGTTTACCAACGAGACGCAGCCCAAACTAGAGAATCTTTTAGATTTGGTCGCACTCGGAACGGTTGCGGACGTTGCACAGTTGGATCGCAATAATCGAATTTTAGTTTCCAATGGATTAAAGAGAATTCGTGCTGGTATATCGCAACCTGGAATCCAAGCCTTGTTCCAAGTCTCCGCTCGCGATCCTCGCAAAGCAAATACTTTCGATCTTGGTTTTGCCATAGGGCCAAGACTCAATGCCGCTGGACGTCTTGCAGATATGACCCTAGGCATTCGCTTGCTATTAAGCGATAACGCTGAAGATGCCCTGAGTCTTGCTCAAGAGCTTGATCGTATTAATCGTGAGCGACGTGTGATCGAGACGGGAATGCAAGAAACTGCTCTCGCCCACCTCTACGAAGAGCAACTTGCGGGAACCATAGCCCAGCGTCCTAGTATTTGCTTATGGAATCCTGAGTGGCACCAAGGCGTTGTAGGTATTGTGGCCTCGCGCCTGAAAGAACGCTTTAATCGTCCTGCGATTATCTTTGCTCCTGATGGTAATACTGGAGAAGAGCTAAGAGGCTCAGGCAGATCCTTAACAGGATTTCATTTGCGCGATGCTTTAGATATTGTTTCGAAAAAAGAACCTGGCTTGATCCTAAAGTTTGGCGGGCACGCGATGGCTGCAGGCCTGACTATCCGTAAAAGTGATTTTGATCGTTTTGATATGCGCTTCCAGGAAGTTGCCAATAGCTTACTAAGCGCAGAATTACTGGAGCGACAGCACATTCATGATGGTGCCCTAAAAGCCTCGGAATTTACCCCTGAAATTGGCGATCTTCTTGCAGATGAAATCTGGGGCCAAGGATTTCCACAACCCATTTTCTATGGCGACTTTGAAATCACTCAACAGAGCTTGATGAAAGAAAAACACCTGCGTTTATTGGTAAAGCCATTGAGCGGCGACTCAAACTCAACCCCTGCCAAACCACTATCAGCTGTTTGGTTTAATCGTACCCAAAGCCTACCCGGCAAAGCCAAGCTCGCGTACCGCCTCGTGACTGATCGCTATCAAGGACAAGCTCGCGTCCAACTGATGATTGAGGCTCATGATGAAAGCCCAGCCAGCTGAGGGGCAATTGGAATAACCCCCTTATAATTATGGGATGGAAGCTGAACAACTAAACACCATCTCAAACACCTTGTCCGATCTGCTCGCCCGCGAGCAAGCCCTTCGGGGGTATCTTTGACTACGAAGTAAAGTCACGTCGCCTTACAGAAGTTAATTCCATCCTAGAAGATCCGAGCATCTGGGATGACCAAAAGAAAGCGCAAGCCTTAGGCAAGGAAAAGAAATTGCTTGATGGTGTGGTTTCTACTCTCACTGACCTTAATACCAATATCACTGGTGCCATTGAACTCTTCGATATGGCTAAAGAAGAAAGTGATTTCGAAACCATTTCAGCCATTGAAAAAGATGTAGAGAGCTATAGCAAGATCATTAATGATCTTGAGTTCCGTCGCATGTTCCATAATGAAATGGATTCATGCAACTGCTTTATTGATGTTCAAGCCGGCGCTGGGGGCACTGAAGCCTGCGATTGGGCAAGCATGCTCTATCGACAATACTTAAAGTATTGTGAGCGCAAGGGCTATAAAACTGAAATTTTGGAAGAGTCTGATGGAGATGTTGCAGGCATCAAGAGCGCAACGATCAAAGTCGATGGTGAATATGCTTACGGACATCTTCGCTCTGAAACAGGCGTTCATCGTCTAGTGCGCAAATCTCCTTTTGACTCATCTAATGGTCGTCATACTTCCTTTGCATCTATCTATGTCTATCCAGAGATTGATGATTCCATAGAAATTGAAGTCAATCCTGCTGATATTCGCACCGATACCTATCGCGCTTCAGGTGCAGGCGGTCAGCACATTAATAAAACCGACTCTGCCGTGCGTTTAACCCACGTTCCAACTGGAATTGTGGTGCAGTGCCAAAACGACCGCAGTCAGCATCGCAACCGCGCAGAAGCCATGAGCATGCTCAAGTCTCGTCTCTACGAACATGAGATGCAAAAGCGTCGAGCTGAGCAAGATAAGTTGGAAGCTAGCAAAACCGATGTGGGCTGGGGTCACCAAATTCGCTCCTATGTTTTGGATCAGAGCCGCATTAAAGACTTACGCACCAACGTTGAGATTTCGAATACTCAAAAAGTATTAGATGGAGATCTCGATGCATTTATTGAAGCCAGCCTGAAGCAAGGCGTTTAATTAATCAAGAATATGAACGATAAAACAAATTCAGCCAACACCCAAGCTCCAGCAACCGAAGCGGTTGATGAAAATCACATCATCGCCGAGCGTCGCGAGAAGCTAGCGAAACTTCGCTCAAACGGCGTAGCCTTCCCCAATGATTTTGTGCCAACACATTTAGCGGCAGATCTGCACGCCCATTTCGATAGTCTCACTAAAGAAGAGCTCGCCGAGAAAAAGATTCACGTGAAAGTGGCAGGTCGCATGGTGCTCAAACGCGTGATGGGTAAGGCCAGCTTTGCCACCATTCAAGACCGTAGTGGACAGATTCAGTTCTACATTAATGATGAGCTCACTGGTGCCGATACCCATGGCGCTTTCAAGCACTGGGATATGGGTGACTTCATTTCTGCCGAAGGCAATCTATTTAAAACCAATAAAGGCGAACTCTCGGTTGAGTGCAATCAATTGCACTTATTGAGCAAATCACTGCGCCCATTGCCGGATAAATTCCATGGCCTCTCTGATTTAGAAACAAAATATCGTCAGCGCTATGTTGACCTTATCGTTAATCCAGAAAGTCGCAACACTTTCAAGGCACGTAGTAAAGCGATCGCCTCACTTCGCCGTCACATGCTTGATGCTGACTTTATGGAAGTTGAGACACCGATGCTACACCCCATTCCTGGTGGCGCAGCAGCTAAACCATTTATTACCCATCACAATGCTCTAGATATGCAAATGTTCTTGCGTATCGCTCCTGAGCTTTACTTAAAGCGTTTGGTAGTGGGTGGCTTTGAGCGCGTATTTGAAATTAATCGTAACTTTCGCAACGAAGGCGTAAGCCCTCGCCACAATCCAGAATTCACAATGATGGAGTTCTATGCGGCATATACAGATTACCGCTGGTTGATGGATTTCACAGAAGGCTTGATTCGTGCTGCGGCGATTGATGCGCAAGGCACCGCAGTATTAACTCACCAAGGTCGTGAGCTCGATTTAAGCAAACCATTTCAACGTCTAACCATCAATGAAGCTATCTTGAAGTATTGCGGTCAGTCTGGCAAAAGCTATGACCCTACCCAGCTTGAAGATGCAGCTTTCATTCGGGCCGAACTCAAAAAAGGTGGTGAGAATCCAGACTCCCCCACCCTCAAAAACGCAGGTATAGGTGCATTGCAATTGGCGCTTTTTGAATTGGTTGCCGAGGAACACCTTTGGGAGCCAACTTACATCATTGATTACCCAATAGAAGTAAGTCCGCTCGCTAGAGAGTCTGATACTCGCCCAGGTATCACTGAACGCTTTGAGCTATTCATTACTGGTCGCGAGATTGCTAACGGCTTCTCAGAACTCAATGATGCCGAAGATCAAGCCAATCGCTTCCGCAAACAAGTGGAGCAAAAAGAAGCGGGTGATGAGGAGGCAATGTACTTTGACCATGACTTCATTCGCGCCCTCGAATACGGCATGCCTCCTACAGGCGGTTGCGGTATTGGCATTGACCGTCTGGTTATGCTCCTTACTGATGCGCCAAATATTCGTGACGTGATTCTCTTCCCACACTTACGTCGTGAAGAGGAATAAGCAAGCTGAGCATTAGAAGTTAATTCTGAAAATGATAAAAGGCACCAATAGGTGCCTTTTTAATTAACCTAAACTTAGAATTTAGTACGGGGATATTTCATCAAACCCATTTACATCATTTTGCAAGACTTGCTGTGCAATCAGCAAAATACCAGCGAAGAAACTGGTGCAGACCAATAGTGCAAACACGTGGTATTGATTTAAACCATTCTGCTCTAAAGCATTTAAATAAACTTCACTCTCTACAGCAAGATGCGTAGATAAAGCCAATAGCGCGACACCAACTATGACCTGAACAACAGAAAAAATTGAATTTGTTAGCTGTTTTCGAGCGTTAATATTTTGAGGAGCATTCACTAGCGCTGACTTGGCAATAACCGTTGAATTGTCTTGAAAGTACGTCATATAAGCCTTTAATCTTGTATGGATCAAATCTTATGAGGCGGCTTTATATTTGTAAACGAAGTACTTTTTATACCTAAACTACTTTTAGATATAAAGAACATTACATGCTGGTGTTTTTCCTCACCAATGTGAGCAATAGGACCACAAAAAGTACTAGAAACCAGAATGCAGACCATTCTGGCACTTGTAGACCAAGAATTGGAGGGAGTTTGGCGGCACAAAGACCGTCGGCTTTAAAAAGCCAAGGAATACTCTGGGACAACTGAAATTGATTGATCCATACTTCCAGCGGATCGATGCCGCAAGACGTGCTCGGGTGGGACAAAAGCCATACCTGATGACCAGCCACTGAAAAGCCATAGGCCGCTGATATGGTGGCCAATCCATGGAAAAATTTGCTTAAGCGGTTAAATCCGGGAGCCAAAAAACAAAAAATGGCGACCCCCAAAAACCCCACTCTTTGCAATATACATAAAGGGCATGGCAAAAAACTGACGCCCTGGTAGCCTGTCTGCTGCAAGATAACGGCAAACGTAACAAGCCCGAGAGAAAGCAGAGAAATAAATAAATATCGAGCCGGGGTCATCCAGGAATCATACTCCGCACAAAACTCTATCAGCCCCACCAAAAAACATACTTATGACTAAAAGTTTGATGCATATCACGACTTAGTACCATTTAGCGCCTGAATATCGGCAAATTAGAGCCCTGAGAATGGGATAATTGCATGATCTTTTAAACACCCTTTGACTATAAGTATTCATGGCTGCATATAACACCGAAACTGTTCTGTCCGTTCATCATTGGAATGACACCCTATTTAGCTTTACTACCACTCGTAATAAGGCACTTCGTTTTCGCAGCGGCCATTTTTTAATGATAGGTCTTGAGGTAGAGGGAAAACCTTTGGTGAGAGCCTATAGTGTTGCAAGCCCTAACTATGAAGAGCATCTCGAATTTCTAAGCATCAAAGTCCAAGATGGTCCACTCACCTCACGTCTACAAAAAATTCAGGTTGGCGACCCAATACTGGTTAGCGAAAAGTCTGTAGGCACATTAGTGCTTGATGATTTAAACCCAGGAAAACATCTTTACTTATTTAGCACAGGCACGGGTCTTGCGCCATTCATGAGCATCATCCGCGATCCTGAGACATATGAAAAATTTGAAAAGGTTGTGTTGATCCATGGCGTCCGCTTAGTTAGCGAGCTTGCCTATGGTGACTATATAAAAAATGAATTAACCCAACACGAATACCTTGGCGAACTAATTCGTGAAAAACTTATCTACTACCCAACAGTCACGCGAGAGGCATTCAAACACACGGGCCGTCTTACTACAGCCATTGAGTCAGGCCAGCTTTTTAAAGATATTGGTTTGCCACCATTGGATCCAGCCGTTGACAGGGCAATGATTTGTGGCAGCCCTTCAATGCTTAAAGAAACCTCTGAAATGCTAGACGCGAAAGGCTTTAAAGTTTCCCCAAGCCTTGGGCAGATGGGCGATTATGTGTACGAGCGCGCATTCGTGGAGAAGTGATAAGAAGCAATCTTTATTCTAAATAGTTATTTAGATATCTCTATTTATTTCTTGTAGATATATAAGGCAGTTGATACATTCTGATTAACAAGCTATCTATCAAGGAATAAAGATGTCACCCGTTCGCGAGCATTACAACCCAATCATCACTAAATTGTTGCGAGAGCATGATCGTTTGCCGCACGACAAAATCAATGAGCGCAAAAGCATTCAGAGACGTATTCTTTTTCTGATGACAACTATCAAGATGGAAGAGTTCTCCAACTCTTTTTCCTAAAGTAGCTAATGCTTATTTCTCAATAGGAATAAATCCATCTCGATTGGGCATCTTTACCAAAGGTAAGGTCTTAGCATCAATTACTTGATCTGCTGAAATAATCTTATTCAGATACAAAATATAAGCAGTAGCGGCATACACCTGATCATTCGTTAAAGATTGCGGTGCCTGATGTGGCATCGCTCTTTTGATGTAATCAAAAATTGTGGTTGAGTACGGCCAAAAACTTCCCACCGTTTTTACTGGCTTATCTGTATTTAACGCTCCGCCACCCACTAACCGATTTGCAGGGCCGCCTTGACCTTTATCGCCATGACATGAAGCGCACTGTTGCTGATATAGCTTTTCTCCAGCAGCCACAGTTCCAGAGCCAGTAGGTAGACCGGCACCAGTTGGGCCAACATCAATGTTCCAAGCACGTACCTGATCTTCAGAAATGGGCTTGCCAAGACCAACAGGGCCATGGGACTGATATCCACTCACACAACCCACGAGCGCCCCAATTACTGTCACACAGCTTACGAAGATGAAATATCTTTTAACGGCCATTAGCCACCTCTCCATTGGCTGCAACTCGCCAAGGTTGAATTGCATTATTGTGATAGAAGGTGTTTGCACTTTTTGCTTTGATAACTGCATCCATGGTGGGTTGAACTTCACCACTGGAGTCAACTGCCCTACTCATTAATGTAGCTGGCGCTCCATCCCAAACCCATGGAAAACGAAATCGAACCAGGGATTTATCCATCACCGGCTCTTGCAGTACAGCATCATTCCATGATTTACCGCCATTAGTTGAGACCTCTACTCTACGAATCTTCCCGTTACCAGACCAAGCGAACCCTGAGATTTCATAGAAACCCTTTGATTTAAGCTTCATCATGCCTGAGGGTTGCGTGATGACAGACTTTACTTCCATCGAAAAAGTAAATTGTGATGCCTTACCATCCGCCCGAAGATCAGTATACGCAGATGTCTCTTCGCGAGTTTGCCAGGGCTCAGTCCCCAGCTTAATTCTGCGTAACCACTTAATGCTCATATTGCCTTCATAGCCAGGCAAAAATAAGCGCAAGGGATAACCTTGCTCAGCACGCAACATCTCACCATTTTGAGCATAAACCAATAATGCATCATCCATTAACTTACTCATAGGAATACTACGAGTCATCGCTGCGCCATCGGCACCTTCCGCTAACGCCCATTTGGCGTTTGACTGCACCCCACACTCTTGCAAGATTGTAGATAGACGAACACCAGTCCACTCGCAACAAGAAACCAATCCATGAATCTGCTGAACCGTTTGATTACTTGCTTTCTTGAGTTCAGCTGCACTATTACCAGAGCACTCCAGAAAGTAGATTCTAGATTCAGACGGGAATCGAACAATGTCATCCATGGTAAAAATCATAGGCCGATCAACTAAGCCATGAATAACTAATCTATGTAAGTCAGGATTGATATCGGGCACGCCTGCATGGTGACGCTCAAACACCAGACCATTAGGGGTAATGATTCCATGCAAACTTTGTAAAGGAGTTCGTGATCCCGTTAAAAAAGTGGGTGCCGGAGAGGGTAGAAGGCGCACTACATTTTTTTCATACTTAGATGGCAGCCCATAAGGAGGATTTACGAAACCGGAACCCTGAGTCTTAGTCCAAGGATCGACTTCCAAAAATCCATTGTCTTGGTTTTTGAGAGGAGAAGAATGCGCGCTAGCGGCAGCCCCGACAGTAACCCCAACTGCAACTGAAGACTTTAAGAAATCTCGACGTTTAGAAAATACATCCTTCTTAGACATAAATACTTTGCCTCCAGTTTTAAGACAGCTCCGTCATGTATTTAAAGCATACAAGACAATCTACAACAGAATTACGTTCTTATGCTACGTAGAAAATAAATATTAGCCCCAAAAGAGCAATAAAAAGAGTTTCCACCACTAACATCAGCACTGGCTGCCAACCGAGCTTTGCTAACTCTTGAAAATTGGTTTTCAAACCAGCTGCAGCAATTGCAATAACTAACATCCATCGAGAAAGGCCACCAATCTGCTGGGTAACCACCAGCGGGAGTATTTTCATTGAAGCAATAATGGAAAGCGCCACAAAACCTAGTAAAAAAGTGGGGATCAGTTTTAAACTAGCCCACCCTAATTTATTTGAAGATTTTTGGGTGCCAAAGAAAATAGAGATGAAGAGTACTACTGGGAGCAATAAAGCCACTCGAAATAACTTCACTACAGTTGCAACGTCACCTGCTTCTGGGCCAAAAAGCATACCCGCAGCGACCACTTGAGCAACATCATGAATTGTGGCACCAATAAAAATCCCTGCAGATAGCGTGCTTACATTTAGCATTCGAAGCGCAAATGGGTAAGTAACCATAGCAATGGTAGAAAGCACCGTAACACCCACAACTACCAATAAAGTGAATTGCTCATTTGCCTTTGATTTCGGCAATACTGATGCTACAGCGAGAGCGGCAGAGGCCCCACAAATACCTACAGAACCACCTGCAATCAAACCAAAATCAGGCGCCAACTTTAAAATTCTGGCCAATAAAAATCCCAGCGCAACAGTGGCCACAACAGCGCATATCACCATTAATCCAGTATTAATGCCGATAGCACTGATATCAGAAAATGTAATTCGAATGCCTAAAAAAGCAACGCCTAAGCGTAAAATTGTTTTTGCGCAAAAATCTATGCCTGGTCTAACAGTATCTTGAAGATATAAAAAGTGTAGCGATAATCCAATCAACAAGGCATAAAGCAGCTGTGGACCACCATAATTTTCTGACAAAAAGCTAGTCGACATTGCAATTACTAAGCACACCAAGATGCCTGGTAAATTTGACTTAAGCATATTTACCATGAGTCTAGACAACTAACTCACTGAAATATTCATGCTGATGGGTATTTAGTGTCGAAACCCGCCACTCTAATGGCTCGTCCTGCATACCAAGTGCAACTCTTCGGATAATCAGAACTGGGGAATTTGGTTTTAGACCCAGCCACTCTGCATACTGCTTTCCAGCTAAGCCGGCCCTCAATCGCTCGCTACTTCGCACAACGGTTTGACCATACTTCATTTGATACAACTGGTAAATACTACCTTCACGCTGGATAAAGTCGGTGCGAGTGAGATTTTTGAAACGCATCTTATCTAAAGTGATGTGGTCAATCATGACGCAACGATCTTCGAGGTATAGGCGATTAATGATTCGCCAGATAGCGGCCCCCTCCTTAATTTCAAGCTTTTCTGCTTCTTCTTTGTTGGCTGATGCAGACTGCAAAGATACCAAATCTACTCGTGGATTTATTTTATTGTCAGCATCATGCTTAACAACATGAAAAAAGTAATACAGCAAGCGCTTAACATCATGTTCAGCAACAAAGGTACCTTTACCTTGCCGGCGAACCACAATACCCTCAGCCACTAATTCATCAACCGCTTTGCGCAGAGTACCAATTGAAACATCTAATTCTTTAGATAAATCCTTTTCGGCAGGCAAAGCCTGCCCCATAGGAAAACGACCCCTGACCAGATCTTCAGTGATCTTTTGCTTTACCTCTTGATAAGCAGCCAGGGATCTCATGCTCTACTTATGCAGACTCGTATAAGCGTGTTAATACAAACTCGCGGTGACCGAGAATCTCAGAAGCTGTCAGCTCACCATCTGCTGTACGCAACAGGCATTCCAACAACTTATCGCCAGCCTGATCCATATTTTCTTCGCGACGCAAAATACCCGATACGTCAACGTCAATATGCTCACTCATGGTGCGAACTGTTTTCGGATTCGCGCAAATCTTAATCACAGGAAGAATTGCATTACCAATCACGTTGCCTTGACCCGTTGGGAAGAAATGCGCTGCAAATCCAGCTGCCGCACAAAGAGTCACCATCTCTGCCGCTGCTGATGAAGAATCCATAAAGTGCAAGCCAGGAATTGTAGGCGTTTCAGCTTTATCTAATACGCTGTCCACGATACATTTCTTACCAATTTTCTGAATATTACCCAAAGCTTTTTCTTCGATAGTCGTAAGACCGCCAGCAATATTTCCTTTGGTTGGCTGAGAATCAGAAAGATCGCTCGTTTTATGACGCTCAATTACATCCTGATAGCGATCGAACATTTCGCGGAACTTTTTCTTGACTGCGTCATTACGGCAACGCGCTTCAACCAAATGTTCGCCGCCAGTTAATTCGGTTGTTTCACCAAAAACCAGAGTTGAACCAATTCCATACAACTTATCAAATGCATTACCCACAGTTGGGTTCGCCCCGCAACCAGAAGTAGTGTCAGACTCTCCGCATTTTGTGGATACCCACAGTTCAGATAAAGGCGCCTTAACACGCTGCTGCCTTGAAGCATGCTTCATCATTTTGTATGCAGCTTTACTTGCAGAAGCGATCGTAGCGGTATCGCCATTGCCTTCAATCCAGAAACCTTCAACCGGTTTGCCTGATGCTTTAATTCCATCCACTACGATCTTGGTCCACTGTGGTTCGATACCAATCACCACAACACCAGCAACGTTTGGATTAGATCCAGTTCCAATCAATGTACGGAAATGCAACTCTAAGTCCGCGCCAAACTGTAAACGGCCATAAGAGTGTGGAATCGCCATTGTGCCCTTGATGTTATTGGCAACAGCTTCGCAAGCCGCATTAGACAAGTCATCTAAGGGCAAAATTAATACGTGATTACGGATACCCATACGACCGTTCTCGCGACGGTAGCCCATAAAGGTTGCATCTTTTAAATTAATCATCTTTTTTCTTTCTCAATGAATAAATAGGGGGTTGGCTTACCAACGCTTTGTTTTAACGTTCTGAACATGAAGGTGCTCGCCTTTTTTGATGGGAGCAACTACCTTGCCAATGTCAATGCCATATTTCATGACGGTATCGCCTGGCTGAAAATCCTTTAAAGAAATTTTGTGGCCAATTGGAATATCACTCATTGATTTAAAGTTCAATGTCAAATCTCCATCCATCACCCAACCAATTAGATCGTCACCGGCTTTAACGCCTTCAACAACAACTACCCCTACGCCATCACCTGGCTCATGCACGACAAAATGGATCATTACTTTCTCCTCGTTAACCCCATTAAATTACGAATTACTCCATGACTGACGAATGCCAGTCTGAATTTCTCCTACCACCACTTCAGAAACATTCACGCCACCTTTAAAGCCGCTAGCGCGTTGCTTAAATCGACGTTCACCAGGAATTCTTGTGCCAGAATCAGCAGATAATTCCTTTAAAAAATCTCGCATTCTTCCAGCAAAAACATTTCCACCAGAAAGGCCTGGATCAATCGTCAATAAAAGTTGTCCAATACGCGGACGATTTCCTTTTGCATCAAAAAAGGAATCCGCCTCATAGGAAAAACGACTGCCCGATAGACCTACAACGAGTAACTCCACAATCAATGCAAGCAAGGCACCCTTGTCACCACCCAGCGGAACCATCAAACCTTTCAAGCCCTCTTGAGGATCGGTAGTTGGCTTGCCATCAGCAGTTAAAGCCCAGCCTTCAGGAATAGATTCGCCCTTTTTAGCAGCAACCAGCAACTTACCGCGCGCAACAGCCGAAAGTGACATATCTATTACTAATGGTTCATGTCCTTGAACAGGAAATGCAGCAGCCAAAGGATTGGTTCCAAACATTGCCTTACTTCCACCAACCATGGGCATGGCAGCTGGGGTATTACCAAATAACAATGAAATATAACCGGCGCGAGCTGCAGCTTCAGCATAATGTCCGGCAACACCAAAGTGATGACTATTAGTTACGGCAACCAGGCCAACGCCCGTTTTTGAAGCGAGATTAACAGATAGGTCAGTAGCAAAACGTAGCGCAGGGAACGCAAGACCATCACAGGCATCAACCAATGCAGCAGAAGTTTTAAATGGGCGAACTTTGATTTTTGGGGCAAGCTCTATGCGACCATTTTTTGCGTGCCCAGCATATTGAGATACACGCGCTAAGCCATGAGAAGCTAAACCATCTAATTCTGCAAGCGATAAGAACTGTGCAGTCTCAAATGCTGCTTTCTCTCCAATGCCGGCAGCCACCAAACCAGAGGATGCCAACTCGACCATCTGCTCATAAGACATGTTCATCTTATGCTCCTAAAAATAGATTAACTTCATCGGCAATCATTTGGCTAACCCGGTCATTACTCTCGTGGGTAACGCCAGCAATATGCGGCGTCAATATTAAATTCTCTATTCCCGAAAAATGACTTAAATCCTTAGCGGGCTCACTAGAAAACACATCCAGTGCAGCCCCGCCTAGATGACCTGAGCGCATGCACTCTGCCAAAGCCACTTCATCTACGATGCCGCCACGAGCCGTATTGATCAAACATGCGCCGGCCTTCATTTGGGCTAAAACATCGGCATTAAATAAGCCTTTTGTTTCTGGCAACAAAGGAAGATGAAGTGTTACTGCATCGCTTTGAGATAACAGCGCACCTAATGAAATGAGCGGAACCTCGAATCCTTCTAATGCCACAGCATTTCCACTTAGCACGGGATCATAAGCAAGACACTTCAAGCCAAATGCGTTAGCTTTTTTAGCAACTACTCGACCAATGCTTCCAAAACCCACTATTCCAATAGTTTTTCCAGAAAACTCGTGATAAGTCGAAAAACGGGGGCGAGGCCATTCGCCTTTTAATGTACTAATCGTTGCGGGAATAAATCCACGAGTTAATGCAACAGCAGCACCAATAACATATTCAGCGACAGATTCAGCATTTGCTCCAGTCGCCGGTATTACCTTAATGTTGCGCTTCGCGCATGCAGGCAACTCAATATTTTCAAGACCAACCCCAAGGCGGCCAACCACTCTCAGTTTTGATGCTCCGGCAAGCACTTCTTCGTTCACTTGCGTTAAGTTCCGGACAATCAGGGCGTCCACATTTTGCACTGCAGCAATTAGTGCAGGCCGATCCTTGTACAACTCAGGCTCGTAAGCAACCGAATGCTTAGAACGCAGGGTTTCTAAGGCTTGACTTGAAATGAACTCAGAGATCAAAATGGATGACATATCTAAATCATATAGATGATTTAGATATCTTGCAACACTCAATTCATTGTGCGATGCAAATTGAATTTAATTTCTTGCGCTCTGACTGGAGGAGACAGTGGTTTTACATAAGCTTATTACTATTAAATAGAGGTTGATCTTATTTTTAAGTCAAATCAAAGATAAGATACAAATATCACATTAACACCTAGGAGAACATGGGCATGTTTAAGCAAGTTATTCGCAATCTAAGCAAAAATTTCGTTTGGCTTGTTGGAGCTATAGCTGTACTTGCATCACCAATTTCGTATGCACAAAACTGGCCGACTAAGCCAATTAAACTTGTTATACCTTTTGCCGCAGGTGGCACTACGGATATTCTTGGTCGCTTACTCGCACAACAGCTTTCTAAAGACTTGGGGCAAAACGTCATTGTTGAAAATAAGCCAGGCGCTGGTGGCAATATTGCCGCAGAGTTTGTAGCTCAATCTGCAGCAGATGGTTACACCATCATGCTGGCTTCCGGAAGTATGCTCACTGTAAATCCTAGTTTGTACAAAAAATTACCTGTGAACTATGCAAAAGATTTTGTGTACATCACTAATGTAGCTAGTGGCCCGATGCTATTGTCTGTAAGCACCAAATTGCCAGTAAAAAATCTTGGTGAATTCATTGCATACGCCAAGACTAAGGATCTCAACTTTGGCTCTGCTGGCATTGGAAGCCAAGTTCATATGGCCGCGGAAAACCTGACCTACTCCGCCAATATTCCAGCTACCCACGTCCCCTATAAAGGGGAGTCTGCCGCGCTTAATGATCTTGTAGCAGGGCAAATTGATTTCATGGTTGGTAATCTGACTGCAGCAACTGGCTTTGCTAAAGCAGGACAGATTAAACCTCTAGCTGTTACTAGCTTAAAGCGCTCAAAACAATTACCAGACGTCCCCACTGCTGCTGAAGCTGGAATCCCTGGATTTGAATCTACTGGTTGGTTTGGTCTTGTAGCGCCTGCTAATACACCTAAGGCCATTACCGACAAAATCTATGCTGCCACTGTGAAAGCTGTTGGTTCAGAGGCCATGAGAAACAGCCTTGACCTCAACGGACTGACTGCAGTCGTAAACACACAAAAAGATTTTGAATCCCAAGTAAAAAATGAATCTGTCGTCTGGGAGAAGGTAATCAAAGGTCGCAATATTAGCGCCCAGTAAAAGCAAAGTCGCACTCCTAGGTGCGACTTTTTATTTACCCACTTGCAGCAGTTAATTCTTGTTAGGTATTTAATATCTTAATAAAAAAATATGAGTGAAAAAAAACGTACTGGTGCCAATGAATTTGTTGAAACTCTGGAATTAGCCGGTATTAACAAAATCTTTACCCTGTCTGGCAATCACATCATGCCCATATATGATGCCGTTTTTGGATCGACTATTGATTTGATTCATACTCGACATGAGGCAGCTGCAGTACACATGGCTGATGCTTGGGCACGACTTACTGGGAAAGTTGGGATAGCGCTTGTGACCGGTGGCCCTGGTCATGCAAATGCCATCTCCGCACTTTACACAGCTGGCATGGCTGAATCGCCAGTAATCCTTTTTTCTGGCCATGCACCCATAGGGCAACTAGGCAAAGGCGCATTTCAAGAAATGCATCAGGCAAATATTGCGGCACCGCTTACCAAAGCTTCTTGGGTATGCCCAAAACTTGAAGATATTGCAACGGATATTGCAAAAGCAATTCGTATTGCTACATCAGGTAGGCCTGGACCAGTTCATATTAGCCTTCCTACGGATGTTCTAGAAGCGTTAGCCACCAACACGAACATGCTCACAATAGATTCTTTCACCCCAGAATCCTCCGCCATTGATGCGGAAGAATTAATTGCTTTATTGGATCAACTAAAACAAGCGAAGAAGCCTCTCATCCTAACTGGTCCGATGATGTTGTCCAAGAATGGCAGGAGTCAGCTTCAAGCGCTTGAGGACTTTCTTGGAATTCCAACCATTGGCATGGAGAGCCCTCGTGGTATCAGCGATCCAAGTCTTGGTGCATTTTCTGAAGTTTTAAATCAAGCCGATTGCATATTACTGCTAGGCAAGAAAGTTGACTTTACTTTGAAGTTTGCACAAAGCCCAGGCATCAATCAAGATTGCACTTTTCTGCAAATTGATCCTGATCAGGCTGAAATTGATCGCACCAAGAAGGCTGTTGGTAGCCGACTAACTCATGTAATAAAGGTTGATATACCAACAGCTATTCAAGTCATCATGAAACTTGATAAGAATAAGTTAGCAAATTCTGATTGGAAAAACGAAGTGCGGAGTGCAATTCAATTTAGGCCCAGCGCCTGGGATGCCTTAGCTAAATCTTCAAATAAGATTCATCCTGCTCAAGCTTTAAAACCACTTCAGCAAATTTTAGATAGTCATCCAGATTCAATACTGGTTAGTGATGGCGGTGAAATTGGTCAATGGGCACAAGCTTGTCTTAGCGCCCCCAATCGAGTAATTAATGGAGTTGCAGGTTCGATTGGATCTGCCTTACCTTTTGCTGTTGCTGCAAGGGTTGCAAAACCTGATGTGCCAATTATTTCTGTCATGGGTGATGGCACGTTTGGATTTCATAGCGCAGAAATTGACACTGCCGTCCGCTATCAACTTCCCTTTATTTTGGTTGTTGGTAACGATGCGCGCTGGAATGCAGAGTATCAAATACAGGTTCGTGAATATGGCAAGGATAGAACGATTGGCTGTGAATTACTACCATCGCATTATGAAAAAGTTTGCGAGGCATTCGGTGGGCACGGTGAGCTAGTACAACACTCTGATGAAGTACTGCCAGCGGCAAAACGAGCACTAGAAAGCAAACTGCCCTCATGCCTCAATATCATGATCGAGGGTCTTGCTGCGCCGAACATAAAGCGCAATTGAAGTGGATCCGCACGGCAAATTCATTGAAGAATGCCAACAAATTATTGGCATTCAGAATGTATTGATCTCAGATTTAGATAAAAAACCATTTCTAATTGATTGGAGTAAGCGTTACTCTGGCAAGGCAATTGCAGTCTTAAAACCCAAAACCACCGAAGAAGTATTGGCCTTAGTACGACTCTGCAATCAAGAAAATATTGCCATCACTCCACAGGGTGGTAACACTGGTCTATGTGGTGCCGCTACGCCAAGGTTGCATGGAAATTCAGTTGTCATAAGCACTACTCGCTTAAATGCCATACGCGAAATTGACTTAGATAATTCCACTATCACCGTAGAGGCGGGCACAATCCTCTCTCAAGTTCAGGATGCAGCGTTAAATGCCAACATGCTATTCCCATTAAGTTTAGCCGCCGAGGGAAGCTGCACAATTGGAGGAAATTTAGGCACCAATGCCGGTGGCGTTCAGGTGCTGCGATATGGAAACATGCGAGATCTTACTCTAGGGTTAGAGGTAGTAACTCCAAGTGGCGATATTTTGCATGGCTTACGTGGCTTACGCAAAGACAATACTGGATACTCTTTAAAAGATCTTTATATCGGATCAGAGGGTACGCTTGGAATCATTACAGCAGCAACACTTAAGCTCTTTCCGCTTCCCCAATCTAAAGCAACCTCATTGGTTGCCATTAAAAATATTGAGTCGGCTATTAAGTTAATCGAATTAGCCCGCAAAAGATGCAATGCCGATCTAACAGCGTTTGAACTCATATCTACCCGTGCACTTTGTTTAGTTGAAAGCAAAGCTAAAAATTGGGAGTCCACCTTTAGCGCTAAATCAGGTTGGACGATTTTGCTAGAGTTCTCCAGCATGGAGGATTCGGAACGAAGCCGTTCCCAACTTGAAATATTGCTTACAGAGGCTTTTGAACTAAAGTTAATTGATGATGCCATCATTGCTAACTCAATCCAACAGAGTAAAGATTTATGGAGCATTAGAGAGAGCATTCCCGAAGCCCAGTTAAAGCTTGGAACCATCATTAAGCACGATATATCTGTACCGATTTCAAAAATTGCTGACTTTGTTAAAGATACTGAAGTCAAAATTAATGCGCGCTGGCCGGATACACAAACCATCATCTTTGGTCATGTTGGCGATGGAAATTTGCACTACAACTTAGCCCCTCTGGCAGCAGATATGTCCTCCAACAACATGGAATCAAAGAGGCAGGAAATTAATGAGCTCGTTCACAATCAAGTCTACCTATACTCGGGATCTTTTTCTGCCGAACATGGCATTGGGCAAGCAAAGAGAGAAGAGCTACCCTTAAGAAAGGATTCTGTTGAGATTAAACTGATGCGCACAATTAAAAAGGCTCTTGATCCAAAAAACTTAATGAACCCTGAAAAAGTTCTTTAAGGAATCTGTCGAGCAAGCAAAGTGACGCCTGCAAAAATCAAAATTGATCCATAGGCTATCCGCATTCCCGCATTGCTTAGCTTGGTGTGCACATGGGTTCCAAGCCAGATTCCAAGAAATGTTGCTGGCATTAAACAAACAGCTAACCCCATTACAGGCCAACTTAGAATCAAGCCTGTAACCAGCATTAAAGTTAGCCGTAGAAATGTCAGCATAAAAATGGCAAATGCCATCGTGGCACGCAATGCCCTAGGGTCATTGATACGCAAACCCAAGTAAGAAACATAAATTGGACCACCCGTTGCAAATAGTGCTGTAAATGTTCCACCCAGAAATCCAAACGGTGCAGCCCACCACTTGCTAATGGGGTCAACTATTTCCAGATTTCTTTGCCACAATACTCGCACTCCATTTAGCGCAGCAAAGCACCCCAAAATAATCAAAAGAGGTTCGCTTGGGGCCTTAATCAATAAGACGATACCCAAAATCATGCCAACCAAGCTAAAAGGAAATAACCACTTTAGCTCTTTGAGATTGGCATCCTTTGAGGATTTTTTTCCAACATACAAGGAAGCGCAAATATCAATTATCACCATCATTGGTACTACAGACTTCAGTGGATACATCTGCACTAAAAACGGAACTGCAACAATGGATGATCCAAATCCTGAAATGCCAAAAATAAAGTAAGCGCCAAAAATTATTAGCGTCGCTAATGCAAAGTGGACGGGATCAATTAATTCAAAAATATTATGTCTCTACAATATTGTTTGACCTGGCTTAATCATCGTAAACTGAACTGGCCGATTTTGGATGCTTAATTCATCTCGGTTCAGATTTACGGCGGTGTAATACGATTCTTCTAGAGAACCTGGATCAGGGAAGTCATCGCGATAGTGAGCCCCACGAGAATTCTCCCTAGATAAAGCAGCTTCAGTTACAGCTTGACTAACCAAAATCAAATTCTGCAAATTCATCCAGTCCTGCCAGGTGTTACTGTACTCCCGCTGAATATTACCAACGCCCATTTGCTTTAATTGAGATGCAAGCTCTTGAAGACGGTGGCGTGCGCGCAATAAGCTATCTTTTGTTCTTGAAATACCGACATCATCCCACATACACTCCGCTAGAGCATCACGAATCAGCTCGATATCTCCTGCCTCTTTCTTTAGAGGCTCTTCATGCAGACGAATGCTAGCGGCTACTTCATCTAGATTACATTCACGCAATTCTTGCGAGCTAACCCACTGTGCCATGGATTCGCCTGCTATGCCTCCGAACACAGTTGAGTTAGCAACCCCATTGCCACCTAAACGATTGGCGCCATGGACTCCGCCAGTATCCTCACCTGCCGCAAACAAACCGGGAAGGTCGGTACTGCAATCCTTTTTGAAAACTAAACCACCCATCATGTAATGGGCTGTGGGCACCACTTCCACCAAGTCATTAGCTAGATCAAAGCCGCTGTCAGCACATCGTTCTACCATTCCTTTGAATTGCTTGCGCACATTTTCTGGGCCCAAATGACTCATTTGGATATAAACACCTCCATTTGGGGTAGCACGCCCAGCACGAATCTCAGAATTAATCGATCTAGAAACAATATCTCTTGTAGCTCGTTCATTACGTGAATCATAGTTACCCATGAAGCGCTCTTTATTTCCATTCAAGAGATATCCACCCGCACCACGCAAACCTTCCTCTAGAACTGTACCCGTCATGCGAGTGCCTGGTCCAGCCAATAAACCAGTTGGATGAAATTGAACCATTTCCATGTCACGCAAAGTTAAACCTGCGCGCAATGCCATCGCTAAGCCATCACAACTCTTATCCCCAGATGGCGTGTGATACTTGTACATTGTTGGCCCGCCACCAGTTGCTAGCAATACTGCTTTAGCGCGGACCAATACAAACTGCCCGGTTTGCATATTGAGCATCAAAACGCCCGCAAGCGCTTTGCCGTCTTTGCTATGTATCAATTCAATAGCACGATGCTCTTCGAGACGATGAATTCCTCTTGACCAAACCTGTTCAGCTAAACGATTAATAATTTCAATTCCAGTTAAATCGCCTTTATGCACAGTGCGGTCAAAAGTCTGTCCTGCAAATGCCTTTTGATGGACAGTGCCATCAGGATTGCGGTCAAAAAAACATCCTAATTCATTCTCAAGCTCATGAATGCGCTCAACCGCTTTGCTGACTAATGTCCATGCTAGCTCTTGATTGGATAACCACTTACCACCATCAATCGTATCCATGAAATGGCGCTCAACGGAATCGCCCTCCGCAAGAGCAACGTTATACCCGCCCTGAACCATGCGAGTACAGCCACACTTGCCCAGCAATCCTTTTACCGCAATGGTGATATCTAATTCTGGATTAGCTTGATGTGCATGTAATGCGGCAAATAAGCCCGCACCACCCGATCCTAAAATCAAAATATCAGTATCAATGGTTGGAATGCTACTCATGAATGAATTCCTAAGCTCTTCAGAACAGCATCCTTGTTGCGTGCCACATCCCCTTTGACTTCTTGATAAATGCTGCCACCATGACTATCCATTGCCACCAATAGTGGTCCAAAATCTTTAATCTTGAAGCGCCACAGTGACTCAGGATTAAGGTCATCCATATCCACATCTTCAATTTGCTCAATCCAGGTGGTTTCTAAAGCTGCTGTACCACCAATAATGGCGAGATAGACGCCACCTAATTCCTGAAATGCTTGAGAAGAGCCCTCACGCATACCACCCTTACCAACAATCATACGTACGCCATTTTGTGACATTAGGGGTCTAGTAAAGCGCTCCATTCGATCTGATGTAGTCGTACCAATACAGATAGGTTGATACCCCGCAGGAAACTCTGAACTCATAGGCACTTTACGCACATTCGGCGCCGTATGAATTACGGCATGACCATTTAAATCAAAACGTGTCTTACGACCGTGATCAAACATATGAATTTGAGTTGCATCACGAATGCCAAACAGTGTGTTTTGCAGAGTAACCGTATCGTTAATACGAAGCTTACGAATATCTTCTTCGCTAACAGGGGTTGGGAGGTTGTAATGAGCCATAGCCTCTTTCTAAAAGCCGAACTTAATGCCAGCAGGTATAATAGTTGCACGCGCTCTACGAGCAGAGTGGCATTGCATATTGACTGCCACCGGATTTAAGGTGATATGGGTATGAGCCAACTCAACATGAACAGCAAAGGCGGTACCATCACCACCCAATCCCTGAGGACCAATGCCCAATTTGTTCACGGCGGCACTTAACTCTCTCTCAAGCTTGGCACCCTCCTCATCAGAACATGCACTACCTAAAGCGCGAGTTGCAGCCCGCTTTGCCATTGCGACACATTGATCAGATGTTCCGCCAATGCCAACCCCTACAATAGTTGGCGGGCAAGTCTTACCTCCTGCAGACACAACACTCTCAATAACAAATGCCTTGACTCCAGCAATACCATCAGCCGGAATAGCCATTTTTAAAAAGGAGTTGTTTTCCGAGCCGCTCCCCTTTGGCACCATCTCAATTTCTATCGATTCCAGATCATCACAAAAATCAATATGAATAGCGGGCATATCAATACCGCATGAAGTGTGATTATTTTTACGCGTAATGGGATGAACTACAGAAGATCTCAATGGATACTCTTTAGTAGCACGTTCGCACCCCTTACGGATAGCCGCCTTTAGAGCCATGCCATCAAATTGAACATTACTACCAATTTTTACGTTATAGATTGGCAGCCCAGTGTCTTGACACAAAAGGTTATCTTCACGTTCTGCAACTGAAATATTCGTGATCATGGTTTTCAAAACAACCTGTGCACGCTTATCCGTCTCAGACTTGTCGAGTTTATCAATACCAGCCTTGATGTCATCAGGAAGTATTTTTAGGGCTCGAATGTAAAGCTCTTTACAGGCTTCTTCAACCAAATTCATTTGTAACTGCATATCAACCTAATTAGTTAGCTAAAGATAAAAATAGAATTCCGCATGCGATCGCAAACAAGATAGAAATCTGAATCCAACATTTACGTAAGCCATGCCACGGCCCAAATTCAATCATGAGCAGGCGAACACCACCAGCCAAGTGAATTGCAAGCAAAATAACAAGTGTCCACTCCCCGAACTTGAATACCCAAAAATCTGTTAAACCAAGAGATTTCTGAAATCCCTCAGCACCTCTCAATGATTGCGACAACATCAAAAAATGCAATGGAATGAAGCAGGCAAGCACTAAGCCGGAGAATCGATGGCAAGCATAAGCAAAATAAGATAAGTGGCGTTTAGCCCGAATATCCAGCTTTGGTCTAGCTCTCATCAAGCACCCCCTGTGAATACACCAAAGACCGCTACTGTGCCTAAAACCAATATCAAGATTGCCAACAAACTAGAAATGGGCTTTACCAGCCTGCTCTTCGGAAAAGTTTCCTGAAGGATATTTGCAACACCTATCGGTGCATGCACAAAACAGGCAAGCACAAAAGTCTCATAAAAAATTGCAAAGCTAATGTTTCCCTGGGTGCGCCCTAAAATCTCTTGCGCGCTTAACCCGCCTCGTATTGCATAAAAAATAATTAGCAAATGGACAGCAACGCAGATACCAAGAACCATTGCGCTAATTCGTTGCGCATACCAAAGTTTTGCCTGAAGAACGCCACTCATAACTTACCCCACTTACTGCCACGCACAGCTGCTTTTGCAACTAATTTTTTCAATCCCGCAATACTTGCTGTTGGTTCTATTGCTTTGGGGCAACGCTCAGTACAGGATCCTTGGGTATGGCATGCGTGGCAACCAGCATCACCTGCAACGGCACGCATCCGCTCAAGCTGCTGAGTATCCCGAACATCATTCAACAGAGTCCATGCGCGGTTAAGAGCCGCGGGGCCTAAATAGTTGGGCCTAGCTTCAACCACCTCACAGGATGCATAACAAACACCACAACCAATACACTCTATTCCAGCATTTGCTAATTGACGCTCTTTAGAATCTGGCTCAACTTTTGCAAAATCATCATGCCGCGTTTGATTACCCTTGAAAAATCCAACTGCACCCTTCCATTTATTGAAGAACTCACGCATATCCGTTGCAAGATCTTTAATAACTGGCAGGTTATTCAGTGGTGCTATTTCTAAAGCATCCCCTTCCACAATTTGAGATACATGGGTCCGACAAGTCCATCTTGCAACGCCATTCACCGTCATTGCACATGAACCACACATACCTACGCGACAAGCAAAGCGATAGCTCAGCGTTGAGTCGAGTTTGCGTTGGATATAGGTGACCACATCCAAAACCGTTTGGTTTGGATTACGCGGTACCAAGTATTCGACGAATTCGCCCTCTTGCCCACCGCGCCAGACTTTTACTTTGAGATCTGTATTTGACATAGATTCATTATATTGGTGGAATATAAAAAATAAATCGAATATATTTTTCTTTGAGATAAATTATTTATTTATAATCAATATATGTCCAGTATCAGAATCCTCAAAAACTTCCTTGTGATTGCTCGCCACAAGAGCGTTGCCGCAGCCTCACGTGAAATTGGACTTACGCCGGCAGCGGCCGGCCAACAAATCCAGCAACTTGAAGAAGAAATCGGGCTGGAGCTTTTTGATCGCACCAAACGCTCACTTAGCTTAAATACAAGCGGTAGGTCCTTGATTGAACCAATCCAAGAAATCATTGCACGCTATGAGGCTCTTGGGTCGAATTTAAAATCCGACTTAAGTGGCACCATTGTGATTGGCGCTCTTGTTTCATCGCTCATGGGTGCATTTGGAAAAACGCTCAATGAGCTAAAACTGCGTTACCCTGATTTAGAAATCAAATTACTAGCGGGTCTTTCAAGCAACTTTCTAGACCAAGTCTTAGAAGGCAGCATAGATGGGGCGATTGTTACAGAATCGCCATTTGCCCTTCCTCAAAATATCCAGTGGACAGAGCTCTACAGGGAGCCGATGATTCTGATTACCCCCACCCTAGATTCGAAGAATTTTACAAAACCTTCTTCTTCAAAACTCAAACTACCATTTATTCGATTTGAACGAAATACTTGGACTGGTCATCTAGTTGATCAAACCATTAAAGCAAATAAATTATCTATAGAAGAAAGCATGGAGCTCAACTCTGTTGAGGCAATTATTGAACTGGTCAGGCAAGGGATTGGCTACTCAATAGTTCCCAAGTTAGCTAATATCCCATGGGGAACTGACCGGCAACTTGCCATTCAGAAGCTACCTGGTAAAACAATTTATAGAAAAGTTGGCCTACTAGAACGCAAAAAACACAACCGTCAAAATATTACTCTAGCGATAAAACAATTATTCTTATCTGATAATTAACCTTGCACCTACAACGATGAAGCATTTTTTATTTAATACCTCACTGGGTATGTGCACTCAATGATTCTCTTTAGCGTGATTGATTGAGTATTTGGGAATCTCAATTACTAAATCCTCTTTAGCCACAATTGCTTGGCAAGATAGACGTGATTGAGAATTCAATCCCCAAGCACGATCAAGCATATCTTCTTCATTCTCGTCTGGCGGATTGAGACTTTGATAACCCTCTTTCACAATCACATGGCAAGTAGTGCACGCACAAACCATATCACAGGCATGCTCAATTGGAATGTCATTTTCCAACAAAGCCTCGCAAATAGATGTGCCCGGTGAGACCTCGACAACTGCACCTTCTGGGCAATATTCACTATGAGGTAGAACAACAATTTGGGTCATGATGGCTTCTTATTTTCTGATTATTGATTTTTATACATCTTAAATCTCGGTAACATTCTTGCCAGCTAAAGCTTTTTGAATGCTGGCATTCATGCGCTTCTGAGCAAATTCATCAGTAGCTTGTGCTACATGATCAACAGCCTTACGAACAATTGCGCTGTCAGTCTCTTCATTTAGGATGATTTGTAATTTTTCAATCTCGCGATCAATAGCAGACTGCTCCTCCTGGCTCAAAAGATGTCGATCACTTACTAAAGCAGCCTGTACAGCATCAATCAAGCGTTGCGCGCTGACTTGCTCCTCTCTTAGGGATCTCGCAAGCAAATCCTCCTTGGCAGAGGCAAAACCATCTTGCAGCATCCGAGTGATTTCAGCATCTGTTAAGCCATAAGAAGGCTTTATATCGATTGAGGCTTTCACGCCCGAGCCTTGCTCTGTTGCGCTTACTGACAATAAGCCATCAGCATCCACTTGGAAGGTGACGCGTATGCGCGCGGCACCAGCTGCCATCGGAGGGATTCCCCTTAACTCGAAACGGCCAAGAGAGCGGCAGTCTTGAGCTAGCTCACGCTCGCCCTGTACTACTTGTATAGCCAGAGCTGTTTGTCCATCTTTAAAAGTTGTAAAGTCTTGTGCCCTAGCAACAGGAATCGGGGTGTTACGTGGAATGATTTTTTCCACTAAACCGCCCATAGTCTCCAAACCGAGGGACAATGGGATCACATCCAACAACAACCATTCATCATCTTTACTTTGATTGCCAGCTAATAAATCAGCTTGCATAGCGGCACCCAATGCAACCACTTGATCAGGATTTAAATTATTTAATGGTTGGGTGCCAAATAGCTCGCCAACTGCACGCTGCACATTAGGCATGCGTGTAGAGCCGCCCACCATTACCACACCTTTTACATCTGCGGACTTCAGGCCAGCGTCACGCAAAGCTTTCTTACATGCCATTAAGGTTTTAGTTACTAGGTTTTGAGTAATCTCAAAAAATTGGGCTTGGCTAACACCAACATTTACTACGGTTCCATCGGATAGTGTTTCATGCACACGCGCCAAAGGGTTGTGACTTAGTAGTTCTTTTGCATGCTTACAAGCTTGCAGTAATGTGCGATGGTCGTGTACAGATAGGGGCGGTAGCTTTGCCTGCTCTAAAACCCAACAGTACAGGCGATGATCAAAATCATCCCCGCCTAATGCAGAATCTCCACCAGTAGAGAGTACCTCAAAGACACCTCGACTCATTCGCAAAATAGAAATGTCAAAAGTTCCGCCGCCAAGATCATAGACGGCATAAACACCCTCAGAAGCATTATCTAATCCATAGGCAATCGCCGCAGCAGTCGGCTCATTTAATAAGCGGAGTACTTCGATGCCGGCCAACTTAGCAGCATCTTTGGTTGCTTGACGCTGTGCATCATCAAAATAAGCTGGCACAGTAATTACTGCGCCAACAATATCTTCTGAAACAGAATCTTCAGCAAGCTGACGCAATCTTGCCAAAATTTCTGCAGAAACTTCAATTGGACTTTTATCGCCAGCAACTGTTCTTAACTTCAGCATACCAGGTTGATCTACAAAATCGTATGGTGCGCTTTCGCTATTTTCGACATCACTTAAGCCACGACCCATGAAGCGCTTTACTGAAATAATGGTATTTTTTGGGTCGCTCACTGCGCTCTCTAAGGCTTCAAAACCTGCCTGAGTTCTGCCATTGGGCAAGTAACGCACGACTGAAGGGAGCAACTCACGACCTTGTTCATCTGGCAATACCTTTGGTAGCGCATCTCGAACAATCGCCACTAACGAGTTCGTTGTACCCAAATCAATGCCAACAGCAATGCGACGCTGATGCGGTGCGAGCGATTTACCTGGTTCGGAGATTTGTAATAAAGCCATAAGATTTCAGTGTGTAGCTAAATGAGCGCCGCAATTGCATCATCTAGCTCGATTGCAAATTTATCGATAAACAATAGCCCTCTGAGTAGCTCAGCGGCACGTTGGTAATTTTTGGAGCCATCAATTGCTTGAGTAATTTCCCCCAGGATATCTGATCTGGATTGCTCTACTTCAGTCATAAGAGCCTCAAGCTCTGGCAACTCCTCTGCTTGCTCATCGAGCGTGTCACGCCACTCCATTTGCTTCATTAAAAAGGCAGCCGGCATAGCGGTGTTCGTTTCCAACTTAGCATCCACCCCATTGAGCTGACATAAATAAAGCCCCCGCTGAATTGGATTCTTGAGGGTTTGATATGCTGTATTGGCTAAGGTTGCCATTTGCATCGCAATTCGTTGCTCTGCCTCACTACCACGAGCATGGCGATCTGGATGTACTTCTTTCTGAATTGCTAAGTAAGCCTGATCGAGTGCAGGCAAGTCGATGTTGAATTGCTGGTTGAGGCCAAAAAATCGAAAGTAATCGTCAGACGCGGAAAGATTCGCCACAACCACACTCATCTTTTACGTTCGGATTTTGAAACTTAAATCCCTCGTTCAAACCCTCGCGCACAAAATCCAATTCCGTTCCATCCAGGTAAGCCAAACTTTTTGGATCTACAAATACCTTAATGCCATTTGATTCAAATACTTGATCTTCCGCAGCTGGCTCATCTACATACTCCAACTGATAGGCCAAGCCAGAGCAGCCAGTGGTGCGAACACCTAACCGCAAGCCACAACCTTTACCGCGCTTCTCCAGATTGCGGTTAACGTGCTTTGCTGCTTTTTCAGTTAAGGTAATTGCCATGATGAATCTCAAATATTTCTATACTTATTTTGCAGGATGCTTTTCTTTGTAGTCAGCAACCGCTGCTTTAATTGCGTCTTCAGCCAAAATAGAGCAGTGAATTTTCACAGGTGGCAAAGCCAACTCTTCAGCAATTAAAGAGTTCTTAATTTCCAGCGCTTGATCTAAGGTCTTTCCTTTAACCCACTCTGTAACCAAAGAAGAGGAAGCGATTGCTGAGCCGCAACCATAAGTTTTGAACTTGGCATCCTCAATAACGCCTTGATCGTTTACGCGAATCTGTAGCTTCATTACGTCGCCACATGCTGGGGCGCCAACCATACCAGTTCCTACACTGTTATCGCCCTTTTCAAAAGAGCCAACATTGCGGGGGTTTTCATAGTGGTCAATGACTTTGTCGCTATATGCCATGGTATTTCCTCTTTAATTTCTCAATTTTGTTTCTTTAATGCGCAGCCCACTGAATGGTGCTGAGATCAATCCCGTCTTTATACATTTCCCATAATGGGGATAACTCGCGCAGCTTCGCAATCTTTTCCTTAACTAACTTAATTGTGAAGTCCACTTCTTCTTGGGTGGTAAAGCGGCCCAATGTAAAACGAATCGAGCTATGTGCCAACTCATCATTGCGGCCCAAAGCGCGCAATACGTAAGAAGGCTCCAATGATGCAGAGGTACAGGCAGAACCAGATGAGATCGCCAAATCTTTGAGAGCCATCATCATGGACTCACCCTCAACATAGTTAAAGCTGATATTGAGGTTGTGGGGCACACGGCTTTCCATATCGCCATTCACATATACCTCTTCAATATCTTTTAAACCAGCTAACAAGCGATCACGCAAGGCACGAATACGCTTACTCTCTTCTGCCATCTCAATGCGGGCTATACGAAATGCCTCGCCCATACCAACGATTTGGTGAACCGCCAAAGTACCAGAACGCATGCCACGCTCATGTCCACCACCATGTATTTGCGCTTCGATACGAATACGTGGCTTACGACGTACAAATAAGGCTCCAATACCTTTTGGGCCATAAGTCTTGTGTGCTGAAAAACTCATGAGATCGACTTTGATCTTATCAAGGTCAATTTCAACTTTACCGGTCGCTTGGGCTGCATCTACGTGGAAGATTACGCCTCGAGAACGACATAAGTCACCAATGCGAGGGATATCTTGCACTACGCCAATCTCATTATTGACATACATCACAGAAGTCAAAATAGTCCCTGGCTTCATTGCAGTCTCGAGCTGAGCAAAGTCAATCAATCCGTTTGGCAATACATCTAAATAAGTAACTTCAAAACCTTCACGCTCTAATTCGCGACAAGTATCCAAAGTTGCCTTATGTTCTGTTTTAACGGTAATGATGTGATTACCGCGATCCTTGTAAAAGTGAGCGGCACCTTTCAAAGCCAAATTAATACTTTCAGTAGCGCCACTAGTAAAGACGATCTCTCTTGGATCCGCATGAACCAATTGGGCAATCTCAGAACGCGCCCACTCAACTGCCTCCTCCGCAGCCCAGCCATATGCATGGCTACGAGAAGCGGCATTGCCAAATTGCTCGCGCAAATAAGGCAACATTTTGTCGACAACTCGCGGATCTATTGGTGTTGTAGCTGAGTAATCCATATACACCGGAAAGTGCTTAGGACTAAACATCGGAACCGGTTGTTGTGGAAGGTCTTGTGGTGCGTTCATGTTGTATTTCTAAATAAAGAATTGCTAATTAACTTTGCCGCGCCAAATTAAATACTGAATTCACGAGTGGCGCCTTTGGGGCAACTTCTTTTTTTACTGCTAGTACTGGAGCTGGTTTTTCAGCCTTTGTACCTTCAATTTTGACCTTCTTAGGACGCATGTCTTGGATCACAATGCCACGGCCTTCTTGCTGCTGCACTAGATCACGCAAGGTCACAGAGCTAAGGTACTCAACCATCTTTAAGTTCAGGTTGCTCCAAAGATCATGGGTCATGCAACGACCATGATTTTCTTCATCGGTGTGACAATTACCTTTACCGCCGCACTGAGTAGCATCTAAAGGCTCATCAACAGCCACAATGATGTCGGCGACACTCACTTCATTAGAGGGGCGAGCCAACGTATATCCACCTCCAGGGCCGCGCGTACTTTCAACAATATTGAAGCGACGTAGCTTGCCAAATAGCTGCTCGAGGTAAGAAAGCGAAATTTTTTGTCTCTGACTAATTCCTGCCAACGTCACAGGACCATGCGTCTCACGCAGGGCTAAATCAATCATTGCGGTTACTGCGAAACGACCTTTAGTTGTAAGTCTCATATGTCACCTTGGTAATGGATTGTTATGGACAGCTAATAGACAAGTGGGTAATACCTGACTATTCCACTCAACTTTACCATAAACCCTAGCAAACTGCTCGGGAATTATCTCAAAAAACCCCATTAGCCATGAGGCAAATGCGAATTAAGCCAGAAGATCCCTAGATCGCGCCCCAAATGCCATCTCCTTGATCTTGGAGAGTCGATCCCGCGTATTGGCTGCTTTTTCAAACTCGAGATTTTTGGCTTCAGCAATCATCTGCTTTTCTAAGCGTTTGATTTCATTGGATAATTCTTTCTCACTCATATCTTCATAGTGAGCACGCTCTTGCTCAATAGCCATTTCTTGACGCTTCTCTTTAACGTCGTAAACGCCATCAATGATGTCCTTAATACGCTTTTGAACCCCTTTTGGCTCGATTCCATGAGTTTTATTGAAAGCAATTTGTTTGCTGCGACGACGCTCCGTCTCGCCCATTGCTCTTTGCATCGAATCAGTCACTTTATCGGCATACAAGATTGCTTTACCACGGACATTTCGAGCAGCACGACCGATTGTTTGAATCAGTGAGCGCTCCGAACGCAAAAAGCCTTCTTTATCAGCGTCCAAGATCGCCACCAAAGATACCTCGGGAATATCTAAACCTTCTCTCAATAAATTAATACCGACCAATACATCAAACACACCTAAACGCAGGTCGCGCAAAATTTCAACGCGCTCAACGGTATCAATATCAGAATGCACATAACGCACTTTCACTCCATTGTCTGAGAGAAAATCAGTCAATTGCTCTGCCATACGTTTTGTAAGAACTGTGACTAAGACACGCTCACCAACTTTGACGCGCTCATGAATTTGGCTAAGCAAATCATCAACCTGAGTGCTTGCTGGTAGCACTTCAATTTCTGGATCAACCAAACCAGTAGGTCTAGCTACTTGCTCAACCACTTGACCTTGGTGCTGACTCTCGTATTCAGCAGGAGTTGCCGATACAAAAATCGTTTGACGCATCTTGGTTTCAAATTCGGTGAATTTGAGTGGGCGATTATCCATTGCAGATGGCAAGCGGAAACCAAACTCAACCAAGGTATGTTTCCGAGATTTGTCGCCGTTATACATGGCGTTTAACTGTCCGATGAGTACATGGCTCTCATCTAAAAACATTAGGGCGTCATTTGGTAAATAGTCGACTAAGGTAGACGGAGCCTCACCTGGCGCAGCCCCAGACAAGTGACGTGAATAGTTCTCAATCCCCTTACAAAAACCTAACTCATTCAACATTTCTAAATCAAAACGTGTCCGTTGTTCTAGTCGCTGAGCCTCAACTAATTTCCCGTCTTTAACAAACTCATCCAAACGAATTCGCAATTCCTCTTTGATTGTTTCAATAGCCTTCAAAACAGTTTCGCGAGGAGTCACATAATGCGAACTTGGGTAAACAGTAAAACGCGGAATTTTTTGCCTAATCTTTCCAGTAAGCGGATCAAAAAACTGCAAGCTTTCCACTTCATCATCAAATAATTCAACTCGAAGTGCTAGTTCATTATGTTCAGCCGGAAAGATATCAATGGTGTCGCCACGCACTCGAAATACACCACGCTTAAAATCCATCTCGTTGCGCTCATACTGCATGGCGATCAATCTGGTCAAAATATCGCGCTGACTCATTTTGTCGCCAGGTCGCAAGGTCATCACCATGCTGTGATAGTCGCCAGGGTTGCCAATACCGTAGATCGCTGAAACTGTTGCCACGATCACAACATCGCGACGCTCCAAAAGACTCTTCGTTGCCGATAAGCGCATTTGCTCGATGTGCTCATTAATAGAGGAATCTTTCTCAATAAAGAGATCCCGCTGGGGTACATAGGCCTCCGGCTGGTAATAGTCGTAGTAGCTCACAAAGTACTCGACCGCATTTTTTGGGAAAAACTCCCTAAATTCACTATAAAGCTGTGCCGCCAAGGTCTTATTTGGGGCAAAAACAATGGCCGGACGCCCTGTTCTAGCAATGACATTTGCCATTGTGAAGGTCTTTCCAGATCCAGTGACCCCCAACAATGTTTGGTAGGTCAGACCATCCTCAACCCCCTCCACCAAGGCATCGATAGCCGCAGGCTGGTCACCGGCTGGCGGGAAGGGCTGATATAGCTGATAAGGGGAGTCTGGAAAACTGACAAATTTGGCCGGATCAAGCTCATGCCCTGCATTTTCAGGGGAATCGGAGCCAGCTTTTTTCTGAGCTACTTTTGACTCATTTTTTGGGTCAGTTTTACTTAACTTAGGGGGCATCTCGGCTATCATTTCACCTGTGAGTATTCTTTACAGCGAATTTTGTACAAACAATGATTTTGCCGTTCTTATTAAGAAATAGTTAGCTCTGAACACAAAAACAGACAATTTAGCCTAATTTAACGTCAATTAATAACAAAACCATCCTTAAACCACCATTTTCGAAACCAAATGACCCTGTTTGCCTCAGTTCAATTAGCCCCAAAAGACCCTATTTTTGGCCTCACAGAAGCTTATGTCGCCGATCAACGCGCTGACAAAGTAAACCTTGGTGTTGGCGTTTACTACACCGACGAAGGCAAAGTTCCTCTTTTGAAGGCGGTTATTAAGGCTGAAGAAGCAATTGTGGCAAAACACTCACCACGTAGCTATATTCCAATCGAAGGTCCAAACCCGTACAACACTGCGGTGCAAAACCTATTATTTGGCTCGGATTCGGCATTAATTAAAGATGGCCGAGTAGTTACAGCAGAGTGCTTAGGCGGAACCGGTGCATTGCGTGTAGGTGCTGACTTTTTTAAGCGCTTGAATTTGAATGCTCCTTGCGCGATCAGCAACCCTACCTGGGAAAACCATCGCGGTATTTTTGAATCTGCTGGTTTTGAAGTGCTCGAGTACACTTATTTTGATGGCAAAACTCGTGGTGTTGATTTTGACGGCATGGTGAAGTCTCTTGAGTCTTTCCCAAAAAATACAACTGTCTTATTGCACGCTTGCTGCCATAACCCAACAGGCGCAGATATTACTGAGGCGCAATGGCGTCAAGTAATCGACATCTGCAAAAACAAAGGTTTGATTCCATTCTTAGATATGGCTTATCAAGGCTTTGCAGACGGCATTGATAAAGACGGTGTCGCCGTGCGCCTCTTTGCTGAGTCTGGCATGTCTTTCTTCGTATCGAGCTCTTTCTCCAAATCATTCTCACTATATGGTGAGCGCGTTGGGGCTTTATCCATCGTGACACAAAGTAAAGATGAGTCCACTCGCGTTCTCTCTCAATTAAAGCGTGTCATTCGTACAAACTACTCAAACCCACCTACCCATGGGGCCGCAATTGCTGCGGCGGTTTTGAATTCACCTGAACTTCGTCAACTTTGGGAAGATGAGTTAGCAGAAATGCGTGATCGTATTAAGGCAATGCGTCAGGGCTTAGTTCAAAAATTAGCTGCTGCTGGTGTTAAACAGGACTTCGCTTTTATTGAAAAACAACGCGGCATGTTCTCTTATTCTGGCTTAACCGCTGAACAAGTAGATCGATTGCAAAAAGAAGATGGCATTTATGCCCTTTCAACTGGACGTATTTGTGTTGCTGCCCTCAATACCAAAAATATTGATAAGGTAGCTAAAGCAATTGCCCGCGTGCTGGCGTAATAGGCCTAATGCGGTAATCAAGATTTAGAGGAGGTAGCATGCTTTATCAGTTACACGAGTTCCAAAAAGCCTTACTTCAACCAATGAGTTCATGGGCACGCGCTGCTTCTGAGGCATTGATTAATGCGGCCAACCCTGCATCAAAAGTTCCAGGCTCTGAGCGTCTGGCTGCCAGCTATGAGCTCCTCTATCGTTTAGGCAAGAACTACAAAAAACCAGAATTCGGCATTCGCTCCGTTATTGCCCATGGACATGAAGTCGCTATTCATGAAATTACTAAAGTTACAAAGCCATTTTGTAACTTGATTCGCTTTAAGCGTTTCTCAGATGACGTTGAAACAATCAAAAAACTAAAAGAAGATCCTTCTGTTTTGATCGTGGCACCACTCTCAGGTCACCATGCAACTTTGCTGCGTGATACCGTCCGCACACTTTTGCAAGATCACAAGGTATACATCACCGACTGGGTTGATGCTCGCAATGTTCCTGTGAGCGAGGGTGAATTTGGACTAGATGACTATGTTCACTACGTTCAAGAATTTATCCGTTTTATCGGCGCAGAAAATTTACATGTGATTTCTGTTTGCCAACCTACCGTACCTACTTTAGGCGCTATTTCATTAATGGCTTCTGCTGGTGAAAAAACTCCTGCCTCAATGATCATGATGGGCGGTCCGATTGATGCGCGTAAGTCGCCTACTGCTGTGAACAACTTGGCCGAACAAAAATCGCATGATTGGTTTGAGAGCCACGTCATTTACAAGGTTCCGCCAACCTATCCAGGCGCTGGTCGTCGGGTATACCCAGGCTTCTTGCAACACACTGGCTTTATCGCCATGAATCCTCAAAACCATTTGCAATCACATTGGGATTACTTCACCAATCTTGTGCGTGGCGACGAAGAGGATGCCGAGGCTCATATTCGTTTCTATGATGAATACAACGCTGTTTTAGATTTAGATGCAAAGTTCTACCTCGATACGATTAAAACCGTGTTCCAGGACTATGCATTGCCAAATGGGACTTGGGAAGTTGCAGGCAAGCTTGTAAAACCAGAAGATATTAAAAAGACTGCCTTACTCACAGTAGAGGGCGAGCTTGATGATATCTCTGGAAGTGGTCAAACGCGATCAGCTCATGGTTTATGTGCCGGCATTCCTAAAGAAGCTAAAGCGCATTACGAAGTGGCTGGCGCTGGTCACTACGGCATCTTCGCAGGTCGTCGCTGGCGTGAAAAGGTATATCCAAAAATTAAATCCTTTATTCGAGAGCATCAGCCTCAAAAACGCAAATCCGGCGCTAATTAATACAAATGAGAGACCCTAGCGTCTCTCATTTAAATTGGGAACTCGCAATACATGAAGACCAACAAGGTGAAAGAGCTTGCTGATCGCCTAGAGGATCTTCTTCCTCAAACCCAATGCACTAAATGCGGTTACCCCGATTGCAGAGGATATGCCGAGGCACTAGCTAAAGGTGAAGCCCTTCCCAATCAGTGTCCACCAGGCGGGGTTGAGGGCATTAAAAGGCTCAGTCAGGTTTTGACGTCAATTTATCCACAAGATGCATTTGATTTGCATCCAAACATCAATCCAGAATGTGGCATTGAGCGCCCAAGAGCAGTCGCGTTCATTGACCCACAAAAATGTATCGGCTGTACCTTATGCATTCAAGCATGTCCTGTTGATGCAATCGTAGGTGCCTCGAAGCAAATGCATGTGGTGCTATCAGATTGGTGCACTGGTTGCGATCTGTGTATTCCGCCGTGCCCCGTTGATTGCATCTCCATGATCAATGTGACAGAGGAAAAAACTGGTTGGGATGCATGGAGTGCTGATTTAGCGCAGCTTGCACGCCAGCGCTACCATGATCGTGAGCAGCGATTGGATCGGGAGCAAAAAGATAATGATGAGCGTTTAGCTAAGAAAGCAGCGGTTAAGTTAGCCGCTGTAAATGCAGAGCAACCCTCCTCAGCCGAAGAAGAAAAAGAGAAAGAGCGTAAGCGCGCAATTATTGCCGCAGCAATTGCGAGGGCTCAGCAAAAGTCATGATGAACCCAGAAAAGCGGCGTGCTTTTTTTGAGCAACTCAAAGCAAACAATCCAAAACCCACTACCGAGCTGGAATATAACTCGCCTTTTGAGCTACTCATTGCCGTATTATTATCCGCTCAGGCTACTGATGTGTCTGTAAACAAGGGAACTCGCAAACTTTTTAAAGTCGCCAATACCCCTCAAGCAATTCTTGATCTTGGCGAAGAAGGTGTACGTCCTTATATTCAACATATTGGACTTTTTAATGCCAAAGGTAGACATATTCAGGAGACTTGTCGCTTATTAATTGAAAAGCATGGTGGAGAAGTGCCACAAAATAGGGAAGATCTTGAGGCTTTGCCTGGTGTTGGTAGAAAAACGGCCAACGTCATTCTCAATACTGCTTTTGGTCAACCTACCATCGCAGTAGATACTCATATCTTTAGGGTATCCAATCGCACCGGGTTAGCGCCTGGAAAAGATGTTCTGGAAGTGGAGAAACAATTGCTCAAGCGAGTCCCAAAAGAGTATCTTCTAGATGCGCATCATTGGCTTATCTTGCATGGTAGATATACTTGCAAAGCTCGCAACCCCGAGTGCGCCCAATGCATTGTTGAGCCACTCTGCGAATTCAAACAGAAAACGGCAAAAGGAAAAGTTCGTGGCTCTATTTAATCCCACTCGTGAAGAAGTTCGTCGCTTTTTCTGTGATACCTGGAAGAAAAAAAGTGAAGGGCAGATTTTGGATGCGATGGAGACACTTGCCAGCGATTGGATTGCGCAGCATCCGGAATATCACACCCTATTAGCTGACCCAGAGGGAGCTTTATCTCAAGACTACACGCCAGAGCGCGGGGAAACCAATCCCTTCTTGCATCTATCCATGCATCTATCGATTAGTGAACAAATTTCTATCAACCAACCACCAGGCATCAAAGAGATTGCTGAAAAACTGAGTAAGAAACTGGGTTCGGAACATGAAGCCCAACATCTCATGATGGAATGCTTAGGACAAGTGATGTGGGAATCGCAGAGGGAGGGCAAACCCCTCAATCCCGAGAATTATCTCGAGGCCCTCAGGAAACTTTGTTAACGCTATACAAAGAATTAAACGGGTTCAAATAAATGGGTCTTTTGACCATCTTGTGTTTCTTGAAACACTACCCTTACCTTTTGCCCAACTCGAATTGAATCAAAATCGCAATTGGTCAGGTGAGTCAACATAGAAATTCCCTCTTGTAATTTGACATAAGCCATTGCAAAAGGCACCTCAACACCGCGCCTCATAACGGTATAAGAATAGATTTCTCCTACCCCTGCTGACTTGATCCAGGTGGTGTCATCACTACCGCAGTGGGGGCAAATGGTGCGCGGATAGTAATGAGACTCCTTGCAAGAATTGCAATGCTTTAATAGAAGTTCATCTTTCTGCGCTGCCTCGAGGAATGCTTTGTTCTCAGGATTGGCAACAGGACTTGGCAAACGATGTTCTGCTTGCTTTTGATTTGCTTGGCTCATTGCAATCTCCCCATAATTAACACTGAAGCACCGTGACGAGTACCTAATGCACCGCCAATGCCAGATGCAAGCGCAAACTCTAGATTGGGAACTTGTACAGCTGGGTGTGCTTCTCCGCGTAACTGTCTAACTGCCTCAATGACCTTAGTCATTCCGCCTCGATTGGCTGGATGGTTATTGCATAAACCACCGCCGTCGGTATTGAATGCTAATTTTCCTTTACCAGAAATGAGTTGACCACCTTCTACAAACTTACCGCCTTCTCCTTTTTTGCAGAACCCAAGATCTTCTAGCTGAATCAATACGGTAATAGTGAAGCTGTCATAAATAGAGGCATAACGAATTTGCTCTGGCGTCAGTTTGGCCTCTTTAAATGCGAGAGGTGCAGCCCATGCCAACCCTGAATAAGTCAGATCTACCTTGCCACCCATCTGACCCTTCGTTGTTTCTCCAGCACCCATCATGGTGACAACTGGCTTCTTCAAGCTCTTAGCGATATCTGGATGCACCACTACCAGTGCGCCGCCACTATCAGTCACAACACAACAATCTGCGCGATGCAATGGATCTGCAATCATCGGCGAATTCAAAACATCATCCACTGTTAATACATCTTTCAAAGCGGCATTGGGATTGTGTTGCGCATGATGGGAGGCCGCCACTTTAATCCAAGCCAATTGCTCACTGGTAGTGCCAAACTCATACATGTGACGCATCGCGCACATTGCATAGGTATTCAATGGCGCTGGAGAATAAGGTTTCTCGAAGGCAAAGTCGGGTGCACTCGCCCATTGGCTACGCACTTGTGTGCCACTGGATCCTTCTGATTTTGGTCGGCCCGCCAAAGTAATTAGGGCAACCTTACATTGACCGGCAGCAATAGCGCGGGCAGCATGATTTACGTGCGTTAAGTAGGAAGATCCGCCAGTATCCGTCGAATCAAGATAGCGTAATTTCTTTAATCCTAGATAGTCAACCATCGATACTGGACCCATTCCAGGCGCGTCACCAGCACAGAAATACCCATCTACATCATCTAAAGTGAGACCTGCATCTTGCAAGGCACCTTGAGCAACTTCAGCATGCAATTGTGCAACCGTATGATCTGGCGCAACTCTCAGAGGGTGCTCGTAAATGCCCGCTATACAAGCATCGTATTTGTTAGCAGCAAATGACATGGATGTTGATTGCCTTTCTATATCTCTTATCTTATTAATCAATCGTAATTTGGGACTGCGCAATTAACTTACGCCATTTCTCAATTTCACTTTTAATAAAGGTAGCAAATTGTTCAGGAGTTCCAGGCATTGGATCAGCACCCTGCGCAATTAATTTATCCTTAAATTTAGGATCCACTAGAATGCCCTGCAACTCCTTATTAATTCGATTACGAATTTCTACTGGTAAATTTGCTGGCGCCACTAAACCATACCAAGTCGCCATGTCATAACCTGGAAGCCCAGATTCAGCGATAGTTGGAATATTAGGTGCAGCACTAGATCGCTTTGCAGTAGTAACGCCAAGAGCTCGTAGACTGCCAGACTTTACATGCGGTAAACCACTGGGTAAGTTTGGAAAACTCATATCTACTTGCCCTGAGATCACATCTGGCATAGCACTACCAGTACCCTTATATGGCACGTGAATCATATCGATCTTAGCCATCTTTTCAAATAATACTGCTGATAAATGAACGGATGTACCGCTACCACTAGAAGCAAAAGTAAGCTTGCCGGGATTTGCTTTTGCAGCTGCAATCAATTCATTTACAGATTTATAAGGCGAGTTTGTAGGAAGGATGAGGATGTTGGGTGCTGAAAACACGCTGCCAATCGCCGTGAAATCTTTCACAGGATCATATGGAAGATTTTTGTAGAGCGAAGCATTTACAGCATGGCCAATTGAAGGGAAATACAAAATATAACCATCTGCTGGTGATCGCGCTACGTACTCAGCAGCGATGTTTCCGTTTGCACCAGCCTTGTTTTCAACTACAACAGGTTGACCCAATCTAAGTGAAAGTCCTTCAGCCAAAGCGCGCCCAACTGTATCAGCGGAGCCTCCCGGAGAAAATCCGACAATTAAATGAATGGGCTTACTTGGGTAATCCGTTTTGCTTTGAGCGCAAACAATTCCAGAAAACAACCAAGCAGTAAGAATGAATATTGATCTAAGGCACGCGTTCATTTATTGTGCCGAACCCTGAATCATTGGTACGCCACTTAAAGATTGCAGCTCTTCAAAACTAAGACCGTCTACCCAATCTAATGCAACAAGCCCTTCAGGGGTAACAGCGATTGTTGCCAAATCGGTATAAACGCAGTCAACAGCAGCTAAAGCAGTTAAGGGATAAGTGCACTCTAGAACGAGTTTGGACTCACCAGATTTAGTGAGATGCTCCATCATGACAAATAACTTCTTTGCGCCCAAAGCCAAATCCATCGCGCCACCCACTGCAGGGATGGCTTTAGGATCGCCCGTGCGCCAATTCGCAATATCGCCTTTGACGGAAACCTGAAAGGCGCCCAATACACAGATATCAATATGGCCCCCACGAATCATCACAAAAGAATCTGTATGGTGACAAAGAGATGCACCCGGCAGCATCGTGACTGGCTGCTTGCCAGCATTCACCAACTCTTCATCAATCTCATGATCCTTAGCAAGTGGGCCCATTCCAAGCAACCCATTCTCCGAGTGCAAGAGGATTTCTTTATCTGAAGGTAGGTAATTAGAAATGGTCATGGGTTGACCAATGCCCAAATTGACATGTGCCCCGTCAGGAATATCTTGAACAATCCTCTTGGCAATATCCGCTGTTGTACGTTTTTTGACTTTGGAGAGATCAATCATGATTTTCCTCCTACTAGCACAACACGTTTTACAAAAATTCCGGGGGTGATGATCACTTCAGGATCGAGCCGCCCCAATTCCACAACTTCATTGACTTGCGCAATTGTGCAACGCGCAGCTGTTGCCATAATGGGGCCGAAGTTACGACCTGTGCGATGATAAGTTAAATTACCCCAGCGATCCCCTTTGTCAGCCTTGATAAGAGCATAGTCCGCTTTGATTGCCGTTTCAAAAATGTGGTCAACGCCATCAATAATCCGTGTATCTTTTCCTTTAGCTAACTCTGTACCAAAACCAGTAGGGGTATAGAATCCACCTATTCCAGCACCACCAGCGCGTATCCGCTCGGCTAGGGTACCTTGCGGAACTAACTCCAGCTCAATTTTTCCCTCACGATACAAATCGTCGAAAGCACCAGACTCTGGCTGACGAGGAAATGAGCAAACAACTTTTTTAACCTGGCCTTTACCAATTAACTTAGCAATACCAATTCCTGAATTTCCGGCATTGTTGCTGATGATGGTGAGATTCTTTGCGCCCTGTTCCGCAAGGGCATCCAATAAATATATTGGCAAGCCTGCACCACCAAAACCTGAAACCAAAATGGTTGAACCATCGGCTATATCTTGGACGGCTTGCGCCACGCCAGGAATAATTTTGTTTATCACTACCTGTCTCCATCTATTTTTATTATTTGTGCCGCTTTTCAGCTTTGCGCTGATTTTCTATTAATTTAATACATTTGCGAGATCGCATCACGAATAATTGCGGGCAGCTTCTTGGCAAGCGCTCTTCTGGACTCAAGCGCTGATTTTGAGCTTTCTCTCACCTTCGCCGACCATGGTGAACCCGGGAAATAATCATCATCCTGGTATCGAGGAATGACATGCCAATGAATGTGAGGAACCATATTGCCTAAGGCAGCAAGATTAACTTTATCTGGCTCCATCACCTCACGAATAACCTCTTCAACCGCAAACACTAAAGACATGATGTGTTCACGTTCGCCATAGGTGAGGTCAGACATTTCAGGAACATGGCGATTCCAGATTACCCGACAAAACCCTGGCAAATCAGGATCATTCACCATGATGACTCGGCAATCATCGCCGCGCCAAATTAACTCACCCTCATCGGGCTTGAGTTCATCCTTACAAAGTGTGCAATTTGTCATGCAATGAATGTATACGAAAACGGCATCTAAGTCACCTTTGTGAGGTAATTTAGATGCCGCGGCAGTAAGGGTGTTACTGCTACTACAGACTACTTAGGGATTCTTAGTGGAACTGCTCTTCTTCAGTGGAACCAGTCAACGCTGTAACCGATGACTTACCACCTTGAATTACAGTAGTTACATCATCAAAGTAACCAGTACCAACTTCTTGCTGGTGTGATACGAAGGTGTAACCACGATCACGCGCTGCAAATTCTGGCTCTTGCACTTTCTCAACATAAGCAGTCATGCCACGCTTAGAGTAATCTTGCGCCAAGTCGTACATGTTGTACCACATTGAGTGAATACCAGCGAGAGTAATGAACTGATACTTGTAACCCATTGCGCCCAACTCACGTTGGAACTTCGCAATCGTTGCATCGTCCAAGTTCTTCTTCCAGTTAAATGATGGTGAGCAGTTGTATGCCAACATCTTGCCTGGGAACTTCGCACGAATCGCTTCAGCGAATTGACGTGCAAAATCCAAATCAGGAGTGCCGGTTTCACACCAAACCATATCAGCATATTCAGCGTAAGCCAAACCACGTGAAATTGCTTGATCCAAACCTTTACGAGTCTTGTAGAAACCTTCTGCAGTGCGCTCACCAGTCAAGAATGGCTTGTCGTTTTCATCGTAATCAGATGTCAACAAATCAGCAGCTTCAGCATCGGTACGAGCCAAGATGATGGTTGGCACGCCCATTACGTCAGCAGCTAAGCGGGCTGCGATCAATTTCTGTACAGACTCGCCAGTTGGCAACAATACCTTACCACCTAAGTGACCGCACTTCTTAACAGAAGAGAGTTGGTCTTCAAAGTGAACACCAGCAGCACCTTGTTTGATCAATGCTTTAGCCAATTCAAAAGCGTTTAATACACCACCGAAACCAGCTTCAGCATCAGCAACGATTGGCGCATAGTAGTCGATGTATCCTGCATCGCCAGGGCCAATACCTTTAGCAGTTTGAATCTCATCAGCACGTTGGAATGAGTTGTTAATACGCTCAACCATCTTTGGAACAGAATCTACTGGATACAAAGATTGATCGGGATACATTGCTGCGTAAGAGTTTCCATCAGCAGCCACCTGCCAACCAGACAAGTAGATCGCCTGAATACCTGCTTTAACCTGTTGCATTGCTTGACCACCGGTCAATGCGCCTAAGCAATTTACGTAGGCTTCGTTATTCACGAGATCCCACAATTTTTCAGCGCCATGCTTTGCTAATGTATGCTCAATCTTTAACGAGCCGCGTAGACGTACAACGTCCTCTGCTGTATAGCCACGTTTGATGCCTTTCCAACGTGGATTGGTATCCCAATCCTTCTGAATTGCTTCGATTTCAGCTTTGCGATCTGCCATGTTTTTCTCCCTAAGTTAAACAAGTAATTCAAAAATTCGAAGAGCCTTAAGAACTGATTTAAGTCTTATGTCTTATATAAGAGTTTAGAGAGATATAACAAGCAGGCAAGATCTATTTCAATCTTTTTTAAAAAAATTTAACCCTTAATTTTCAGTTACTTATGGAGATATTTTTGTAATGCGGAATGTGTATCCGCCCTGCGGAATTAAAAATATCTATACATGTTGCACCGCATTTTATGCAGCGTAATGAAGTTTCATATTATGAAAAATATAGACGTTGGGGGTTGCTACAGAGAATCCGATTGCGTAGCTCCTCATCGGGAGCATACAAAGCCAAACTTTCCAGCATTTGCGCGACTCGCGGCATGACCCCCCAATTAGCAACATGCGGCCAATCGGAGCCCCACACACATCTATCTGGTGCCGCAACAATTAACGCTTTAGCGTATGGCACCACATCCAAGTATGGGGGTGGTTCATCAGTTAAACGATATGCGCCTGATACTTTTACCCAAGCTCGCTCCTTAACCAACTCAAGCAGGGCTGCAAAACCGGCTGACTGCATTCCCACTGATGTACGCAAATATCCCATATGATCAATTACTAAAGTCGATTGCATCTTTTGCATGCGTGGCATCAGATCTGGTAAATCATTTGTATCCAATAAGAATTGAATATGCCAACCCCAATCTCTGGCGAGAGCATCGCACTCTTCCAATTTTGAAATGTCTAAACCACCACCAGAGAACATCAAATTCATACGAATGCCGACAACGCCAGCATCCTTCATTCTTTGGTAATAAGCGTCTGGCTGATTAAGCAGAGGAACAGCGACGCCACGTAAGCGTTTTGGGTGACTCTTCAGCACCCTAAGCATGGGTTCGTTATCTTGGCCATTCACACTCACTTGAATCAGAACACCATAAGTCATACCAACCTCATCGAGCATACGAATATATTGCTCTTCGGTTGCCTCCGGAGATGTGTATGAGCGATCAGGCACAAAGCTGGCAGCACTGATTACATGGGCATGCGTATCAACTGCACCATAGGGAACATTAAAAGGAAAAGGACCGCTCTGATGTTCAGGCGGTCCAGGGCAAAACGGAATATCTACTGCAGACACAGACTTCCTTAATTGGCTTGCAACTCTCGTCCTTTAGTCTCCGGAAGAATCACTGCCGCAATAAAAAATACGCCATAAGCAATCACTGCAAAAATCGCAATTGCCATTGCTAATCCATATTGAGCCGAGAAGTAGCCAACTAATGCTGGGAACAAAGCACCGATGCCGCGACCAAAGTTATAGCAAAAGCCCTGTCCAGATCCGCGTAAACGCGTTGGGAATAATTCTGTCAAGAATGCGCCCATACCAGAGAAATAGCCGCTAGCGAAGAATCCCAATGGGAAGCCTAACCACATCATCATCTCATTAGTAATTTCTAGCTGGGTGTATGCAATCACCAAGACAATCGCACCAAGTGAGAATGTCATGAATAGCTTCCGGCGACCGTAACGGTCCGCCATCCATGCGCCCACAAGATAACCGATGAAGCTTCCTACAATTAAGAAAGCTAGATAACCAGTCGATCCAACTACAGTTAATTTACGTTCCGCCTTTAAAAAAGTTGGCACCCAAGTGGTAATAGCGTAGTAGCCACCTTGCGCGCCCATGGTCAGCAATGAAGCCAAGATAGTAGTTTTCAAAATACCAGGCTTGAAGATTTCCAAGATAGAAGGTGCTTGACCTGCCGCAACCACTTTTTCACGAGCAACTTTTGCAATTTCTGGCTCATCCACATGGCGACGAATATACAAAAGCAACAATGCAGGGAAAAAACCGACCACGAACATTGCACGCCATGCCATATCGGCTGGCAATAAGCTAAACATGATGGCCTGCAAGAGAACTGCAGCACCCCAACCGATTGCCCATGCAGACTGCACGGTACCAACCGCGCGACCGCGATACTCTGCACGAATGGTTTCACCCATCAATACCGCGCCAGCTGCCCACTCACCACCGAAACCAAATCCCAAGAGTGCGCGAGCAATCATGAGTTGATTAAAGTCTTGAGTAAATGCGCAGACCAAACTAAAACTGGAAAACCATAAGATGGTGAATTGCAAAGTGCGGACACGACCAATTCGGTCAGCGAGATATCCAGCAAACCATCCACCGAATGCAGAAGCAAGCAAGGTCCCCGTTACCGCTAAACCAGCCATACCGCGATCCACTTGCCAGATAGCAATAATGGTTCCAATGACTAATGGATAGATCATGAAATCCATCCCATCTAAGGCCCAACCCAAGAAGCAACCCCAGAATGTTTTCTTTTCTTTGGGGTTCATGACCTTATAGAAACCGGTCAGACTAGTATCTGTTTGTTGACTCATTTTGTCTCCTTTTTGTTTTAGGCTTTAAATTAGCGAATGAGTAACGCATTTATAACCTAAATATTCTGCTTATAGGGCAAACTAGAGTAAACCCTTAATTTCACATCATCATGCATTGCACACTCATTGGCGACCACAGCGTATTAATAGATTTCTCAAAATCAAGTGAGCCGCTCAAAAGCATTCATGCGCTCAGTAAAGCTCTCTTTGCCAATCAACCAAGCTGGGCATCTGAAATCGTACCAGGACTAGATTCGCTCGTTATTCAATTGCAATGCACCAATGAAGATCCCAAAACGATTCGTGAGCAAGCGCTTGCAGATCTTAAAAAGATTGGAGGGCAATTTGAAAAACAGAAAAACCGCAAAACAAGTCCGAACAAGATTCATCGGATTCAGGTTTGTTATCACCCAGATCTCGGATTAGATTTACCCGCCATTGGCAAAGCTTGCAAACTATCAACTGAAGAAGTTGTTCGTCTACATAAAAACAGTTTGTATACCGCAGACATTTTGGGCTTTATGCCTGGATTCGCTTATTTCAGCGGACTCAATCCTGAGTTGCGTTTACCTAGACTGGCTTCACCTAGGCCAGCGGTGCCTAAGGGAAGCGTTGCAATTGCGGAATTACAAACTGCCATCTACCCCCGCGTCACACCTGGAGGCTGGAACATTATTGGTAGATCGCCCAACAAGTTATTTGATATCGATAAAGATCCGCCGGGCTTATTTATGGCTGGAGATCAAATGGAGATTGAAGAAATTTCACTTGATCAATTTCGTCAACTAGATGATGCCAAAGCATCTAAAGAAGTAATTCGATCCTTTGATAAAAATACATCAGCAGCATCAGTCGAAGTTTTACAAGCAGGTACTTTTAGCACTATTCAAGATGAGCCACGCTTGGGTCTCTCTCACTGGGCAGTGGGCCCCGGAGGTGCTTGTGATATTACTTCCCTACATCTAGCAAATGCATTAGTAGGCAATTCACCAGAGACAGTAGCTATTGAAATGACCTCTACTGGCCCTAGCCTGCTTTTTCATGAGGCAGCTTGCGTAGCTTGGGTTGGCGCAAGTTGCGAAGGGATTGTGAAAAATCAACGCATTCCAGGTAATAGACCTGTATGGATTCCAAAAGGATCTACCCTAAAATTTTCCGCTTTGAATCCAGGATTCAGAACCATACTCGCCATTGGTGGTGGATTAGATCTTCCCAAAACATTAGGTCGCTTTGGATCCCACATTAGCGCAGACATTGGACCTAAACGTTTAGAAAAGGGAGATCAACTATTGCTTGCGGATCCCAAGATGCCATTCAAATCCACATTCCTAAAATCGCTTTATCAGGAAGAATCACTGCCCACCTATCCGAAGTGGCATATTCGTTCACCATTTTTACCAACTAGTTCAGATACTCAAATCCGCTGTTTAGCTGGTCCGCACTTATCATTTCTCAGTGCAAAAGAGCGTGAATTATTTTGGTCTACTGTCTGGACAGTAAGCAATCAAAGTAATCGCATGGGTGTGCGCTTGCAGGGCGACTTCAAAGTAAAAAAAGATTTACCGAATATTCCGTCTCAAGCCATTACATATGGAACGGTGCAATTCCCTCCATCCCATGAACCAATCATTATGTTGGCCGAACACCAAACAACTGGAGGCTATCCACGTCTAGCAGAGGTCATTCGCTCGGACCTCATCAAATTAGCCCAAGTAAAGCCTGGTAATAAATTACAGCTTCAATTAATCGATCTAGATGAAGCAGACACTATCAACGCAGAGGCAGTAAAGTTGCAAGAATCAACCTTAAATTCAATTCAGACCATCATTGATAACTAATGGAAATTTGTATGGATATTAATAGCGATATGGGCGAAGGTTTTGGGGCCTGGGAAATGGGCAATGATGCCCTTTTACTTGACTACATTACTTCCACAAACATTGCTTGTGGCTGGCATGCCGGTGACCCTGCTCGCATGCAAAAGTTAGTGAATCTAGCTATCCAAAAAAAGGTTCGCATTGGCGCGCACCCAGGACTGCCTGATCTAGCTGGTTTTGGCAGGCGCGAAATGGCCATCTCAGAACAAGATGCCTATCGCTACACACTCTATCAAGCTGGCGCTCTGCAAGCATTTGTAAAAGCGGCGGGTGGAGTACTTCATCATGTTAAACCTCACGGGGCTCTGTACAACCAAGCGGCTCGAGATATCAAACTTGCCCGCGGAATTGCAAAAGCCGTAAAAGATCTAGGCAACGAAGTGATTTTGTATGGCTTAGCAGGGAGTTGTCTCATTACAGCGGCAAAAGAAATCAATGTGCCTGTTTGGCAAGAAGTGTTTGCTGATCGCCGCTATACACAAGAAGGCTTCTTAGTTCCCCGCACTCAAGCAGGCGCAGTCATTGAAGAGGATGAGCAGGCACTCAAACAGGCCTTAAGAATGGCAAATGATGGTGTCGTGACCTCAATCGATGGAAAAGAGATTGCTATTCAAGCGGATACTTTGTGCATCCATGGAGATAACCCACATGCAGTCGATTTTGCAAAGAAGATTAAAGCCGCCCTTCACTAACTCCCGTGAAATATTTAAGTAGGGTTATGAGTAGTGGATGAAACTTTAAATACGGTTGGAATAATCATCAACTGAAATAGCGCGATTCCAATGAAGAGTGCTTTTGGTAGTCCTGCATCCATAAAGAATCCGAACACAAACGGCCCAACAGCCGCACCCAAATCAATTCCTGAATATACGATACCGTAAACGCGCCCAGCAACACCTTTTGGCGTTGCTAATTTCACCAACAAATCTCTTGAGGGAGCAATAACACCATAACCAAATCCCAATGCACAGAAAATAACTGGGATCAATTGCAAAGGCATGAACCCCGTTGAAAGAAGCAAACAAATCATGATGGTGATCGAAAGAAAACTCGACACAATTCGCTCTGGGGTATACAACTTGGCAGCCAGATATCCGCCGACCAAAACACCTGCCGCACTACCGAGCGCCAAAAGTGTTAAGTAGTAATTACCGAGATTAACCGGTAAGTCATAGATCTTAAACAGCGCACTGGGTGAAAAGGATTGTAGGCTTGAGGTAGAAGCCATGCTAAAGAAAAAGAAGATCCAGCATAACCAAACAGCTTTTAATCTTAAGAACGCAAACGCTCCTTCTGCACTTGCACCCGATTTGCTTGATAAATTATTTTCTTTGTCATGCTCATGGCGCTCTTTGACGTTATCAACCAGTTGGCTCTTATTAACCCAAAGAATTAATAGGATTGCAGCCTCCAATAGTGCCGCCGATAAGAAAGCAATCCGCCAATCTGATATCTGCGCTATTCCCACCATAAATGCTGGCGCTGCAGCCCAACCCAAATAACCTGTTACACCATGCATTGAGTAGGCATAAGGTAAATTTGGCGGGGAGATTTTATGGTTAATTAGTGTGTAATCAACTGGATGAAAAATGCCATTGCCACACCCCGCAATCACCGCTCCCATCACCAACATCCAATATCCATTGCTTTGGGAATAAGCAAGAGCAGCCAAAGCCAACAAACCAACACCCGCAAATAGAATAGGTCTTGCGCCAATACGATCGACCAAAAACCCTGAAGATGCTTGCACCACGCAAGAGACAACAAAGAAGATGGACATCAATAGCCCAAGCTCAGCGTAATTGAGTGCGAACTCATTCTTCAACCAAGGAAACATTGGTGGAAGAATTAAATGAAAAAAGTGAGAGCTGCCGTGCGCTAGGCTAATAAGACTAATAACCCGGACATCACTGGCACGCCTACTAAGCGCAACAGTCATGTACCGAGTGTACTAGCGCAGGATGATTCCTGCAAAAAATATGAGATCTTAATGAACTAGGCGGGTAAAGCTAAACTCGCCATTCTTGTCCACATCCACTGGAACAACATCCTTAGGGCCAAACTTACCCTCCAAAATCATCTTAGAAACAGGGTTCTCGATGTGTTGTTGGATGGCTCGTTTTAATGGACGCGCACCAAAGATTGGATCGAAACCAACCTCGGCAAGCTTGCTTAAGGCAGCATCGCTCACGTCAAGTTGCATATCTACCCTCGCCAAGCGCTCCGACAAATTCTTCAACAAGATCTTTGCGATATTGGCAATATTGTCTTTATCCAAACCATGGAATACTACGATCTCATCAATGCGATTTAAGAATTCTGGACGGAAGTGATTCTTCAATTCTTCAAAAACCGCTTCTTTAATCTCAGCTTGCTTCTTATCTGCCATAGATTGAATTAACTGCGAGCCAATATTGCTAGTCATCACGATGACCGTATTTTTAAAGTCGACTGTGCGGCCTTGACCATCAGTCAGACGTCCATCATCAAGTACTTGCAAGAGTACGTTAAAGACATCGGGATGTGCTTTCTCGATTTCATCAAACAAGATCACGCTATAAGGATGACGACGGACTTGCTCAGTTAAATAACCACCCTCCTCATAGCCAACATAACCAGGAGGGGCGCCAATTAATCGTGCAACACTATGCTTCTCCATAAACTCACTCATATCGATGCGAATTAAATGATCTTCGCTATCAAATAGGAAGCCAGCCAATGCTTTACATAGCTCAGTCTTACCAACTCCAGTTGGTCCCAAGAATAAGAATGAGCCATAAGGACGATTCTCTTCAGCCAGACCAGCACGAGAACGACGAATCGCATCCGATACTGCGCGAATAGCCTCATCTTGTCCTACTACACGCTTATGCAATAGCTCTTCCATTTTGAGGAGCTTGTCACGCTCGCCTTGCATCATCTTAGATACAGGAATACCTGTCGCACGTGAAACCACTTCAGCAATCTCTTCAGCGCCAACTTGCGTCCGAAGAAGTTTATTCTTCACAACACCATCTTTATCGCCCTTTGCTTCAGCTGCAGCAGCAGATTTGAGCTTTGCCTCAAGCTCAGGTAATTTTCCGTACTGCAATTCAGCAACTTTTTCGAGTTTGCCCTCACGTTGCAACTTAGCGATTTCTGCACGAACCTTCTCAATCTCTTCTTTCAGATGTGCGGCACCTAATACAGCACCCTTCTCCGCCTTCCAAATCTCTTCTAAGTCAGCATACTCAGCACCAAGACGCTTGATCTCATCTTCAATCAAAGCAAGGCGCTTCTGCGAAGCTTCATCCTTCTCTTTTTTGACTGCTTCACGTTCAATCTTGAGCTGAATCAAACGGCGATCCAACTTATCCATCACTTCAGGCTTGGAATCAATCTCCATACGAATACGTGAGCCAGCCTCATCGATCAAATCAATCGCCTTATCTGGTAAAAAACGGTCGGTAATGTAACGATGAGATAACTCAGCAGCAGCTACGATTGCTGGGTCAGTAATTTCGATTCCATGGTGTAACTCATAACGCTCTTGCAAGCCACGCAAGATAGCAATAGTTGCCTCTACGCTTGGCTCTTCTACCATCACTTTTTGGAAGCGGCGCTCCAACGCGGGATCCTTCTCGATGTACTTACGATATTCATCCAAAGTAGTTGCGCCAATGCAATGCAATTCGCCACGTGCCAAAGCAGGCTTAAGCATATTGCCAGCATCCATAGCGCCATCACTCTTACCAGCGCCGACCATCGTGTGAATCTCATCAATAAAGATGATCGTCTGACCTTCGTCTTTAGCAACATCACTCAAAACCGCTTTCAGACGTTCTTCAAATTCACCGCGATACTTCGCACCCGCCAATAACAAAGCCATATCTAACACCAAAACACGTTTATCTTTCAGTGTTTCAGGTACTTCACCATTCACAATACGTTGCGCCAAACCTTCCACAATGGCTGTTTTACCTACACCTGGCTCACCAATTAAGACGGGGTTATTTTTACCGCGTCTTTGCAGAATCTGAATGGTGCGACGGATTTCATCGTCACGACCAATCACAGGATCAAGCTTGCCCATACGAGCGCGCTCCGTTAAATCCACGGTATATTTTTTCAAGGCCTCACGTTGACCTTCAGCATCTGCACTATTCACCGACTCTCCTCCGCGGACTAAATTAATCGCCGCTTCAAGTGATTTACGATTTAAACCATTCTCACGAGCAACTTTACCGAGCTCGCCCTTGTCATCGGCCACCACCAGTAAAAATAACTCACCAGCAATGAATTGGTCATTGCGTTTGTTTGCTTCTTTTTCGCATAAGTTAAGCCAATTTGCGAGGTCTCGCCCTACTTGAACCTCACCACTGGTGCCCTGCACTTCCGGGAGGTTATTAATGATCTTTTCTACGCCTTTTTCAAGACCAGAAATATTCACCCCAGCACGGGTCAATAAACTCTTTGCAGCACCATCGGAGTCACGTAACATTGCTAATAACAAATGGGCTGGCTCGATATATTGATTATCTTTAGCTAAAGCAATACTCTGGGCCTCGCTCAAGGCTTGCTGAAATTTAGTAGTTAATTTATCTATTCTCATTTTTATTGCCTCATGTATTCCATGTATTTATATCTATAGGATATATGGGCTATATTACGAATTTCAAGGCTTTTTACAGCCCCTTTTAACCCAAATTTGGCCTGATTTTGACCTGGTTTGTTTACCTTCTAGAGTGCTCTGACGGCAGTTACTACGCTGGCATTACAAACCGTCTTGAACATCGCATTAACGCCCATAATTTAGGGCAAGGTGCACGCTATACAAGATCCCGCGGACCGGTTAAATTATTAGCAACTCAAGAGCATCCAGATCGATCTGCTGCATCAAAAGCTGAAGCCCAAGTAAAGCGCCTGTCGCGCTCGCAAAAATTAGCGTTCTTTAAAACTCCAAAAGGGTAGCGCCTAAGAAAGGCAGAAACCACCATTTAGCAATGCGCTAGGCAAAGTCCAAGCCCTATACAAACCAAACCCGGCACCAATAAATAACAGCAAAGCGGCAAAATATCGAACCCATGCATATTGCCCAAACTGAGTTAAGGCTGCGGAAAATTTAGAGATTAATACTAGGTTTGGTAAGGTACCCAAACCAAAAGCGAGCATGATGGCTGCACCAGTCAATACATCGCCAGATAGAAACGCCAATGGCAGCACGCCGTAAACCAATCCACAGGGCACAAGCCCCCACAACATTCCACTAAACCAGCGAGACGGTTTATTGGCAAAACGGCCGAGATACTTAGACCAATAATTCGCAACTTGAGCACTAAGCCAGCCACCACCAATACGCGTGCTAGATCGATCCATACCCAATAATCGAGCTCCCATGAAAGATAGCAAGATTGAGGTCAATACAAATAATGCGCGCTGGATTGGCAGCACATTTTGTTGCCATAGTGCTAGTCCAACCCAAGCCGCAAGGGCCCCCAATAAAACATAGGTACTGACACGTCCGAAATGCATAAGAAGCTGGTCGTATATCAGCTGGGATTTGGGGCGCAAAGGCGCCTGAGAGGCCACGGGACGCTCAATTGCAGCGGCTATACCACCACACATCAAAGCGCAATGCCAGCCACTGACAAGCGCTCCCAAAAATACTGCTACCAAAAGGCTCAGGGTCAACATATAAAAAGGTGAGGGCTATCGTTCACCCTAGTAGAATAAACTGTCTGCATAATTAACCCAATATGAATTACAAGCCTACCGATACCCCTACCAGCAAATGCTCGGTTTGCGTTTTGGGGCAGTTTTGTCTACCAGTGGGGTTAAGTTCTAGCGATGTATCTAAAATCGATACCCTCGTGAAAGAGCGGGTGCATTTACAAAAAGGGGAAAGCCTCTATCGCCATGGCGATCCATTGAGCTCAGTTTATAGCGTCCGCTTTGGTACCCTCAAAACTGAATACTGCCTACAAGATGGTCGGCAACAAGTGATCGGCTTTCATCTACCTGGTGAAATTTTGGGATTAGATGGGATTGGGGATGGTCACTACCAATCTGACGCCATTGCACTTGAAGAAAGTGACGTCTGCATTATTCGTTACGATGCATTTGAGGATCTTGCACGACAAATACCAGTTCTGCAAAATCAGTTTCACCGCATTATGAGTCGCGAACTCACTCAAGATCAACGTCATTTACTGTCTCTTGGCACAATGCGCGCCGAGGAACGATTGGCAGCTTTTCTATTAAGTCTTTCGCAACGCTTAGCAGCACGCGGTTATTTAAATAATGAATTTGATTTACGGATGAGTCGCGTGGATATTGGTAGCTATCTTGGCATTCAAATTGAGACGGTTAGCCGCATGCTCTCACGCTTTGCTGAATCAGGGCTCATCCAAATTAAACAACGTCATATCAAACTGATTGACATGAATGGACTCTACGAACTGGCCGGCATACCAAACCCAGATAGAACTGCCTGCGTTAGCCCTGACATCCCCGTAAAACAGGGGTAAGCACTAAATTAATCCGCGATCGATTTCTTTGTTCTCGGATGACTCAATGCCAGGCAATATATAAGCAGTTAATGCGCTTGAGACTGCGCAAAATGTCCAAATAATGAAAAACCCAATGGTATAAATTCCCTCATCTGATACATCTGGATGATAGCCAAAGAACAATAAATCCTGCGGGTGAATAACGGTAAACAGCAAACCCTCCGCCATACCGGCAACCAAGAATGAGGGCCACAAAATCCATATGAGTAAGCGATATTTCATTTGCGAACCTGCGCATCTTTCAATTGCTCAACCTTTAAACCCTGCTTCACTACGCCATCCCGCAAAGGCTTATCCGTATACATATTTACTGCAAGCCAAATCGTAATCACACAAGCAATCATTGCCACTGCTGGCCCGCTAATTAAGAGCCAAGGCCACAACTGTTTCCACCAGGGCTTGCTGATCTGCTGTTCGGTCATATGCTTGCTCTCCATCTTTTGCTTGCTAGCTTAACGAGGAATGATAAAGCTGGATTTTTCATTACGTGTTCTTGTAATAAATTCATTGCCAGCTTGCTCTTGCGCCGTGACATCAAAATGAATTGGGTAATTTCCAGAATCGTTTTGGCCAATATTGGTACTGACTTTAATTGGCATCAACTGATTGCTTGCGGGACCGACATTGATTTCGTTAACCTCTTGGCCTTGAGAATTCAGAATCCTTAAATCATTCAGACCAGTCGCCTTAATCTGAACTTTCATTGGGTTCTCTGAGGCATTCATGATCTGAATACGATAAATGTTTTCAATGCGAACACCCTCCACTTCACGTGCTAATGCCCCACGGTCACGCATCACATCGACACGTAGCGGATTTCTAGTGGCTAAAGAAAATAAGAATGCGGAAGCCAGTAGCGTAATAAATGCTGTATAGAAAATCACGCGTGGACGGAATATATGTCTGATAGCGCTTTGATTAGTCTCTTTATCCAACATCGCTCTCTCGGTGGTGTACCGAATCAAACCTTTAGGATAATTTACCTTCTCCATCACTTGATCGCATGCATCAATACAGGCGCCACAACCAATACACATGTATTGCAAGCCATCTCGAATATCAATACCCGTTGGACACACCTGCACGCAAATACTGCAATCAACGCAATCGCCTAAACCTAAAGCGCCATGATCCGCAGACTTACTTCTACTACCACGTGGTTCACCACGAACTTTGTCATAGGTCACCAAAAAGGTATCTTTATCGACCATCACACTTTGGAAGCGTGCGTATGGGCACATATATTTGCAAACCTGCTCACGCATAAAGCCTGCATTACCCCAAGTAGCGAAGCTGTAGAAACACAACCAGAATGTCTGCCATGGGCCTAAGGACAAATGCAAAATGGCAGTGCCCAGGGTTTCAATCGGCGTAAAGTAGCCGATAAAGGTAAAGCCGGTCCAGAAAGCAATCACCAACCAAAGGAAATGCTTCGCTACCTTCAAGCGCCATTTTCTGAAGCTCCATGGCCACTCTTCCCCGTCTAGACGTATTCGCGCAAAACGATCACCTTCTACCTTGCGCTCGATCCACATAAAAATCTCTGTGTAAACCGTCTGCGGGCATGCGTATCCGCAAAATAGACGACCTGCAACCGCAGTAAACAGAAATAAGGCTAAAGCAGAAAGGATTAAAAGTAATGTGAGATAGATCACATCCTGTGGCCATAAAACCAAACCGAAGATGTAAAACTTACGCTGAATTAAATCAAATAGAACCGCTTGACGACCATTCCAACTGAGCCAAGGCAGACCATAAAAGAGAAGTTGTGTGGCAAATACTAAGATGAAACGCCAGCGGGCAAACAAGCCCGAGACAGAACGCGGGTAAATCTTTCGCCGGACCTCGTAAAGAGATTCCTCTATTACCTCTATTGGAACGGGTTTTCCACCCGGCGAATTCTCTGACACCGTTACTTCACTTACCCTATTTACTTACTTGCTGGAGCTTGCTTATTGTTTGATAAACCCCAGACATAAGCTGTTAGCAACTGAATCTTCTCAGGACTTAACACTTTATCTTGAGCAGGCATCATTGCCATACGACCCTTAGTAACTGTCTCAATAATGGTTGCCTCAGAGCCACCATACAACCAAGTTTTATCAGTTAGATTGGGTGCGCCTAACGCGATATTGCCCTTACCATCTGGGCCATGACAAGCCGCGCAGTTCGCTTTAAATACTTCTGCGCCACGCGCTACTTTGAGATCATCAGCAGGCAAGCCGGATAAGCTACGAACATAATTTGCTACATCCACAATTTGCTTGCTATCCAATTGCGGGAATGGAGGCATTACACCACCACGACCATTGGTAATGGTTGTTTTGATGTTCTCAGGTGAGCCACCATATAACCAATCACCATCGGTCAAATTCGGGAAGCCTTTAGAGCCACCAGCATCTGAGCCATGGCATTGCGCACATGAATTTAGAAATAAACGCTGGCCCATTTCACGGGCTTGTGGATCGGCAGCAATTTGCTCTATATCCATCTTCACGTATTTTGCATAGACCGGCTTGAGCTCATCGTTTGCATTCGTCATCGACTTCATCAAGGCGCCATCGGTGCTATACCCCAATACACCTGGATAGGAGCCGAGACCTGGGTATAGCACTAGATAAACCAAAGCAAATATGCATGAGATTAAGAACATCCACATCCACCAACGTGGCAATGGATTATTCAACTCGCGCAAGTCGCCATCCCAAACGTGACCAGTGTCATCCACTTGGCCATCTGGCTTTAGCGTTACCTTAGTCTTGCGTTGAGAAAATAATAACCAAATGCACCATACAATACCGACCAAAGTTACTAAGGCGATATAGGTACTCCAACCGGCACCAAGAAAGTCACTCATGATTTATCCTTACTGAATTCATCGGGTAGATCGAACGGGAGTTCTGCGGATTCTTGATTGGCGGGCTGTCTTTTTGCAGACCAAGCCCACCAAACGATTCCTAAAAAAACTACTAAGCCAAGCACTGTAGATATTGCCGAGAGGTAGGGTGCGATATTTTGCATAGTTTCCCAATAGCTAAGAATTACTTAGCTACCACCTCGTCAACAATGATGTATCTACGATTAATGCCAAGTCCTTGTAGATAGGCAACCAAAGCATCAAGCTCAGTTTTCCCCTCTAATTCTTTTGGCGCATTTGCAATATCTTCATCGGTATATGGCACACCCAATCGACGCATTGCAGTCATATGTGACTGAATAGTGCTGGCATCTGCGGCGTTCTTCGCCAAATACGGATAAGCAGGCATATTTGACTCGGGCACAACATCACGTGGATTGTTTAAGTGAATCTGATGCCAAGCGTCAGAATAACGGCCACCAACACGTGCCAAGTCTGGGCCAGTACGCTTACTACCCCAAAGGAAGGGATGATCAAAAACAGATTCACCGGCTAGTGAATAAGGGCCATAGCGCTCTACTTCAGATCGCAATGTACGAATCTGTTGCGAATGGCAACCCAGGCAACCTTCTCGCTGATAAATATCACGACCCGCTAAACGTAATGCAGAGTAAGGCACTACTCCAGGGCTTGGCTCTGTAGTGGAGTGCTGGAAGAATAGTGGAACGATCTGCACCAAGCCCGCAATCGAAATTGCTGCGATGGTAGCAATAATCAACCAGCCAGCATTACGCTCAAGCGTTTCGTGGGAGAAAAATCGACGTTGTTCTGACATGTTCTTTTCCTTAGTGAGCGGCAACAGATGCTTGTGGAATCTCAGCATCAATAAATTTTTTGTTAATCACTGTCTTGTACACGTTGTAAGCCATGATCAACATGCCACCTAAGTAGCAGAGACCACCCAACAAACGAATCACATAGAAGGGATAAGTCGCTTTTACAGATTCCACAAAGCTATAAGTCAATGTGCCATCTGGTTCAAAGGCTCTCCACATCAAGCCTTGCATCACACCAGCAATCCACATAGCAGCGATATAGATAACTACACCGATCGTGGCTACCCAGAAATGCAACTCAATTAATTTCGTGCTGTACATATCTTTTTGACCAACTAAACGTGGGATGAGATAGTACAAAGAACCGATTGTGATCATTGCAACCCAGCCTAATGCACCAGAGTGCACGTGACCGATGGTCCAATCTGTGTAGTGAGATAAGCTGTTCACCGTCTTGATTGACATCATGGAACCTTCGAAGGTAGACATGCCGTAGAAGGACAGCGCCACAACCAAGAACTTCAAGATTGGGTCGCGACGTAACTTATGCCATGCGCCAGATAAAGTCATGATGCCGTTGATCATGCCACCCCATGAGGGTGCCAATAAGATCAATGAGAACACCATGCCTAAGGATTGAGTCCAATCAGGCAAGGAAGTGTGTTGCAAGTGGTGAGGACCTGCCCACATATATGTAAAGTTCAATGCCCAGAAGTGAACGATGGACAAACGATAGGAGTAAATTGGACGCTCTGCTTGCTTTGGAATGAAGTAATACATCATGCCCAAGAAGCTGGTCGTTAAGAAGAAGCCCACAGCATTATGTCCATACCACCACTGGATCATTGCATCTTGCGTACCAGCATAAGCAGAATAAGACTTGAACAAGCTGGCTGGCATTTCAATGTTATTAACAATATGCAGAACTGCAATCGTCAAGATATACGCGCCGAAGAACCAGTTAGAAACATAGATATGTTTGGTTTTGCGCTTGATCACTGTACCGAAGAACACAATCGCATATGCAACCCAAACAACGGTAATTAAGATATCAATTGGCCACTCTAATTCAGCATACTCTTTAGAAGTAGTAATACCCAATGGCAATGTGATCGCTGCAGAAACAATGACTGCTTGCCAACCCCAGAAGGTAAAGGCAGCTAACTTGTCACAGAACAAACGTACCTGGCATGTTCTTTGCACGATGTAATACGAAGTCGCAAATAGTGCAGATCCGCCAAATGCAAAAATCACGGCGTTGGTATGCAGTGGACGCAAGCGACCATAACTTAACCAAGGAATATTAAATGTAATTTCAGGCCAAATTAATTGCGCAGCGAGGATAACCCCGACGAGCATGCCAACAATTCCCCACAAAACGGTAACGATGGCAAATTGGCTGATTACCTTGTAATTGAAGGTATCTTGATTACTCCCCACGGCAGATCCCATGGTTTCTCCTTTTTCTGACCAAACAGCGACACAATCCAAATAGACTGGATTGATTATCAAATTAAGGTTTTAGGTGGGTTTTGATCTATATCAAAAAGGGTGGGGCAAAATCAGAACCCGCCATGGATAGCAGGCCATGAAGCATATAACATATTGTTTTATATGGTTATTTTTGAGAGTGTTCGCTAACTTTTTGTGGTTTTGGAACGTCATCATCCATCAAAATAGACTCGCCAGGACCACTCAAATCATCGAACTGCCCACTTTTCACTGACCAGTGCAAGATCCAGGCTAATAAAGCCACCAAAAGCAGGGATAGAGGGATCAAGATAAAAAGACTTTCCATCCCGACAGTCTATGCCTTTCTTAAACGCCAAGCATTTAATGTGACTGCCAAAGAAGATAGGGACATGCCTATTCCCGCTATCCATGGATTGACCAACCCTAACATCGCAGTTGGTATCGCTAACACGTTATATACCAATGCCCACAACAAATTTTGCTTAATGATTGCTTGAGTCTTATCAGCCAATATCAAAGCTTTTGCTAAAGGCTCTAAAGAATTTGCAGTCAGTATTGCATCCGCACCAGCAGCAGCAAGTGGTGCACCTGCACCCACTGCAACAGAAACATCGGCACGCGCTAGTAATGGCGCATCATTTACACCATCTCCAATTGCCCAAACAAAGCGCCCCTCTTTTTGCAATTGCTCAATGTAATCAAATTTATCTTCGGGCGTACAGGTACCGCGATAATCTTCGATCCCTACTTGTTGCGCCCACCAAGCAACGGTGTGCGCATTGTCACCCGACACCAAGTGGACTCGAATATGTTTTCCCCTAACTGCCTGCAATAATTTTTCTAAACCAGGTCTAGGTGTATCCAAGAAAACAAAGCTTGCGATTAAGCCTTGCTCATCCGCTAAATACACCTGACCATATTGCCCATCAGATGAACTCATTGCATCATGCTGCAAACCAAGCCAATTGGCGCTTCCAAGACGATAAGAACCACTACTGAGACCTTTACCAAGTAAGTTATTGACTGGCTCAGATAACGTAACGGGCGTAAGGTTTTCTAGCTCAATAGCGCGCAATAGAGATAAAGCTAAGGGATGTTTTTGACCAGCCTCTAGTGCAGCTACAATCGCTAAAGCATCTTGCCTAGAGAAGCCAGATCGCACAATCACAATCTCTTTTAGCTCAGGCTGACCCATGGTTAAGGTGCCAGTTTTATCTAAAACTAAATCAGTTGCTTTTGATAAACCTTCGAGCACATGACCACGCACAATCAATAAGCCTAATTTTGTAACAGTACCTTGCGCTGCAGCGAGTGCTGTTGGCACAGCCAGCGAAAGAGCGCACGGGCAACTTGCCACTAAAACAGATACTAATACTGTCCATGCTTGAGTGGGATCAAAGTACAACCAAATCGTCGCAGAAACAAATGCGCTGAGCAAAAGAAATCCAACAAAATACGCAGCCCATTTTTCAGCCAGGCTAACCATCACTGGTTTAGCAAGCAGAGCTTGATCTAACAAAGATGCAATGCCCGCAATACGGGTGGATTGGCCTATCGCATCAACGCGCATAATCAATGGATTGAGAATATTGTGAGTTCCGGCATAAACATGGTCACCGATTTCCTTCTCGACAGGCTTTGACTCACCAGTTAGTAAGGATTCATCCAAAGAACTGGCGCCCTCAACCAAGACACCATCAGCAGGAAGCACTTCTCCTGGTGAAACGCGTAAGTAATCACAAGCGCTGCAATTGACTACAGGAACAACAGTAACTACTTTTGATTGTGGGTAATTACTCAGCCGTTCACATGTTGCTGGAAGTTGTTTTGCTAATGCTTCCGCGCCACCTTGTGCATCCTGTCTTGCTAATAGCTCGACATAACGGGCAGCCAAAATAAATGCGACAAACATTGTGATCGAATCAAAATAACTCTGACCAGATCCTTTTATAAGATTAATCGTGCCAGCAGTAAACGCCAGGAATAGTGCTAAGGCAATTGGCACATCCATACCCAACATATGGGTTTGTTTAAATGTTCGCACACTACGCCATGCAGCTTGAAAAATAGGGCCAGCCGAGTACACCATCACGGGCACTGTTAAGGCCCAGCTTGTCCAGCCTAATAACACTTCAAATTCTGGAGTGATATCAGCACCTACATAGCTTGGCCATGCATACATCATGACTTGCATCATGCCTAACATCGCCACACCAAGCCGAGTTAATAATTGGCGCCGCTCCTTTTTGGATCTTTCAGCCGAGAGAGAGGGCTCGAATGGCCAAGCTTCATAACCAATGCGCTCAATCTCAAATAGTAAACGAGCAAGACTAGTTTTGTCTGGCATATAACGCACAATGGCTTTCTGCGTTACATAGTTGATCTGTACTTCTTTTACACCAAAGATTTTTCTAAGATGTTGCTCACACAACCATACACATGCAGCACAGCGAATCTTCTCTAGGCGCAAAGTTGTTTCTAAATCGCCCGTATCGCCATAAGATCGAGTAAAGCGCGCGCCCAATGATGGATCATCATAGGGCTTGAGATTTTCAGGGATCTCATTACTAGCAAAATAGACTGCGGGCTTTTCGCTAGACTGGGCTCGTCGCGCATAAAACACCTCGAGACCTTCGCCATGAATCGTTTGAGCAATCGCCATGCAACCCGCACAACAAAATTGACGCTGTATACCCGCTAACTCAGCCTCTATCAGCTCACTAGGCAAAATACTGCTTGAGCAGTGGTAACAAGTAAATGAAGGGCTGCTACTCATGTTTCGTTACTCACCCAATGGTTTTATCAACCCAACCATTGCGACGCTCATAAATTACAAACATAACTCCCCAAATTACGACAGCTGCATAAGCCCATATCCATGCTGCAGAAGATGCACGCGACCCTGCAATATCTAATACAAAACCAAAAATAGCGGGGCCCATTAATCCACCGCCAAATCCCATTAATGAATGCAGACCCATGGCAGCACCCTTAATATTTTCTTGAGCGCTGATCACTAAACCCGCAGTTAATGTTGAAGAGTCGGCCATGATGAAAATCGCATGGCCTATTGCCAAGGCAACAATCAACCACCATGAGTGGCCAGTAGAGGAAGCTAGAGCAATTCCCATGACCGCACTGGTCAACATCACAATACAAACCCACTTTTGTCGCCCAACTCGCAAGGCGATTTCATTACCCAGAATTGATGAAGGAACCCCAAAGAAATTAATTACACCAGCCAATGTAGTGGCGGTTAAAAAAAAGCTCTCTCCGGAAGCGGCAGCACAAAATGCAAAGAACGCCACAATCCAACTTCTAGAGGCAAACAACTCAAGGGAATGCGCGGTATACCCAAAAATAAATCCTGATGCTTTTTTATCCATCAACACCAGTTTCCATTTATTCACCGGGAATATGTCATGCAAGCGAATTCGAATCGGTCCCTTCCATTTTTCATGAGCCAATGGCGGAATACAGAAGAGCACAATTAAAAATGCCGCGAAAGGTCCCAACGCAATAATCCCAAATACATAATGCCAACCCAAGGCGTTTAGGATCCAGCCAGAACATAAATAAGAAAAGCCAGTACCAATACCAAAGAACGCCGTGTAAAAAGCAATATGTCTAGTTAGCTCACCAGACTGAATACGATCAGACAATATTTTTAACCCTGGCATATAGGTGCCAGCAAGACCAGCGCCATTAATAGACATAAACAAAAGAGCTGTCCAAAAATTATTGGCCAATAGGGCCATTCCCAATAAGCCGGAGGTCGCTGAAATTCCGCCTACTAAATATACTTTTCTAGCATCAACGCGGTCAGTAAGTGCTGTCGCCAGAGGCACGGCTAACATATAGCCAAAGAAAAAGGCACTGGCAATCAAGCCAGACTGGAGATTAGAAAGATGCCATTCTTCCTGCAGCGGAGCCAGAACAACGGCATAGCACGCGAAACCCAATAAGGCGCAGGTTTGCGCCATAAGCATAAAGGGAGTGTAGCCAACTGATCGAAAACGCATAGAGCACCGGTGAAATCGTCAGCTCATTCTACTCGCCCAGATGATCGAGACCCGCTACACTAATGAAAAATAGAATGGAGACGATATGAAGCATACATTTTTCCTTGGGTGCCTAGCTAGCTTGACGCTTGCACTCGGCAGTCAACTCGCATATGCGGATAACTACCCATCAAAACCTATCAAAGCGATTGTTCCCTTTGCGCCTGGTAGTGCCACTGATCAAATTGGCCGAGCATTTGCAGCCAAGATGGCCGAGTCCCTTGGTCAACCAGTAGTCGTTGAAAATCGCCCCGGAGCCAATGGCATGATCGGCGCCGATGTAGTCGCTAAATCACCTGCTGATGGCTACACCCTACTATTTGGAACCAATAGCACTAATGCCGCGTTAAAAAGTTTAGTCAAGAACTTACCTTACAACCAAGATACGGCATTTACGCCAATTGGTTACTTTGGATCGGTACCATTAATTGTTGCGATCAATAATGATGTGCCAGCTAAATCGCTAAATGGTTTTGTATCCCTTGCAAAAGCCGATCCAGGAAAAATGACATTTGCTTATGCCAGCACATCTCAGCGCGTATCCTCAGAAATGTTAGCTAGTGCTGCTGATATCAAAATGACTGGCGTCTCTTATAAGAGCGGTCCAAATGCAATGACCGATCTTATCGGCGGTCAAGTCAATATGTTTACGGCGGACTTTGCAGTGACATTGCCACAAGTTCAAGCAGGGAAAATTCGAGGTCTAGCAGTGACCTCACTGAAACGCTCCCCTGCGATTCCTGAGTTACCCACCGTCAATGAGGCGCTAGGCATCAAAAACTACGAATTGATTGCATTCTTTGCCGCATTTGGACCTGCAGGCATGCCAAAAGTTGCTGTACTGAAACTTAACAAAGCCATTAACGATGCAGCGAAATCAAAAGAGTTAACTGAGCGATTTGCTTCTATGGGTTTTGAAACACAACCAGGCAGCCCTGAAGCGCTTGGCCAGAAGATTAAGCTCGAAACTGCGAAATGGGCAAAGGCTATTAAAGCGGCAGGAATGGAAGCGGAATAAGAAACTTACTTTGTATCAATTTCCATGGATAAGAGCCAATAAGAAAGGCTCTTGCCATGAGAATCCAAATTCAAAGAAAGATTGACGCCACCATCCAATAAGTCGTCAATAACAAAATTGAGTGCCTGCAAATTCGGTAAGTCATAACGCTTTACTGCGCTTGGATGACGGAATCCAAAATGATCCTTAACTTTTTCTTCTGTCAACTCTCTTTGCAAGATTGGGAAATCTTCTTTTCGATACGCAATCACACTCATGTTTGAGCGAGAGCCCTTATCCCCCGTACGCGCATGGGCAATGTGATGCAGAGGCGTTAAATGATTTTTCATTTTCACTTCCCTTCCCCATAAAAGACATAGGATGGTCTTATTTCAGCCCGGGGAATCATGGCGACCAGAGTATTCAATCTAGGCTTAAGACTGGTTCTCACGCCACCACCGCCAGCTGGGCCGCAGGTGTACAAAGCAGTCACTTCGCGACACACCCGCATTGCCAACTGTCGATCTTGATTGGCGGCAGCAACACGAAGACGTATATCTTCAAAGGATTTTGAGGGATTGATTAAAGGTCCCTCTCCAGAATCACTCATAAAAACACTAGATGATCCAATGAAATCAATCCTAAGAGCTAAGTCTTCACCAATTCGATCACAAATAATTTGTGCCGCCAACTGTGCGCGCTCAAGAGCGTGATGACCCGCATATGAAATCTCAGCCTCAGCGAGCCATCCACCATCAATACAAATATTTGCTTTGAGAGAATGTGGTTTGGGATGTCCTTTGATACCAGTTAATTCAACCCGGTTATTTCCAAGATCACAAATCGTAGCGCGAGTAATGTCCGCAACAACATCAGGAGTTAAATAAGCGGCAGGATCATGTAACTCGTATAGCAATTGCTCAGTGACGGTTAAACGGTTAACAATACCCCCCGTACTCTCAGGCTTAGTAACGCAAATATTACCTTGCGAATCAAACTCCACAATTGGAAAACCTACATTGCTTAAGTTGGGAACGTCTTTGTAACCCGGATCTGCAAAATAACCGCCTGTGACCTGAGCCCCACACTCCAGTAGATGCCCAGCCATTGTGGCGCTAGCCAAGAAATCCCAATCTTCCCAGCTCTTTTTAAAGTGAGCCATCAGTGGGCCGACAGTTAGAGCTGGATCAGCAACGCGACCTGTCACCACAACTTGAGCGCCAGCAGTTAAGGCATCCGCAATCTCTTTGGCACCAAGATATACATTCGCACTGACTAGCTGGCTTTGTGCCAACAGTTCTTGATCTGACTTCGCAAGATGAGCCTCAATAATTCTTTGATAGTCAGATCCAGAGATGTCATCACCTATGACAACTGCGATCTTTAATTCCGGCAAATTCTTTTCTTTTGCCAAACTCGCAATGACGGCAGCGGCGGCAAATGGATTTGCAGCGCCAAAATTACCAATAATTGGAATACCCGCTTGCACACAATCAGACAAAATGGGTTCAATCATTTCTTGAAGCAAGGGCTCATAACCCAATTGATTATTCTGGCGACGCTCCAATTGGGCAAGCGCTAAAGTTCTCTCGGCTAGGCTTTCAAAAATAAGGCATGCCGGCCCTCCATGCTTCAACAATGCATCTATCAGAGGCTTCGCCACTCCTAGGCGATCACCTGAGAACCCTGCGGCACAAGCTACACGATAAATGTCCGGCACGATTAATTAGGAATTATTGTTGGCTACGGTTAGGAGAGTCTTGAAAACCATTAGATCTAAATGTGAGAACCAAGGTATCGCGATATCCATAGTCAGCTAATGGCTGAATAGGGGTAGATTCATGAATCATCCGCTCATCATTCATCAACAGTAGAGACCAAGGCTGAGTTAAGGTGAAGCGCAAGCCGGCAGAACCTTTTGCATCAAAGATTCGAGTTTCACCACCTTTAATACCCACGCGATTCAATAAAAATACTGCGACAAAATCTACTCCATCACGATGCGCGCCCTCTGGTGTTGGGCGTCCAATACCATCAGCAGTATCGATGCGGAACTGATGAGCCTCAACAAACCATGTCTTTACTGGCTTTAAACTATTCAGGAGATTGGATAGGCCAAGTAACACACCCTGCCAAGCAGGATCATTCAAGACAACAGGCAGCACGGGCTCAAACCAACGCTCTATACCGCCATGCAAAGCGTTGTAGTCGAGCGATTGCCAATGCGCGCGATGGGGAACCAAATTCAAGTTTTGATTTTGAATCTCGAAGCTGGCATGACGCCGAAAACGATAGCGACCCCCATCTTTTAAATAAGGGTCACGCGGCAAACCTTCCCAATACTGAGAAAGATTTTGCAAGTCTTCTAAAGACATACCACTCACCTCTGCCACAGTTTCTGGAGATGCCACCACAAAACCATCTCGACTCAAAGCTTGAGAGAGTTCTTTAGCTGAAGTCAGCTTAGGCGAAAGTATGGCGGCAGTCATAGATTGATTGTAGGACAAGCGAGCGCTTAATCAAGCTGAGCACCAGACGCCTTCACTATTTTTGCCCACTTAGCTAATTCATCCTTGAGCAATCCGGGAAGCTTTGCTGGTGGTACTGGATTCAGATCTAAACCTTGAGCAATCAATTTTTCCCTTACATCCGGCTTGGCCATTAGCTTATCCATAGCTGCCTGAATTTTTTTCACGATATCTGTTGAAGTTCCGATTGGAGCGAATAGGGCAACCCATACTTCACCAACGCAATCTGGATAAGTTTCTGCGATTGTTGGAATCTCTGGCGCTGCACTAGAACGCTTTGCCGAACTGATTGCAATCGCTTGCAGCTTACCTGCTTTGATGTAATTTAATGCGGATGGCAAACTGGCAAATGCTAAGGGAACTTGCCCGCCAAGTACATCATTAATCGCAGGTGCCACGCCCTTATAGGGAATATGCTGCATATCAACACCGGCGCTCGTATTAAGCATTGCACCTAAGAGATGACTGATAGTTCCATTGCCAGCGGAAGCATAGGACAGCTCACCTGGCTTCTTTTTAGCGGCAGCAATTACCTCTGCCAAAGTCTTGTATGGTGAACCTGGTGGTGAGACTAGAACATATGGTGTAGCTCCGATGTAATACAGAGGAACAAAATCATTAATAGGATCAAATCCTGGGTTTTTGTACAAAGCGGGATTAATTGCTTGTGCGCTATTAATCGTCAGGAGCAAGGTGTAACCATCTTTAGCAGAACGGGCAACACTTTGCGTACCAATGTTTCCCCCGGCACCAGGTCTGTTCTCAACCACCACTGAGCCACCAATTGCTTCCCCAAATGCAGGCGCAATTAAACGCGCCACAATGTCATTTGTTCCACCTGCCGCTTGTGGAACCACTAAAGAAATCGGCTTATTCGGGTAAGGTTGCGCAGCTAACGACAGAGAAAGAAACGCCCCGCCCGCAAGAGTGGCTAACTTACAAATTATTTTATGCATTGCTTTGTCTCCAGCTTTTTTATTATTTAATGAATCATCGAGTGCCTCAAACTCCTGAGGCACTACCTTTAGAAACTCAGGGGTACAAGTGCTTTAGTCGTGCACGCACATCACCAACGTGACCCTTCAAGTCATACAACTCTTTAGAGTCCATCATCGATACCTTGATATTGCCGACACGCTTCTCAATCGTTTCTAGATCCCGAAAGTTTTTCTCCTTCAGATCAGGATTAAATGCATTTCTTTCAAGCTCTCGTAACTCTGCATAAACCTGAGCCAGCTTTAATCTCAGCAAAAAGTTTTTGGCTGAAGGAATATAGGTAAAGAGTGGAATCAAAATAACCAATAGCGGGATCACAATCTTGACGAAGCGTCCTACCCAAACCGCAGTCCAGAATGGGAGATGGCGATGTAAGAATGATGGGCCATCTTTTAAATAGATTTCTGCATCAACGTGCAAGGGAAAATCCATGCCAACACCAGAAGGAAACTCCCCTGGTTTTTGCAAACGAGAATAGGATTTCAAAATATCGTAAGAGGCACTCAGCATGAGCGAAATCATTGCTGGGCTGACTTTGTCTTGAGTCACCAAAGTTGCCGTTGGCGCGATTACCTGAATGTCTTGCCTTGGAACGTCATGCTCAATACTCAATAAGCCCCTAGGAACACTAACCTTGGATAAATAAGGCAAATTACGTGTATAGGCATCGGCTTGATCAAAGCTCATCAATCGAATACCTGGAAACTCATAAAATTTCTTCAAAATCGGGGCTTCAGCTGCTGCCACGATAAATACCGCATCTAACTCACCATTACTGAGTTTTGCTAATGCCTGGTCTGGCTTTAATTTTTCACCGTGGATTTCATCTTCTTTAATGCCACTAATTTTCAACAAAGCCGTGCTTAGGGCAAGCGTTCCACTCCCCTCATTACCGATGGCCACTCGCTTACCTTTGAGCTGACTTAATACCTGTAAGCGGCCACCTTCACTTTTAAATCCTGGTTCGCGATACCAAACCCAGATAGGCTCATAAAACATACCGGCAATCGAAACCAAATTGGGGTATTTGCTTACGTCAGCAACTCCGCCTTGCACCATGGCGAAATTCACACCGGAGTTTGGGTCATTTAATAAACCTAAGTTATCAATCGTTCCGCCCGTTGCCTTTACTTCAAGATCGACACCATCTTTAGCAACCTCTTCTTTGAGGCGCTCGCCAAATTGGTAATAAAGCCCCGTTGGAAAGCCCGTAGCCATCTCAATCACCTTTGGTGGCGGAGGCACCAAAATCCATAACACCGTAAAAATTGCAACCAGCACCACACAGAAACCCACCGCAATTGCAAAAGGGTTGTATAGATATCTTTTATAAGTTGTCATAGGGTGGGATTAAGTAATTACGGATAAACCTGATTAACCAATATACGTACTTTAGCTGAACCCAGCTTTACAGTTTGTACCGCCGATATCAAATCACCTGACTCAGCCTTTGCCATGCCAGTCTTCGAAATTCGAGCCTCAATATTGACCTCAGATAGCTCAGAAATCCGTTTATTCGGATTCATGGCTAAAGAGTCATCCAATACAAAACTAAATGGAAATTGACTTACGGGCATTTTTAGAACAGCTACTGGCATACGCTCGCCTGGCTGTCTTGCGATGACCATCAGCATATCTCCAGGCTTTATCTTGGACTGAAGCTCAGCGGATAACTCAATTTGACCACTGATGGTTTTTCCAACAGCCGCAGGGGTAGCAGCAACTCCACCTTTCGAACGCGCTTCCTCAATAGAGCCAGCAATCGCACGCGCTTCATCCGATCCCGGAGGCAGCAGTTTGGCGAGCTTCTCCCAAGTTTGGGCTGCTAAAGAATAATTTCCGTTGGTATACGCAGCAGTGCCAGACAACCAGAGTGCTAACAAATTATTAGGGTCTAATTTAAGAGACTGCTGGAGAAGCTGCATTGGCTTACCCGCAAAACTTCCATTGGCAACTCCTACCAATACATCTGCGTACTCAGCCAAGAGCTCAGGATCATCGTTAATAAAATTACCCGCGCGCGCGTATGCTTTTGCAGCATCTTGATTGCGTCCCAAAATACGATAAGAGCGAGCCAACATGGCCCACCCTTTTAGATTATCTGGATCCTTCTCCATCTTGAGCGCAAAATCAGCGACCATTTGCTCTACACCGGCTTGGGTCATGGGCTTTTGATCATTTGTTTGCGCTACTCGATACGCATCACCTAATGCGAGATATAAACCAACTGACAAAAGCACAGTAAATACACTAAGACCAATAATGACTTTTTTGGTGGAACCCATTACTGCCTTATCATCCTCAACTTCGGCATCCTGGAAAAGACGCTGACGCATCTCAGCATGACTCATTTCATATTCTTGAGCATCAATTCTTCCGGCTGCTCGATCTGTCGCCAGCTTCTCTAACTCTTCTTGATAGATAGCAGCATTCATTTGACGGCGCGATGTATTTTCTTCCCCCTTGCTAAATAGAAATGGCTTGAGAAGCAATGCCAGCACTATTACTAATAGAAGCAATGCGGGAATGAGAAAGCTAATCATGAGGTCAATCCCGATCATTCTTTGATATTGTATTTAGGAGGGCATCAATTTTTTGATTGTCTTCAGCCGTTAGCTCTTTTGCGACAACATTGGCGTTGCGGCGACGCAGGTAAGAAAATAAAAAACCAATACCAATCAACAAAATTACAAACGGGCCAATCCATAGCAGCCAGGTAATCGGCTTGACGGGTGGACGGTACAGCACAAAATCGCCATATCGCTCCACCATAAAACTACGAATCTGCTCATCACTCTTACCTTCTTTTATAAGCGTGCGAATTTCCCTACGAAGATCGTTCGCCAGATCAGAGCGCGATCCTGCTAAAGATTCATTTTGGCAAACTAGGCAGCGCATTTCTTCAGAGATGCTGATTAAACGTTGCTCTGTTACAGGGTCATCTGTCAGTGGTGCTGCATCATTTGCATATGACAACTGCATGATGAGGATAGAAGCAATCACCAAGAAAAACGATTTCATGATTTCTTGAGCTCACGAATTAATGGATACATTTTTTCGTTCAAAACCTGCATAGTGATGGGTCCAATATGCTTGAACCGGATAATCCCTGCCTGGTCGATGATGTATGTTTCTGGAACACCATAAACACCATAGTCAATTCCCACTCTGCCATTCTCATCAAATGCTGAAAGCACATAGGGGTCACCTAGACGCTGCAGCATCGCTAAAGCATCCTCACGTTTATCTTTATAATCAAGGCCAATTACAGGTGCTTGTCCAGATTTTGCCAACTCAACTAAGACTGGATGCTCTTCACGACAAGCAACACACCAAGATGCCCACACATTCAAAATCCACACCCGGCCCTTCATGCTGACTGGTGAAAAGGTTTTATTAGGTTGAGATAACTGTGCAAGCTCGAAAGCTGGGGCTGGCTTATTAATAAGAGGTGAAGGAACCTCGCGTGGATCACGGTTGAGGCCAACCCCCAAAAACACCACTAAGACAAGAAATAGAATTAAAGGAATTAAAAACTTCGCTTTCATGGCAAGACCTTCTTTAACTTCATGCGATAGCGTTTATCCATCATCGCCAAGATTCCGCCCAAAGCCATTAAGAGACAGCCTCCCCAAATCCAATCAACAAATGGCTTGTAATACACGCGTACAGCCCAAGCTTTATCACTTAACTCCTCACCCAGAGATACATAAACATCTCGAGTTAAGCCAATATCAATTGCCGCTTCTGTCATTGGCATGGTTGATGAGAAGTAATTGCGCTTTTCAGGGTACAAAATCGCTTGAGTAGAGCCATTTTTGCTTAAGGTGAATGTGCCGCGCATAGCTTGATAATTTGGCCCAGGTACAAGCTCAACACCCTCCAGCTGAATTTGATAACCCCCAACACTTACGGTATCGCCAGCCAACATTCGCACGTCTTTCTCTTCCTGGTATGCGCCTACCATCGTTACGCCAATAACAAAGATCGCTATTCCAAGGTGCGCAATTTGCATGCCAATAAAGGAGCGTGTTGGCTTACCCAATTTAATCTGACGCAGAATCTGCAATGAGCCAGAAGCAATAATCCAAAAAGCCAACAAGAAACCAAGGCCTGCTAACCAGGTGAACTGGCCCATGATCATAGGAATGGTGATACCCGCAATCACGGCAGCTAAACCTGCAGACCACAAACGCTTAATCACTGATATCAAATCAGTATTTTTCCAATTAGCCCATGGACCTATACCCATTAATACCAAAAGTGGAACCATGATGGGTACAAAAACACTATTGAAGTATGGAGGACCCACTGAAATTTTTCCTAAGTGGAGAGCATCAATCAGCAAGGGGTAGAGTGTTCCAAGCAAAACAGAACCAGCGGCCACAACTAAAAATACATTACCCAACAAAATAAAAGTTTCTCTTGAACTCAAACTAAATTTACCGCCCAAAGTATTTTTGGGAGCACGCCATGCATACAAAGTTAGAGATGAACCCACTACTAGAGAGAGGAATATCAAAATAAATATTCCGCGTCTTGGATCAGTAGCGAACGCATGAACAGAAGTCAGAACGCCTGAACGAACTAAAAATGTTCCCAGCAAAGAGAGTGAGAAAGCAGTAATTGCTAACAGGACTGTCCAGCTCTTAAAGCCACCACGCTTTTCTGTTACCGCTAAAGAGTGCAATAAAGCCGTGCCAACTAACCACGGAATAAATGATGCATTCTCAACAGGATCCCAGAACCACCAGCCGCCCCAACCAAGTTCATAGTAAGCCCACCAAGACCCAAGTGCGATACCCAGCGTTAAAAATATCCATGCCGCCGTAGTCCAGGGGCGAGACCAGCGAGCCCATGCTGCATCCAACCTTCCAGAGAGCAAAGAAGCGATTGCAAAAGCAAATACTACAGAGAAACCAACATACCCCATGTACAACATCGGCGGATGGAATACCAAGCCAGGATCTTGTAATAAGGGATTTAAAGATCTTCCATCTTGTGCCGCTGGTAATAAGCGCGCAAAGGGATTTGATGCCGTCAGCACAAACAACAATAAGCCACTGCTCACTAAACCTAAAACGCCAATTACTCTCGCAACCATAAATTCATCTAAGGCTTTTGAAAGCTGGGCAACCAAAATAGTCCAAGTGCTTAATAAGAATATCCACAGTAATAAAGAACCTTCGTGACCGCCCCATACTGCACCCAAGCGATAAATCACTGGTAACTGTGAGTTCGAGTGCTCTGCCACATAAAGAACAGAGAAATCATTGACGTAAAAACTCCATGCGAGAGTCCCAAAAGCAATCGCCAGCAGTAGAAATGCAGTTTGCGCAGCAGGCCTGGCTAGAACTAAAAATTCACGGCGGCCATAATGGGCGCCGAGTAAAGGCAAGACGCCCTGAATTAACACCACACAAAGCGCTAGGATCAGCGCGTAATGCCCAAGCTCAGGAATCATTTTTGCATTCCATTTTTCTGCGCTTGCTCTAAAGCATGCTTCGCTTCTGGAGGCATATAGTTCTCATCATGCTTTGCCAGAACCTCACTCGCAACAAATTCGCCATTAGCATTAAGGCGCCCTTGTATCACGGCGCCCTTACCTTCTTTAAATAGATCCGGCAAAATACCGGTGTAAGAAACGGGGATATCTTTGACCATATCGGTGATTACAAAGTGCACAGTTAATCCATCGCGTTGCAAAGAACCATCTTTCACCATACCACCAATCCGAAATGCCTGCCCTTGCGGGGCTTTGCCTGCAGCAACTTCACTTGGCGTTACGTAAAGAGCAATATTGCTATTAAGGGCATTCAAAATAAGTAGGGCAGCAATCGCAATTGCCGCTAGAGCAGCAACAATAATCACAGCGCGTTTATGTCTTGGCTTCACTTGCGGCTTTCTTTATCAAACTGTTCTGCCAAGCGCTCCTGCCGAAGTCGTTGAATAATAGCTTTTCTGCGAACACAAATACTCATTGGCTCAAAGAGCATTACCAAAATGCAAACTCCAAAGCTGCACCATACATAAAGGGCATAACCACCCATTGCAAAAAACTCTGCTGGACTATTCCACATTAACCATTTACCTCTTTAATCTCTTCTAAGCGCTTTACCCAATCTGCATGAGCCTCACGCTCCAGAATGATTGTGCGGACTCGCATCAATCCCACCGCAATTGAATACATCCAAAAACAAAGCGCCATCAACAGCATTCCCCACAACATCGTTTGAGCCATTGCGGGGGCTTTTGTTAACGATACAGAGGCACCTTGATGCAAGGTATTCCACCACTTCACAGAGAAATAAATAATTGGCACATTCACGATGCCTACTAATGCCAAGATTGCACCAGCTTTGTCAGCTCTGCGCGGGTTATCAATAGAAGCTTGTAACGCCATAAAACCCAAATACAAAAATAATAAGATCAATTCCGATGTCAGGCGTGCATCCCAAACCCACCATGCACCCCACATTGGTTTACCCCAAAATGCACCCGTCCATAAAGACAGAAATGCCATCCAAGCACCAACAGGCGCTAAAGCTTGAGCCATCATCGCAGACAAACGCGTATTAAAGATAAGACCCACCCCCGCCCAAACTGCCATCACGATATAAATAAACATCGACATCCATGAAGCGGGAACATGAATAAAGATAATGCGGTAGCCCTGTCCTTGCACGGCATCAACAGGTGCAACAAAAAAACTAATCCACAAACCAATCGCCCCAAACAGTGCTGTTAAGGCCCAGAAAATAGGAATGAGCTTACCCGCCACCGGATAAAAGGTGCTCGGGCTTGATAACTTAAACCAGTTAATCAAGCGGTTATTTGAAAAGGTGCCGATCTCTGTCATTCGATTGCAATCTTTACAGCGCTAGCGCTGACCCAAGGTACAAATGCTAAAGCCAAAATGAATATCGCGCCCAATAAAGAAAAATGTCCTGAAGTATCTAGGCCAACACTATTGGCATAAACTGCGCCAGCACCAAAAATTAATACCGGAGTGTAAAGCGGCAAAATGAGCAAGCTAACAAGCAAACTACCGCCACGAACACCAAGGGTTAGCGCCGCCCCAATTGATCCCAATAGAGATAACACTGGGGTTCCCAATAAAAGTGTCCCCATTAATACATATAAGGAAGTTCTATCCAGATCGAACTGGATTCCAATAATCGGGGCCAAGATCACTAGCGGAAGGCCGCAAACAATCCAATGTGCCAAAATTTTTCCCGCAACAATCATCACCATCGATTGAGGCGATAAGGCCATTTGCTCCAGGGAACCATCTGCGTAATCCGTCGCAAACATGCGATGTAGCCCCAGTAAAGTTGATAACAAAGCCGCCACCCAAATCACTCCAGGTGCCACCTTGCGTAAGAGCGTGGCATCTGCACCGATACCGAGCGGGAAAAGGCTAGTGACTACTACGAAGAAAAATAATGCAGTAAGTACTTCACTCTTACGGCGCGCTACCAATAGCAAATCACGATGAATTACCGCAAATAGAGCGCTCATAATTCGAGCAACCTTACATTAGGAATCCTAACTGCCTGGTGACTAGTCAACACCAATAATCCACCTGATGCTAGATGCTCAGCCATTAACTCTTCAAGCTGAGTAACTGCATTCACATCAAGCGCATTAAAAGGCTCATCTGATATCCACAACTTTGCTTGTCGTGTGAGCATACGCGCCATTAATACCCTACGCTTCTGTCCAGCCGATAGGCAATTGACTGGTAAATTTTCACGGCCCCGCAATCCAAAACGCCATAATGCAGCTAACGCCCTCTCAACAGGTAGCGCAATATCATCAACTGCAGCATAGGTTTGGAGATTCTCAAGGGCAGTTAACTCTTCCTTAAGTGCATCACGATGACCTAAAAATAATAATTCTCGGTGGTATCGATCGACCTGCTTAGAAATGGATTCTTGATTCCAAAGAATCTGACCTGCATCGGGCTTAGATAAGCCAGTCAATAAACGTAACAAACTGGTTTTCCCAACGCCATTTTCTCCACGCACATGAAGGCATTCCCCTGAGTGCAAACTAAAACTGAGATTTGAGAATAATTTTCGCTCTCCGCGCACACAAGCCAAATCTTGAGCTTGGAGCGTCAAGATATTATTACTGGAGGTCGAAGAAAAATGGGCTGTCATGAGGGCTTAGGGCTTGAATCAAACCGCCAAACGCATTGTCCAAGAGCACCTATTAGCTGTCAAACGCACAAAAAGGGATTTTTAGAGAATATTCTCTTTTAATTCAATTGCTTACGTAATTATAAGCCCTGTCTCTCTTAAAAGAAAAAACCACCCGAGGGTGGTTTTTCATGAGCCGAAAATAAAAGTTCTTTATTTCAAACGTTTTGTGATTTCGGCAATACGCTGTCCATAGAGTCTGGCTGTCTCAAGATCGCCAGGATTAACCTCATCCGCACCGGCATCAGATGGGGTTTGCATCATAGCGCCAGCAAATGAACCAACATAGTTCACATCATCACGCTTGGCCGCTTTTGAATTTGATGGCATCAAACCAGTACCGACCCACAAACCAGAATGTTGCATCGCTAGTGTAAAGAAATAATGCAATGTTGAATGCTTATCACCATTCATTGTTGCGGAGTTTGTGAAACCACCAAACACCTTATCTTTCCATTGCTGTGAAAACCATTGCTTTGAACTAGCATCAGCAAATTTCTTAAATTGCCAACTCACAGTACCCATATAAGTTGGCGATCCAAATACAATCGCATCCGCTTCATTTAGAGTTGCCCACTGAGCATCGGTAAGATTACCTTCAGCATCAATGGCAACCAAAGTGCCATTCGCACCCTTTGCAACAGCTTCGGCCTGCTTTACTGTGTGGCCATAGCCACTATGAAATACAACTGCTACTTTTGTCATTTCATTCTCCTATTAACACTGTTTGTTAAGTTATTTATTAAGATTCATTTGCCTTATTTTTAGCATCGACAGAAAAACCACCGGCACCAAATACAGTCAAGAGCAATAAACCACCTGCCATACTTAGATTCTTCATAAACATAATATTTTGAATATATGCTTGATCTGCTGGAACTGCCCAGAAGTTATGAAAAATGAAGGCGGCCACCACCGAGAAACCAGCTAGCAAGAAACCGGCTACACGGGCTTTATAGCCGATCACCACAGCAATTCCACCTAATACTTCCAAGGCGATTGTGAGGGCAGCCAATACTGCTGGAAGAGGTAGGCCTTTTGATGCGATATAGCCAACAATTCCATCAAATCCAGTTAGCTTTGATAAGCCAGCAGAAATAAAAATTGCGGCCAATAAAATTCTTGCTACCAATGCCAATGGACCTGAGCTGGATTTGCAGATTGCGTTCATATGAATTCCTTTAGTTTGAAAATTTATTTATCAAAAACAGTAGTTAGTGTTTGCAGGACGTTTGATAGCTCTGCAAGCTCTTTTGCGCTTAATTGATTGAATGCTTTACCTAGATATTGCAAATGCGCTGGAAACACTCTTTCAAATAGTTTCTGACCTTCTATAGTTAATCCAATCATCTGACTGCGAGCATCATCTGGATTTAACTTGCGATCCAAAATACCCTTTGATTCCAGTCTTTCCAAAACACCCGTTAGAGTTCCTTTGGTAACCAAGGTTTTTTCACCTAACTCTTTACAAGTCATTGGTGGCTGATTGCCTAAGGTCGCAATGACATCAAACTGGGTCATTGTTAAACCCATAGATCGAAGATCTGGTGCTGAATATCGCTCAAATCCCTGATAGGCAGAAACCAAATTTCTCAAAACAGGTAAAAAGTTCGTTTGCATTGGATAAACATTAAAAAGTACTAACTAGGACTAGTTTAGTACTAATTAGAACTAATTGCAACACCCCTGCCTTTCCAATAAAAAACCCCACAATATCTGTGGGGTTTGGGCTTTTGAACACTAAAAACACTAGAACTGCACTGTTTCTCCCTCGGTCATGGGAATGATTTTGATATTGCTTCCCTTCATCGCAGCTTGGAACTCAGCTAAGGTGCCTTTTGTCATGGGATTAGAGTTGTAATGCATTGGGATTACCATTTTTGGCTTCACCCAAGTTTTTAAAGCATATGCAGCATCATCCGGAGCCATCGTAAAGTTACCGCCGATTGGAATCAATACTAAGTCTGGCTTGTAATGTTCGCTGATGAATTTCATATCGCTAAATAAGCCGGTATCACCCATGTGCCAAATTTTGAATCCGTTCTCCAGCTCGATGATGTAGCCAACTGGCTCACCTGCAGGATGTGATTCCATTTTGTCGGTTGCAGGATTTTTCCAAACTAATAAAGAAGAGTGCTCAGCTTGTACTGCGGTTATCTTTACCCCTGGCAATGGAGTAACTCGTCCAGTCTTGTTAAAGCGCCATCCTAAGTCTGCAGGAAGTATTCCCAAAGTAATGAGTGGCGTCACCATATCGGCTGGGCCATACAGCTTGACATTATTCGATTTGGCAACAGTTGGCGCATCACCAATGTGATCAACGTGCGCATGCGTTACCAGCACCACATCTATTGGCCCAATTGCCGCGAGATCATTTTTGTATTGAGGCGGTGTTTTAGGTCCACCAGTAATCCACGGATCAATCAAGATCATCTTACCTTCTGGTGTTTTAATCCGAAAGCCAGCTTGACCAAACCACAATAATTCTGTTTTACCTTGGGCGCTAGGAGCACTCTGTGCAATTACAGATTGTCCAGTGATTAGCAATAAAGGCATTGCTATAGCAGCAGCAAAGACTTTTTTAAGTGAATGCATTCCCATCAACTTGTCCCCCAATCTATTTATGAATAGGAAAACTATATCTCATATCAGAGATATCAGCTTGAGGGATCTGTACGGCACCGCAACAATATTTAGGGCTGAATACTTTGAATCTTTTTCAGCTTTAGCTCATAAGAGATGAAGTACTTATACACGTTCCTCACATAAACCATAGGTTCATAGCCCATATGCTCGGCCGCAGCAAACTCAACATTACCAAACCATTGGTCTGGATCAAATCCTTGCTGCTTGGCAAGATCTCTAGCCTTAGCAACATTATTAGGGCCGATATTGTAGGAAGCCACGGCAAATATGGCACGATTTTTACCGGCAAAATTGATATTTGGAAAATATTTTGTGATGAGCTGATTCATATAGTCAGCACCTGCATGAATATTAGGCTCCAGTAAATGAATATCTCCCACTCCAAGAGCATTACCAGTAGCAGGCATGAGTTGCATTACACCTACTGCGCCAACCTTACTTACAGCATTTTGATTAAGTAGCGTTTCTTGAAATCCAAGCGATGCGATAAAAAGGGGATCAATTTTGTACTCAGTACCATACTTATCAAAGAGTAAGCGCATAGACTCAAAGCGCGCCCAAGCAGCTTTTTCAACGGGATCTTTTAAACCTTTTGCGTGATCCTTATATTCCTGCTCATGAAATGCATCTAAGGCATTATTAAATTTATCGGTTCGATAAAATTCTGAAAGTTCTGCATTTAAGTCCGCATTGCTAGAACGAACGGCTGAACCAACCCAACCCAAATCATCCGCATAAATATCATTGTGTATCTGCAAGTTTTTATAGATAGGTTGCCAAAGCTTGGCTTTCCAATCAGCAATGATTACAAATGGAATCAGACCTGCATCAACCATCTCTAATAAATCCTCATCATCGAGAACGCCTAGAGGAGAAATTAGATTAACGGGGGCCTTACCGGCCTTATTTAGCGCTTTATTTAAGGGCTGCAAGGTAGAATCAAAATTGATGTTAGGGCCGCCATACACGGTCTGCCCTGAAAGATCATGGATGTTTTCAACGTTAATTGAACTAGGCCCAGATATCAACACCTCTCGATTAAATCTAAAGGCATGATTGAGGAGAAACTCATTGGAATATGGCAAGGATTGATTCACACCCAAATTACCAATCACGATATCAGCCTTACCCGAACTCAATGCAGTAAAAAGCTCTGCTCTAGCAATAGGAATCAACTTTACAGAAACTTTGTTCTTGCCTTCACCCGCATTTTTAGTGTTAGTCCAGGATTCAAATACCTGAGCCATATTAACCGCGAGCCCTCGCGGCACTCCCTTATCGTTAATATAGATTGTTCGGTCATATGGAACGGCAACTCGTATCAATCCACGCTCAAGCATCTGATCGTAAGTACCCAACCAAATCTCATCTCCAGAAGTTGATGAACGCGATGATTGCGCATTAGATAAAGCAGAAATAAAAAAAACGCTAGCGATCGCCAGCGAAGTAAATATGTTTTTTAGATTTATGGGGCTTAAGGACAACACTACTCACTTCCAGAAGAGAGATATCTTTTGTGATGCATTTGCTTTCACGTTTAATGTTCTTTTCTGTTCAACACCTTGATAACTTGCCTCAATAGAATAATCGCCTGGCTCCAAGTTGATCAGCATGTATGGGCCATCAGCTTGCGCATTAAAGATCACTTTTTGCTGCTTATTGATGAGCTTAATTTGTGCTCCAAAGATCCACACGCCTCTGCCATTCTCAATTTGAGATAACTCTAACAACAATGGCCACTGCTTCGCTTCAGCCAAAATTGCAACAGACTCTTCCTCACCAACCCCGCCAGAAATATAGGAGATGCCATACGAATGCTGGGTAGCAGGAATTTGCGCGAAGGCAAAACCAGAAACGATAAGAAAAAAGCTGGTGATTACGTATTTAAAAAATGTATTCATATTTTCATATTACAACTTGCTCACAAAATAAAAAAGCCCTGCTAAGCAGGGCTTCAATTGAGGCCTTGTTGAATTAAGGAATCATCACAATTGCACCAGACACTTTTCTGCCTTCTGCAGCACGATGCGCATCAGCTGCTTGTTCTAGAGGAAATTTAGCACCAATTTGCACTTTGACATGACCTTTGGAAATAGCGTCAAATACTGCCTTTGCATTTTCCTGCAGCAATGCGTGCGTAGCGTTATGCGGGAAAACAGATGGTCTTGTTAGGAACAAGCAACCTTTTTTATTTAAGATCTCCGGTTGAATTTCAGGGGCAGGGCCAGAGGCTGCACCAAACAGCGCAACAGTACCAAAAGGTGCAGCGCAATCCAAAGAACCCAAGAATGTATCTTTAGCAACAGAGTCATAAACCACGTTAGCCTTCTTGCCACCTGTTGCCTTTAATACCTCATCGACCCAGTTCGGATTAGAGTAATCTACCACCGCATCGCAACCTGCAGCTTTTGCCGCTGCTACCTTTGCTTGCGAGCCAACCGTGCCAACGACAAAGGCTCCCAATGCTTTAGCCCAACCTGCCAATATTTGTCCAACGCCACCAGCGGCTGCATGCACCAAAACAATATCACCCGCTTTAACTTTATAAGTCTTTTGCACCAAGTATTGCGCCGTCATCGCTTTGAAGAAAACTGCTGCGGCAACTTCATCAGAGATATCGCCAGGTACTGGGACCACCTTATCAGCCGCAACATTACGCGCGCTTGCATAGGCACCGATACCCGCATTCATATACATAACGCGATCGCCCACTTTGAGCCCAGTCACGCCCTCACCTAAAGCCTCAATCACTCCGACAGCCTCATGACCCAAGCCAGTTGGCAAATCTAATGGGTAAACTCCTGAGCGTTGATAGACATCGATGAAGTTAAAACCAATCGCCGTTTGTCGCAATTGCACTTCACCTTTCGCTGGCGGAGGCAATTCTTTATCAATCAGTTTGATTACGTCTGCACTGCCAAGCTTATCTAAGCTTACTACTCGCGCTTTAGTCACGTGTCACCTATTTATATTTGTTATGAGAAAAAATATCATACCCCAAAAGACATTCTTAAGCAGGGGCCGAAAAGCACCGCTAGAATGATTTAATTCATCAATTGGCAAACTTTGAAAGCATATTACTCCGACCACTTTGTTTTACCTCTTCCACCGGGGCATCGCTTTCCGATGGAAAAATATTCGCGCTTACGTGATTTGGTCGGCGCCCTTCCTAATGTCTATCTAATTGAGGCTCCTGCCGCCACCGATACGCAGCTGCTCTATGCGCATGAACCAAGTTATTTATTAAGAGTGGTTCATGGAAATTTGAGTAATGTGGAGCAAAAAGAAATCGGTTTCCCATGGAGCGAAAAAATGGTGGAGCGCTCCAGACGCTCCGCTGGCGCAACGATTGCTGCAACCAAAACTGCTATGCAAGAAGGCATTTCAGGAAACCTTGCTGGTGGCACACATCACGCCTATCGCAATCGTGGCAGTGGGTTCTGTGTTTTTAATGATGCAGCAGTTGCAGCACGGACCCTGCAAAAAGAAGTGAACCCCAAACTAAAAGTGGCCATCGTAGATCTCGATGTCCATCAAGGCAATGGCACTGCATCAATACTGGAACATGATTCATCGATATTTACTTTATCTATTCACGGGGAAAATAACTTCCCGTTCCAAAAAGAGATAAGTGATTTGGATTGCGGTCTCCAAGATGGCTGTGATGATCAAACTTATCTACAGGCTCTCTACGAATGTCTTGATCAATTAGATAGGCGATTTAAACCTGACTTTGTCATTTATCTTGCAGGTGCAGATCCCCATGAGGATGACCGCCTCGGTAGACTAAAAATCACCAAAGAAGGCATGCGATTAAGGGATGAGACCCTATTTCAATACGGTCTTGACCGAAACATACCAATCGCATTTTCAATGGCAGGTGGCTATGGGAAAGAAATTGCCTCTACCGTTGAAATCCACTATCAAACCATCCAAACCGCACTGCAGTTTCAGATGCGGTATTGATTTGAGCCTACTCTCTGCCCTGTTTCTTCTTTGAAGAACCCTTAGCAGCAGATAAGTTAGCAACACTCTCCACACTCTTTTCAAAGTTTGCGAAAGAGTCTGCCATGGCAGCGCGTACTAGCTCAAAATTCTGGAGTGCATTATTAAAAGAAGTCTTAAATACAGAAACATATGCCTCACTTCCAACTGGTGCATTATTGGTAGCATCATTCACAAAATGAATAAGATCCGCTTTTGAGTCTTGAATCATTTCTTCAGCAATTTCCGATAACTCTTTATTACCACTTCGAAGAACATCAAGAAGCTGCTGATGGTAGTGAGCCACCTCTTTTGCGGCATCCTGTAAAACCTCTGCATGAACATAATCAAAAGCTGTCTTAGGATCCTGCGTTTTCATCAGATCAGAAACACGCCTTTGGATTAGCTCAGCGAAATCTTGGGCTGCCTTTTGATTGATGCTTGCAATCGCTTGTGCACTTTCCATGGCAACACGACTTACCGCCTTACTAGCGTCAATTGCTTTTTGTGGACTTTTACTCATAACCCCTCCATTAGAGACATTGGTTAATACCAATCTACTCCGGTTTTAGGGTGTTGCTATAGAGAAATACCAGTAGAGCCTGACTTAATAGCCTGCCAGACCTCCTGACTGCAAGCACTTATTTTGCAGAAGTACCTGATGTCACTTTTTTTGGCATGCTATTCAAGGTAGCAGCATCGTTTAATTGCTGGTCCACTAAATAGAGAGCGCCACCATAGTTTGCCTGTAGGTCGTATCCTGACAAGCCAACTGTATAGAACGTAATATTTGGATTGAATGAGCGAATCGTGCCACCAGAACCAGCTGAGAAGTTCGCATCCACATCAATTCCACCCTGTTGACCATCTACAGTGGAAAGTAAAAATTGATCGATTGCAGAAGTAGTCTTAAAAATTACCACTTGATACTGCTTTTGATAGCCTGCCCCAAGACCCTCACCTGTTTTAATGTCTTGCATAAAAATGGGTTGCTTGCGACGCTTGTCATATAGAACACCTTCGCCGCGCGCAACGACTAACAAGACAATATTGACGTTGGTTGCATCGAAAACAGCATACCCTGCCGCCGCATCAATCTCTTTCCTGACGGCTGGATTTTGTTTGAGCAAAGCATCCAAACCCGTTTGCGCCATCTTCAGAGTAGCTTCACGCTTTTGAATAATCTCTTCTTGAGTAAGAGGTTTGCCATCTTTACCGGTGGATTGGCAACCTGAAAGGGTCAATAGAGCGAAGGCAATTAAGAAAATTGGCTTGGTAAGCGTAAAAAATGAAATGCGCATAAACAGGTTCTTATTAAGTGATTGCTGAGGGGATTTATCTAAGCGCTCATTATCCCGCTTTTTAGGGGTCTTAAGCCTGTTTTTGTTATCTAATAAATCGATTATTTATATCAATATTATTCATTATACAAATATCAAGATAGTGCCTAGAATGGACCCCGTTGTCACAGTTTTTCATGAATCATTTAGTTAAAAAAGGAAAAGGAGCACCATGTCTATTATCAATACAGCCGTACAACCATTTAAAACTGAAGCTTTCCACAATGGTAAGTTTGTAACCATCACTGACGAGACCCTCAAGGGTAAGTGGTCAGTTCTCATTTTCATGCCAGCAGCATTTACATTTAACTGCCCAACCGAAATTGAAGACGCTGCTGAAAACTATGCAGAGTTCCAAAAATTAGGCGCTGAAGTCTATATCGTTACAACCGATACTCACTTCTCACACAAAGTTTGGCACGAGACTTCTCCTGCCGTTGGTAAAGCGAAGTTCCCACTCGTTGGCGACCCAACACACACATTGACAAACGCATTTGGCGTACATATTCCTGAAGCAGGTTTGGCATTGCGTGGCACATTCGTCATCAACCCAGAGGGCGTGATCAAGACAGCTGAGATTCACTCCAATGAAATTGCTCGTGATGTTTCTGAAACATTACGTAAGCTCAAAGCAGCTCAATACACAGCTGCTCACCCAGGTGAAGTATGCCCAGCTAAATGGAAAGAAGGCGCTGCTACTTTGACTCCATCTTTGGACCTCGTAGGCAAGATCTAATCGATCAATCCTAACCAATCAGACTCTCTCCGGAGAGTCTATTGGAGAGGACAAGATCCTGCCCAATGGACTCACTGAAATTTATACAAAGGATGTCACCATGTTAGATAACAACATTAAGACCCAATTAAAGGCTTATTTTGAAAAGATTGTTTCGCCAATCACGCTAACTGCGTCACTGGATGACAGTCCAGCTTCCGCTCAAATGCGCGAGCTACTCAATGAAGTGGCTGAGCAATCAGACAAGATTACTGTTGAAACCAATGGTAGTGATAAACACGTACCTAGCTTTACCGTTAGCAAAACTGGTGAAGCAGCTCGTATCCGTTTTGCAGGACTACCAATGGGTCATGAAATGACTTCATTTATTTTGGCGATCTTGCAAGCCAGCGGTTACCCACCAAAAGTGGAAGAAGATATTCTGGCGCGCATTCGCAAATTGGATGGCAAGTTCCGTTTCCAAACATTTATCTCCTTGTCATGCCATAACTGCCCCGACGTAGTTCAGGCACTCAACTTGATGGCTACGCTAAACCCCAATATCGAACATGAAATGATCGATGGCGCGCTCTTCCAGCCTTTGGTTGATCAGTATCAAATTATGGCTGTTCCAACCGTGATCTTGAATGGTGAAGTTTTTGGCCAAGGTCGTATGGGAGCGGAAGAGATCATTGCCAAACTCGATACTGGCAGCGCCGAAGAGGAGGCTGCAAAACTCAATGCCAAGGGTGACTTTGATGTTTTAATTGTTGGTGGTGGCCCAGCTGGATCAGCGGCAGCAATTTACGCAGCTCGCAAGGGCATTCGCACTGGTATTGTTGCTGAGCGTTTTGGCGGCCAAGTGATGGATACCTTAGGTATCGAGAACTTCATTTCCGTTTCTCATACAGAAGGCCCCAAACTCGTTCAAGCTTTGGAACAACACGTCAAAGACTACGAAGTCGATATCATGAATTTACAACGTGCTAACGCATTGCGTAAAACCAACTCTGGCATCGAAGTTGAAATGGCGAACGGTGCAATATTAAAAAGTAAATCCGTCATCATTAGCACTGGTGCACGCTGGAGAGAGATGAATGTTCCAGGTGAGCAAGAATATCGCAATAAAGGCGTGGCCTATTGCCCGCACTGCGATGGCCCCTTGTTTAAAGGGAAGCGAGTTGCAGTAATCGGTGGTGGTAATTCGGGCGTTGAGGCTGCGATTGACTTGGCAGGTATTGTGAGTCACGTTACCTTGATTGAGTTTGATAGCCAATTACGCGCTGATGCTGTATTACAAACAAAATTGTTCAGCCTGCCTAATGTAACTGTGATTAAAAGCGCACTTACAAAAGAAGTTTTGGGCGATGGTAGCAAGGTCAATGGCCTACGTTATCAAGACCGCACCAATAATGCCGAACATACGATTGAGCTGGAAGGTATCTTCGTGCAAATTGGTTTGTTACCAAACACCGAGTGGCTCAAAGGCACCATAGATTTATCGCCACGCGGAGAGATTATTGTGGATGCTAAAGGCGAAACATCTGTGCCAGGTGTGTTCGCAGCAGGTGATTGCACTACCGTTCCTTATAAGCAAATCATTATTGCTATGGGCGAAGGCGCAAAAGCTTCACTAGGTGCATTCGATTACTTGATTCGCCATTCTGTTAGCGAAGAAGCACCAGTCTTAGCAGCTGCTTAATAAGCGTTAGGCAAATAAAAATCCCCAGAGAGACTTCTGGGGATTTTTACTTTCTACGTTCAAATATAGTGATTAGCGCTTATAAAAGCTTAGCGTGACCTCGCCCAATTCAATTCCAAATTTACTCATCTTGGCTTTATTGATCATTACTTTTGAGTTCATAAGATACATCCAGTCATTGAACTGAACGTGATAGATCGTGCCATCCACAGGTAGCGCCAGCGTATAAGCCCAATTGAGGGCATTGCCTGCTGCAATGCCATTAGCATCACCTACTACATCATCAGCTCTGCCAACATACTTACCTGGTGAAACTTCGGTAATCACCCAAATACGCTTTTGTTTAGTGCCATCTGAATATTCAAAACTCTCATCTAGAGTACCTACTTTTTTGCCATCCACCACTTTCCAGCTAGCCTGCATTAGCACGGTAAAACGCTTGACTACCTCACCACTTCGATTCGTAAAGATGCCATAAGCATCAATCGTGCCATTGAAATACTCACTTAAATCCAGGGTTGGCTTTTCTTTGGCATATTGCGAAACTTGTGGCCCTGCACAAGCAAATAAAAAGAACGCGCAAAAAGTAAAAGCAAAAATCTTTTTTACTAAGTTTTTCATTGCTTACAGGTTTCCTCTAGTAAAGGTGGCGGGCAATATTGCCCCAATAATTGTTCACGAAGTTTTGGCGCAGTAGTTTTTGAATCAAGCCATATACCAAAGAATGCCTTTGAAAAATCAGCACCAGCAATTTGTGCCAGCGGCTTCCCATCGAAATAGAAACTAGTTCCTTGTTTAGGGTTATAGATTGCGGTCAAACTTTGACCCGGCTCTACGTTTGGTAGAAACGTCGCCAATTGCTTTCCCCAAACCTGAGCTTGGGTTTCAGGGACACCCAGTTTCTTCATCTCCTCGGCAGATCGATTCGCAATCGCTAAGCCACTTAATGATTTGTGATACTGAAGATGTAAGGCAAATTCAGCTGAATTGAAGGAGCCAGATCGATAAAAGTTAGCATCATAAATATGCAAGCCCCACCAAGTCAGCTTGCCACTTCCTTGAAGTTTTGCTGGGTTGAGAGCTTGATCAATGTAAGCCAGATCACGGGCAAAACTCATTGAGGTGATTCCATAGGCAATGAGTAGTGCCGTAGCCAAAAATAACCTTGCAAAATATTTCATTATTTTTTCTGCACCAATCGCAAAGCAATAGGTCCAATGACGCCAGAAATCGCATGCCGATTTTTAGCAAAGACTTGATAAGAAAATCTCAAAAATGGCTGAAGAGATTTTCTGGAGCAAAGCCAGGCTAGAAAGCGAAGGTTAGCCCTTCTGTAGGCCTCAGGGAAAACTGCTGCACCATGAATCAAGGAGCCATCAGCATACTGCCCATACATTGCAGCCAAAGCTTGCTCACAAGTAACGCCGACTTTTTCAGGATCATATTGATTAGAGTGGATATCCACAAAGCGCAATAGCTTATCTTGATTCCAGCTAGATAAAAACAAAATTTCGGCCTGGCACAAGGGACATGTGCCATCATAAAACAAGGTGAGTTGTTGCAAATTGCCATCCATTGAGCAAGTGTAAGACTTATTGAATAAACTGGCAGGACAGCAATTAAATTCAATAAAAACTTTGCAAATTCTATCTAAGCCCTTTCGTGCACTAGTCATCGGCTCCTCGGGAACGATTGGGTCTGGATTTGTTGATCTTCTACAAAATGACCCTTCTTGTATCGGGGTTGCAGGTATTCACCGCAAATCCATACCTGCCATTGATTATCTCGATCCCGAGACTATTCAAACTTGCGCAAGTTCACTAGCCCAAAAAGGCCCCTATCAACTCATTATTAATACGATCGGGGTTTTGCATACAGATCGCTGGATACCTGAAAAACGATTGGATGATCTCAACTCTGAACAGCTCATCGAGCTAATGCAAATAAATGCTATTGGACCAGGATTAACCATACGTCATTTTTTACCCCTATTAGATCCCTCAGGAAGTTTGATGGTGACGCTTTCAGCAAAAGTAGGCAGTATTGAAGACAACCGTCTCGGAGGTTGGTATAGCTATCGCAGCTCTAAAGCAGCATTGAATATGCTCATCAAAACTGCATCCATTGAGCTTGCCAGAACCAAGCCCAATATTGCCCTTATCGCCATGCATCCCGGGACTGTGAACTCTAGACTATCAAAACCATTTAAGGGTCAACAAATCGGTAGGCCCGCAGTTGATGCCTGCACCGACATGTTCAATGTCATGAAGAGCCTCCAAGCAAAAGACTCGGGCAGTTTTATTTCTTATTCCGGCGAAAGATTGCCATGGTAATCGACTTTACGATTGGGATTTACTAGAGCGCTTGCGACAGGCATCTGAGCAATATTTGATTGATTCCCAATTTTTCTCCCAAGACTTTCGCCAAGTCATTTCTTTCTTGCAAACAACACAAATCTTGCTTGGTAAAAAGGATTTATTTCCCTTAAAGGAAGATTTCATAATTCTTACAAATTATTCAGATTATTTAATACTTGTTGAGCATGCTCGACTATCGCAGATTGATCGGCATCATTTATCTTCTTCAGATTTGCCGTCATTAATCGTGTACGCGGATTACTGTCAAACTGCTTACGATGTTTAATTAAGAAATTCCAGTACAGGGTTGTTACAGGGCATGCACTTTCGCCGAATCGTACATCGGGTTTATATTGACAACCGCTACAGTAATTACTCATGCGCTTAATGTAGGCGCCGCTGGCAATGTATGGCTTGCTGGTAAAGCGGCCACCGTTCGCAAAGAGCGCCATTCCGGCAGTATTAGGCAACTCAACCCATTCAATCGCATCTACATAAATCGCTAAATACCAATCACAAACAGCCGATGGCAATATTTCAGCTAGCAAAGCAAAGTTACCAGTTACCATCAAGCGCTGAATATGGTGGGCATACCCATATTTAAGTGTCTGATCAACGGCATCTTGCATACAGCGCATTTTGGTTTTGCCAGTCCAATACCAATCTGGCAAAGCGCGCTGATGATCATAGTAATTATCTTGAGCCAAGTTTGGCATATCGAGGTAATACATTCCTCGAACAAATTCTCTCCAACCCAATATCTGACGAATAAATCCTTCGACTGTCGATAAATCAAGAGAGTATTTTTTCCATGCATCCAAGACGGCAGAAATAAGCTCGCGTGGATTGAGCAACTTGAGATTTAAGGAGCTCGACAAAATAGAGTGCCATCCATATGGCGTGTCTGTCCACATCGCGTCTTGGTAAACTCCAAAATTTCTGAGGCGATAGTCTACAAAGTAGCGCAAAGCCTCCAAAGCCTGATCCCTGGTGACTGGCCAACGAAAGTGCTCAAGTGAACCAGGATGCTCGGAGTAATTAGCCTGGACAAATTGAAGCACTTCCCGAGTAATTGCATCGGGCTCAAATAGAACTGGGGACTCAATAATGCCGGGGCCTGATTTGGGATATGGCTTACGGTTATCTTGGTCAAAATTCCACTGACCGCCCTCTGGGTTGCCGTCTGTATCTAAAAGAATATTATGCGTTTTTCGCATGAGTCTATAGAAAAACTCAAGACGCAACTCTTTTTTATTGGCAGCCCACTCTCGAAATTCACGATGACTACAATAAAAGTGTTCATCCTCGCGCATATCTAATTGCAATTGTGAATCTTGCGCTAATTTTTCAATATCCCTCTTTAAGCGCCACTCTCCAGGCTCAACACAAATCAGATGAGCAATCTTTTTTTGTTGTAATAATGTTTTTAGGGTATCGACTATCGATAATTTTGAGTCGGAAACGTAATGAACTGCATACCCATCTGCGACAAGTTCTTTAGCAAAGTGACGCATAGCCGATAGAAATAAAGCAATCTTGGCTTTGTGAGACCACACCACCTGAGCCTCTGGGATTGACTCAATCATCACCACTTCGTCATGCTGAAAGTCAAAATCCTTTAAAGCAGAACTCTGCTTATCCAGTTGATCACCAAGAATCAATACCAGTCTTTTGGGTTTGCTCATTTATTTTTATATTGAGTTGGGCAATAAGCGCGTTGAACCAATTTGCTTCGGAGCGCCATATGTTTTGTGACTCTGCCAGAGACCCGCTCTCTCCATAAATCAAATGAACCTCTCTTGAGCTCTCGACGCATTAATTGAATCACTTGAGACTCTGAAAATCCAAATGTTGCTTCAATAGCCTCAAATGGAGTTCGATCCTCCCAAGCCATCTCAATCAGGCGGGACAGTTCATCTTTAGAGAGCGTTTTAGATGGATCTTTTGACATCCTGCAAGTTTAAGACTTATTCACTAAACTCGTACTGACCTTTTAATTCTGCAATTTAAGATGAATGGCAAAATTCGTCAAAAATTGATTACACAAGCACCTCGAGTAATTGCAAATACTCAAGCAATCATTTGCCCAATATGCGATCGATCTATTCCAGCATCTCAAAAAGATGCTCACCACCTCATCCCGAAATCTAAAGGGGGAAGAACTACAGAATTTCTCCATCGTATCTGCCACCGACAAATACATGCCCTCTTTACCGAAACCGAGCTAGCGAACCAATTCCATAATGCAGCTGCCTTGCAAGATCATCCAGAAATGAAACGATTTATTCAATGGGTAAAAACAAAGCCAGATACTTTTTATGAAAGAGTTCGCAAAAGTGCCCGCATTAAAACATAGAGGCCTCTAGAATCAGTATTCCTTTGCCCATAGATAATAGAATGGCAATATCACGATATTTCGAGACAAACACCAAAAATTATGAATCATTCAAACAATAAGGTTGCTTTAGTTACTGGCGCAGGAGCAGGAATTGGTAGGGCTGCGGCCAAAGCGTTATTGCACGGTGGCTATCAGGTTGTATTAACAGGGCGTAATTTAGAAAAGCTACAAAAAGCTATTAGTGATATTGGTGGCAATGGGAATAATTGTCTAGCTGTCACCTGTGATGTTGGTAATCCAGAGCAAGTAAAAAAACTATTTGCAGCAACTAAAGCCAAGTTTGGTCGCATTGATGTCCTATTTAATAATGCAGGTATGGGCGCACCTGCCGTTCCCATGGAAGACTTAACGTATGAACAATGGATGAGTGTCGTCAACACCAATCTTTGCGGAGCCTTTCTGTGCTCCCAAGAGGCAATTCGGATGATGAAAGCACAATCCCCTCAAGGCGGCAGAATTATTAATAACGGCTCAATCTCAGCACACGCACCAAGACCCATGTCAGCACCTTATACCTCCACAAAGCATGCTATCAGCGGCCTTACAAAAACAATCGCTTTGGATGGTCGACCATTTAATATCGCTTGTGGACAAATTGACATTGGCAATGCCGCAACTGAGATGACTGAGCGCATGGCTGCGGGCATCATACAAGCCGATCAGTCCATTAAGGTAGAGCCTCGTATGGATGTTGATCATGTTGGTCAGGCAGTACTTCACATGGCACAACTACCACTGGAATCCAATATTTTGAATATGACCATCATGGCAACCAAGATGCCATTTGTAGGTCGAGGCTAGCTCCACATTCAGCCCTCGTAACTAAAAAGCCACCCTAGGGTGGCTTTTATTATTTCTCAGGCTTGAAATTACTATCCAAAAAGTCTTGGACCCCCGCGAACATTAGCATACGGTTTTTCTCCATAATGATGGTATGGGTGCCTTCGCTAATCTGCAGCATAATTTTGTATGGCGCATTCTCTAGCTTTGTGTAGTACTCATACATCATATAGCTTGGCAAGTCTGCATCCCATTCAGCATGCACCAACATCACTGGCACACGAATTTCTTTAGGATCGTAAACAGGAATACCGGCAGTCCAAAACTCACGCGCATCTTGAACAGTGCCGTTTGGCGCACGCAATTTTTTAGGATTTTGTGTTTTGCCCCAGGGGTCAGTCTCAAATGTGGCTTCTGCCCACTTCTCAAACCAACCTTCAGGTATTAGGCTTGCTTTTGCACTTTCAGGAACCCCCGTTAACCAACGATTTTTCGCGTCAGCAACAGAAGCCACTCGATAGGCACCTAATTGACCGCCCTTGTCAGTCAATGGTGCACCACCCTGACGCAACCATTGCGGGGCGTAGAGAACCAACTTATTTACTTTTTGATTATTAAGGGTTGTGTATTTTCCCATAATGGTTGTACCCCAAGACCAACCAAGTAAATTAAGTTTATTGATGTTGCGTTTAGCAAGAATGTAATCAACAGCGCTAGAAACGTCACGAACAGCAACATCAGTGCGCACTATTGGCGGATTTTGATCTGCTGGTTGATCCATTTCCGGTGGACGAGTAGATTTGCTGTAACCACGCAGATCGACCAACCAGACGTCATAACCCCTAGCGGCGATATATTCCATCCAAGAAGTGCCGCCCAGAGATAAATCAAAAGCTGTTTCAGCTGGATAAGTTGATCCATGCACATAAAGTAGAGTTTTTTCTGGAGAGAATTTTTTCATTCCCGCCAAATGTTTATTGCGCACGTACAGGGAGATGCCTGGTGTATCGCTCTGAATCATGTACTCATTCATTTCGATCTTTCCCGCAGCGAAAGCCTGAGAAAAGCCAATAAAAACGAGCAAGCTCAAAACAGAAAGCCCAATAGCTTTAAAAATGAATTTCATATTGTCTCCAAAATACTTTTTTTATTTCAACTACTCTACACTAGATTCCTAGAGATACTCTTAGCTGCTATAAAAACTCAGGGAATTACCCGATCAGTTCACTAATCTCTATAAGATTCTGATCTGGATCTCGGACATACACAGAATTAATCTTTGCTGTCGCACCTGTCCGTATAACTGGGCCTTCAATAATGGGCCAGTTCTCTTGTGCCAAATGATTGATTACCTCAGTTAGAGCTCGGTCTGCTATAAAACATAAGTCCAATGAACCAGGGGTAGGGATATTTGCTTTAGGCTCAAACTCCTTGCCCTTGGTATGCAGATTAATTTTCTGATTACCGAATAAAAATGCCTTGCGTTCCACTGGCGGGGTACCGCCAATAAATGATTCCAACTTCATCCCGAGAACACGTGTATAAAAATCAATACATGCTGTCTCATTAGCCGTTGTTAAAACCAAATGGTCTAAGTGATCAATCATATAAGCCCTTTATTTTTCTTTGCTTACTTAAGATCATTTATATATTCTGGGGCAGGATGCAAATCGCAACTACGCCCTGCTTTAGCAACTTGACCCGGTACGGTATGACCAACGATTTGTGGTAACTCTCTAGCCAACTCTAACAACTTAGGGATGTTAATGCCCGTCTCGTACCCCATAGCATCAAGCATATGAATGGCATCTTCACTGGAGATATTGCCGCTAGCACCTGGCGCATATGGACAACCACCCAAGCCACCAAGTGAGCCGTCAAAACGAATGATGCCGCTCTGCACTGCTGCCAGCACATTGGCTAGTCCCATACCTCTCGTATTATGAAAGTGCATTGTCATCTGCAATTGAGGGAACTTCTTTTGCAAAGACTCGGACATTTTTGTAACCTGCGCCGGATTTGCCATACCAGTCGTATCGCATATCGTTAGCCCACGAACTCCTAGATCCGCAAATCGTTGGCAAAAATGCTCTACTACCTCTTGCGGAACATCACCCTCCATAGGGCAGCCAAATGCGGTTGATAATGAAACATTAATTGGTGTTTTTCCATCCACGTACTTAATTACTTCTGCCAATCCAGCAAAACTTTTCTCACGTGTCATGCGCAAATTGGCGAGATTATGCGTTTCTGATGTGGACATCACTAGATTAAATTCGTCTGCGCGAGATTCCAGAGCGCGTTCTGCGCCACGAAGATTGGGTACAAGGACCGTATATTCAACGCCGGGAACTCGTTTGATCCTACCCATGACTTCTTCAGCATCTCTGAGCATCGGGATAGCCTTTGGAGATGTAAAGGAAGTCACTTCTATTTTTGCGAAGCCACACTGACTCATAGCATCAATCAAGCGCACCTTATCTTCCGTTGGAATAAAGTTTGGCTCAATCTGAAATCCGTCTCTAGTGACTACGTCATTGAAATAAATTCTGGTCATGTTCTTTTTCTTCTCTTATTGTGTAAAGGCAACACCGCGCTCTTTTAGGGAAGCAATTTGCGAGTCATTCAAGCCGATTTCTTTTAAGACCTCATCGGTATTTTGACCAATACTTGGTGCAAGGGTCTTAATTGACCCTGGTGTGCGCGATAACTTTGGCAAAACACCAGGCACTTCTAGATGACTGCCGTCCTGCATCTGAATGCTTTGAATATTCTCACGTGCTCGGTAATGAGGGTCATTAGCAATATCCGCCACGGTATAGATACGCCCCGCAGGAACAGCAGCTGAATCAAGTAATTCAAGTGCTTTATCAGTCGTAGTTGATTTTGCCCACGCACCGATTGCTTGATCCAATTCTTGAACTCGTTTGACGCGCCCGTCATTATTTTCCAACTCGGGATCGTTACCTAAATCATCACGTCCAATGAGCTTCATCAAACGCTTAAAGATACTATCGCCATTGCCAGCAACCAAAACATAGCCGCTATCTGAGCATTGATAAGCATTAGATGGCGCAATACCTGGCAGTGCACTGCCAGCAGCTTGTCTCACTTCACCGAAGGCACTGTACTCAGGTAGCAAACTCTCCATGCAATTGAAAACTGCCTCATATAAGGCAACATCTATTACTTGACCCTTGCCACTACGATGGCGCTCTTGCAACGCCAACAAAATACCGATAACACCATGCAGTGATGCCAATGTATCGCCAATACTTACACCCACTCGTACCGGAACCCTTCCAGGTTCAGCAGTTAAATGTCTTAGGCCACCCATTGCTTCCGCTACAACACCAAATCCAGGCTTGTCTTTATAAGGACCTGTCTGACCATATCCACTAATTCGTAGAATGATGAGTTTTGGATTTAGCTCAAGTAATTTTTCTGGATCCAGACCCCAGCCCTCTAATGTTCCAGGACGAAAGTTCTCAATCAAGATATCCGCTTCTGTAGCGAGCTTTCTGACGATGTCTTGCGCATCCGTTTGGCGTAAATCTAAGGAGAGAGAGCGCTTATTTCTTGATTGCACTTGCCACCAAACCGATGTGCCATCTTTTAATAAGCGCCATTTACGTAATGCATCGCCCACTTTTGGCGGTTCAATCTTGACTACATCCGCACCAAAATCTGCCAAGGTTTTTGCGGCGAATGGACCAGCGATCAACTGACCCATTTCAATCACTTTTAATCCTGCTAGTGGCTCCATACGAGATTCCCCTGCTCTTTTGCATCTTGGTTTTTTCAATGGTAGAAAAATAACCCTAGTTTTCCCCTTTGGGAATTGCTATCTATCTAGCAAGCCTTCTCATTTTGCGAAGGCTTGCTAGAATATCCCCATGAAACCCCAAATAAACCCCGCTAGAGTGGACTTTGTTACTCTCAAGCTGTTCTGCGCCATCGCACAATCCGGCAGCATTACCAAGGGCGCCAATGAATGTAGCCTGGCTCTTTCAGCAGCCAGCAGAAGAATTTCTGAGCTAGAGGAGACGGTTGGGCTGGCGCTTCTTGATCGATCAGCTAAGGGTGTCACCCTGACTCAGGCTGGACATGCAGTCATGCAACATGCCTTACGACTATTCCAAGGCTTTGAACAATTTAGCAATGAACTTGGTGAGTACGCCAAGGGGATTAAAGGGCATGTGCGTTTGTGGGCCAATATGTCTGCGCTAACTGAGTTCTTGCCAAGCGCTCTCGCCGGGTTCTTAAAAACACATCCTGATATTCAGGTGGAAGTAGAAGAACAAATCAGCGGTGATATTGTCAAGGCATTACTCGATGGCATTGCCGATGTAGGTGTATTCGCGGATGGCACACCAACAGCTGGGTTGGAAACCTACATCATTGGCCAAGACGAATTGGTTGTAGTTTGCAGCAAATCACACCCAATCAAGAATCGCAAAAGCATCTCTTTTGAAGAATGTTTGGACTACGACTTTGTTGGACTCAATCGCGGTAGCTCACTACTCGAACTGACTTCAAGACAGGCAGAACGCCTAAGCAAGCAAATGCGCCTACGAATCCAGGTTCGAAGTTACGATGCCATGTGCCAAATGATCGCGGTTAATCTGGGTGTAGGCATACTGCCTCTACAGGCTTGCGCACCTCAAATTAAGGCCATGGATCTTAAGGTGATACGTCTTGAAGATGGCTGGGCAAAACGCAACTTGCTCCTAGCTACCAAAGAGAATGGACGCCAATCTCCCGCTAGCATATTACTCATTGAGCACCTCCTTCAAAGATCAAAAAGTTAAGCTAATATCTATCAATCTTAAAAATGCAATAACAAAAGACAAAAGGACAAAGAAAAATGAGTCTCTTAGATAAACTGAAATGGCGCTATGCCACCAAGAAAATGGATCCTACTAAAGAGGTCCCAACAGAAAAAGTAGGGCAGATTTTAGAGGCTATTCGCTTGACAGCCAGCTCTAGCGGCCTTCAACCCTATGAGCTGATTGTGATTACCAACAAAGATCTTCGTGAAAAAATTAAAGCAATTGCTAACAATCAGAGCCAAATTACGGACTGCTCTCATCTAGTCGTTTTTGCAGCATGGGATCACTACACTGAGCAGCGCATTAATGATGCATTTGATATGACCGAGAAAGTTCGTAACTTCAAAAATGATGCGGGCGTTGCTTACCGTCAAATGCTACTTAAAAATTATCCGGCCAGAGATCCAGAGGTGAACTTCACGCATACTGCTAAACAAGCTTATATTGGACTGGGTACTGCTTTGATTGCAGCAGCAGAGCTGGAGGTTGATGCCACTCCGATGGAAGGATTTGATCCCAAGGCTTTAGATGAGATTCTTGGTCTAAAAGCTAAAGGTCTTCGTAGCGTGGTTATGTTGCCACTAGGCTATCGCAAAGCCGATGAGGACTGGCTCTTGAATCTAAAGAAAGTTCGACGTCCTGCCGATCAATTTATTAGCTGGATTAAATAAAGCATTACGCAGTAAGTAAAACGCCAACCCTAGGGTTGGCGTTTTAGCTTGCAAACTAACAAATTACTTCAGTAGTAATTGATTCATACGCTTTACAAAGCTGGCGGGGTCATTTAATTGCCCACCTTCGGCCAAGAGTGCTTGATCAAATAGCAAATTAGTCCAATCATCAAACTGCTTGTCATCACTCTTAAGCTTTAACAGCAGTGGATGCTCTGGGTTAATCTCCAGAATAGGCTTCATGTCTGGCGCCTGCTGTCCAGCAGCTTTTAGCATGCGCAATAAATTGCCCGAGAGCTCATTCTCATCCGCGATCAAGCAAGCAGGAGAGTCTGTTAAGCGGAAAGTGACTCGCACATCTTTAGCCTTATCCTCAAGGACTTTTTTCATGCGCTCAATCAAATCCTTGAATTGCTTCTCGGTTTCTTCGTGCTCTTTCTTTTCCTTTTCATCACTCAGGCTGCCAAGATCTAAGCCACCCTTGGCAACAGAGGCTAATTGCTTGCCATCAAATTCGGTGATGAACGACAACATCCACTCATCTACGCGATCTGAAAGCAGAAGCACCTCAACGCCTTTCTTGCGGAATATTTCCAAGTGAGGGCTATTCTTAGCAGCATTGAAAGACTCACCAGTGACGTAATAGATCTTGTCTTGACCTTCTTTCATGCGTGAAACATACTCAGCGAGCGATACTGTCTGCTCAGAAGAATCGGTATGCGTACTTGCAAAGCGCAAGAGTTTGAGAATGCGCTCTTGATTCGCCTGGTCTTCGCCAACGCCCTCTTTCAATACCTGACCAAATTGAGTCCAGAAGGCGCGATATTTTTCTTTTTTCGCCTCATCATCGGTATTAGCAAGCTCCTCGAGCATGCTCAATACCCGCTTTGTCGAGCTTTCACGAATCACTTTAATATCGCGCGACTCTTGCAAAATCTCACGAGATACATTTAATGGCAAGTCAGCTGAATCAATGACACCAGTAACAAAGCGGAGATACATTGGCATGAGTTTTTCAGCGTCATCCATAATGAAAATACGCTTTACGTATAACTTAATGCCACCACGCTTATTGCGATCCCATAGATCAAATGGGGCACGAGATGGCACAAAGAGTAATTGCGTAAATTCGTTTCTGCCCTCTACTCGATTTAAGGAGTAGCAAAGGGGATTCTCATAGTCATGAGACAGATGTTTATAGAACTCGTTGTATTGCTCTTCGGTGATATCAGACTTATTGCGCGCCCATAGAGCTGAAGATTGGTTGATGCTTTCTAGCTCATCCCTAATAACCTGCTCTTTCTTCTTCTCATCCCACTCTTCTTTGCGCATCTGAATTGGCAAAGATATATGGTCAGAGTACTTACGAATAATCGATTTCAGCTTATAGCTATTGAGGAAATCATCTTCGCCTTCACGTAAATGCAAGGTGATTGTCGTTCCACGCTGCGAACGATCAATAGTCTCAATTGTGAATTCGCCAGAGCCATCAGATTCCCAGCGAACACTATCGGCCGCAGGTAATCCAGCACGACGAGTTTCTACGGTAATGCGATCCGCAACAATAAAAGCGGAGTAAAAGCCAACACCGAATTGGCCAATTAATGCCGCATCTTTTTGATGATCACCTGAAAGTTTGGAAAAGAATTCTTTGGTTCCCGAGCGGGCAATAGTGCCGAGATTGCTAATAACCTCTTCACGACTCATGCCAATGCCGTTATCTGAGATTGAAATCGTTCTAGCGGCTTTATCAAACTCAACCTTAATTTTGAGTTCTGGATCGTCACTATACCAATCGGGGTGCGCGATGCCCTCAAACCGTAATTTATCAGCAGCGTCTGATGCGTTGGAAATCAGCTCGCGTAGGAAGATCTCTTTATTGGAATACAAAGAGTGAATCATCAGTTGCAGAAGTTGTTTGACTTCCGCCTGGAAACCCATCGTTTCTTTAGTTGCAACAGTCATTTCAGAATCCTATAAAAACCCAATAACTCCCTGTATATAGGGGCTATTTTTCAGATTTCAAGCCCCAGTAAGGGGTTTGTAAGCCCTAATCTAGCTCTACACGGGCATCTTCGCTAGGCAAGTCTTCCAATATCTCTTTGCGGTTACGCTTTTGAAGATATTCGAGAATCAGGCGCTTTAACTTAGGCCTTGTTATTGGCTCCCGGGCATTTTCCTGGAGCTCTAAATGATCAACTTCGAGCATTTTTTCTCCAATTTAATGTTCAAAACAAACTTACTCAAAAAAATAGTGGGTATTAATTAACCCCAAATTTTTGGGGAGATTTGACACCCAGATCCTTAGATATTGGCAAAAATTTCAATTTCAAGACCCCCTTGAAATTGAAAAAAGTAATCCCTAAATAATGCTTACCTAGATGCCTTCGGGGTCCAGGAATTTGTGAACTTGCTTATATTTAAGGAGAAAACGATGTCTTATCCATTTGGTAGAAATGTATTACTAAGCTCTGTTGGCTTTGATCGCTTTATCAACGCTATAGAGGAATTAAATTCAGGGGAATCTCTGAATAAGGCGCAAAGCTACCCCCCATACAACATTATCAAAAAAAATGAGCGAGATTACGCCATTGAGATCGCAGTTGCCGGCTTTAAAAGCGATGAAATCGACATTACCGCCGAGGGTAATAAACTTACCGTAACCGGCAAAGTAAATGCCGCTCAAGAAGGTGAGTACCTACACAAGGGAATAGCCAACCGTGACTTTAGTCATGACTTTACCCTTGCAGAAACCGTCAATGTCCGCTCAGCAGACATAGAAAACGGGCTACTCATCATTAAGCTGGAGAACGTTATTCCTGAGGAAAAGTTGCCTCGTAAGATTCTCATTGGCAGAAATTCCAAGCTAGTCATTGAGGAAGTTAAAGAAGCGGCTTAACTGGGTGCCTACCCAGCAATTGCTGGGTAGGCATTTGCATTTACTTTTGGAGAAAAGCATATGAACTCAAATAATCCTATTAGATTGCGCTATTCGCTTGCGGATTGCATTCAATCTTTACAAAAAGCAAATGTGGGGAAGTTTCCTAAACATAGCGTCACCGACTGCCTTAACTCAATTAAGCAAATGAAAAATGGGAATTAAAAAAATTTCCTTAATTGGCTTTTTTCTACTTGCTCTTATTCTCACCATTCCAATAGTCCATTGGGATGGCGTCGACTCATTCACCACGGAAATGAAATGGGTCTTTCAGGAATTGCCGGAAGTTAAATCAATTGAGCTAATAGATAGATTTAAGAAAACTTGAGCCTTAGGACCTAGCTTGCAAAGGTCAATTTAGCGATATAGATATAAAGCGGGATACCTAAAATGATATTGAATGGAAAGGTAATTCCTAAAGACATACCCATGTAGAGTGCGGGATTGACTTCCGGCAAGGCATGCCGCAAGACTGCTGGGACTGCAATATACGAGGCACTAGCAGCAAGCACCATCAATAAGACTGTATCCCCTAGTGGTAAGCCCAATAACTTGCATAAACCCAGCGCTATTGAAGCATGCATAAGCGGGGCCAGAATGGCGTAGCACAGAGTAATAGGTGGCTTGCCTTTTAATCCCTCAAAGTTCTTTGCAGCCATTAAGCCCATATCCAATAAAAAGAAGGCTAGCATCCCCTTAAATAGATCAATTGAAAATGGCGCCATCAACTTCTGACCAGCCTCACCACTAACAAGGCCAACTACCATTGAGCCAAGTAACAGCAGTTGCGCACCATCAGTGAATGACTCATGAAGAATTTTGGACAAACCAATAGACTGGCTGATACCAGAAGATTCAGCACGTGCTTTATTTGCCAATAAGATCGCCAAGATAATCGCAGGCGACTCCATTAATGCCATTGCGGCTGCCATGTGGCCACCATATTCAACACCATATTGACCCAATACTTGCGTAGCAGTAATAAAGGTAACCGCACTAACCGAACCATAAGTCGCAGCGATTGCAGCGGCATCAAAACTATTAAGTCTACTTCTTAAGATGGCATAACCCATTAGGGGAACTAAGATAGCCAAAAATACTGCGAGGCCAAGAGCTAAGCCAATTTCAGTGGTAAAGCCCGATTTATGAAGAGCAAAGCCCCCTTTTAAACCTAGGGCCATTAATAGGTAGAGAGATAAGAACCGAGCAATCGGTTGCGGTATCTCCAGATTTGACTTCACTAAACCAGCAAATACACCAAATATAAAAAATAAGATTGCCGGATCTAGGAAATTGCTCATGCTTGTATATTAGGGAATTTTTAGAATTCTTGCATTAGCCACACGCTGCATAGGTCTAATAAGCAAGCAACAATCACCCAATAAATAAGCGGGCGCTTGATAAACAGAAACCCCCAAATTGGGGGTTTCTAAGTATGACTAAGAATCAATTAAAGAGCCCTATCGCACCCATTCTATTGAGTGGTGAGTGTTTCGATTGAATATTTGCTCTTTAGCGAAATAAAAGTTGGCGCTGATTTATCAAAATTAGTTCGATTTAAATCCACCATTCTGAGTGGCTGATAGTCATAAGTAGAAAAATAGAAGCGCATATTCTTCAAATCAGATATCACACTCCATTGCGTTAATTCCATAAAGGTCTTCTTATTAATGGGCGTTCTAATAGAGCCAATCGGAATATCAAAATTGTGTAATACATGCTCAGCTAAGCGTACATTTTGGTCTGCACTCTTTGCTGGCGTAATGGTAGAGCTATACGCTAAAGCTCGAATGAAACGTGAAGGCGAAGTGCTGTCACCAGGCATTCCCAAGAAACCTGCTCCGGTAGATATTGGGCTGACGGATTGACCAAACACTTTGATTGGATCAGGCTCCACAGGACTGAGCTTCACATAATTACCAAGGTTATTTACATGCCAATCAAATGGAGGTGAGTTTGTCATCACCCCATAAGGATTGTCATAAGCAACTAATTTTCCTTTAATTGGCTCTACAACTAAAACAGCACCTGATGCATCATGAAAGACATAGTGGAACGGTGGTACCACTTTTAGATCTGGCTGCACAATATTGATTACCGATACGTCATTTAGTGCTGACTTAATCTGTGCAACACTTGCAAAATTCATCAGTGCCCAAGACATAAATTCCCATGGGGCCATCGATTTCTTAGCATCTACATCTTTAGGGTTTGCATATACGGCATGATCTGGAAAATAGAGAATTCCACCCGCCAAACCTTTCTCATTTAAACCATCAATAACGAGTGGCTTACCAAAACCATTCATCCCTACCACGCCATACTTACCATTCCAAGAAGCTCCAGGCTGATTGTTGGGGCCAGTCGCCACAAAATGAAAATTACGGGGCATGATCACGACGTCGGAATATAAGGGAAACTGAAACTCCATCGTGCGCGCATACACACGAGAGCCATCTGCTGCTACTAACTGAAAACTGGTGCACGCCCCTACTGCCTGACAAAAGAAAGTGAGTGCAAGGATGGGCAAGAAAATAATCTTCTTTAAGGAATGCATATTGATCTCTCTCGAAAAACGAAATTACAAATTGGAATGCCCTGGGAACTTGACCTGAAAAGCGACAAAGATTCCCAGTAAAACAAACAGGGTAACTGATACGGAATTAATTACCTTATCCGAAGCTTCGGTAGATTAATTGCGCAAAATACCAAATGACCGATAAAGGCAAAACAAACAATTTCAGTCTAGTGGAGCTTTATCTAAAAGTCTAGGCTCAACAACCTTGATTGGCGACTGTTAGAATCCAGGACTAATTAGGGGGTTGTCAACCTGTCCTTTGGAAATACAAGCTTGAATGTACTGCCGCTTCCAGAAACACTCTCTATTAATAGTTGCGCCTGATGTCGATTTGCAATGTGCTTAACAATTGCCAAACCAAGCCCGGTACCACCAGTTTCTCGAGAACGACTGCGATCAACTCGATAAAAGCGCTCAGTCAGGCGCGGCAAATGCTCAGCTGGAATTCCGGGGCCACTATCTCTTACTGCAAATACTCCTTGGTCCTGATCCGAAACAGACCAACTGACATCAATCTTTCCGCCTTCAGGTGTATACCGAACCGCATTAGATACTAAGTTGCCAAATGCCGAAAGCAACTCCCGCTCATCGCCCAGAATATTGAGATCTTTATCTGCAGTAAATTGCAAAGAATGCTTAGACTGAGATAAAGCTTCTGCATCATTTTTTAATAAGGCAAAGATAGTGCTCATTTGCACTTTTTGATTTGGTGCGGGCAAGGTATTTGCTTCTAGGTTTGCTAGAGTCAATAAGTCTTCTACAAGGTTTTTCATACGCCTTGCTTGAGTCATCATCATTTCAAGATATTGATCTTTTTGAGACTCCTCTAAATCTAATGTCTGTACAGTCTCCAGAAATCCCATCATGACGGTCAGCGGAGTGCGCATTTCATGAGAGACATTAGCAACGAAGTCCCGACGCATTGCCTCAGCCTTACGTAAGTCTGTTACATCCTGAACTAGTAATAAACGACGATTCTCGGCAAATGGGAAAGCTTGCAGCAGTAGAGATAAATTGGCTGATGGTCCCATTTGCTCAATGAGCAGCGGCTCATCAAATAGTCGGTCATTTAAATAGCGAATAAACTCTGGTCTTCTAATAAGGAAATTGATTTTTTGTAAGGCGTCACTCTTAAAGCTCAGACCGAAGAAATGCTCAGCAATCGAATTGCACCATTCAATTTGATCCTGATCATCGAGCATGATGATGCCGTTAGGGGATGCCTGAAATGCCTGAATAAAGCGTTCATGCTGCTTCTCAATATTGCGCACTTGGCCCTTCATATTACGAACCAGTCTTTCAAGGCGAGAGAAAACTTCTCCCCACAATCCGCTGGCAGCAGGTAATGCCTCAACGCGATTTAGCAAAATAAACTTCTGAAGTCTTGCCAAATTAAAGTAGGCATAGATAAGAGGTACCGATAAAATAGCTAAGCCAGCTACAAAAGCAGAGTATTGCCCCCAAAAGCCACTAGCAAGCCATGCGAATAGAATCGCAACCGCCAAAATAGTGAGGTATCGGGTAATTACAGCCAACATGCCATCATCTTAGAGCATGGGGAGATTTATTGGGAAAGTGGTGTTTTAGTAATGCGGTATCCACTACCCCGAACGGTTTCAATAAACTGATCGCAATTAAATGGGGCAAGGGCTGCTCTGAGTCGTTTTACATGAACGTCTACCGTCCGCTCCTCAATATATGCCTCGTTACCCCATACATGATCAAGCAAATTGGCTCTTGAGTGCACCCGCTCTGGGTTAGCCATCAGGAAATTCAGGAGCCGAAATTCGGTAGGGCCTAAAGCTAAATTTTTAATATCCTGATTGGGCCAGTGAATAGCAATTCGATGCGTAATGGCATCAAGACTCATAGGGCCCACGACTAACGGCCCCTCTTCTGAGGCCACTGAATATCTTCTTAAAAGCGCTTTTACTCTAGCAATTAACTCTTTAGGTGAAAAAGGCTTTGTTACATAATCATCGGCACCAGCGTCTAAACCAGTCACCTTATCCACTTCCTCGCCCTTGGCTGTTAACATCAAAATTGGAATGTCCTTGTACTTTTCATTTGCACGCAAATCTTTAGCAAATTGAACGCCAGACTTCCCAGGCAACATCCAATCAAGCACGATCAGATCAGGTGCTTGAGTATTCAGCATGGACAGCGCTTCATCTGACTGCATTGCTCTTCTTACAGCATAACCAGCATGCGTCAGATTCACCGCAATTAACTCGGCAATAGATGGCTCATCTTCCACAATGAGTATTTGCTGGGACGACTGAGTCATAAATCCTATTTACTTGCCTCGCGAATGAGATCTTCATGCGCCATGTGACGTACGTCCGATCCTTTAGCAACATAAATAACAAACTCAGCAATATTTTTGGCATGGTCACCAATTCGCTCAATGGCTTTTGCGATTGTCATCATATCTAAACCGGTAGTAATTGTGTGGGGATCTTCCATCATATAAGTGATTAGTTTACGCACAAATGCACGGAACTCCTCATCAATTTGACGATCCTCCTGAACTACCTCAGCAGCAGCGACTGTATCGAGTCGGGCAAAGGCATCCAAACTTCGCCTTAATAAAGATATTGCCATTTGACCAGATAAACGAATTTCAGCTACATTGATTTTGCTATTCACACCCGACTCAATGAGTCGCTTCGTTCTTTTCGCTACCCGCTCCGCCTCATCGCCCGCCCTCTCCAGATTAGTGATAGCCTTTGAGACGGCCATGACTAAGCGTAGATCTCGTGCGGTTGGTTGCCGGCGAGCAATTAATTCTGTGCAAGCTAAATCAATCTGAATTTCCAGGTCATTTACTAATTTTTCATTTTCGATGACGACATTGCATGTATCAAGATCCATTTGCGTAAATGCACGCATGGCAGTGGCAATTTGAGACTCCACCAAGCCGCCCATCTCCAACAAGCGACTAGATAGAGAATTTAGATCGGCATCAAATTGTGAGGATAAATGTTTATCTGGCATAGTCGTCTCCTGTTAACCAAATCGACCAGTAATATAGTCTTCGGTCTCTTTTCGTTTTGGCTTAATAAAGATTTCGTCTGTCTTACCGTATTCGATAAGACTTCCTAAATACATATACGCTGTATAGTCTGATACCCGAGCCGCCTGCTGCATATTATGTGTAATGATAGCGATAGTGTAGTCATTTTTCAGTTCATGAATCAGCTCTTCTACCTTACCAGTGGATATGGGATCTAAAGCTGAAGTTGGCTCATCTAACAGGATGACTGAAGGCTTTACAGCCACACCTCTGGCGATACATAAACGTTGCTGCTGGCCCCCTGATAAAGATAAGCCACTTTGATTGAGCTTATCTTTAACCTCACTCCATAGAGCCGCTTTATTTAATGCCCACTCAACTCGCTCATCCATTTCAGAGCGAGATAGCTTTTCATAGAGGCGAACACCAAAAGCGATGTTTTCATAAATTGACATCGGGAATGGAGTTGGCTTTTGAAAGACCATACCGATCCTAGAGCGCAATAGATTTAAATCTAAACCTGGCTCAAGGATATTTTGACCATAGAAGTTAATTTCACCTTCTGCTCGCTGACCTGGATACAAGTCATACATGCGGTTTAGCGTTCTTAGCAGAGTGGACTTACCACAACCAGATGGGCCAATAAATGCAGTTACCTTGCCTTGCTCAATGTCTAGATTGATCTTCTTTAAACCCTGGAATGAGCCATAGAAGAAATTCAGATTCCTAACTTCAATCGCATTCACAGCATTATTTTGCGGCTCTTGACTACCCGTATTCATTAAACCCCCTTGACCATCCACCTGATTTAAGTCAAACATTGTTCTCATATCGCTCATCACGCCTTAACCTTGTCTCGAAACACTACGCGAGCCAAAATATTCAAACCAAGGACAGCAAACGTAATTAATAACGCACCGCCCCACGCCAAATTTACCCAGTTGTCATACGGGCTCATCGCAAACTGATATATCACTACTGGCAGGTTCGCCATCGGTGCATTCATATTAGTTGAGAAAAATTGGTTATTTAGAGCTGTAAATAGAAGTGGTGCCGTTTCACCGCTGACACGAGCAAGCGCGAGCAAAATTCCTGTTATCACGCCGCTTTGCGCAGCACGCAAAGTGATCATGAATGCTACTTTCCACTTCGGCGCGCCCAAAGCATAGGCTGCTTCACGCAAACTTCCAGGAACTAGGCGCAGCATATTCTCTGTTGTTCTAACAACTACTGGTATGGCAATTAGCGCCAAGGCAATCGTTCCAGCCCATCCTGAAAAATGCTTTACCTGTGCTACGACAAAAGCATATACAAATAAACCAATCACAATTGAGGGTGCGGATAGCATGATGTCTGTAACAAATCGGGTTGTGGCTGCAACCTTGCCGCGATCACCATATTCAGAAAGATAGACTCCAGCTAATACACCAATAGGGGTGCTAATTAGGGTGCAGCAGCCAATAATCATGAGGCTGCCAACAATCGCATTGGCTAATCCACCACCGTCAGACCCAGGGGCGGGCGTACTGTGCGTGAAAAGAGAAAAATCAATCGACGAGAATCCCTTTATCAACAAAACACTCAAAATCCAGAATAAGAAAATCATGCCCAGGCCCATAGCACTCATTGAGAGAGCTAAGCCAATCTTGTTTGCACGCTTACGACGGGCAAATACCGCAGGATTAATGTTGCTAGCCTTATTCATGACTTCAGACCTTGCTTCTTTTCCATATTGTTCAGCATCCATTTAGCGCATGCCAAGACAATGAAAGTAATAATGAACAGTGCCAAGCCTAATGCAAAGAGTGAAGACAAATGATTGCCAGCCTCAGCTTCACCAAATTCATTGGCAAGGGTTGAGGCAATAGACGTGCCTGGGGCAAATAGTGAGGCAGATAGGCGTTGTGAATTTCCAATCACAAAGGTAACTGCCATGGTTTCACCAAGCGCCCGACCTAAACCCAGCATCACGCCGCCAATCACACCTGCTTTTGTATATGGCAAAACAACATTCTTAACCACTTCCCAAGTAGTGCAGCCTATGCCATAGGCAGATTCTTTTAGTACCGGCGGAACAATTTCAAATACATCTCGCATGACTGATGAGATAAAAGGCAGAATCATCATCGCCAAAATTAATCCGGCACACAACACTCCAATACCATTGAATGCACCTGAAAATAAAATGCCTAGCCCCGGTATTTTGCCAAGTGTTGCAGCCAAAGCAGGCTCAATATATTCAGCAAACAGTGGCGCAAATATGAACAAACCAAACATGCCATAAATAATGGAAGGGACGGCTGCCAAGAGTTCTACTGCTGTACCCAAAGGCCTGCGCAATGGACCAGGACATAGCTCAGTTAAAAAGACAGCGATCCCAAAACTGAGCGGCACTGCAATCAAGAGCGCTATTAGAGAGGTAACGAGCGTTCCGTAGATAGCAATCAAGCCACCAAACTCACCATTAACAATATCCCATTCTTGGGTAAAGAAAAATCCTGGGCCAAAGGTATGCAAGGCAGGCCAAGCATTAATGATCAAAGAAATAATGATGCCTAACAAGGCGATCAAGACACTGCAAGCAAAAAATTGAGTGACCCGATGAAATAGAAAATCTTGGATCCTTTGGATCTTGGCGATTTTCAGCGCTTGTGGAGTTGGGGCAGAATGTTGCTGAGCGCTGTTGTTCATTTTGATTGATGCTTTTTGATCGGGCGACCCTAGCTTGGTAGCGTCGCTCTATTTGATCAAGTAAACAATAAAGTTGTAGTTACTTAACTGCGATTTTGGTGAATACATTCTTACGAATGAAATCAGTTGTCTTGTCTGGCATTGGCACGTAATCAAGATCCTCAGCCATTTTCTTGCCATCTTTGAAAGCAAAGTCGAAGAACTTAATGACTTCTGCAACATTAGCTTTGTTCTCAGGGTTTTTATAGATCAAGATGAATGAGGCGCCTGTAATTGGCCAAGATTTAGCACCTGGAGCATTTGTAATGAAAGTACCCATGCCAGGAACAGCCGACCAATCTGTACTTGCCGCTGCGGCAGAGAATGTTAAATCATCCGGCGCCACGAATTGACCGTCTTTATTCTTAAGAGAAATAAAGGTCATCTTATTTTTCTTGGCATAGGCGTACTCAACATAGCCAATCGCATTTTTAACGCGGGTCACGTTCGCGGCAACACCTTCATTACCTTTGCCACCTACTGTCGATGCTGCTGGCCACTTCACAGAAGCTCCGGAACCAACCGAATCTTTAAACAAAGAACTGGTTTTAGCTAAGTAGTCGGTAAAGATCGCTGTTGTACCAGATCCATCCGCGCGAACAACCACTGTAATCGGGCCCGATGGAATTTTGACTCCAGGGTTCATGATGGCGATACGCTTATCACCCCAATCAGAAATCACACCTTGGAAAATGTCTGCAAGTGTTGGACCATCTAATTTGATTTCGCCCGGCTTAACACCCTCCACATTGATAACTGGAACAACGCCACCAATAATGGCAGGGAACTGTACAAGGCCATCAGCCTCTAGATCGGAGAATTTGACTGGATTATCGGTAGCGCCAAAATCTACTGTCTTGGCTTTAATTTGCTTGATACCGCCAGATGAGCCAATCGATTGGTAATTTAAGTTTGAGCCAGTCTTAGCTTTATATGCTTCCGCCCATTTTGCATAAATTGGGTACGGGAAAGTAGCGCCTGCGCCTGTCATATCTGCCGCAAAAGCTACCGGAGCAAGTGAAATAGCGCCTATTACGAGGGCTTTTTTCAAGAAAGATTTCATTAATCAGTCCTTAGAAATATGCGCATTAGCGCGATACCAGAACGATAAATCCGCAATATGACAGTTTTATGACGGTCTATACGGCCCTGAAAATAGGGCATTTAACAATATCCCCCAAGGATTGTCATGCTCTTATGCGACGATGCTCATCACATTTATCTATTTTTTCAGGGGTAAATCACAAATAAGCAAATCCAAACCAATCAAATGGTTTACCAAAAAACTTGGCAAAGAGGCAAAAAAGTTAAAAAATGCCTCAAAAAAAGAAGTTTGCTAGCATTCCAAAAGCTCGTTCAGAAAGCAAAGATACGGCTGGAAAATATGACAGCGTCAAGGCGATTTTTAAAAAATAAACCTTTTACAACTACATCTTTGTCGTACAAAATTTCATTAATCAAAGAAGTACAAACTTTACTTATTAAGTAAATCTATAAATTAATGTCAGACGCACTTATAAAGTAGACGCAGATTCTGGATCTTTCCAAATTGATATTCTGCAGCCTGCATTTCATCATCGTAATTTTCTTTGTGAGTGTGAACAAAAATATGCAACACTCGCTTAGCCTGATCATGGCCCTGTAAGGCAGCTAATGATAAGAAATAAAATGCTTTCTTTAAATCTAATGGCACAAATTCACCTTTACCATAGAGCGAGCCCAAGGTGTACGCGCATTGACGACTCCCCTCTTCAGCGCCAATAGTTAAGTATTTAATGCCTAATTCAACATTTCGTGGAACGCCTTGTTCCATACCTAAGCCCAGGGCATAGATATTGCCTAAATTACAAAACGCATCCTTTACCTCTTCTTTGACCGCTTTTTGATAGTAATCGACAGCAATTTTGTAGCTTTGCGGAACCCTGCCAAGACCTCGTTCATGCATCAAACCCACATTAAATAAGGCATAACCATTACCAAGACTAGTATGGCCATTTTGCAACTCATAAAACTTTTCCATCTGCTCAGCATTCAGATTGCCATCAAAGGTCATCTTTGTTAACAAAAAGAGTGCGTCATCGTTTTGATCGTTAACTGCTGAATCAAACAAAATATCAAAGGCAACATCGTACTTGCCTTTTTGCATATTCATTTGCGCTAAATCTATTGCGCCGTAATTCATAATTTTTACCTTTTTTGAATGCTTATTTATTAATTTACAAGACCTATTATATAAATATGACTATATATAGGATTAAATCTGATCACGAAATTGGTGCACTAGCTCCAGGATACATCCTGATACCAATAATTGATTCGTCGATTTAAACGTGCATTTTGGATTGCTGAACGCGTACTGTAGAACTCATTTAAGTTCAATTTTGTTGGCTCATGTAGCTCGCACCCAACTCGAATGCGAGAAGCCTCGAGTGGACTTGGACGCAGACTTTTAATGACCAAATCAAACTTTGCTGTTCTCGCAGTCAATCGCTCAAGGCTACTATTCTTCCAAATAGTTCCTATCTCCATTTCTGTAGAACCTAAACGCAGATCAAGCTGTAAGCCATGATCAGAGATATCGACAATATCCCCAATCATCTCCTTGCCTACAGTAAAGAAAATAAGTGCTTTAAAAGTACGATCTGGCGGTGCCTTTACTCTAAAGTCCTCTCGCCTCTGAATGAGTGTTACAGCTTTGGGTATATGACAAGTTAATGTTCCCGTTTCCGCTGACCTTAATCCTTCAATTAGAAATTGCAGCTTTCCACCATCAAGACCTGCAACAAAGTAGCATGACTCTCCCATATATGAACCTACGCCATTTTTAGGAGGTTCTTCTAATTTGAATTTGATACCTGCCTTGGGATCCAAACTCTGCACACTAACCGGGAACTTTTCCGAGGTTTTTACATTAAAGATTGCTGAAACTGGACCTGGGGATAACATCCTCTCCAAGTTTTTAAAAATAAAGCGTGGGTCTAGCACGTATTTAGGATCGATTTCACCAAGCTCCGGAGAGTATATTTCAAAGGTCATGCGGTCCATTTTACTGAATACTGAAGTATGATCGATGAGAGATCAGGAGTGAAATCAGCCGTGAAAAAGTTTGAGGTAATCTCAATTGAACCTAGTGATTTAGCCCATTTTTGGGTTGTCAGCTACAAAATCGGTGATGGCGAGATAGAAAAAGAGGCAATTGAGGCAATTGACTCTAATGAGGCATATATAAAATTTCGCAACATGATGATCAAACAGTTCAAGAATAGAAACAAGGGAAAAAGAAGTTAAAGAAAAGTACAATCAACCTGTGATTTCTATGGAGAATGAAGGATGACACCCGCAGAATTTGAGAGGCATGCCGATCTAATACGTAAAGCCAAGACTTTAAGTGCTGCAAGCGAGCATTATTTCAAAGCAGCGCGGGCGATTGAGATGGGCGAGTCCGAAGATGCCAGATATTTGCACATTAAAGTCGCAAAAGAATCACTTGAAGATGCTTTTCCGGAAATATTTCAAGCTCGACAACCAACACACAAATTTATGATCAAAGAAGAAAATGATCATCGAGTTCTCAAAACAATTGGTTTAGTGACACTAATTTTGGGTATTCTATTTGCTTTTGTGAAGTTTGGGCCGACTGGCGACCTCACCAAAACATGGACAGCTGACGACATTCCAAAAGCAACCGCCTATCCAAAATAATCTAGGTCTCAGATGCAACTTGCGCTTCAGCAAACTTCATTTCTAGAGCCAGTCGCTTGAAACCAGGCTTATCTGAATAAGTCTTAGAAAGATAGTAAATTAATTCTCGATCAGTTTTGCCATACTGATGGTCCTTTAGCATTGTTCTTAATGCCCAAATAATCTGTAGCGTATTTCGCTCATCTCTTAGTAAATTTGCTTTTTCTTCCGCACTTTCATCTAAAGCGTCAAGATCAACCCCTCGAGCAAACGCGGCAAGCCTTGGTGGCATCTCCCATTTGCGAACATTGCCAGCCCAAAATAAGAAGCGCTTGAAATCAACACGCATGTTTTGCGCAGAAAAATTCTGGATCCATGCATGCTCCGTAAGCAAATCAAGCTTTATCCGAAATTCATCGTATCGACCATCAAAGTTTGTTCGTTCGAAATGAAGTTCACCTGCCGCATCACGCACCGGAAATTTAATTTGCTTAGGATTGATTCCCTGAATCAGGGCTGCAGCCTGCCAAGTATATATATATGTCTTTGAGAACCAAAAATCCCAATCAATGTCCGCCATGAGCTATCCTTAAGAATGTGCAATTCTGTATAGCTTACTATGGCTTGCATACATCTGTTAAATTAGAAACTTAATTCTTTTCCAAAATTAGAATGATGATTAAAATCTTGCCACTTCTCGCAGCAGTCTTAACCTCTTTTCATGCCTATGCAGGTTTATCGGTCGCCGAATTTGAAAACAAAAACAAGACCCTCTCCACAAACACTTATCTGTTAGGCCTGAGTTCAGGATTAAATGCCTCGAACAACCAACTTAGCGCAATTAATCAAGTGCCATTATTTTGCTATCCGCCTTATTTAAATCTGACAGTAAATAATTACCGAGAAATTATTGTCCTGGGCATTAAAGATATACCCCCCAATAGCCCAACGAAACCCACTATTGATGAAGTCTTACTCAAGCAACTAATGAAGCTTTATCCCTGTGGCTATAACTGAGCCAACTAAATCGGATCAGCTTTTTTAATCGTTTGTGCTCTTGTTGAGTTTTCTGCGCTTTCCTTGGCGTAATTCTCAGCTTGGATTGTGAGATATTGAAGCAATTCAGCATCTAGCTGAGTGGACTCAGTCTCCAAAGAATGATTCCTTGGAGTTGGCCCAAGCAGCAAATAAAAGCCAAACAAAGCAGAGAAAAGCGCCAGAGCAAGAGGTGCCAACCAGCTCTTTAGTTGCGCTTTCATCGAATGGCAATCAAGCTAGAGTCAACGCCATGAATGACACTTGGCAACACATCGCTTGAATAGGCGCGCTTATTCACCTGCTCATGCCACCTGAGATAATCCTTGACGAGGTCTTCAATATGAAGCTCTACAAAATCCTTAGAATTATTCGCCGGTTTATTGATCGCATCTTTTTGCCCCATACAAACTCCTTGTGAGAGAGATTTCTAATTCACATCCTAGGGGCAATTCAATATGGCGAAAAGAGAAAAGCCATTTACAAAACGTATTTTTTATCTACTGAAATTTTTTTTAAATTATTGATTTATAAGCAATTTATTTCATACGTAAAATTTATCTCAGGGATAACAAGGGTATGAAATCAAATACTCATATTCACTTTATAAGAATGTTATAAGTCTCTGATTTTGAGAGTAATTGTGAAAAATTTTGCTTATAGATATAAGCAAAAGTAACAATAAATCTTTTGCTCATGCAAAAAAGATCTAAGCCTATCACTTCATTAGCAGGCGACTTAATGCGCCTCGAGCTTCTGATACATTTAAATCCATCGCTAACTGAAGCAAGCTTGTCGCCTTGGGAATGTCTCCGAGATGACCTGACACAACTCCATAGTTATAAATCGCTTGAGGATTTTTGTTTTTAACCTCCCGCTCTAACTCGTGGAAAAGCACATCAAGCTGGGATTGATTAAGCTGGCCAGCCATGGCCATCATGCAAGGCTTTAAAAAAGTACATTCAAAATTTCCTACCTCAAGCGCCATAAACATCTCAAAAGCTTGCGGATATAAACCTAGCTTTAGGTACTGTTCGGCCTGGTAGTAATCAGAGTTATCCATCATTCAAACCCACATTAAACCTGAATTTGCTCCCATGTACCGCTTAGTTTGGTATGAAAAGGTTCGTGATAGCGGTAGAACTCTATCTCTGTAAATTGACTGTCCGTTTCTAAGATACGATTTGATAACTCTGCGATGTTAGATGGCTTCCAGCTAAAGTCAGGCTGCTCTACCCAGGCACGAATTCCCTCCTCACGCTTAATAAAATGATCCATTGATCCAATCATTTTTGTAATCTCCGCGCCATACGTGACAATCGCCCGCAAAAACTTTGGAGAGTCGACAAAAGCAAATTGAATAACAATATAGGGCAATGCAAATGCGAGCGTCATATGTTTTCGAACATTACGAAAATAAACCTGCTGCGTTATATCCCAAGGCTTATCTGAACCATTTAACGAATAGTCAAAAATCCAATTACGACTATAGAAAAAAATACACTGACGCCCAACGATTTCATCGCTGATGGTGCGAATATGCGCCTTCTCGCGCAGTAGTCGCAACTGCTCATATGGCTGCAGATAAGAGCCTGAATTTGAGTCTAACTCAGGTGAAGGGCTCATTCTTGTTTCTTAAATTGTTCGATGACCACATCAACCTTATCGCCTAGATCCCTGCTAATACGATAAACAAAATTTTGGTCATAAATAAAGAAATATTTCTTAAGGTATGGGTCGGCGAAAACGATGCGCTTGAAATTTCCTTCACCAAGACCGTTTACCAACGCCAAAGTTTTTTGAGCCTCAGGCTTTAAGGCAACTCCAGAATCCTGCGCTCCAGAGATTCTAGCCAAAAGATCAGATTTATTGGTGGAACCTTCGTAAAAGGCTAAACAACATTGCACAACTCCCTTTGGTCTAGTTCCGGTCCAAGTAAACTCCTCACCATTCAAAATGAGTGTATTTGCGGTTACCGATAACTTAAGCTTAGCGCTCTCGGCAGTCCACGTACCAATCCATCGCTCATTAATCGGGGTAGAAGCCAGAGACTTGATGGGCTCTTTGGCATCATTGGTGCTCGCCACATCTTGATTTGATATGGTTCCAGTAACCACCTGATCAGAATTAGGCATCTCTGCGACAGGCAGGACGGGTGTGCTTGGCGCAATGGGCTTTGGTGCATACCGTACTGAATTGGAATTTGCGTAGTACAGACCACCCAGAACCACCGTAAACAAAATGGCGCCCAAAATACCACTGACCTTTAAACGCCTGGCATCATCCCAAGTCGTAATTAAGGCTTGATCACTTGGATGTTGAACATTTAAAAAAGGATTTTTTAAACCAACTGTCTCAGCCTCAAGAGGCTCAGAAGCTTCGGGCTGCTGGTCCCCCTCTACGTCGCTAGACTCGGTAGCAGAAAAAGTGCTGGCGGGTGCAACCTTATCCAAGATTGGGCTCTCAATTAAATGCACATAAGCCAGGGCATCATTTATAGAGGAGAAAATTTTATTGCATGCAGTATGCTGATCAAGTACAAGATTTTTTTCTATTTGATATTTATCAATCAAATAAAGAACATACGAATCGTTACTAAGATCTCTGTCACCAATAAAGGTTCTTTGCTTGCTGGCCATGACGGGAACGAAAAAAATTCCAGCAGATAAAAAAATTAGGCCAAACAACCATTGCAGCTGAGAAGTACTTTGGATCTGGTTTGCGACAAAGCTTGAAAATGTAGCAAAGTCCATTGGTTGGCTGCCAGTGTGAGCGGCAGCAAGCAATAAAACAGCGCCACAAGCAATAGCGATGATTTTAAAAGCTAGTTGTAGCCGCCTTGATGGGGGTGTGGCACTTCGCATTAATTTCCTTTGGGGACAAAAAACCTTGCCAATTAGAGCGTTACACCTACAGGCAAGAATTTCTCAATTTTAACCACATTAAGGGGACTTTATTCTGCCCTAGTAGGTTTAGCGCTACGGACCTCTTCCTCGTCAGCACCTGAGACCTCAACTGGCTTCAGAGCCGATGAAGCATCACCCTCTTGTTCATCTTTTGATTCTGGATTGGAATCAGACAAATCATTACCCTCCCCAAGCGAGTTGGTCATGGTGAATGTATCGGCTGAATCAAAATTCTTCACCCATTTAAATTTTTCCATGAACTCCGCAATAGGCAAAAAACGTAAGTTTGAATCAACAAGATTCTTGTACTCAACATAAGAAATGCCAAGCGCATTAGGTGGAAAGACTTGCCGGACAGCAACCCTTGCGCCATTCTCATCTTCAAAAATGTCATGCCTTTGGGGATCACTCATGATGGGCCTATATTAAGTTGTGCTAAAGGGAGGAAAACTTATGCCCTAGTTAGTGTATTTCAATTTACTTGTCATTTTTGCGCAAAAAACTAGGAACAAATCGCTTGCTAAACGATTGCTCTTGGGTGCCACCCTGAGCTTCGTCAGATACCAATTCTTGGTTGAATTCAGCGTTAGCCGCCCCCCCATAAAAACCAAGGCTTTTTGCCCTATTTCGGTAATCATCTAACACGCTAACTTTTTTTGCAATTTCTCGGTTGATAGATTGACCTGAGATCGACAAAGTCCTTCTAATTTCGCGACGTTCATCAATTTTTTGCGAAATATATTTTCCGAAGGCTGAAAAATTATCAGCCACCGCCTTATCTGAGCATACACAGAGAAAATCTTGATAAACATAGCTATCTATTTCAGGTGTGCGATGAATTGGCGGCGCAATAAAGCAATTTGCTAAAAAATCTAAATTGGTAAAAGATCCCTGTGAAGCATATCCAGGATCAACCCTGCTTGGAACTACTATCAAGCTTTGCTTACTTGCAGCCAAACGAGCCATTCTCTTTTGAACATACTCGAGAATAAAAATTTCTGTGCTAGCCATTTCAAACTTCGCGCTTGAACTTGGTATCAATACGATATCAAAGTCAGTCATGAAATCTTCCGACATAGCCGGCGTCCAAGTGAAATCACAAATACTAATTTGGACACCCGATGAATATTTGCGTAAATTCGCCCTAGCACTTAAGAGGGCCATACCAACGCTTTGATAATTAATTTCCGCCCGACTCACTCGAATTCCAATATCTGGAGCCTTTTTAGTCCAATGGGATGAGGAGGCCTGCTTATCAAAATCTATCAAAGAGACCCCTAAACCCTCTTGAATAGCAAGATATGCAGCCAAATTCGCGGAAATCGTGCTTTTACCAACACCACCCTTCTGATTGGTAACGAGTATCTTTATGGCTTCACTGGCGGGCATCGCAGATCTCTCCTTAAGACTACATTAGCCATCGAGCTGATCATCAGCAAGCAAGTCTTGCTCCGTGATCTTAGATAACAAGCCACTCAAGCGAGCCCCCTGCTCAATTCCAATTTGGGCATAAATGATATCTCCATGAACATCTGCCCCACTATGTAGCTCAACCCGCTCGGTTGCCCGAACGTTACCTTCCACTCGTCCAGCCACCAGCACCCTGCCGGCAGAGATGTTGCCCTGCACCAGCCCTGTTTTACCGAGGGCAACACAAACATCGGCGCCTTGTTTTGTCACAACATCGCCAATAATCGTTCCATCAATACGCAAACTCTTGGTGGCCACAATACGGCCAAATATTTCTAAATCAGATCCAATGATCGAGCCAAACGTTTCCCTAGAGGGATCTAGTATTCGAATCGCATGACTTTGTCTTATGGCCACGGATTAAATGATTAGTTTTTAATAAACTTACCAGCAACTTTACCGCCACGCTGAATATGGATGTACTTGTAACTAATATTTCCATCTACGTGCGCAACTGGACCAACATTGAGATCTTCGCAATTCACATCACCCTTGAGCTGGCCTTTAATTACCAGTTGCTCTGAATTCAGCTCTCCATCCACCTGGCCAGTGGAGTCGATCAATACAGACTTTGCCGTAATTTTCCCACGAACGGTTCCAGCAATATTGAGCACACCATCTGAAGTAATGGTTCCTTCAAATGTAAAACCTTCGCTAATGATCGAGGGCTTAGTTAATACACTTGACCGGTTCGCTGAATCTAGTCTTGTAACTGGCTCGGGAGCATAAGTAGCTACAGCCGGCACCTGTTCTTCTGGAGTACTTTCTTGAGCAATCTCTTCGCTCACGTTAGAGATTGAATCATTGTCGACGGTTGGTTGATTTTTAGAAAAAATAGACATCATTCAATATTCGGAAATAAATTTAAAAATTAATTAAGAGTGTGGATTGAGGTTATGTAATTCACCATGCAGATGTCCACCTTTTTCGATTTCGATTTCTGAGTAATGAATTGATCCAGTCACCTTACCGGTAGAGCGAATAATTAAACTGCGAGAAGAAGAAACCTGCTCATTAACTTCGCCACGAATATCAATTGACTCTCCGCTTAGCTTGCCGCGCACAATACCAGTAGCCTCAATTAAGATTTGCTTGGCTGTGAGTTCACCCTCTACAGTGCCTGAAATGGAAGCAATATCAGGAACTTCGAAGTTACCCTTGAGAACAACCCCCTCACCCACAAATAGGCAACCCTGTTGATTTACTTCGGCCATACTTAGCGCTCCTTAGCAAGCAATGTCATTAATAAAGATTTAGGCAATTCTAGCAGTTGATCTTCACTTTTGGGCTTTAAAATACATAAAATTGCACCTAAATACTCTTATCAGCCCCAAAATTAAAAATGCCCCCATTCCTCAAAAAAATGGCATTAATGTCGATTACGGCTTTTTTGCTCAATCCAATTACCCCTAGTTTTGCAAAATGGGTTTTTTTATCCAACGATAACGTTGGCAATGCCTATTACTACGAGGACAGCAAAACTGTAAATGACCCTGAAAATGAGCAAGTAAGCACTTGGCAGCTCATCAGCTATACCGAGGCACTTTCTGCCCCCAATGGAGAGACGACTTTATCCATCATCCAAGATGTGTCATATTTTTGTAAGGTGGGCTATGAAAGCTATAAGCAGTTTTACATAGGCTACTACTCTGGACCCAGGGGCTCTGGGGTTAGCGTGGATCAGGTTGACACCTCTAATTCCAGCTGGGAAAGGGTCATTCCCGACACCATGAGCTATGTGCTCTACAAATTCTTTTGCAAACCCCCTAATCTACCCAGTTAATTTGACTCAGAACCCTCATCTGATTTAGAGCTGGTTGGCTTAGTGAAATAACTCATCGGAAAAGTCGATTCCGTGCCATAGGGCCCCTTGATCCAGATTTGATCGTTATAGCGGACATAACAACTCCTTGTCACCATGCCTAAAGCATTGACAGAGTACGAAAAATACCAATTGGGTTCTACTCGACCTGATTCAGACGTACAGGGCTCGGAGGTGATATACAAAACCTCAGTTAACGAAGGCATCTGACCAATAATGGCAGCCTTAGGCGAAGCAGTAAAAACCAGCATAGCACTAGAAAAAATAAGCCAAAGCGGTATTTTCAAGGTTAAAAACCAGGGTTTTGATTTGATCACAGTCTTATATTAAGGCTAAAATGACACTCGTTTAAGGATTATAGGTCTTTTAAAGATCCATATTTGGTAAATTATTTAATATAAATCAAACACTTATAATCATTTCATGCAATTATTTTGGGTATCGGGCTCGACTGGAGCAATCAAACAAATCAACATCACCAAAGAGCGCCTCACGCGCCTTGGAATCATTGTTGGTGGCTCCTTCCTCTTGCTCGGAGTTCTCATCTTCTCCACAGGCATTCATATTGCACTTGAAGTTAGCCCTGACTTCGCTAGAGAGGTCAGTGGAGTGGTCACAGTTAAAGAGCGCATGGCCCTCGATAACAAATATGCCAAGCAACTTAAAACAATTCAGGATCAGCTAGCTAAAGCATCCATGCAGTTTAATGAATTGAAGTCGATCAAAGATCGCTACCTGGCAATTTCTACACCCTACACAATTAAAAACAAATTTGTCGACAATGTTAGCGTTGGCGGCCCATTAAAACCCCTCAGCTTTAAATATGAACCAGCTAAAACCTTGGCTGAGAATTTCGAAGACTCCGTATCTAAATCCACTGAGATGGCTCAGATCTTTGAAAAATCAGAGCCCGAATGGAATAAGCAATACCGCTGGTTGCGCACTATACCTATAGGACCCCCCATTGATGCTCGCCTCGGTATGACTAGCAATTTTGGCGTCCGCGTAGACCCATTTACAAAGCAACTTGCACAGCATTCCGGTATCGACTTTGTCACCCCTGTTGGCACCCCTATTGTGGCGACGGGGGATGGCACCGTTATCAAGGCGGGCCAAGATCCAGCTTATGGTCATTTCATTGAAATCGCACACGGAGATGGCTTTATTTCAAAGTATGCTCACAATAGCAAACTATTTGTAAAACCCGGTCAGACGATTACTCGTGGCCAGCTAATTGCCAACTCAGGGTCTACTGGCAGATCCACTGGACCTCACCTGCATTACGAGATCCACCAAAATAATACCTATTTAAACCCAGCAAAAATTCTGGTCTATGCACCGCCCTCCGCCTACTGGTAGAAAGCAAAGTTCAACTTTTTTGCTTTTGCGCGCTCTCTAGCAAAATATTAAACAGTTCGCTTTGTAATGGCGTTGCGTTATTTGGATCTGCAAAGTATTTCACTAGTTCATCAACATCGCTCACACTCACAATTTGCTGCAATTTGGAGATGGCAATCTTAAGCTCTTCTGCGGCAACCGTTGGATGATTCGATAAAAAGCTTAAATCAAGTACAGGCGTTCCACCATGAGCACTGCTAGTATCGGCATGTTCGACGCCCATTTGTACTTTAGCTTTTTCAAGCAGGCGATCCAACTCGCTTTTGGATAAATGCAATCGTTTAGCTTCAGCCTCAATCAGCTCTTGCTCCTCCGCTGAAATCACTCCATCCTCTAGCATGTGATAGAGCTCATTCATCATTTTTTCACGCTCGATGCGCAACTGATCACTTAAGGCGGATGACAGAATCGCCGCAGGAATTGCAAAAATACCGATTCCAAGAAGAGCTAATACAATAGTCATCGCACGGCCTGCTGGAGTGATCGGAGAAATATCTCCATATCCCACACTGGCTAGCGTCACAACCGCCCAATAAATAGATTGGGGAATATTTTCAAACTTATCAGGCTGTGCTTCATGTTCAAATAAATAACCGAGGCACGCAGCCAGCATCACCAACAAAATCATGATGAATGCTGATGCCTTCATGACCGGCCACTCACGCTTAATCACCACAAATAAAGATTGCGTAGCACCGGAGTAACGGGCTAGCTTGAGCAATCGCATCAATCTAAAGACCCGCAAGAATCGCAAATCAAATAAATGATGCAAGAGACTTTCCAAATAAAATGGCAAGATAGCTAACAAATCAATAATGCTAGTTGGGCTAGTTGCATTTTTAAGGCGCCCCATAAACCAAGATTGATATCTTGGATCTTCAGGGCAACTGTATATGCGCATTAAATATTCTGTAGAAAATATTGCAACCGCCATGATGTCAAGAATCACAAATTCAGAATGCAAATAGTAGTTAATGCTATGCACTGATTCCAAAATGACGCACAGCACTGAAATGATTACCCAGATAACAATGGTGAGATCAAATATGTGATGCAATTCGCCACTAGTTGGGGTTTCGTTCACTAAAGCGTATATTTTGTAGCGAAATGACTTATCTTTATTTTGCTCTAGGAAATCTTGTACCGCAGGCGCAACTGCTCTAAACAACTTAAACAAACGCAAGAGTCGTAACGCTCTCAGTACACGTAAGTCAGCATCAAAGAAGGCGCCCAAGTAGAACGGTAATATCGAGATTAAATCAATTAATGCAAAGGGGCTTTTAAAAAAAGCGAAGCGTGGAACTTTTGCGGAACTAAAAGCAGGGTCTTCGGGAGCGACATATAAACGCAATGCATACTCTATTGTAAAAATTCCCAAAGAAAAAACATCGAACAGATGAAATAAGCGTTGACGAGATTCATAAATTACTGGAATGTGCTCAAGCACTAAACCTGCCATATTAAGCACAATCATGTAGGTAATGAACTGCTCAAATTGGCGATGAAAATTATTTTTTAAATCGGGATTAAACAGTAAGTCATATACCTTCTTGCGTAAACGCAAATTCATACTAGATATCAATGGGATCTTGGTATTCATAACCTAAACTCCCCGATTTTGATAAGGTAGTAGCCGGTGTCGCAAAGGCTTAAACGAATGTTCATACCGCTTACTAGCTTTTCATTTGGATCCATTGTGCTCACTGTTGAGGGTCCTGCTGGGTTCATTATCATTTTTTCAAAAATGAATGCGCCAGCCGTCCCCAACTCATGCTTGTCACATTTGCTTGCATAAGGAGGGGCTTGAGGCATGATTAAATTGGTGTATCCATGAAAAGGGCCCTCTGCGGAAAATAGCAGGCTAATGCAATCATTCCATGTATTAGGTTTAGCACCTTTGAGGTCTACCGGAATCTCTTGTGCAGGAATGCAGGATTTTTGGTCTACAGGTTTATTTTCTTGAAGTTGTTGATTAAATCCCTCAAACCAAGAAATGATCTGTTCGCCACTGGTTTGGGAATAAGCAACTTTCAGAGCTTTTTGATGATCACCAACCCCGAGATATGCAACCAGGACTAAATTTGCAAATAAAACCCATAGGAATAAAAAATCGGAATATCGCATTCCCTGAAATATTCCATAGCCCTGTTTACTCAAACCCATCTCCCAAAACCCTGCTTATTTTGCAGCTATCATGCCGCTTTTAATTGCTGTATATTCAATCTAATTGCTTGCAACCTTTTTTGGAATTAACCATGTTTATTCAAACAGTTATTCAAACCCTTCTCAAAAAAAGAAAAAAAGCAGAAAGATCGTCAAAGCCAACAGTAACTACAAATCCTAGAGCCGAAAATGAATTGTCCCCAATGGCTCAGAGCATAATGCAAAAGCTTGCCGAGCACGAAAAAAATGCTGCCACAAGCCCAAAAAAGGATGTGATTGCGGAAGATAAAGGGTCTAAATAGAGCCCCAATAAATCATGAAGCGAGTTTTTAGTCTAATTGGATCTTCTTAAACTTGCCTAATAGCGCTAGGCTAGCCAAAATTTTATTCGCCATAGACCCCGCTAAATCCCCCTTAGCCAACCCATACAGGATTTGATCTGCCCGCTCTTGCTCGGGCGCAGCTAGCAAAACTTTAAAGACTTCAGCCTCACCCATGCCGACATTGAATTGTAATGGGGTCAAATTGATTTTTACGCTACCACCCCTGATGCCAAAACGCACTTGAGCGATCTCTATAAGTTCTCGTTCTTGCCTCTCTTGGAGCTGGATCAAGCTCGGCATTGGATCATTGACTAAACTAGCTTGCTGCTTTTTATATTTTGTATATACCAAATCGTCCATATCCACTCTTTAATTTTTATATGGGCGATAGTCAATAATTATTGCCTATAGTAACTTCGTGATTCTTTGATAGGCACTGATGCGTCTGTCGGCGCTCATCGGGATAGCATCAAGCGGATTGGGGCTACTGACTTTTACCTCGAGGTTCACCGAAGGTCCAGGCTGAGCCACTTTCAAGTCTTGAGGAGCTGGATGAGTCCTGCTGACCGCCGCCCTGGGTATTGTTGTTTGGCGCTCATGAATTGTGCCCCCGCTCCTCTGAGACGAGGTATTTAAATACTGAGACTGAAGGTTTAACTTATCCAATTGGCGGCAGAATTGTTGGCTAATCAGTGTATCTTAGCAAAAATTTCAGCATTAACAGGCACAAAAAGTCGTTTTAATATACAAATTGCCCGAATTATCTTGTTGCTCTTGGATTAGATGGTAAATAATATCGAAATGTGCGATATCACTTAATCACCAATGAAAAGGGTTGCGGTGAATAACGATTCAATGAGACTGCTATGACAAAATTAAATCGCTGGATTTTGCTGATATTTTCTGCTGGATTGGTGCTTTTGCTCACTGCTTGCGGCAAAGGCGATGAGCAAACAAAAGCAGAAATTTGGCTGCCAGACACTAAAGTCGTCAAACTGCCCATGGACGACTATGCAGGCATTCCATTTAATACTACCCGCGAAGAGGCTAAAGAAAAATTCAATTGCACGGCCTATGAGCTGTCATTTAGCTGCAAGGTGAAAGTGGATGACAAAGAAGAGGCTATTTGGCTAATTTATAACGAAGCAGGACGCCTTGTTCTGATGAAAAAGGAACTAGGTTATTACAACAAACAAATTGCCGATACGATTATTGAGCGCTTTACTATCAAATATGGGCTTGACTATACCCCTTCTGAAGGTCAAGAAAGCGCATTTGCTGCCGGCATCCGTAAGTCAAAGACTTATGTTTTTGGTGGTGGTCAGGTAGCATTTCAGATTGGAAGAAGTTTAAATAACCGCAATGAACTGATGTTGGTTTACTTTTTTCCAGAAGATGTTGGGACCACCTTCGCAAAAAGCGTGATGAACTGAGTGCAGACTTACAGCAGGGGTTTATTTGGCCTTAGCTGCTCTGGAATGAAATTAATTTCAGGTATTTCACCCTGAACTCCGCCTGACTCTCTCACCTCATACGCCCATGCAAGTATCCTTGCAACTGCTTCAAAGAGAGACATTGGGATAGCTTCACCGATTTCTAATTGACTATAGAGGTAACGGGCGAGTGGTGGTATTTGAGCAACGGGCACCGCGTGCTCTCGAGCCACCTCCTGTATTCGCAAGGCTAGAAGATCAGTTCCCTTGGCAACTACGATTGGCGCCGACATCTTCTCCATGTCATAGCGTAGTGCAACTGAGTAGTGATCCGGGTTAGCCAATACAACATCGGCACGCTCAATGGCTGCCATCATGCGGGATGATGCGATCTGACGCTGTCTTTGACGTAAGCGTTGCCTAATTTCAGGTGAACCTTCGGATTCCTTCATCTCCTGCTTCATTTCCTCAGGACTCATCCGTATTTGCTTGCGAAAGTTGAACCATTGCAACCAACCATCACCCACTGCAATCAACAGCAAAGGAATCATCAGCAGCAAGAAGCCGTTGAGAATGAAATAAGACGTATGCAAAAGCGCAGCATCAAAATCCTGGCTCACAATCGATCTGATATATACAAATAGCCCTGATAAATAGGCCATCCCTATTCCCAAGACTAGAGTCGTTTTCAGGATATTTTTTATGAGCTCTGTTAAGGCGTTTAATGAGACCATTCTGCCAAACCCAGAAATAAAATCCAATCGGCTCATGTCAAATTTGGGGGCAAAGTAAGCGCGAAAATTCACCAAGGATAGAGGAGCAAAAATAGCTACCAACCAAATAGGCAGAAAAATTAAACTTAACAAAAGCAAGACTACGAGAAAAGCTCCGCCCAACCATTCTTGAATATGATCCAAGAGTTCAATCGGCTTAGAAAACACAAAGCTGGACTTGGTCATTAAAACTAACTGCTGAAGCAGCAACGGACCTGCGGCGATTAAAAAGATGATAAAAACCGTTAATAGCGCAAAAGTTGCGATATCTCTTGATTGTGGTAGCTGTCCTTGTTCTCGAGCACGTAGTATTCGCCGTTCACTCGGCTCCAGTTCCCGTTCTTGAGCGTTATCCCCGCCTTCAGCCAATCTTTACCCCATCAACGATACGTTTTCAATTAAGAATAAACGATTTGAGATCGATATATAGCGCTAAGCACCTAGGGCATGGTTTTCTTGAGTTTGGCTATTAATTCGCCAGCCCTTTCCAGCTCCGCAGGGCTTAATTTTGCCTTTAACTGCTTAGCCTCTGAAGATGCCATCGGATTACCGGAATTATGGGATAACTCCATCCAAACATAAGCCTGAAGTAGATCTACAGGGACCTGATTACCGTCCTCATACAGATGGGCCAAGTTGTACTGGCCAGCAGCACTTCCCGCCATTGCCGCCTTCTGAAACCACATAAATGCCATTTGCTCAGAATTTTCTAAAGAGGGACTTTTTTGATAGCGAACTGCCAACTCCAACATAGCCTGAACATTACCGCCATTGGCGGCTCGATTCATCCAGACCCAACCCTTATCTATATTTTTACTTGTACCGATACCCTGCAAATACATTTGTGACAAGTCGTATTGGGCTTGACTGTCGCCAGCATTTGATAACTGCTCGAAAATGTGTAGAGCTTTTGTATATTCGCCTGCCTCATAGGCTGACCTAGCTTTACGATAATCCGAACAAGCCATCAGCAAAGCAACCAGCAAGAATACAAACGGCACTCGTGTCACGGAGTGCCAATTGATCGATCGCATAAAAAGCTTAATTATTTTTTAGCTGGAGCTTGCTTATCTGATTGCTTGTCTTTACCTGCAGCTGGCTTAGCATCCTCTAAATCTTCGTCATCCTCAGCTGGAGCATCCGCAGCTTTTAGATTGAGAGTTGGGGCTGGTGGCTCAACACGATAGCTGGCACCCAAGTCCCCGCCGATCATCCTGGCGTAAGCGCCAAAGTAACGGCGACTAAGATCTGGGTAGTAAGGGGCAGTTGCCAAATAACCTTTGCTACGAATACATGCGGCATTATTCATGGCGCCCTCGCAACTAGCGATCGCGGAGAGTCTGCCCACCTCGAATTGTTCGCCCAAGATAAAACAAAAAATAAGCAATACCAAGGGCAGAATGAACCAAAGAAGGGCCTTTTTGAGAAGTCCAACGATACGTTCTAATTTTTCATTCATGTTGAGCAATCTCCAATATTTTCTATATTAATGCTGTTGCGTCTTTTTGCCCGTAGATTTTTGCACTAAATCACTGGGCAATTTTCTCCAAGATGCAATCGGCTCTTCATTATGTAACTTTGCATACACCTCAACAATGCGAGGGTCTGCAGGATTAGCATTTTCTTTCATTGCGTTGTACATCTTAGCGCCATCAATTTTATTGCCTTGGTTGATAAATTCTATGGCAGCAGTGTAGTAAAAGTTGGTTGCCTTATCTTTTCGCGGCGCGCCCAAAATGGTTGAACTGTATACGTTTCCTAAGTACTGGCAAGCATAGGCATTTTTTTCTTTAGCGGGTAGCGCTAAATATTTTTCTGCCAATAAAAATTGCTGCTTGGCGTAGCGACGGTAGACTGTAGCAGTCAAAATAAAATCAGGATGGGTGATAATCTCGGCTTGAGAATCATAATAAACGCCTCGCTCATAGGCAATCAGGCCACGATAATAATTGGCCTGGATATCACCCTCTGCAGATAACTCATCCAATTTCTGCAATATTCGTAAGGCTTCCTTGCTATAACGCAGCACTTCATCCTCTGGATCAACGCACTTGGGATTGCGCACACATGCAATAGCTGTAATGGTTTTATCAGTTGCCTTTTTATATCGCTTGTACAGCTTCTTTGCTTCCGACGAGGGGCCCACAAATGGCTCGCCATTGTTTGATGATGAAGTTTTGGCTACCTCACTATGAGACGCCTCTGCTGGTGCATGAGAATCGCTTGCAAAACTAGTTTTGCAAGCGAGGAGAATTATTAAAAATAGACTAAACCTGGAGATAGTAAACAAGGTTTTACCTCGCTGGCTTATCCGCTGATGGACTTACTTTAGGAGGTATCTCCATAACAGGCGCTTTGGGCGCATTATCTTTCGACAAGAATTGCGCTGGAGCGCGCAAATTCGGCGGAATCTCTTGAGCGCCCTTCTCAATGGTCTCTGGCACCTTCTCAATTGGACGAACTACAGGCTTTTTCTCATCCTGCTTGGGCTTCTTATTCAACAAAGTAATAGAGATACGTCGATTTAATGGATCATTCAAATCTTCAGGGTTTAAAGGGACGGTATTGGCAAAACCAATTACCTGAACAATCAATGCAGGATCAAGACCGCCTGCAATTAACTCGCGACGCGCTACGTTAGCGCGATCTGTGGACAATTCCCAGTTGGTGTAGCCAGTCTCACCATTACCGAACTTTGCGCCATCTGAATGTCCTTCGATGCGCACGGGGCCCGGCGCCATCTGAATGGATTTACCAATGATCCGCAATAATCTTCGCGCAGAAACACTAGGCACGGTACCACCGCTACTAAAGAGCGGTTTACCCTTTTCATCAACAACCTGGATGCGCAGACCTTCAGCGGTGATATCCATAAATACCTGGCCCTTTGCATTCTTGAGCTCAGTATCCGCTTCTATCTTCTTCTGAATATCTTCTTTGACTTGCTCATTCTTTGTTTTATCTTTACGAGCATTCTCAACATCAGTAACTGAAGAGTCACTAATACGACGCTGCTCTGTATCAGCATCAGCTCGAGATTCCTCGCCAACAGTTTTTGTAATGTTGTCTCCTCCGCCCTTGATGATGCGGGTGGCATCGCCAGAACCCTGCCCACCAGATAAGGAAACACGTAATGGATTTTGAAAGTAAGCCGAAATACCAGCCAAATCTCCTGCTGTTGTAGATCCGAGAACCCACATCAGCAAGAAGAAGGCCATCATGGCCGTTACGAAGTCTGCGTAAGCGATCTTCCAGGCGCCACCGTGATGTCCGTGACCGCCCTTCTTAACGCGCTTAATGACAATAATGGGCGCGTCGTTCTTTGCCATACTACTTATTTTCCTTTAACGGCTTTAGTACCCTCATCAAGCTCAGCAAACGTTGGACGCTGATAGCTAAAGAGCACTTTGCGACCAAACTCAACCGCTGCCGCAGGAGGGAAATTGTTTAAGCTTGCAATCAAAATTGCTTTAACTGCCATGTATGCACGGCTATCAGCTTCTGCGTTTTGCTCCAACACTTTCGCAACTGGGGAAACAATCGCATAAGCAAGCAAAATACCCAAGAAGGTACCTACAAGCGCCGCACCAATCAACTTACCCAATTCAGCTGGTGGCAAACCAATGGATCCCATAGTGTGAACCACACCCATAACCGCTGCCACAATACCGAAAGCCGGCAAACCATCGCCAACGTTAGTAACGGACGCCACTGGGATATGAGTTTCCTGGTGGTGCACATCCAATTCTTGCTCCATCAAGCTCTCAATCTGAATTACATCTAAGGAGCCGCCTAGCATCATGCGCAAGTAATCAGTAATGAAATCAACCAAGTGATGGTCTTTCATAATTAGAGGATACTTCTCAAATAGAGGGCTAGCTTCTGGTTCCTCAATATCACCTTCTAATGACATCAAACCATCGCGCTTAATCTTTTGCAAAATCTCAAACATTAAGCAGAGCAAATCTAAGTGCATCTGCTTAATATTGCTTTTTGATTTAAATGCACCACCTAAAGCAGAAAGCGTCTTCTTTAGGTTAATCATGCTGTTTGAAGCAATCATCGTTCCAACAGCAGCGCCCACAATGGTCAGAACCTCAGTTGGCTGCCATAAAACCATGATGTGGCCGCCGTGCAGGGCATAGCCTCCCAGGGCACAAGCAAGCGCAATAATCCACCCTAAAGGAATATTCATACTTCGATCAACTCAGTTTTTATAGTTTAGAAAACAAGTTACTAGACTGAAGCTTAGCAAACATTGCTTGGGCTGCGTTTAGTAATGTCTGAGCTCTAGTATAAGCCGCAGTTGCCTCGGCCATATCAGTATCCAAAAGGGTAGACTGGGAAGAGGCAAATTCAACGCCAAATGCGCTCATTGCCGTCTTGGAAGCATCTACCTGAGCGGAAATCCCCCCGCTAATCTGCTCAGCCATCGTAATCTGGTCAAAAGCAGCATCCAGACCCGATTCAACACTCCCGGCCGTTTGGGTGGTAGCCACCCCACGGGATTTTTCATCTAAATAGGTTACAAATTTATTGATACTGTCATAAAGCTGGGAATTTTCTGGGCTTGAAAATGTACCCCCCGCCCCAAAGGCGTCGGTAAATTTCACCCCAGAATCGACCATCACATTTGGCTCAATTTGCACCTGATTAACGGTATCTGCAAAGATTGGGTTGCCAGTTGCATCTTTCGCAACCATCTGGCTTTTGATTGTGTCGCGGATTTGCTGCGCCTGAATTTTCAAAGCACCAAAGTTTGAAGTATTTAATGCGCCATTTTGAGATTGAGTAAAAGTTTGTTTGAGGCTATTTAACTCATCAATGATGCTCCCCATTTGAGCTTGAGCAACCGCATGAGAAGACGTTAAAAAATTTTGATTAGCCTTATACATTTGAAGTCGACCAATATCAAAATCCAGTCTCACCCCTCTTGACACTGCGTAGGCATTATCTGAAACCTTGCTGTATTGCTTGCCAGAGCTAATTTTTTTCTGCCAAGCGGTTGCATCAACCAGGCTATTATCCATTGCCTGTGTTCCGGCATCTAATACTTGATTTGAACTAATTCGCACGCTCATTTCTTACTCCTTAGTTCATTATTGATAGAAGGGTGTTGAACATCTGATTGCCTGCCTGTAATACTTTTGTGGAGGCGGTATAAAGTTGCTGATACTTTAATAAGTTAGCAGCCTCTTCATCTAAGTTCACTCCAGAAATTGAATCGCGCTGATCTTTAAGATTTGACATTACAACCGTGTCGGCCTTTTGATTGTTTTTCCAGGTGGCTACCTGAACACCAATTCCATTCACGAAATCAGAAGCTCTAGAAGCAAAAACAGTGCTCAACTTCTGCAATGTATTGGCTTTAGCCGAAGTAATCAACGGAGCGCCCCCATCAACAGCACCTGTAAAGTACTGCAAGAAATTACTAGGAGCAACCGAGACAAAATTAGAGGCTTTTAATCCGTTTGCAGTCATTGAATTGGCTGGCGTAGCTAAATCGTTGTACAACGATGTCATGTCAGCATTAGATGCAATATCTCGAATATTGGCGGTTCTATCGCCGGTTGCCAAACTTGAATAGGTAGTTGAGCCCACTTTAAAACCGAAGATTGCCAAGGCAGTTGCGGTTCCAGCACTACTTTGTGCAGCGCTATTTGCTACCTTGACTAAACCTAACGCTATCGTATCAAGCTGCCGAACCATATCGGGTACAAACTCATTAGATATTTTTAATAACGCTCCGGCCTGCCCACCATCCAAACTTTGAACAGTAGTCTGAAAGCCTTTATCAGGTCCGTTTTGTAAATTAAAGGTCAACGCTACATGTTCAAGATCGGCATTAATAGTTACCTTATTGGCAATCGCCCTTTCTACCAATGGCATGCCTGCAACTAATTGTGTGGCCGTTTCATCAGAGTTAATCAAACTCTGTCCACCAATCAATTTTTGCAGCTGAGAAAGAAGGCGGTCTCGCTCATCTAACAAATCAGCTGATGGAGCAGTGTTACCAGGGCTGTTGGCCTCAATAATTCTTTGATTTATGTCTGCTAAGGCAGGTAACAGCGTATTTACCTGAGCGACAGTATCTGACAGACCTTTTTGAGCATCCGCTTGTATCTGGGCAGCAAGTGTGCTCATCCCAGTCATACGCTGAGCAACTGCATTTGCAGCCCCAGTAATCGCACCAGCCATTGATTTATTTGTTGGGTCTGCAGCGTAGGTACCAAAAGCGTTAAAAAAATCATTTAATGCGACATTAAGGCCTGTAGCCTTATCAGCAACCAAAGAATCGACGGATTGGGTGTACTGCACTAATGTATTGGAATAGCTAGACTTAGCCTGCTGATTTAGTAGCTGACCATTCAATAAGGATGAGTATTGGCGTGTGAACCCCTCAACTGCAAAACTTGATCCATTTAACATCAATGAATTTGGGGCCAACTTATCCATAATGGCATTGGCATTTCGCCTAGTGTAGCCATCAACGGAAGTACCTGCTACGTTTTGCGAGGTCGTCAAAATTCCTGCTTGAGCTATATTCAAGCCAGAAAGTGCTGATTCAGTGATGGAGTAGATACCCATTTTGCTTCCTTACTTATTTAGCCGCGCCCAAAGAGCCATCTGGCCTCTTTAGAGCGTTTAAGGCTTCGGCTGAAACTGCGCCTTCTCTAGGTGCATTTAGTGGTTTAACGGCAATTTCTGAGGATCCGATTAGCTTTCCAGCATTTGCCTGCTGAATTAGCTGCTCAGCCATTTTGGTTGCAAATCCAATCCCATTACCCCTAGAGAGCATATCTGCAACATGGTCGTCCATAATCTCTAGGTAAGACCTTGAACTATTACTAGGCTCATCCGTGCCGCGTATGTTGGTACTACGAACGGTACTCAACATTTGACGTATGAGTGTACGTTCAAAGCCTTGGGCAGCCTTTCTCAGCTTGTCTTCGCTACTAGTAGTTTGTACATCGATCTTTGCAGGCATCAAGAGTCTTGCGCTATTTTGATCGATAGGTGCCGAGATGGAATTTGAAACAGACATTAGATTACCTCCAACTCTGCCCTTAAAGCTCCTGCTGATTTCAACGATTGCAATATTGAAATCAAATCTTGTGGGGTAGCACCCATCATATTGAGCGCTTTAACTACTTGGTCAAGTGATGCCCCTGAGGGAACGGATATTAAGCTATTTTCTTTGCCGCTATCGCTCAGGGTTGCCGTATCTTGAGTAGCTACAGCAGTCTGCCCACGACTAAAAGGTAAGGGTTGACTAATGGTTGGTGTTTGCTGAATTTTTACAGTTAGATTTCCATGCGCGACTGCCGATGGGGATAGCTGAACTGCTTGATTCATAACCACAGAACCTGTTCGAGAATTCAAAATAACTCTTGCAGGCCCACTAACCATTGGCACTTCTAAATCTTGTAATGCAGCCATAAACGCTGTGCGTCTTAAAGGCTCAACAGGCACCCTTACATTTAACGTTCTAGCATCAACTGGAAGCGCAGTTCCTAAGCCAAAACGTTTACCAATAGTCTCAGCAGTTCTTTGCATTAAGGAGAAGTCTGCTCTATGCAAATCCAGTTGAATAAATTCATCAGCAAGCAAAGATGGAACTGCCCTCTCAATCAAACCACCAGAAGGTATACGACCCGCATTCAAATGATTGACTGAGGTTGCAGCGCCACCGGTAGCGGCTCTTGAGCCCCCAATCACAATATTTCCTTGGCCCTGCGCATAGACCTGACCATCTGCAGCCTTAAGGGGCGTCATAACTAATGTTCCGCCCTTTAAGCTCGTGGCATTACCTAAGGAGGAAACAGTAATATCAATTTGCTGACCAGGACGAGCTAACGCTGGGAATTCTGCAGTAACCATAACAGCAGCAGTATTCCGCAACTGTGTTTGACCACCACCCTGTGGAATGGTTACTCCCAAAACACCAATCATCTGCAATACGCTTTGCAAAGTAAATGGGGTTTGTGTTGTTTGGTCACCAGTACCATCAAGACCAACAACCAAGCCATAACCAACCAATTGATTTGAGCGTTGACCAGCAATATCAGCAAAATCTTTAATGCGATCAGCAAAACAATTAGTTGAAAATATTCCAAAGCTTACCAATAGCAGTAAGCTTTTTTTCAGAGAATTTGCACGCAAAGTATTCATCACATTAGAACGGAGCAAGCTTCAAGAATAGTCTCGTGAGCCATCCGGTGCCCTGCGTATCATCGGTTGCACCTCTACCACGATATTCAATACGTGCATCAGCCACTTGTTGCGAAGAGACTTGATTAAATACCAAGGTATTAGGATTTACCACTCCACCAAAGCGAATAATTTCTTCTTCGTTGCTAACCGCGACCTGCTTTTCGCCCGCTACCACTAGGTTTCCGTTTGAAAGAACCTCAACAACGGTAACCGTAATTGTTCCAGCAAAAGTATTGCTTGCTGCACTTGCTCCAGTTCCTTCACTCTTGATATCACCTGTACCACCAAAGTTCGCAATATTAGCAATACTGGTGTAAGGACCAAATGACATTGGTCCAGTATTTGAGAAATCTGATGCCGCATTCGCTTTTCTAGCAGCAGACATACCACTATTTTTAGCCGCACTAGTTGTTTCATTGAGTACTACAGTCAAAGTATCGCCAACATTACGTGCGCGACGATCTTCGAATAATGGGCGATGACTAACTGCATTCACATATGGCCCGCCAGAATTCGCTGGATACAAACTGCCCATATTGGCGGAAGTCTCTTGAATTGGGCGTGGCCTCGCCGTTACTGGGGTAGTCAATAGTGTTGGACGGTCCGCACTTGCACAACCCCATAACACTAACACGCTAAAAATTAGCGCAATATAGTGACGATAGTTTCTAACTAAGAGTTTCATCACTGACCCATATTACTTACACGTTGCAAAATCTGGTCTGAAGCAGTTACCGCGCGTGTATTAATTTCATATGCACGCTGTGCAGCAATAAGATTCACCAATTCTTCTGCAACGTTAACGTTTGACTGCTCAATGTAATATTGATTGGTAGTTCCCATGCCATTTGTTCCAGCAATATTATTTTGCGCTGTACCTGATGCTGGGGTTGGAATAAAGTTTCCTCCACCGAGGGCAAATAGACCTGCTGGATTCACAAAGTTAGCCATAGTAATTTGTCCAGCAGTAATTGCTGTTTGATTACCTTGAAGGGTATATTGCACTAGACCAGCTTGATTAATTGTTATTGATGTTGCATTTGCCGGAATCACGCCCGCACCTGCAACCACATTACCTGATGCCGTTACGATTTGACCCGTCGCACTCTTGCTAAATTGACCATTTCTTGTATAGGCCAAGGTGCCGTCAGCAAGCTGGATCTGAAAAAATCCATTACCCTGAATGGCAACATCTAATTGATTACCAGTTTGGATCAATGTCCCTTGTATATTGTTACGCTCAGTTGAAGTTACCGCTGCACCTGCACCAATTTGCAGGCCGGTTGGTAAAAGATTTTGTGCATTTGATGCAGAACCAGCAGTTCGCAATGTGGTGTACAACAAGTCCTGAAACATTGGTTGTACACGTTTAAATGCAGTTGTTTGAGAGTTCGCAAGGTTATTGGTAATAACATCGAGATTGAACTGCTCTGCATCCATCCCAGTTTTGGCGATCCACAATGAACGTAACATATTTTCTCTTTTTCTTTTATTTATTAAGCACGTGATAGGGACATTAAGGTGGTTGCTGATCGAGCATTTTGATCCGCATACGTAATAGATCTGGTATTTAAATCAAACATCCGGCTTTGATCAATCATTTGCACCATCGCAAGCGCGGGATTATTGTTGCTCAACTCATAGGCGCCTTGAACTACCCTTACGCTTGGATCCGCGGCTGCCTGTTCACCAGGAATATCGAATAACCCATCGGCAGCCCTTACAAGACTGTTTGTATTGGGATTTACTAACTTTAATTTGCCTGCCTGGTTAAGATACTGATTACCCGGAATCTGGGTATAAACAGCGCCATCCTCCGCGATTTGAACTGATGCTCCCACAGGAATGGTTATCGTACCTCCAGCACCAACAACCGGTATATCTTTTCCAAGCATAAGCATTCCCTGCTCGTTAGTCATGAACTTACCAGCCCGGGTATAGGCTTCTTGTCCGTCAGGACGACGCACAGCAAACATACCGTCACCCTTAATCGCCACATCTAATGAGTTGCCAGTGGTTTGTATTTGCCCTTGTGTGAAATTACTACCGGGAGTGGTATCGGCTACAAATACACGTGTATCAGCACCATTGCCAGTAAATGGCACGCCATCACCCTTTAAAGGAACGGCGCGAAACGCACTAATTACCTCTCGGAATCCTGGAGTTAATGAATTCGCCAAATTATTCGATGTCACAGCCAACTGCTGCGTGGCAGAAGTTGCTCCTGTCATCGAAGTGTAGGCGTAACGATTGATCATAATGAGTAAGCGCTTAATCCTTATCGACCAATGTTGATAGCATCATCAATTAGCGTTGCAGCCATCACCTTTGTTGCTTGTGAAACTGCAGAATATTGACGTTGCAATACCATCAATCGAACCAATTCTTCGGTTAGATCTACGTTTGATTGCTCAACAGCTTTAGAACGAATCGCACCTAAGGTTCCATCACCGGGGAAACTCAGAAGCGGGTCTCCAGAAGCAGATGAAGCCTCATAGGTATTGTTTCCGTTTGGAATCAAGCCTTCTAGATTATTAAAATATGCCAAAATTAATTGGCCTTTAACAACAGATTTTCCGTTGTCATATTGAGCAACTAATCTACCGCTTGAGTCGACATTATAGGAAGCCAATTGAGATGTAGCTGATCCATCCTGCGTATTTGTATATGTTTGTCCAGCAGATGAGTAGGCTGTATTTCCATTCGATTCAATTGTTAATTGAACTGCACCACCATTCAGTGTTTGTCCATACCCGGACCCAGTACCCCGTGACGCATCAATATTGAATCTTGTGGCAAATTGTGGATTACCAAATGAATCTCTTGATAATGAGTCAATATTTTTACCAGCAATGAAACCTACCACTCCAAGGGCCTGTTGCTCTGCAACTGGAGAACCCTCAATTAGTACACTTGAGGCTGTCGTACCACCAACCACCGGATTTAATACACTTGTTAGTGTCGATACATCTGACTTACCAGCCGTACAAGTAAATGTCACGGTGTTTGTTGATCGCGTACCAGTGGACCAATCGGCTGCGGCACCAGATGTAAATACACCACCCGTGGCTGCACCGGTTAATGAATTATTTGTATTAACTGTTGTGTAGCTCTGACCAGCGGTAATACTTGCAAATGCAGCAGCCACTTGTGCTGCAGTAGCGCCTGAAGTTCCAGCTGTAAATGTCAATCCTGCCATTGTGATGCTTTGACCAGCAGCCAGGCTATTAAAGGCCAATGATGCTGTTGCTGCTACACCCGATGTTGTTGTGATAGTTGGAGCTGTACCAGTACTGGTAGCCGTCAAATCAGATACATTTGTGTAAGGCGTAGTACTTGTAAACACTACTGTCGCAGTTGATCTAGCCCCAGTGGACCAGCCTGCGGCTGTACCAGAAGTAAATGTACCACCTGTTCCAGATGTTGTTAACCCATTGTTAGAATTGATTGTCGCGGCAGTATCACCGGCTGTAATACTTGCAAATGCTGCTGCCACTTGTGCGGCTGATGCTCCACTTGAATTTGCCGTGTAGGTTAATCCAGCCATAGTTAAAGTCTGGCCACTAGTTAAATCTTTAAACAGTACTGAATTTGTTTCTGTTACTGCGGCAGCTCCAGCTGTTCTTGTGGGTGGAGTTGATGGAGTAATGCTGGCATTAGACGTTACTGGATTGCCATCCATGGTTGCAAACACCTCAAAACGGTCAACGCTCACTGTGTACTGAGCTTTAACATTTGATGCACCAGCAACAGTTTGAGTAAGGGTTAGATTAGTTCCATCACGCAATCTCAAGTTGTATACAGAACCAACGGTATTTGCTGTGCCGCTAATTGGCGTTAAGGTCGCCTCATAGATAGTCTCAGTGCTTGCCGCGCCTGTTCCAAGAGCGACTGCTGTAGATGCAATCTTATTAAATTGCTCGCCAGGAGGCCTGTTATACGAATCAACTGAAGCAATGCTTGGATCAATTGTTTGGGTTGGACTGAAGTCAAAATTGGTTCCTGCGGCAGTGCCAACAGCGCTTGCAGTAACGGTTAATAATTGCGAGCTAACTTTCTTGTAAAAAACTGACAAAGTATGAGCAAAACCCTTGTCATCGTAAACGGTTTGTGAAGTAGCTTGACTATAAGTTGTTGGATCTGTTGGTGAAAACACATTCCCTGTTTTTGGATCCACGCGATCATCAAGATTAAGTTCTAGCGTCGAATTTCTGGTTGGAGTTTGCGCCAAAGGCTCGCGATCCAAAACTAATACTGACTTTGCGCTAGAAATAATAGTTCCCGAAGAGTCAGCAGGATAGCCAACCAAGTACATACCATTCTCATTCACAATTCGATTTTGGCCATCAACAGCAAACTGGCCGTTACGAGTAAATTGGAATTTAGTAGGGTTCTCGGTTGGAACGGTGCCATCAACTTGCTTTGCCAGCATAAACATGCCGGGACCAGTAATTGCCATATCCAAAGGATTTTGAGAATTAACTACAGTTCCATAACCACCCGTGCGACGAATCGACATACGGTATGCGCCCATACCCGCACGATCAAGAGACTGCGGATCCTGAGCCTTAAAGAACTGATCGGAGAATACATACTCTCCAGACTTATAACCGATTGTCTGCGCGTTTGAGATGTTATTACTGGTAACGTCAATTGCTTCGGAGGCTGACTTTAATCCTGATAATCCGATTCCGTATCCCATTTTTGTTTCCTTTGTCTAACTTTGTTCTGTTTATTTATAACTATGTAAATTAATATCTATTTAGCTAATCCACTGCTGCACTTCTGAAGAATTCACGGTTCTGCCATCTGCCAAATTCAGGATGGCATCACCATTAGTTCCTTTGGTTACTGAAGCTACAGGTGATGCAACATAGGCTGTTGGATTTTCAGTGGCGTTATCTGCGTTTTTACCCGAGAGGCTTAAGTAATAGATCCCAGCAGGAACGGTATCGCCATTTGCGTCCTTGCCATTCCATATGAAATTTGTCATGCCGGTATTCACGTTGCCAAGGTCAACACTATTGACCACATTGCCAGATGCGTCGGTGATAGTTGCAACCACTGACTTCAGTGGATTTGTAGCGTTAGCCCCAAGCATCACTTGGGTTGCACCATCAAATGCAATGCCATTTCCAGCAACTACTGGACTGTGCCCAATTAGCGCTGCTTGATTCATGAAGTTCACGCTCTGCATTTGTGCAAGCATCGCAGTCATAGAAGTATTCATATTGCCCATACTGCTAACCATATTCAGCTGTGACATTTGTGAGGTCATAGTCGATGCATCCATTGGCGCCATTGGATCTTGATTCTGAATCTGGGCAATTAATAACTTCAAAAAGTTTTGCGTTTGCTGAGCAGCAGTACCGCCCGTTGTTGAGTTTGTCGTGGCATCAGCCGGCTTATTTGCCGTCGCTGGGTCATAAACTCTGATTCCGCTTAATGGATTGGTTGCCATGATTTCCTCTTATTTCTTACTTTTCAGGTACCACTGATTACTTACCTAAATCCAAGGTCTTTAACATCAACTGACGCGATACATTCATTGCCTCAACATTCATCTGGTATGAGCGTGATGCAGAAATCATGTTCACCATCTCTTCCACTGGATTGACGTTTGGCATTTCTACATAACCAGCTGCATTTGCTTTTGGATGTCCAGGGCGGTATTCAATCCGCATTGGGGCATTACTTTCAATAATCTTGCTCACCTCAACACCTGCACCAGGCTGTCCTGGTTTATAAACAGCGCTAAATTCCACCTGACGAGCGCGGTATGGTCGACCATCGGGACCGGATACGCTCTCTACGTTGGCAATATTGGAGGCAGTCGTATTCAAGCGCATGGATTGCGCTGTTAAGCCGCTAGAACCGATATCAAAAGCGCCTAATAAACTCATGAGGCTTGTCCTGTAATTGCCGACATGCGAGCGCGGATTGTGCTACCCAACATATTTAAGGCGGACTCAGTAAAAACCGAGTTTTTAGTAAATTCACTGAGCTCAATATCGCCATCTACCGTATTGCCATCCATTGATGGTTGATTTGGGATGCGATAGAGCAAACGGGGATCCTCTTGACTTGACTTGCCAGGTATGTGGGCTGAATGAGTGGTAGCCAAGCCAACTGCATTGGAAGGCGCAACACCCTCCAATTGAGCCTTCAGTACATCAGCAAAGCGAATATCCCGAGCTTTAAAGCCAGGGGTATCAGAATTTGCCAAATTGTTACCCAGCACTTGTTGACGGAAAGTCCGCAATTTAAATGCGGTTTCGCCAAAAGTAAGTGGATCATACTGCGGCACTGCGTTCATTCAATCTCCTCCCTACTCGGGGATGAAAAAGCCTGAGGGGAAAGTCCTCAAGTATGAATATGCAAAGACCGTGCCAACTTTGGTTTCTGAGAGAAAGATAAGTAGTCGCTAACCTACTCGAGTTTATGCATTCAGAGAGTTAAAACTTAAAAAGGCGCTAAAAATAGCAAAAAAGCCCTATTTCTAGGGCTTTTTCATTCAAGGTGGCAAATTTTGCCGTTTTGTCAGATCAAAATTAGAAACATTGGACAAAACCTGCCAAAAAGCTCTTTTATATGAGATTTACAAACTACCCCTAGTTTCCTTGATCAAACGATCTCCCTTGGGCTGCAAAGGGCGCGCATTCATGGGGTAGATGCGGTCAAAGTTCTTCACTTGCTCTTCGCTCACGTAAATTGGGTTTTTCATGACGAACCAAAGAACATTTTCGCTACATGGAGGAGTTGTTAGGGATCCCATATAGGTGAAATAGCCTCTATCGGTTGGCAACAGCTGATTCACATCAATCATTACGCCTGGGGTCTCAGTCCTGCCTTTTACCAATGGAACATTGTTCCAAAGGGTCTGAATCATAGGATTATCTTTGCCACCATCATCACCAAACCAGGATTTTTTAGCTGATCCGGGCTTTTTAGTATTCATCAAGACGCCGACTACCGCAAGGCTGCCGTCGTGATGCTGATGCACCAAGTGCACCACCATATCGGTACGCTCACCGTTAATCGCCTCTTCACTGGGCTTATGAAAATGGAACTGAACCAGTCGATACTGGCGACCGTCAACCAGCAAGTTACTGCCTTCACCATAATTCACCATCACAGTATGACCGTTATCCACGATCGATAATGGCGATGGTCTGTAGAGAAACTCCAATGGAGGAAGCTCAGCCTTAACCGCGCGATCGACATTAATGTTGATGGGAGACTGGGTTTTGCCTGTTGAGCACGCCAAATTGGCTTTACTCAGATTGCCCCAGTTCTCGGGACCGCCAGGACCATCTATATATGACCAATGTACATCATGGGCATCTTTTTCAGCGGGCTTTGTAGTTTTCGCAACTTTTGGTTTATCTGCTGCTTTCACCTCACTAGGGGGGGCACCTGCAGGTAAATCGCCAGTACGAATTACGATATCACCCGAGCCTTTGCTGATCTTGTCAAACAATGCTTTGCTCATCTGATCGTCACCAGAAGCAGCGGGTACCGAAGCCTTAGTCTTGGGGGCTGCAGGTGCAGCGGCGGCTGGCGCAGGAGCATCATGCGAGTCGCTCGCGAGGGCATTACCCGCAAGCAGCATACTTAATAAGGCGCCAACTGAAACAATAAGGCGTGGGGATAGATTATTTGTTTTCATAAGTTCGCTAACGGCTTTTGTATAAATAGTGTTTATATTGCCATATAAATCAATGCTTAAGCCGATTTTTCAGCTGACTCAAGGCGATTGCTTAAATTCTCGACGCTCAGGGTTGTTTATTTGCGGGCTTCTTCGGGGTAGCTTTCTTCACGGGAGTTGAAACGGGCGCGAGATTACCATTCGCACTGCTACCTCCAGGCAATACGTCTATTACTGGCGAACTGCTTCGAGAAAACATCCACTCACATTTCATAAGCCCTGCTGTTTCCTGCTTGCTTTCTAAGGGGGTCGACTGCTTTAGTGCCACCTCTAATGCTTCATCTGTCGGAGGTGGAGTCAAATCATTACTAGTGGCCCACCTTAAAAAGCGCTGATACCAACCTTGCTTGGGCATTCTTCCAGGATCAGCATAAAAGTTGGAACTACAGATTTGTAAGCGGCGCTCAATTTCACTTGCGGCCATGTAATAGCCGTCGACCAAGATATTGGCTACAGCCGAATTGCACCTAGCCCAAGCAGCCAGTTCAATCTTCGAGCCAGTCGTCCCTCCACCCGAAGATTTATCTGAAACCAAAGAATTGATTTCGCAAATCATTCTTTTCCCACGAATTTGCAGTTTTTTGCAAATATCTCCACCATTTTCGGCATATGGGTTATTGGATGTAGATGCAGGGAAGGGGTACTTTAATTCGCAATCTACTGGACCAGTCGGCGCTTGATCCAATGAATTTTGGTTTAACTTATCTTTTTGCGCGGCAGTGAGTCCCTCCTCCACAGAACCGTTAAGGGGTACCTCTGAATTTACCTGAGCATTTGCTAGATTGCTAAGACAAGTCACAGATAAAAATAAACCTGCAGCAAATAGGTGAGAGAAAAATTTATTTTGCATAGGGAGTCTCTACGCCTTGGCGAATAAGTTGCATCGGATTTTCAAGTGATCTCTCCAAAACAATTTGCAGATCCGGAAGAATCATAAAAATAACCAAGAATGCTAAAGGAATGCTAACAGCAAAACCAACGGAGAACAAATTCATCTGCGGGCTCGTGCGGCCTAAAAAAGCCTGGGTTAAGTTAAACATCATATAAACCAACAATACAGGCATCGAAAGAATCAGACCGAGACGAAATGATGCGGAGACCAAATCTACGACACCTTTTGAGGACCATGCACTTGGCCATATGCCAACCGGAATAGTCTTAAAGCTTTGCAAAATAATTTCAATTAACACTAAGTGAATGTTCAAGGCAAATGCTAAGGCAATCACAACTAGACCTAAAAACTGACCCACCAAACCCGAGTCTAGAGTTGGATCTCGGAAATAGGTTGAGGCAAAACTAAATCCCGCCTGAAATGACAATACCTCAGCCGCTATATCGACCACCATAAAGCCAATTCGAATCACAAAGCCAATAAATGCACCGATCGCCAATTCGATGATTGATGCAAAAAAAGTGATACTTCCCGGATCGGAAATCTTTTCTCCACCAACTAAGGGCATCACATAAAAAGCAAATGACAATGCAATCAGTAAGCGGAATTGCATCGGGAACGTTCTGAACGCAAACATTGGAGTTGTTAAAAACATTCCAAAGACCCGCAAAGAGGCAAACATAAAGATTGCCATGTACTGCTCAATTTGAAGACCGGTAATAGTCAACATAATTTAATTAACCAAACCTGGAATACGGGCAAAGAGCTCTTTTATATAGTCCGTGAATAGCGATAAGGTCACCGGACCGATGAGCAAAATAACAACACCAAAAACAATTAACTTGGGTACAAAGGCTACTGTTGATTCATTAACTGAGGTAGCCGCTTGCAAAATACCGATAACTAGACCTACAACTAAAAGTGCCATCAAAATTGGGCCAGCCAAAAGCCCCGCCATGCGCAGAGCCTGAAATACTAAATCGATAATGACTCCACTTTCCATAATGCTTAGTTAATGTAACTTTGCACTAAAGAGGTTGAAAGCAAGGCCCAACCATCAGCCAAAGCAAAAACGATTAACTTCAAAGGCAAAGAGAACATCATCGGCGACACCATCACCATACCAAGTGATGTCAAGATACTGGCTACAGCAAAGTCAATCACCAAAAACGGCAGGTAGATGACGAAGCCAATTAAAAAACCTGTTTTAATTTCTGATATGGCAAACGCTGGAATTAGTACCGTAAAAGGCACATCTTCACGAGCTTCAATTTCTTTTCCATAGAGCTTAGCAAATAAGTTCAAGTCGTCTCGCCGTGTTTGCTTGAGCATGAATTCTTTAAGCGGCTTTGCTCCAACCTCTACCGCCTGGGGAAATCCCATCTTTCCAGCAGAGTATGGTTGATAAGCATTCTTATAAATCGATTCAAACACCGGATTCATGATGAAGAGCGTCAAAAAGAAAGACAATCCAATCAACACAATATTGGGCGGCATAGTCGTCAAACCCAGTGCCTGACGTAGCAAGGAAAAAACGATCAGAATACGGGTAAAGCTAGTCATTAAAACCAGTGCTGCAGGCAAGAAACTTAACGCAGTTAACGCCAATACCGTTTCAACCGGAACGGCATAAATTGTGCCGCCGCCACCTTGTTTAGCGGTCACCAAAGGTAGTGTTTGACTCCATGCAAATAAAGGAAACAGCCCGATGAGGGCTGTAATTGCAATTGACCACCAAAAGATTCTGCGCTTCAACCCAATTTCCTCTTAACAAATTGCCGCAAATTATTTGCAAAATCAACATTAATGGTTTGGGGTTTTAAATTAGCTACATCTTCTGGCTCGAGCTCTGTAAGCAAAGAAATTTGTGAAGGGGTATGCCCTACAACCAATATTCGATTCAAGACATTCAAAACAATAACCCGTTCTCTTGGGCCTATCGCTTGCTGAGCCAAAATTTTGACATGTGGGTTAACTGTGCGCATCGCACTATCGCGCTTTATTAAAAAGGCAACCACCCAAATGAGAGCCGCAGCAAGTGCAAGCCAAATGAAGGAGAAAAGCAACATACCTCCGACCGAGGAGCCCATGTGAGGTTAGCGATTAATTTTACGAAGTCGTTCGGCAGGTGTAACGATATCAGTCAAACGAATACCGTAGCGGTCATTGACGATCACTACCTCGCCTTGCGCCACCAAACAGCCATTAACGACTACCTCTAATGGCTCACCAGCCAAGATATCTAACTCAATTACCGAGCCATAAGTCAAGTTAAGCAGGTTACGAATTTGCATTTTGGCGCGACCAAGCTCAACCGTAACCTGAACTGGTACATCCATGACCAAGTCGATCTCATTAAATTCAGCGCCTGCTTTAGCACCATCTTCCAAAGTATTGAAAGTAGCTTTGCGCAATGAACCGGATACGTCAGTGCTGGTAAGCGATTTCGCTAAATCGTTGTCATTTTCAGCCATGGTAATCCTCTTGTTCCTTGCTTTTTTCTATGCGTTTATGCTGTTATGCACTTGAGCCGTCTGGCGTTAAGCTATCGGCTATGGTACTAATTGTATCCCCAGAGTCCATCGGCGGTATGTTTTCTGGATGGCTCTGCGCAGCCTCTGGCAATTGCTCATAAAGCTCCCCTTTTTCGGCGCTTCGCATCATGCTTGGTCCTAAGCGGGCACTCTCAAGTGGACTCTTCAAGAACTCCGCTGGATGTTGAATGGTGCCTACTTTAACTGAATACCGACCATCCTTTGTGCCATATTGCCCTTTGATGACCGGCAAGCCATCCACATATACGGTTACTGGATCATTAATCTCAATCGGAATAATGTCGCCGACCGATAAGGAGGTTATCTCTCGTAACAACATCTGCTTACGCGCCAAAACAGCAACTGCGGTTACAGGTGCTTCGTGTACTTGATCATTGAGTAGATCGGTCCAGTGTTGATCGGGCTCAGTCGCAAACCCTTGCATATTGTTGTAAAGGATGCTTTTGACTGGTTCCAGAACCCAGAATGGAATACACAGATCAATATCTCCTGGGCGACCATTAATCTCAATCGTAAACTTAGAGTGCAACACCATCTCACCAGGGGAGGTAATTTTTGCGAAACCGAAGTTCGTTTCTTGACGCATAAAGTCGAACTTGATTTCATAAACGGACTTCCAGGCCTTTTCATACTCATTTAAAAAGGCATCTACTAAACGGCGAATGATACGCAACTCAGTTGCAGTGTACTCACGCAAGTTGAGGCGAGGTGCAAGGCGGCCTTCCCCGCCGAACATATTGTCAATAGCGATGTACACAACACCGGGATCCACAATCCAGCAACCCACACCCCGTAATGGACGAATACCAACAATATTAATGTTGGTACGCTCAGGAAATTCATCTACGAATTTTTGATAGCTCTTCACGATCGGAAGATGCATCTGCACCTCAATAGGCGCGCGAATCATATTAAATAAGGTTAATCGAACCGCTCGACTAAAGCGCTCATGAATAAGCTCCAAAGTCGGCATGCGGCGCCGAGCAATAATCTTCGACTTGTCAAACATTGCACGCTGATCTTCAGCGTCAATATTCATCTCGACATTTATTTCCTCTGCCGCCATGATTTCCTGATAGGCTTTCTAAGGAGGTTGATTATTGCATTACGAACGAACTAAACAACACTGCCTGTACCGGCAAATCCATTTCGGTTACATTCCAAAACTCAGCGGCCGCCCTTGCAGCTTCTCCGGTAATCTTTTGACCGGTCGAAGTTTCTTTAGGCACAGCGCCAATACGCTCCAGATTTTGCATATCAGCAGTGCCAGGCTGCTGTTGTAAGACATAAATAGCGGTTAATTGTGGCGCAATAATCGAGTTAATCACCAAGGCAATCTCACGAGCCATCATGACCTTACCTTCAACCGTTGCCAATTCTTGCATTTGACGTGATGACAAAACAGTGATGATCTTGTCACGAATCACAGGCATGAAATTTTTAATCTTGCCTTCAGTTGAAGAATCGTTTGTGCGCAAAACAATTTTGGTCTGCAAATAGTGCTCGCCACCGCGACCAGGCAAGTTCACTACCATTTCTTCTAAAGGAATATAAATAGGAGGCGCATTTTCTTTACGCTCCATCAATTGTTTTTTAAGGATATTTTCGGGACGCTTTGCTTCTTCGGCGAGTCGATGCTTTTCTTCAGCAGCGTGTTGACTGTACAAGTAACCAGCAACAGAACCAGCAATAACCACTACCAAGCCTATTATGATAAAAAGCTTAGCTTTACTTTTTTTCTTGGGAGTATCTTCGTCAGCATCATGCATATCTGCAGGAGGGGGGGTGGCTGCCTGCGGGGCAGCAGCGCTTGGATCTAAAGTTGGTTCAATGCGCTCTTCATCAGCCATTACTATTCCTCTTTACTTAATGCTTAATAATATCAAGCATACAGGTGAACTGCACTGCTATTTTCCCTATTATCACCTGAACCGATAGAATTTATTGAGGCTACTGAGCTCAAACCTTGTGCATTTGAAAAAATCCTGTTGTAACCAGGCTGACGACCGCTAAAAGCGGCTTGATCGAACATTTGCTGGGACTGTCCGCCCTGCCTTAAATCTAAGGACAAATTCAACCCCATTTGAGCGAACTCATTTTTAAGGTTTTGGCCGCCCTGATCTAGGCGAGATTTAGTGGCTTCACTAGCACCCTCGACAATTAAGTGAGCTTGGCCAGCTGAATTAATTCGTAAATCGATTCTGATCGTACCCTGCTCAGGAGGGGTTAACTCCAGCATGATTCTTCCGCCACCAGACTTAGCGGCACTCATTACTTCAGTGTGTAATGGGCCGGTAGCCAAGGAAACTTCAGATGCTTTTAACTCCATCTTTTGAGCGGCAGCCGAATGACCGTCAATTCTCGCAAGACCACTGTTATTAGCTGTCATTGCATTCAAATCAGGTTGATCTTTAGTGCTTTGAACAACTAACTGATCCGCCTGATCAGGCTTCGCTACTTGACTCTGATCTTTAGTCATGACTGATACAGCTTCATCAATTAAAGAGCCTGGCTTCGTACCGTGATTCTTATCGTTAAATGCATTAAAAGTAAGTGGACCATCGATTGTTTTGCCTTTTGGCAACTTATCAATAGCAGTGGTCATCACCTGAGCCTGCTTACCCTCAGTTAAATTCTGAATAGTTGTCGCTTTAGTAGGATCAACCGCACCAGCCTGAAGGGTCGCATCAGCCTGAACGCCAAGCAACTTAATGCCTGACGACTGATCATTGCCTTGATTAATGAGATTTGTTAACTGCGTTTGAAGCTCAGGTGCCAGACTAATGCCGTTTTTCTGAGCAAAAGCTTGAATAGCACTAGCAATCTGAGCAGGGGTTTGAGTGCCACTCTGATTAAATAGAGAGTTTTGACCGCCACCACCTTGTAACGACTGCAACAAAGCGGCAACCTGAGTTTGCATCATAGCATCCGGCGCTTGACCGTTGGCCTTCATTGCCTTAGTTAATGCCTGACTAATGAGTGCCGCTTGCTTTGAGTCAATTTGCTGACCTACCTGCCCGATCAATGACGTTAAGTCAGTGGTCGAACCATTTGCTTGCGCGTTCAGACTAGCCATCAAAGCCTCAACACTCATGGACTGGTTCGTTGTAGCGCCAAGCGAAGTTTGGTTAGCAGCATTAAAGGTTTGTACTGCAGCATTTTGAGCAGCTAGGCTTTGCGCTGCTAATTGAGCCATTAACAGTTGCAATGGATCGGAATTTTTTGCAGGGTCCGAAGAGTTTTGGATTGATGTAGGCAAATTTTGCCCCCTCAATGCTCCTGGTAACGCATTTTGAGTGCTTGATCGATCAGAATCGCCTCTCACACTTAGGCGTGCCATCTGACTTTGATCTAAAGCCGCCAAGAATGCCTCAAAGCCACCGGGCGTAGCAGAGCTGCCAGGCGTAGAGCCAGGCTTAGCCATAGCGCTATTTGCGCTATTAGCAGCTGCTTGCATCCGAATTTGACTTACTGTTGGCATAGCCTCTCCAAAAGGAACACTTCTTACTATGCATCTTTCGTGCCAGAATTCAGATTAAGCCTGCCGGCATAGCTATCCTCAAACTGATTCATTTCCGCCTTAGCCTTTTTCAGCCTAGCTTCGTGGCGCTTTTTCTCGACCAATTTTGTTAATCCCCGGGTGCGCATTCTGGCCTGGGTGGCGGTCATCAAGGTATCCTCAGAGGCTCTAGAAAGCCCCTGAATTTGGGCATCCATTTCAACCGAGCTTTGAATTAGCTTTTCCCTAAAAGCGTTTGCATCCTGAATAAAGGCAATCGGCAGACTCTCATTTGAGGCAGCTAGCATTTGACCTTCATACTCCTTTGCATACTCAAGCACTTGATTTTTAAAGGCTTTTGTCTGATTTACCTGTCCTGCAGCCCTTTTGGCTCTTGCCATAGCTTGATCCTCACGGATTTTGGCTAAGCGCAGTAACAGTTCAATAGCGGACATGTTAGGGATCTAGATTACTAAGTGGTAGGTGGGGCGATCTCAAACAACAACCTCTCGGTCTGATCAATCGGAATTGTCACTTCTGCATCTTGCTGCAAAAAGGCCTGAATTTTGGGCCATGCTGCCAAAGCCGCATCCAGTTCTGGGTCAGTGCCGGCAATATAAGCGCCCATGGAGACCAAATCTCTACCCCTCATGTATCGACTATATAACTGCTTGAGACGTCGGGCTGATAACAGGTGCTCTTTGGAAACCACTTTGGGCATCACGCGCGAAATGGACTTCTCTACATCAATCGCGGGATAGTGACCACTATCGGCCAACTCTCTTGAGAGGAAAAAATGTCCGTCTAAGATTCCTCGAGCTGTATCAGCCACCGGATCGTTCGTATCGTCGCCCTCAAGGAGCACTGTATAAAAAGCCGTAATCGATCCATCGGGATTGGCGCCATTACCAACACGTTCAACCAACTCCGGCATTCTGGCAAACACACTAGGTGGATAACCACGCGCCACAGGCGCCTCACCTAAACTCAAACCGATTTCTCGTAGTGACATTGCATAGCGAGTCAATGAATCTACGATTAAGACCACATGTTTGCCCTGATCCCGAAACCAGATAGCGACATCAGTTGCGTAGGAAGCACCTTTCGATCTTGCTAGAGGTGATGCGTCTGCGGGTGCGGCAACAACAACTGAGCGCTTAAAAGATTCTGGGCCTAAGGTATCTTCACAAAATTCTCTTACTTCTCGACCACGCTCGCCGACAAGCCCGATCACAATCACATCAGCAACGCAATTACGCGCCAGCATTCCCAATAAAACACTCTTACCGACGCCAGAGCCTGCAAAAATACCGACACGTTGCCCTCGACCAACCGTTAGCAAGCCATTGACAGCTTGGATACCAACATCTAGAGGCTCATGAATCGGAGTTCTATCAAGCGGATTTAATGTTCTCTGAATAGATGGGGTAAGTTGTTTTTCGCCATAACCTTTACCATCAATTGGACGACCAAGACCGTCAACAACTCTTCCTAATAAATCCTCACCAATGGGAAGTGGATCACCAATGCTGTTTGAGGTGTAACCGCTTCCAGAATTAAAAGGGGTATTAGTTGGATAAACGAGAGCGCCTGGGGAAATACCTTCCATAGAATCAATAGGCATCAGGTAAGTAATTGCGCCATTGAAACCGATACACTCCGCATCATAGGTTTTCCCACCCAACTCAGAGAGTATGGTGGCGCCTGAGCCAATGCTCATCGGCAAACCTTCTACCTCTAGCACAATGCCAGAGACACGTTTTAGTTTTCCCTCGCGAATCGAGAGCGGTGTTTCTAGTAAGTGCTGCTTGCGCATCTCTAACTGATTTGCCAATTCAGCTGGTTGCAAATGACTCACTCTGATTTTTCCTCATCGCCTGTAGCAGAGTTATCTTGATCAACACCTTCTCCATCTTGATAACCAAGCACAGTTTGATTTTCTTGCTCGATTGAATCGCGATCCAACCCTAGTGCCGCCCTAACTAGTGCGATTCGCGCTTGCTCACCTAAGTCAATGCGAGCCCCACTCACTTCAACATATGCATGACCTGGATTGACATCAGCATCAACCAAAATCGTACAATTAAACGGCAGACCAGGATCATCGACAATTTTTTTCCAAGTCTCGACTTCCTCGGCATTTAAACGCAAATAAAGATTCTCACCAGGACGCGGTAAACGCATTAATGCTTCTTGAACTGCCGCAACAAAGGGTCCTCGCTCCATAGAGACATTAGCCGCCAAACGTGACGCAGTTTCGTAGGTAAATTCAATCAGGGGTTGCGCAATCGCCTCAGGCATTCCCCTAAGAGCTTCCAATAATTGTCCGAGGGCATCCTGTAAACGTTTTGTTTCAGCATCTGCATCGACATATCCGCGCTCGTAACCCTCGCGGTAGCCAGATTCTTTTCCTTCTTTATATCCAGCATCGCATCCCTCAACAAAGCCTTGTTGATTGCCAAGCTCATACGCTTCCTTAAAGGCTTTCTCGCGAATTGCCTCGACTTCTTCTACGGTGGGGTAAAGGACCGGAGGAACCTTGGGAGGCTTTGGGGGCTTTGGAGGATCAAAGGAGGGAGGCTCCCACCTCGTCAGCAAAGAGTCCTCATCAGAGGAAGGCATCGGCTGACTTGCCCCTTTCCATAATCATGCGGCCTTCCTCGGCCAATGTACGAGCGATACGGATAACCTCTTTTTGCATCTCTTCGACTTCTTGCACTTTGACTGGTGGGCGTGTCTCGAGATCTTCGCGCACACCATCGGCGGCGCGCTTGGCCATATTCTTGAAAAGCTTCTCGCGTAGCTTCGGACTCGCGCCCTTGAGCGCCATAACCAAGGTTTCTTGTGGAACTTCCAAGAGCAAGGTTTGCAATGAGCGATCTTCGATATCGTTGAAGTCCTCGAACACAAACATCTTCTCTTGAATGGCATCAGCCAAATCAGCATTGAAATCATGAATCGTTTTAAGGGCTTGCTTATCAAGCCCTCCAGAAAGCATATTCAGAATTTCAGCAGTAGGCACTACGCCGCCAACAGTACTTCTGCGGAAGTCTGCATCTGGACCAGCAGAACGAGACATCACTTCGTTCAATTCTTTCAAGGCGGCGGGTTGGACTTTTTCTAACAAAGCGATACGCAAAATGAGTTCGTTACGCAAATCATCCGGGAAGAGCTTCAATACAGACGCTGCTTGACCAGGCTCCAAGAACACCATCACGGTTGCGACAATCTGCGGATGTTCACCTTTAATCATCTCATACAGAACATCGGGCTCCATTCGTTTAAGAGTTTCAATACCGGACATGTCCAGCGTAGACTCCAAACGACCAAGCAAATCAGATGCACCCTCAGCACCCATTGCTTTTGTAAGCATATTTTGCATGAAGTCATCGGTGTCAAAGGCCACCTGAGAATTGTTCTCTGTAACTTCTTTAAACTGCCGCAACACTTGCAGCACCAAATCACGACTAAGAGATCGCACCACCGCCATCTTTCCAGACAGTCTTTGAACCTCAAAAGGAGTCATAGTGCGTAATACGTTTGCGGCTGATTCAGCACCTACAGCCAATAAAACCACCGCGGCGCGAGAAGCACCATCAAGCTCCTCGAAAGTTAAGGTGCCTGACTGGGTGGCGCTTTTAACACCCTCTTTAAGAGCCTCCGCTATCGAGAGGCTTTTCGGTGCTTCGACTTCATCATCAGGCATGTTATCTACTCTTCATCTCAACTTGCAGCGGCAGCGGCAGCGGCATTTGCACTATTTGTTTTTTCAGCATCAGCGGCGAGCCACTCTTTGAAAATAGAAGATACCACTTTCGGATTTTCAGCAACAAAGTCGGTAGCGTATTTGAGAAGTGACTCGTACTCGTTCTTTTTCTCTTCTTCCATCCGGATACGCTCTTCTTCCATGCGCTTTTTCTCTTCTTCGATGCGCAAACGTTCTTCCTCTTCGGCAATACGTTGGCGCTCTCTCAATAGCTCCATTTCCATACGCCGCTTCTCGCGTAGTTTTGGATCCATTTGCGCCATCTCAGCTTTGATCTTCTCATCAAACTCTTCTTCAATACGCTGCTCCTCCAACGCATCGTCCATCTTCTTCGGAAAGAGTAGCGGCTTCACAACACCAAAGAACATGATGCCTAAAGATCCTAAGATGATGGCAAATTTGAAGAATTCTTTGCTCAGCTCAATGACACCAGGCTGCTTATAAAATGCGGGTTCTTCTGGCAGTTCGAGCTTAAATGGAATGTTGGCAACGCTGACGCTATCGCCACGTTTCTCGGTATAACCCACAGCATCTCGAGCCAAATTATTGATTTGATCTAATTCTTTTGCAGTATATGGCACAGGCTTGAGGGGCTTACCATCCTTATCAACACCAGTTGGTTGTTTGTAGTTCACTACAACGGCAGCAGACACCCTTCTGACTTTTCCTTTTTCAGACTTAATACGCTCGATCGCACGATCTAACTCATAATTTACCGTCAGATCTTTCTTAATATTGCTTGCCGACGAGCTTGAACTCGATGGTGGCGCATTCAAGTTTTGAGGGCCTGCATTGGCAGCAGCGCCACCAGCTGCATTGATTGGCGCTTGACCGCCACCAGGGGGCTGATTTGTTAGCGCACCTGGTACACCAGAGGCGGATGAACTTGGTGTGGCAGCCTCATTACTTTGTTGACTGCGAATCGAGGATTGATTTGGTGGTGAATTGCGACCAAAAGTTTCTTCAGTACGCTCTAGTTCTCCAAAGTCCATATCTACCGTAACTTGTGCGCGCACGTTCTCTTTGCCAGTCACGGGTTCCAAAATTGCCTGAACCCGCTTGGAAAGCGCACCCTCCAACTCAGCAACATACTTGAGCTGATTACTGTCTAAGCCCATCAAGCGCTGAGCATTAGGAGCGAGCAGACTTCCTTCTGCATCCACAATCGTGACATTGGCGGGGCCTAAGTTGGGAACAGAAGACCCCACTAAATTGGTAATCGCAGCAACCTGTTGAGAATCCAAGAAGCGACCTGGGTGCATTGTGACAACTACTGAGGCAGTTGGCTTTTCTTGCTCGCGCATGAATGCAGTTTGCTTTGGAATAGCCAGCATTACTCGCGCCGATTTCACCTGCGCTAAAGAACTAATGCTACGTGCCAATTCACCCTCAAGACCGCGCTGATAGTTAACTTGCTCAACAAATTGACTGGTACCCATTTTTTGGTTTTCAAGCAACTCAAAACCAACATTTCCAGCCTTGGGCAAGCCCTGTCCAGCCAATCTCAAGCGTGTTTCATAAACAGAGGATTCAGGCACCAAAATCGCTGCGCCACCCTCGGTGAACTTATAAGGCACATTCATTTGCTGCAAGGCAGCCACAATAGCTGCTCCATCACGCTCATTCACACTAGAGAACAAAACGCGATAGTCATCTTTGCTGCGACCAGAAAAGGTTACAAAGATGAGCGCTGAAATAAATAGAAATAAGGCGGCTACAACGATTAGTCTCTGCTGCATCCCCAGCGCTTCGAAGCGCATTTGGAGTTCACCTAATTTTGAGGGGAGTTTTACCCTTCCCCTTGCAGGGGCCGAATCTGGAGCAGTTTGCGCTGCAGGACGGGAGCCAATATTGACTACCGCAGCGTCTTTTTCACTCTCCGGGACTGCTGGCTTGGCTTCTTCGCTCAATAGCTTGGATTCCGTAGGTTCGGGTAAAAGTTATTAAAAAGCATAATAGCACTAAATATGGAACATTTTTGCCTATTTTTTCTAAATATTGATATTCTATGGCCTTAATATGAGGAAAGAGGCAAAATTTGCCACCCCCAGCACCGAATAACAAAACAGCAAAATAAAGCTATATTCATTGACCAATTCTGAAGCAAATATACCCCCGAGCAATAAGCCAAGTCTAGACGTGAAACATCTGGAGGAGGCGTTTGCCATTTTTTATGCAGAGTCCCAGAAGCTTGAGGCTCAGCAAAGCGCCCTTCAGGAAAAGATTAATCAACTTAGCGATGAGCTACAAAAATCCAATCAGCGCCTTGGCATCCTAGTGAATGCCATCCCCGCTGGAGTGATATTGCTAGAAAACAATATCGTGCTCTTGCATAATCCTGCGGTCCTGCACTTCTTACCCTCCCTGAGCTCCGGGCAAACATTTGTCATTCCAACTGATTGGCAGCCGTCGATTGCGCCTGGGGAGTACGTCATCAATACCTCAGATACCCACGGCAAAAAGCCCCAAAAGACAGTACAAGTGATCAGAATCGATGACGGCATCCGCAGTTACATTCAAATACAAGACATCACCGCCAACATTGCTCTTCACCAAGAGACTCAACGAGAAAATCGCTTATCAGCAATGGGAAAAATGGCTGCAGGAATCGCACATCAATTTCGCACACCTTTGGCAACCGCCCTGCTGTATTCGTCACACCTGTGCGATGACGATCTAGCGCCCGATATATCAAAAGAGTTCGCGCAGCGCCTTCGCAAACAATTACTTGACCTAGAAAAACTTTCGCAAGATATGTTGCGTTTTATTTCTAATCGTCCTAGCAAAACTATTTTGGTGAGCGCGCGGCAAATTATTGATGAGGCCACCGCAAGTATTCAAGCCCTATTCGAGAGTAGCGATGTTCAATTAAAAGTGCACTGCGATATACCGACATCAACCATGCTGATGGTTGAGCCTAAGTCAATACCAAATGCGATCGTGGCTATTCTAGAAAATGCGCTGAGTGTTTCAAAGCCTGCAGATCAGGTGTTTTTACAAGCCAAAGTCGAATCAAAAAGGATGATTATTCTCATCGAAGATCAGGGACCCGGAATCGCATCGACCATTATTGATTCTCTCTTTGAGCCTTTTTCCACTACCAGCGCAAACGGTACTGGCTTGGGTTTATCAATAGCTAAAAATACTATTGAAGCCCATCGAGGAACAATTAATGTTGAGAACTCTGCCAAAGGGGCCATTTTTAAAATCACACTGCCAATTACCTCTGAATAACTTTTTACAAATTCCCCACATACAACGAATAACAAAACCATGAACGAGCATTTAAATGAACGCTTCCCAGTGATTCTGGTTGAGGATGACGAAGACCTCAGGGAGGCAATTGCAGTAACTCTGCGAATGAAGGGTATTGAATTTGTTACTCATCAACGAGCTGAAACTGTCGTTCCCTTACTGCGTCCCGACCTCAAAACAGTATTAGTGACTGACTACAAACTACCAGGCATGACCGGCATCGACTTGCTCAAGATCGCGCAAAAAGAATGTCCTGATTTGCCCGTGGTGATCATGACAGCATTTGCCGATGCCAAGCTTGCAGTGGAGGCACTTAAGGCGGGTGCTAGAGATTTCTTAATTAAGCCTTTTGTACCTCAGCAATTGATTGAAATTATTTCTCGTTATCGCACATTAAATGATGTTAACGATAGCAGTCTTAATGACACCCCAGAAAACATAACTTCCGCAACAAGCATCACCACAACAGAAGCAAACAAGATCGATGCTGGCGGATCAGCGATTCGACCCGCAGAGAGCAACGTTATTGCTGTTGACCCTCAAACAATTGCGATTTTTTCGCGTTGTGAGCGTGTTGCAGGAACTGATACAAGCGTTTTAGTCACTGGAGAATCTGGCGCCGGAAAAGAAGTTGTGGCACAACATATTCACAAAACATCTAAACGTGTAAATGGCCCTTATGTAGCCATCAACTGCGCTGCAATTCCAGATACCCTTCTGGAATCCATCTTATTTGGCCATGAAAAGGGCTCATTTACTGGTGCTACTAAAGCGCAAGCGGGCAAGTTCGAGCAAGCAAATAAAGGCACTTTATTCTTAGATGAAATTGGGGAAATGCCTGCAACCCTCCAAACCAAATTATTGCGAGTACTACAAGATAAAAAAATTGAGCGTATCGGCTCGACTGATTCGATTCAAGCCGATGTCCGCATCATTGCTGCAACTAACTTAAACCTTCAAGAGCAAGTCAGAGCTGGAAAATTTAGGGAAGATTTGTTCTTTCGTTTAAATGTATTCCCGATTCATGTTCCGGAACTACGCAAACGCCCACTGGACATCATTCCGCTTGCGGAGTTCTTTCTCAAGCGCTACAGCGTCAACATTGGCAGAGACTCTTTAAGCCTGAGCAATCAAGCTAGAAACTTACTCCAGGAATACAACTGGCCAGGCAATGTACGTGAGCTTGAGAATGTTATTCAGCGGGCGGTGTTGCTGGCCGATGACGACCAAATCTCGGCTCAAGATTTAGAACTAGATTTCCACCAGGGCAATCAGCCACCTAACCAGCCCCCCACCCAAACCGACACTCAGGAACGTCAGAATTTAAGCCCTAAATCAGGGTCAAATGGCACAGAAATTGCATCTGTAATAGGTGAAAACCAAGATATTGAGTCAATTGAGCGCGAGCACATCCTCAAGATTTTGGCTGAAGTAAAGGGAAACCGAACAAAAGCCGTAGAGATATTAGGAATATCAGCAAGAGCCCTGCGCTACAAGCTCAAATCCTACAAAGAAGCTGGTTTCTTGAATGAATAAGTAGCGGAAGTGTGTTTTAAGAGATTTTGATAGATAATTACGAAATGAGCACAAACAACGTCGACTCTATGATTACTCGGATGCAGGCCCTTGCCGCTGCAGCCAGTGGTAAGCCTTTGGTCAGCGATAGTCAGGTTAATAATGGCGTTGATTTCTCCGCCGTCCTGAAAAATGCTATCGAGAACGTCAATACCGCTCAAAATAGCGCCCAGGCCAAAGCTCAGTCTTTTTCCACTGGCGCTTCAGATACCTCCCTAGAAGATGTGATTGTTTCCTTACAAAAAGCCAATCTTTCTCTTCAAGGCATGATTGCTGTGCGCAACCGTTTAGTCGATGCTTACAAAGAAGTTACTAACTTACAGGTTTAGATCGATTTTTGACCTACCAATACAAAAAGCCCGAGTATTCGGGCTTTTTTATTTTCTGAATCCACTAACTAGATCCTTGACGATCAATGACGACATTATTGGGATTCGGGATGGTTTTTCCATCAACCTCGTAAGCCCATGCAAGGACCTCTGCTACAGCAGCATACAGTTTTGGCGGCACTAACTCATTAAGCTTAAGTTGCATTAAAAACTCCACCAACTCAGGCTCTGTTCTTGTGGGAATGCCGAATTCTTTTGCTTTTGCCAAGATGGCATCAGCTACAAAGCCTTCGCCTTGCCCTGTAATTCGTGGTGCTGCGCTATTGGTCTCATAAGCGAGAGCAACAGCTTTACGGATTTTTTTCTCATCCATTGGAACTAGCCTCAACACCCTTGAGACTCACTTTTGCGTCAGGATCTACCTGGGTACGCATTTGCTCTAATAGCTGTGCAAATGAGTTACTTAATATGACTTGCGAATCGGGCGATGCCTCAATAGCAACGTGCACGCCCTCCCCAAACTGAGTGCCAACGACTCTAAATGGACCGAGATTAGGAAGATTAACTTCCATCGTGATCTTGCTGCCTTTTTGCATTTGAGTTGGATCTTGGGGATCTGGTTGCCATGCATCCTCTCGATAAAGGCGACCCTGGACATTTGGCATTAATTGACCCTGCCACAGTAAATCACCACGCAACAACAGCTTTACTGAGTCCTGAACTACTGGGTTATTTGCTCCAAGCTGTGACATCAACTTTTCTGTCTCAGCAGGAATATCCGCAATGCCACTAGCCTTCACATCGCCATCTTCACTAGCTGGAAATAAGAGTCTTTTTAGCTGGTCAGCAGCAAAAATTCCAGAGGTTTGTAAATTTTGGTACAAGAGGTTCATGGCGACTTTTGGGTCAGTCGTATTTGCAAGCAGATTGTTTGTTGCATTCATCGACCCTGGCCAGTTGACTACAACATTCTGTGCAGAGCTTTTATTATCAGATTTATCCGCCTGACCTAATTCAGGAACATCCACTGCCAAAATATCGGAGAGCAACTGCCCTAGAGCCGCTCCACCCAAGTTATCCATGCGACTCAAACTTTTGGATAGCAAACTATCAATCTGAGATTGGGATGGATTGGCAGCAGCCTCGGCTTGATCAGCGGTAAGGCTAGAAATTTCTAACAACACTGCCTGATCTACAGAGGGCTCAGTTGGTGCCAATGGATTTTGCTGACCACGCCCAACAGCACTTTGTAGAGCATCTTGCAATGAGCCGCCCGCTGAGGAGTCGACTACTGGCAGAGGCATGTTGAGTGCAACTCGTGGGTCTATAGCTGCAAGACTTTCTACTACTGCAGGAGCCGCAGGTGGTGAGATTAAATCGTTGCGATGAAAATCTACCAATGGATTTAAAGGTAAGTTAGGAGGAATAGGAATTGCCATTCTAATCCTCCGTAATTTTTATTAAATTCTTACCTAGGAACAAAAAACATACTTGATTATTCAGTAACTTGAGGCTTGTGATGTCTGGTTCATGCTGGGATTGGGAGCGGCCAATCCCACTACCAACTCTTTAGGAGCCAAAGAAACCCAAGCTTCATAGAGTGGGCTCAACACATTAATCACTTCATCAACTTTTTCAGGTGATTTAGAAACTCGAGCATTAATAATTTCGCGCAACGACCATTCATAAATTGCCCCAAGATTCAAGGCAACTTCACCGCCAACATCTGGATTTAAAGCGGCAAGCAGCCCCTGCTGAATCAAATCGTGAGCCTTAGTGAAAGGCTCGACACCATACTCACCATTCTCAAGAGCCCTCTTTGCTACCTTCAGATGATCAAATATGCGCTCATAAATGAGCACAATCAGATCACCCGGCTCCGCGGCGCTAACCGATGTCTGAACTGAACTATCTGCGTAAGCTCTTGCTGATCTTGAGGGCATTTTTTTATCTACTTGTTATTGTTACTATTAGCTAATGCAGTCAAAGCACTCGTTAAAGAATTACTTGTGACGCTTAGTTGATAAAGAAGTGTATTTAATGCTGAGTATTGTGTGATGTAATTGTTTTGAATCTTAGCTAACCTATCTTCCAGGTTGGTCTGTTTAGTATTTAAATCATCAAGCGCTGAATTCTCATTAGCTATCGTATCCGCGATTAAACCACCACTGCCAGTCACTCCAATCAACCCGTCGATATATTTATTTAAGTAATTTGTATTACTCACATAACCCATTTTTACACCGCTTGCTAATTTCGACTGAAGTCCATTTGATTGTGCAACTGTAAAATTTGTTGAATTAAATGTAGCAACGCCATCTTTTGCTAGATCTATTCCTAGATCCTTCAAACTGATTGAACTCACACCGTTAACCCCATATGAAACACCCTTGGCAAAACGTGCCTTAATTTCATTTATAAAGTACAACATGGTGGGATTAGCGGCAAATGTCCCGGTTTTCCCAGAGCTCGAATTATGCGAATTGGCAATCATTGACTTATGGGTGTCAATGAGATCGTTGTATGCTGTTATAAGACTTTGTATTTTTGTCGAAGAGTTATCAGTGCCTTCACTAACATTAATTGTGTAAGTATTCGTGGGGTCAGCCGCCTTTAAAGTAAAAGATGCTCCATTAATCACATCAGAGATAGTATTGCTTGATCGTGTGTAAGTTGTACCGTCGACCTTAAAACTTGAATTAGTAGCAGTCACAGAGGCCGCTGCGTCCTTATACACACTGCCTGCACCACTAAACGAAGTGGCACCACCGAGAGACCCAAAATCGCTGACCGTAAGGGCATTATCGATTCCTGTTGCTGTTCCGCGTATTGTAAAAATGTAATCTGAGCTGCTGCTTGTTTTCGTCACCGCAGCGCTTGCACCAATCCCCAGGGCATTAATTGCTGTAGCTAATTCAGTAATATCAATCTGCAGCCCATTAGCAGGAACCGTCAAATTTCCTAGGGAGATACTTGTTGCGGCTGCCCCACCTATAGATGCACTAGAAATACTTAAAGCATCCCCATCTTTAAAGCCACTGCCCACCGAAGTAATTGCGACAGTAAAATTTCCAGAACCATCAACGGTAACGGTTCCATACGCACCGCCGCCACTAGCACCAGAAATCAATACATTGGTATAGGTTCCCGCAGTGTAATGGCTTGCTCCAGCAGAAAAACTTTTGGTCGCCAATGTGGATGTTCCGGTATCCGAGGTCTTTTCTTGACCAGTCAATCCACCATAAACAGTGTAGGTTGACCCAGAACCAACTTGAATCGTAAATTTCCCCTGATCTAGTGGCACTGTGGCAGAGGCAGACGGGAAATTTGCGCCAGAAGTGCTTTTGTATGTCAATACAGTGGCTTTAGCAAGTGAAATATTGCTAATGGCATAACTACCAAAAACCGAGCCCGAAATACCTGTGGCAGAAATAACATCAGGATTTGAAGAGCTAGCATTTAAAACTGAAAAATTACTAGTTGTCTCTAGGCCATCCAATGCTGACTGGAAGCTGGCGATTTTTCCCTTGATCACACCAAGATCGCTAATAACCGTCTCTTCCTTGGTAATTTTTGCCTGCAGGGCAGTCAAAGGCACTTTTTCAGCCTTCATAAGGGAATCAACGATTCCCGCTACGTCAATAGAGGTTGTCGAATTTGCGCTGGAAGTAGAGGAAACAGCCATTTTTACCTATCTAAATTTCATAATCCAAGCTGAAGTCTTGCAAGAACTATGCCAATCAAATAAATACTCTACGCCCGCTGACTCACCAGGACGTTATTCATTCTCTGAAAATCCCTGGCTACCTTCAATAATTCCTCGGAAGGCAGTTGACGAATTAGCTCTCCAGTATCCGGGTTAACTACCCGAACTACATGGTAGCCCGTTGTTTCATCTACTGAAAAGTTCAAATTACGACCCATAGACTTCACAAACTCTTGTAAATCGGCGGCCGCTTTTGCCACCGCTTCGCGTGTAGGTCTACTGGTCTCATTAATACCTGAAGGCTTAATTTCAGCTGCAGCAACTTTAGATACCACCTCAGCATCAGATCTTGTTTGAAGTGCTTGGGGCGGCGTGCTGGCAGGCTGCATGACATTGGCGCTAGTAGCAGCGCTATTGTATGCATTAACTGTTGTGCTCATTCCAAATTCTCCCGTGTACTAACTGCTGATGCATAGTGTATTACCCATCACACTATGCATCAACTCATCTCATTACTTCAACAAAGACAGAACAATGTTTGGCATCTGATTAGCTTGGGCTAACATTGCTGTTGCTGCCTGCTGCATGATCTGACCCTTAGTCAATTTCGCAGTTTCTGCTGCAAAATCAGTGTCTGTGATCGCTGAACGTGAGCTCTGTAAGTTAGTGCTATAAGCTTCTAAGTTCTGGTTAATGTAGCTGATACGGTTTTGCAATGCACCCATATTAGAACGCTGCTCAGAAACAACATCTAGGGCTGCATCCACAAAGGTTCCCATCGTACTAAAGGCATTTGCCCAAGTCGTTTGTGCAGTCGAAGTCGTATAACTATTAAGCAAGTTAATCTGACCACCCAAATCATTCATTGCCTGGAAGCCACCGGAGGTAGTATCGGTACGCATATTAATTGCGTCATAAACCACCATATTTGGAGTGGAGGTATCTGAACCACCTTGGAAATAGAGGTCAGGAACAGTACCACCGGTTGTGGTGATCTCATTTCCATTAAATGCTTTTGCAAGGTCGACAGCAGAAGCTGCATATGCGCTACTAGCCGTAAAGGATATTGCAATACCAATTTGGTCAAAGTTAATAGTTTGAACACCGCCAGCAGTTCCGGCATAAGCTGTTAACCCCAGTGATTGCGAATATGTTGTCGAAGTTACAACACCAGCATAAGTGCTCGTAATGATCGAGGAAGCTGTTAAAGTACCTGAAGCACCTGTTAGGGTAAATGTACCCAGTGCCATGGTATTTGCGGAGACAGAGACGCCTGAGGCTGCTGTCGCAATAGCTCCTAATGTCGCAGCCGTTCCACCTGTTAAGGTCACGCCACTGGCCAAACCACCTACTACACCCGATTTTGCTGTTCCAGAAGAAGTGCCACCGGCAATAGCCGCACTCACTGTAGAAGAAATCAAATTATTTCGGTTGAACTTGGTGCGAGCTGCTGTTGCGTTAATTTCAGTATTTAGTTCGTTAATCTCATCAACGATTTGAGTACGCTGACTAGCAGACAAAGAACCATCGTAACCCTGGGTTGTCAAGGTTTTGATACGCAGAAGCATGTCCTGAATAGTACCCATTGAGGTATCTGCAGTCTGGATCAAATTGGTCGCATCATTCAAGTTACGACGGGATTGATTAACACCATTGATCTGGTTTTGCATGAACTGAGAAATTGCCAGGCCTGCAGCATCATCCTTAGCGCTATTGATACGTAAACCAGATGAAAGGCGCTGTACCGAATTAGCTAAGTTATTTTGCGCATTAGATAAGTTGTTTTGCGCATACAACGAAGCCAAGTTAGTGTTAATTACTGTAGACATGACATTTTCTCCATTAATTCTGTCAAATTAGGATCAACTTCTTTATATTGACCCCCTGTGATTGATTTAACGGACAGGATGAAGAAAGTGTTTAGGGACGAGACCAGTCAATATAGAAAAGAAAAAGCCGCCATATGGCGGCTTTGATGCGTGAAACTATAGAAAATTAAGCCCGCTGACTCACCAGGACGTTATTCATTCTCTGAAAATCCCTGGCTACCTTCAATAATTCCTCGGAAGGCAGTTGACGAATTAGCTCTCCAGTATCCGGGTTAACTACCCGAACTACATGGTAGCCCGTTGTTTCATCTACTGAAAAGTTCAAATTACGACCCATAGACTTCACAAACTCTTGTAAATCGGCGGCCGCTTTTGCCACCGCTTCGCGTGTAGGTCTACTGGTCTCATTAATACCTGAAGGCTTAATTTCAGCTGCAGCAACTTTAGATACCACCTCAGCATCAGATCTTGTTTGAAGTGCTTGGGGCGGCGTGCTGGCAGGCTGCATGACATTGGCGCTAGTAGCAGCGCTATTGTATGCATTAACTGTTGTGCTCATTCCAAATTCTCCCGTGTACTAACTGCTGATGCATAGTGTATTACCCATCACACTATGCATCAACTCATCTCATTACTTCAACAAAGACAGAACAATGTTTGGCATCTGATTAGCTTGGGCTAACATTGCTGTTGCTGCCTGCTGCATGATCTGACCCTTAGTCAATTTCGCAGTTTCTGCTGCAAAATCAGTGTCTGTGATCGCTGAACGTGAGCTCTGTAAGTTAGTGCTATAAGCTTCTAAGTTCTGGTTAATGTAGCTGATACGGTTTTGCAATGCACCCATATTAGAACGCTGCTCAGAAACAACATCTAGGGCTGCATCCACAAAGGTTCCCATCGTACTAAAGGCATTTGCCCAAGTCGTTTGTGCAGTCGAAGTCGTATAACTATTAAGCAAGTTAATCTGACCACCCAAATCATTCATTGCCTGGAAGCCACCGGAGGTAGTATCGGTACGCATATTAATTGCGTCATAAACCACCATATTTGGAGTGGAGGTATCTGAACCACCTTGGAAATAGAGGTCAGGAACAGTACCACCGGTTGTGGTGATGGTTTTATTGTTTAACCCAACACTCAAATTAGTTGCAGATGCTCCGGAAGTCAGTGTTACATTGATTGCCAATCCAATTTGATCAAAGTTAATCGTTTGAACACCGCCGGCCGCCGCCGTATAGCCAGTTAAGCTTAATGTTTGAGAGTATGTTGTCGAAGTTACAACACCAGCATAAGTGCTCGTAATGATCGAGGAAGCTGTTAAAGTACCTGAAGCACCTGTTAGGGTAAATGTACCCAGTGCCATGGTATTGGCCGAAACAGAGTTCACCGCTCCATAGGTTGATGTATCAATAATATTTGTAGCGTTGGTAGTTGCACTCACTGTAGAAGAAATCAAATTATTTCGGTTGAACTTGGTGCGAGCTGCTGTTGCGTTAATTTCAGTATTTAGTTCGTTAATCTCATCAACGATTTGAGTACGCTGACTAGCAGACAAAGAACCATCGTAACCCTGGGTTGTCAAGGTTTTGATACGCAGAAGCATGTCCTGAATAGTACCCATTGAGGTATCTGCAGTCTGGATCAAATTGGTCGCATCATTCAAGTTACGACGGGATTGATTAACACCATTGATCTGGTTTTGCATGAACTGAGAAATTGCCAGGCCTGCAGCATCATCCTTAGCGCTATTGATACGTAAACCAGATGAAAGGCGCTGTACCGAATTAGCTAAGTTATTTTGCGCATTAGATAAGTTGTTTTGCGCATACAACGAAGCCAAGTTAGTGTTAATTACTGTAGACATGACATTTTCTCCATTAATTCTGTCAAATTAGGATCAACTTCTTTATATTGACCCCCTGTGATTGATTTAACGGACAGGATGAAGAAAGTGTTTAGGGAATTTGAGGGGGCATCTAAATTTATCAACAAAATCAATTGTTTATGAAATTAAATGGCTTTTTAATCAGCAATCCAGGGCTTTCAATTACTGACTAAACTATGGCAAATATATCCAACACTAACCATTGCCCACACAAGATCCAGTAATTATCAGAGTATGAGAGACAACATGTACCAATTTACAAACACGTGGTTTCTTGATGGCGCTAAAGATGTTGGGATTGCCTTATCCCCCAGCTAAATCCAGCAAGAATACTAGAAATCGGTTCTTTCGAGGGCGCTTGTATCTGCTATTTAATTGAAAAATTGGGCGCGAAACATAGTCTAGAAATTCACTCTATAGACACCTGGTAAGGCAGCATAGAGCATAAAGACCAAGGATTTGAGGCTACAGAAATGTCTGGTGTTGAGAATCGTTTTAAACACAATGTCTCCATCGCCAATAAAACTCTGAAAATCTAGTAAATATGCGTAAACATAAAGGGCTAAGCCATGTCAAATTAGCTGAACTTATCAACGACGGCTACGAAAATTTCTTTGACTTAATTTACGTAGATGGATCTCACCAAGCCCCCCGATGTAATTTTAGATGCCGTATCAAGTTTCAAGCTTTTGCGAACGGGTAAGGTTATGGTTTTTGATGACTACCTGTGGAATGAGTCTCTACCCTATGGAGTGCATCCAATACGCTCTCCAAAAATTGCAATAGATGCATTTACCAACATTTATAGCAAAAAGATCTCAATTCTGAGGCTGCCCCTGCATCAACTTTATGTTCAAAAAAACTCAGATTAGTTGATCCTATTAGAAATACTAACTAGTCTCAATAGTTGGCGTAATTTGTGACTTTGTGCTCCAGACTTTTATGCTCTTCGACATTAAGCATAATTACCTTACGCTTTTTTGCAGCAACCGACTTCAACGCAAGATCTTCGTTTGATTTCGTATAGGTATCAATATTTTCGTAATCATAATGCCCTTGTAATTTTGCAGCCGCTCCGCATCCAGGACAAAATCTCTTAATCTGATCTCCAAATTGATCTATGGGGGTTTTCCACCAATCTAAAACAACCTCATGTCCATGATCTTCATTTCGAGCCAGATCAAATGAGGCTGCAACCTCACAAAAATAGGCCCTCAATTTTCCGTTGTTTTGCACAATTGCAGCAGACCATTCGCGATTAATGTCACAAGCCGCAATCTTTTCCCACATTTCATGCTCTTCATATATATCTTTAATAGCCGTCAATAATGGGGCATGGTCTGAACTTTTGTCATAGTAACCAGCATTACGTCCACCCATCGCCAGAACAGTCTGATGGAGATCTTTTAAGGGCTCAATTGCTCGAGGATTATTATGCGGATTCAGATTGAAGCTACCAAATGTCTCTTCAACTAATTTTCGATGCTTAAAATAATTGTTTGTCCAAAGACCACGTTGAATTTGGTTTGGGATTTCTTCAATAAATATTTTGCATAACTCTTCAAACTTAGTATGCATGCATGGATTTCCACCAATCATGGCAATTACACCATTGTAATTTTTTAAACTTCTTAGAGCCTCTCTAAAGTTCTCGGGACTCATTTCCCAGTACTTGTCTTGATTTTCCAGTAATCTGGTGCAATTTGAGCAGGCTAGATCACACTTATTCGTAACATCTACACAAATAATGTGCATATGCTCTGGGCTACGCATTCTTTTGATCGCTAAGTCTGCATAGGAGATTTTTCCCTCTTGAGCTAAGTTTTTCTCCAGTATCTCAGCAACTTCATGAAGGGAGAATTCCTTAGTAAAAAAGTGCCTATCTTCTTTTATTTTTTTAAGTTTTTGATAAATTTGCTCAAATGGTATGTTATTGACAATCTCGGGGATACGCTCCAAATCTCTCTCAGCCACAACTAAGCAGTAATCATCCCACTTTATTTTTTTAGAAAAAGGCAGGACATAATCGTCGGATAAAAGAATTGGTATGGATCCATTCAAAAGCGCCTCCAAAAATCTAAAGCTCCAGCGACCTATTCCTGCAGGACATAAAGTAAAAAAACTTCTTGCCATGATTGAATGGTATGTAAACTGCGGAAACTCTTCGGGGGCGCCAATAACTATATTTGCATCACTGAATTTATTTTTAAAGTCGATTAGCTTTCCACCTCTAATATGGGATGGAGGCAAAAATAGCTGGGTTAATTTACCGAGAAATGAAATAAGAATATCTCTAGCCTCATTTGGATAGGGAATCTCTTGATGTTGATAAGGCAAGAAAGCAATATCGCGCGGCCAGAGATTAATCGACTCTAAGACTATCAGGGAAAATCTTTCATCTAACCATTTGTATGGTTGATCGTACGCCCTTCCAGGAACACCTTCGGTCATATCATATTTTGACCGAACTCTTTGACCTACATCCCCAGTAGAAAGAATGATGTGATTGCCCCTATCTAAATATTTACAATTCTTAAGAATTAACTCTTCGGGATCAATATTTGCAAATTGCCATCCAGTTAGATAAAGAGGTACATAGAAATAATGAGCCTCATCCGGATCCAAAGTTCTATATTTGGCAAAAAAATCTGTGAAGTCAATCCAATACTGCAAATGATGCTCTTGCCTATGAATTGCGGCTGTATCTAGATTAAATTGTTGCAAGCTCTCATCTAAAAACTCATCGTATATAAAAATTTTCATTGGAGATACCCTATTTTTTTAGATCTTCCGCAATTCTGTTAACAACAGATTCCCAATCATGGGGCTTGGGCTGCCTATAAATCTTGAATGTTGGATACCATGGACTATCCTCTCGGTCTAATAACCAGCGCCAACAGGTGTCAAAACGATTCATAAGCCACACTGGCTTACCAAGTGCGCCAGCCAAGTGTGCCGTTGATGTATCAACAGATATAACAAGATCTAAATTTTCTATAAGCGCTGCGGTATCAGTAAAGTCATTGAGTGAATCAGCATGATTAATAATTCTTGGACCATCCCAATTTTGCAAATGAAGCACAACAAGCTCTGACTCCGGAAGTTCACCTTTTTGAAGGCTATGGAACTCAATTCCTTCGGTTTTAAAATTTTTTAACTTTGATAGTTCAATATTTCTTCTTCGATTTAGCGGCCATAACTCTGGCTGATCAGGCCTAAAGCCCCCCGACCAAACTAAGCCCACCCTTTTAGCATTTACAGGTCCTAATTTTTGCTTCCAAGCTTGTACCTTTAAGGGGTCTGCTTTCAGGTATGGAATTTCACTGGGTATATTCTCGATTCCGTTGCCTAAAAGAAAAGGTAGACTCATTAAATTACAGTAATAATCAAATCTTGGAACAGGCTGACCTGTCGAAACTATTTGAGCTAACCCATCTAAATTCTCTAAGAGCTTTTCAAGAGGTGGCTGCACCTCTAGAACAACATTAGCCCCCATGGTATTTAACGTCTTGACATATCTACAAAACTGAATCGTATCCCCCAAACCCTGCTCAGCGCGCAACAAAATGGTTTTATTGGTTAAATTTTGAGAAGGCCCTCTCCACTCAAAATTTTTTAGCTTGGCACGGTCATAACTAAATACTGCCCTCTTAAGATGGAACCTATTTTCATACTCTTTCCAGCCCCTCTCAAAATCTCCACTACAAAGCAGCAATAAAGCGCGATTCCAAAATACATCCACTTTTGTAGGATCAAGCTCAATTGCCTTGTTATAGTCCGCAAGAGACTGCTCAAATCTTAGTAGCCTTTCAGCTGCATAAGCCCTATTGAAATAGGCGCCTGCATAATTTGGATCAATTGATATTGCCTTGTCATAGCACTTGATTGCATCCTCAACCTCTTCAAGCTTCTCCAGTGCCACGCCTTTATTTTGATATGCCTGCAAAAACTTTGGATTGATGGCAAGAGCGGCATCGTAACATTCGATTGCTTCTTTGTATTGCCCCATCTTTTCAAGTGCAACCCCTTTATTACCGAGGCACTCAAAAAATTTCGGTTGTAGCTTTAAAGCCTTTTCGAAGTAAGTAAGGCCAATATCGGGGTTATCCAAATCAACCAAGCATAGCCCGAGATTATTCATCGCCTCAAAAAAATCAGGTTTTATTAGGATCGCCGTCTCATAGGCATTAATAGCCTCTAATAATTTACCTGTTGAATTGAGAAGGTTCCCTTTGATAAAAAAACCTAGATGATGGTTTGGGCAGAGGGAATTAAATTTCTCTAGAGCAATAATTGCCTCATTAGATTTGCCGATTTTTGCCAGAATATTCGCTTTGTTATAAAAACTTTCCGCAAAATTAGGGTCTAACTCGATTGCTGTTTCAACACTGTTAAGACCTTCATCGAACCTCTCAAGCCCCTTAAGAGCCATACCCCTATTGCTCCATACACTTGCTTGCTGATTATTGACTTTTAAGGCGCGATCAAAATAACTGAGCGCATCTGAAAACGCATTTTTTTGAAGGAAAACAACTCCGAGTAGTTGAATGGCATCAAAACATTGGGGGTCCACTTTAAGGATTTCTTCATAAATCTTCCGAGCACTTTCCAGCTCACCCTTTTGGTGAAGGTCAACCGCATTAACCAGTTTTGCTGCAGCCTTGTCTTGTTTTTTCATATTTTTGTTTAAGCTATTTATCTGATTAGCCTTTAGAGGCCCGCCATTAACTCAAAAGGCAATTGAACAAACTGAAGACATGCAATTTTCTTGCCAAAATTGAGAAATATTCCTTAAATTCGCTATTTTTACAAATTTATGGGCTGTCAAGGCCTAGATCTTGGTCATAATCCGGCGCCCCCACTAAACGAATAATCAAAATTGTCCGTATGAAGTTAACCAATAATTCGCTTAGAGACGGCCATGGTTACGATCAATACAAATATAAGCTCACTTTATGCTCAGCAAAATCTTGCTGAAACCCAAAAAACGCTTACAGAGACCATTACCCATTTATCTACGGGAAAAAGGGTTAATAGCGCCCAAGATGATGCCGCATCCCTAGCTATCTCACAGAGCATGGTTAGTCAAATTCTTTCAATAAATCAATCAGTTAGTAATTTAAATAATGCGACCAACTTAATGCAAATCGCCGATACAGGCCTTTCTTCATTGCAGGATATGTTCTTGAGAATTAATGAACTTGCTATACAAGGTCGCAATGACAGCCTTAATGGGTCGCAAAAGATAAGCATCGTCAAAGAACTTTCCGCACTAAATGATGAAATTGATCACGTTATCGACCGAACCAAAATGAATGGAAATGGTCTTTTAACGAATTATGGTGTACTTAATGGCGGCTCTGGATTGCAAGTAGGTTCGGTAAACGTCGGGGTTTTAGATTCTACTGTTGCATCCAGTATTGATGTCAGTGGTGCTCGGCCAGGAATTTATAAATTCTCAAATATAGGCGCTGAACTTACTCTGACGAAAACAGATCTGAATGATAACACCCTTGGAAATCAAACCGTTACCGTTGCAACCCCGACCGGTGCAAGGGGCAGCACCTATAACCAAACTCTTGACTTTAGCGCGTTTGGGATTAGCATTAACTTACGAAGCACAACTATTGGCGTTAACGGACTAACTGATAGCGGCGAAGAAATTGCCCACAATCTAAACAATATTTTTAAACCTATTATTGTTGATGAAGCGGTTCGACTCAATTTTGGAACGGATGGCACTAATAGATCGCTTATATCCTTTAGACCAATCAACCTCACCACAGTTGCCGCCCCAGATGCGGTACTTGGCGAGAATTTAAATCAAAACGGAATATCAAACACCAATACAGGTGCCATACAAGTACTTGCTTCTGCTGAAACCGTAAAAGGTAGTTACGCAATTACAGTCAACCAGTCTGCTGCTGCCTCAGAATTCGAACTTGTTGGATTTAGTAACAGCGGTACTGGAAACGCATCACCAAGCACCGTCGGCATTAACTCTGGATTTACATTAACAGTTGGCAACCGAACCTATAAAGCCAATGGAGATAAGGTTGTTGGAGGAGTTACAACCTCTGGAGCAGTTCCAGTTTTGAGCGGATCAAACGTCAACGTAGATACCTTCACATCATGGATAAATAGCCTTAATGACAACAACATCTCGGCACGCCTGTATCAGCGTAGCACTGGTGATTATGCTATCAAGATTAATGGCGGACAAACTGGTGCTGATAATGCCGTCTCATTTACCAACATGAATTTAGTAGTTGCCAATAATTTTCTAACCAATACTAAAATTTATGGAAATGTCAGTCTTGCTGCGGACGGAAAACTCACTACGAGCTTTACATATACTGTTTCTGATCCTTATTCGGCAAGTCCAATTACCACGACTGGCGGAATATCTGCCTATGAAGGCAATAATTCAACCTACTTGAGCTACAACTCGTCACAAGCAGCTTACTTAAGCTCAAGTTACTCGAATTATTTGACCACTACAACCAGAACAAGTGGGGGCATAACTGGTACCACCGAGCTTTCGCCGAACCCAGCATACGTCTCGTATTATCCCTATGCTAATCCATATAGCATTTACTATGATCCAAACTATTCCTCATATGCTTGGTATCTTGGAACGCGCGATCAACCTAGTTCATCCAGTTATGCATATAGTTCAGCAACATGGAATGCCAACTACACTTCAAATATTCAGATCATGAATTCCGTAGTTGGCATCGACCCAGCTCGGGATGCAACATTAACCATTACTAATGGTGGAACCACGAGAAGATTAACTGAATCGACCAATACATTTACTGATGCCACTACCGGATTAATTCTAAACGTAGGCACAGGTCGACAAGCATGGGATGGAGCGGCAACTGCCAATATCGTAGTTGGCGACGCACTGCCACCATTGCCTAGAAATAACTCCAACCTTGTTGCAGTGGATCAAAAAATAACTGCCATGGAGAACTTCACCGCAAATACAAGTACCGCCGACTGGCATGCCGCGTTTGATTTTCTTCAAGATCAATCGGATAAGGCGCTGGATTACCTATCTTATGAGCGCGGGATTATTGGCGCTCAGATTAACCGCGTTGCATTTATCAATACCAACTTAAGATCTCAAGGCCAAAATCTTGATAAATCAAAATCCGATCTTGTGGATGCAGATATTGGAGCAGAAACAGCACAGTTTGCAAAAAGCCAGTTACAGCAAAGGGTTGCCTCGCAAATGGTAACGCAGGCAAATTCGCTGGCCAATCCAATTAAGACCATGATAGGCCTCTGGGACGACATTAAGTCAAAATAAGCTTGCTGCACAACAAATCTAATGGCCCCTTGGGGCCATTTTTCTTGAGTGATTGGATAAAAACCTATATTCATCAATGCTTTAGGAATTTTTTGCCACCTTTTTAGGCAAACATAGGCAAAATTTGCCATTTTTGGTGTTTTTCTCAATGAAATCAAGTATATTTAGGGTTGTTTTTGGCGCGGACCACTAGATATGGTGAATTTCGTCTCTTGTGAATGAGCGCTAACTATATTGAGCTTGTTTTTGGCAATTTTGACTAGTTTTTAATCATTTATCGGGCAAAAGACCTATACGCATGAAAATTCTGGGTTTTGACACCTCTAAGCTGCCGAGTCCTTCGGCACAAGGCGCCATCCCGATTCTGGTTCTGCTGGTTTTGATCATGATGCTGGTGCCTTTACCAGCCGTCATTCTCGACATACTCTTTACATTCAATATCGCCTTATCGATCATCGTCCTGTTTACGGCGATCAATATTAAAAGCTTCAAAGACTTCGTTGCCTTTCCAACGGTTTTACTGCTTACCACCCTACTTCGTCTATCGCTAAACGTTGCTTCAACTCGTATCGTTTTATTAGATGGTTACAAAGGAACTGATGCGGCCGGTAAGGTGATTGAGGCCTTTGGCGTGTTTTTAATTGGAGGCAACTTTGCGGTAGGTATCGTGATCTTTATTGTGATCACCATTATTAACTTTGTGGTGATCACCAAGGGTTCTGGTCGCGTTGCCGAGGTTTCTGCCCGCTTCGCCTTGGACTCCATGCCTGGTAAGCAGATGGCAATTGATGCAGACCTCAATGCGGGCCTGATTCAACAAGACGAAGCCAAGGCGCGACGCGCTGATGTAGCACAAGAAGCAGACTTCTTTGGCTCAATGGACGGTGCTTCAAAGTTTGTGCGTGGCGATGCTATGGCTGGCATCATGATTCTGGTCATCAACCTAATTGGCGGTCTGTTGATTGGCGTCTTGCAACACGGCATGGATTTTGGCAAAGCGCTCTCCACCTTTGCATCACTCACTATTGGCGATGGTCTTGTTGCACAAATTCCGGCGCTAGTGATTTCGACGGCTGCCGGTATTTTGGTGACCCGCGTTGCCACTGAGGATGATTTTTCTGGTCAGGTCTCAAAACAATTTGAGGCCAACAGTAATGCGCTTGGGGTAGTTGCAGCTGTTCTCGGCATCTTAGGTGTGTTGCCTGGCATGCCCCACTTTATCTTTTTGGCCTTTGCTGCCCTGTTTGGTGGCCTAGCGTATTTAACTCATCAGCGCATTCAAAAAGAAGCTGCGGCCGCCAAGATTGCTGCGGCTCAACCCGTTACAAATGAAGAGCTCGAGTGGAAGGATGTACCCATTGTTGAGCCGCTCTGCTTAGAGCTAGCCTATCGACTTATTCCTTTGGTAGATAAAGGCGACGAGAGTGATTTAATCAAGCGTATCAAGGCGATTCGTCGCAAATTTGTAACGCAGGTTGGCTTTTTAATTCCATCAGTACATATTCGCGATAACTTGCAATTATCTGCTGAGAGTTATCGCGTCTTACTCTACGGTGCTGAGATTGGTCGTGGCCAATGTTTGCCAGATCGATTACTAGCCATTCAACAAAGTGGTACTGAAAAAATTCCTGGCATTGAAGTCAAAGATCCTACCTTTGGCATGCCTGCTGTATGGATTGAACGCCGTCAACGCGATGAGGCTATTGCCAAAGGCTATACCGTAGTTGAACCAGCAGTTGTGATCACTACGCACTTAGATCACCTGATTCACCAACATGCTGCAGAGCTTTTAGGTCGTCAAGAAACCCAGGACTTACTCGATCACTTCAAGATGAGTTACCCAAAGCTCGTTGAAGATGTCATCCCCAAAATTGTGACGGTTGCACAACTACAGCGAATATTGCAATTGCTGCTAGAAGAAAATGTGCCTATCAAAGACTTGCGCACTATCTTAGAAGTTGCTAGCGAATACGCAGGAAAGCTTAATGACCCCCTCGAAATCCTGCCGCATATTCGGTATGCATTACGCAGAACGATTGTGCAAGATAGCTTAGGTGATGGCAGCAACTTCAAAGTGTTGGGCATTCAACCTGAGTTTGAAAGACTGATCGAGCAATCGATTGGAGCCGGTGCAATTGCTCCTGATGGCCTCATTGAACCCTCTTTGGCCCGTATGTTTGGCGAAGAAGTCATCAAAGGCATACAGGAAATGGAAAACGATAACCTACCCCCCGTCATCGTCAGTGGCACCCGAACTAGGACAACCATCTCCCGAATTGCCCGTAGGGTTTGCCCCCAAGCGATTATTCTGGCTCTCAGTGAGCTGCCGCCGACTGCAAATCTGGCTTTTTACAAGGTTCTTTGTTCCCAGACGGGCAAAAACCCCTAAAATCACCATTAAAGAGAATGTTCCGGAGTTAACCCATGGGCCCCCAAAAATTTATTGCAGCCAATACCGCTGATGCTCTAAAGCTCATTCGCGCTGAGATGGGTCCAGATGCCATGGTGCTCTCAACTCGAGATACCGATCAAGGCGTCGAAGTCATGGCTATTACTTCAAATGATTTAGCAAATCTATCTGCTCGCTCTGAATTACTTGATCCACAATTTGGCGAAGCAAATGCGTTTTCAGAGCGATCTCTAAAAGAATCTGGCCTCTCTGATAAATTTGCTAACGCCATTGCACGGCGTTCAATACCAAGCCCAGCAACAACATCAGCTGATACTGCAAAACCGAGGATACATACTGATATCCCCAATGGTGTTTTACGTCGCAACCCGGCGCGGGCCGAGCGCCCCATCAGAGCACCAGGTGCGGAAGCTTTTTTACCAACTTCGTTTAATGATGTTGAGCGTATCCCCAGGGGTTCAGCCAATGTTATTAACCCATCCACTAACGATGCCATCTTTAAAGCGAGTCTTGCGGCTAATGCCAAGGCAAGCCAAGAGGCAGCGGCTCTGAATGCACTCAAAAGCGCCGCCCAAAGTGCAGCACAAAAAGTTCGTGCTGCTGGTAGCGGGGTGGATACTGCTAACACCACCACTAACGCTATAAAAAACGAGCCTACTCCAACAACGGCTGCACAAGCAGAAAGCTCCCCTAAAGTTGAAAAACTTTTATCCGAGATTAGTGAAGTTAAAAATCTCCTTCAGTCTCATGTAGCTGGTAGTTTTTGGGGCAATATTCAACAAGAAAACACGCACATTACTGAGGTAGTAAAACACCTCCTCAATAGCGGCTTTTCACCAAAACTGGTTTCAGAGATTGCTCAAAATCTTCCTGAGAACTTAAGCACACTGCATCTTCTCAAAAATGCGCGCGAGCAAGTCAAATGCATGCTTAAAACATCGAAAGCCTTTGACATTTTTGACCGCGGAGGCGTATTTGCCTTTATTGGCCCGACCGGCGTTGGCAAAACCACTACTGTTGCCAAAATAGCGGCACGCTGTGTACTGCGCTACGGCCGCAATCAAGTGGCGCTATTGACCACAGACACCTATCGTATCGGCGCCCAAGAGCAACTCAAAACATTCGCAAAAATTTTGGGTCTATCCGTTACCGCCGTTCGCGACAGCGAAGATCTTGCTACCAAAATTAGAGACTTTTCCAATCGCAAGATCATTTTGCTTGATACCGCAGGTGTTAGTCAGCGCGACGCCCTGATGGTTGAGCAATCACATCTTCTTGAGCACGGCTCCAGTAAAGCGCGACGCATTCTTGTAATGAGCTCCACAACGGATTTACGCACTCAGGAAGAGGTGATTAATCTACATAATCAAGCGATGCAAAACACTAATGGCGAAAAACTTGATTCTGTCATCATTACCAAAATCGATGAGGCGGCTCACCTAGCACCAGTGATCGATAGCGTGATTCGCCATGACCTGTCTATTTTGTTTGTCTCCAATGGTCAGCGTGTTCCTGAGGATTTAAGTCAGCCAGATGTGAACTATCTGAGTCATCGTGCGATGGCAATGCGCGCTTTTGCTGAGACATTTTCGTTAACTGACGAGCAGGTGCCTGCCTTACTCTCCGATCATTTAGGTGACTGGATTCGTAAAGTCAATCAATGAATACGGCAAGCACTGTTACCGGCACTGATCAGGCCGCTGGATTACGCGATATTTTTGGCTCAGAATTGTGCCGCGTCGTATGTATTGCAAGCACTCTAGATCCTGATTCAACTATTCACCTAGGTCATGGTACTGCTCATAGCATCAAGCAAATGGGTCATCGAGTGCTGTTAGTTGATGAGGTGCCTTTGGTTGATCGTAAAACCATGTCGGGCTTTTTATACCCAGTTCGGTATGACCTTGGACAGGTTTTTTCGAACTCTGTAGAGTTACATAAGAGCATCAAACAAATTGAAGAAAATCTTTGGTATGCGACGAGCGTCAAGCTACGTCCAGAGATTACTGGTCGTTTTGCGAAATACCCCAAATTAGACGCGCGACTTGTTAAGCATGAATTTGATATAGATTATGTAATCTTCCCTACCGTCGATCCACAAGCGAACATCGTGGCCTACTATGGGAACAATATCAAACGTATCCTTGTTGCCTCCACTGATGCGGCTTGTCTTAAAAAGGCAATGGTGATGATTCGCCAAATGGCGGAGCTGCAACTCGATGAGCCATTGGCAGTATTAATTGTTGGCGGTCAAGACGAATCGGAAGGAGCTGCTGCCTTTGAAAAACTACAAGAAGCGGCACAGAGAGCTCTTGAGCAAACCATAGAATTTTTGGGATGGATTCGTGCTGTTACTGCTCAACGAGTGGAAATTGACCCTGATGATATGAGCTTTAACCCGGTAAGTAAGGGCCCCACTCACGAATTTGTCCTTCCCCATGGTTTCTTTAAGGCAATTTCTGCCAAAATTACTACTTAAGCCTATTTTGAGTTTTCCGATTGATGTTTTTTTGCGTGAGCAGTGATTGAAGCCATCTAGTTATACACAATCTGTTGATCTTGATCTTGCCATCAAAGAACATTTACCGCTGGTAAAACGTATTGCCCATCAAATCTGTTCACGCTTACCCCCCAATGTAGAGGTCGATGATTTAATTCAAGAAGGTCTTACCGGCTTGCTAGATGCATTAACCCGTTATGAGCCACAGGCAAACCTGAATTTTGAGGTGTACGCGCGAACCCGAATTCGCGGGGCCATTTATGATGCCTGCCGAAAAAATGATATTTTGCCGCGCAATCAACGCGATGAGCTGGAAGATCTTGAAAAAGTCACTCGTAAATTGGAGCAAAACTTAGGTCGTCATCCTTCGGAAAAGGAAATTGCAGCTGGTGCAGAAATGACGATCGAAGCCTACCATGCCATCATGGCTAATATGGTTCATTTGATGCCACTCGACGATCTATCAGATGACCTGCTACCCTCTGACACTGATTCATCGGACCCCATGAGAGCAGTAGCGCTGGGTCAACTGGCCGAGCGAATCGCCACGATATTGGAGGGTTTACCAGAAAACGAGCAGTTAGTATTCGCACTGCACTACCAAGAAGACCTATCCTATCGAGAAATTGCTCAAGTAATGAACATTACCCCAGGGCGAATTAGTCAAATTCATACACAAGGCATGATTCGCATTCGCGCCAAACTCAAAATATAATTTTGCAATGCTTGTTGCTATCTATTTATAGGCACTTATAGAGCCTACGCATATTCTGAATTTTTCCATACTGTAATTCAGCCTCATCAAACTCCTTATTGAAGTCATCCTTATTGGTGTGCTGAAAAATGATCAATACTCGGTGGGCTTGTTCATGACCAGCCAAAGTAGCCAAGACTAGGTAATAGCAAGCTTTGCTGTGGTCTTGGGGAATATATTCCCCTTTTTCATATAAACACCCTAGGGTATAAGCAGATTGCCGACTACCTTCTTCCGCACCCTTTGCCAGATACTTGATCCCTTTGTATATATCACGGGGAATACCCTGCTCCTCAGCTAGCCCAAGCGCGTAGATATTGCCTAGATTGCAATAGGCATCTATAACTTCCTCTTTAATTGCTTTTTCGTAATACTCAATAGCAGTTTTATAGTCTTGCTTGATTCCGCCCATACCTCGCTCATGCATCAGAGCAACATTGAAGTGCGCATAACCATTGCCCAAGCTACTATTAGCATTTACCCACTCGAATAGCTTGGCAATTTGCTCGGCATCCAAGTGACCATCAAAACACATTTTGGTCAATGCAAATTGCGCTTCCTCATCCAAATCATGAACAGCTAACTCATAGAAGATCTCAAAAGCCGCTTGATAGCGACCTCGATTGAGATTTTGCCGAGCAATATCTAAGCGAGCATTATCAAAAAATTGCATAACTTCTGAATAAGTGCAAATAATTAACTATCAAAACCATTCTGGCGAAATGGCGCTATTGCTCTTAAATGAGCATCTTTATTATCGTTAAAAATACTGAAAATTTCTGGTGATGAAATGCCAGCTACTAGAAAATTAAAGGCACTAAACCTTGCGAGAGAGCACGCCACCAACCGACCCTGGAACTCCACCCTCACTATCATACGTGGCACTAGGCGCCTGCTGGGCGATAAATGACTGCATTGCAGCGCTACGCTGCATCGCCAATCGAATCAGATCGCCATTAATTTGATGGTTAACCGACGCCTCATCCAACAAACTCATTAAGCGGTACTTTTGGTCTTCGGGAAACTGATTGATATCCGCTTTCAGTTTTTCAGCGCCGCCCGGGTACTGATTAATGGCATCTAAGGCAACATTAGTTTGATCCAATGCGGCAGGTAAACGCTCCATGTCATTTGATTCTAGTGCGCTACGTAAATCTGAGACAGCATCAGCAATTTTTTGCAGAAACACTTGCATCCCATCAAATGACATTGATGGGGTTGGCTGTGACATAAATTAGATTATTAAGGTAATAAAAAGCACTACAGTCCCAAGCTTAGCTTAGGCTTGTTTTGGCTTTTGACCAATGGCGGCAACAACATCTTTGAGCATTGCCTGAGATATCTTTTTGTAATCGATTTTAAATTCGCCATTAGCCACTTGGTTACGCAATTTTTCAATTAACGCTTCATCCGTAACCTTATTAGCCTTCGAATCGCTTTGTACTTCAGCTAATTTAGCAGTCAAACTGATATCCAAATTAACTGCTGGACCTGCGACTGCATCGCTTACAACTTTATTTGCCCCGGGGTTTACAGAAGTCGAGTTCGAGCCTGGGTTAGCCTTACCAACCCCTGAGTTTGGTGGAATCAACACTCCGTTCTCATTTACTTTCATCTTGCTCTCCTCTGTACTGCATCGATTTTACTACCCCAAGGACAGATCCAACGACTGACCTCGGTTACCACTACTGTAATGCAAAACTACAGTTTTTACATAACTCATTCAAGCGTGACCACCACTACAGACGGCCTTAAAACCCGACCCTGCAAGACCTGACCATCGGCTAAGCGCACTCGAACCATATCGCCAATCATGCCGGCTGTTTGGGCCACACCCTCGCCTGAAACTTCAAAATCTTTACCCTTAAGAACAAGCCTTACAGGATCTCCTGTCTTAATAACGGAAGATTCTTTTAAATCGTTTAGCCCAACCGGAGAACCCATTTGTAAAGAGCGGCTTAATACCCTTTCATATGCATTTCTGGGGGTTCGAAGGACATCGTCTGGCAGAGCGCTGAGCTCACCCTCAATCACCCGAATATCGCCAGGCTCGAGTTTTTGGCCAGCCGGAAGGTATTGGCTTGCGACCACATAATTGCCAAATACTCGAATATTGAACGGTACATTGACCATCCACCCCGCTTTAGCACAACGCAGTTGCAAAGTTGTCCTACCCCAAATACGTGCCCCAGGTTGGACATTAATCTCAATAGCGCCCCCAGCACATGCCGGAACCGTAATATTGGGATCCATTAGCTCTGGTTGTACGCGTAGGCCATTAACTGTAGGGCTTGATTGCACATAGCGAAAAATTTCTCTTTCTAAATCAGGCGCTAGGGCTGCTTGCACATTTGTGCCTAAAAAATAGGCAAATAGAAAAATTACCCGCCAATACATTATCGAGAGTACCGGTCTAAAGCGATCCATGAGTAAACATTATTGGCGCCGTCTAGGGCAACTCCTGCCATCCAATATGGGCGCTCCAAAGCAGATGGAAGATTCTGATGCACGTTCATATTTTGCACCCCCAAAAACTCATGCGCATGAATCACATAATCCTGATTGCCAACACGCACAAAAATGTTTCTAGATGGATGAATGATTTCACCTAAAAAATCGATCTTTGAATCCACGGGTTTATTCAGGGGCTCCTCGCCGAGATACTGAATCGCTGAGACAGCATAATGCTCGCCGTGACGAGTGAAAAAAGCCATCGGCATCCGCAACATACTCGATGGGCAAGATAGACGAATGCCGTCATGGTGGATCTCTAAAGATCCCCCTATCTCAGCCATCATGGTGCTTACTGCCAATAAATGTTCGTTTGAGAGCGTTACATGATCCAGGTCGATAAAAATCATCAGCTCTTGTTGAACCGCAAAGATACTGGGGCACGGAGGCAAAATACTCAAAATCGTGAGTAATTGTTGCGCGATCTCTGGATCAGCATACACTTCATCGATCAATAACTCATCAGTTAAGTTCTCGAAAATATGGCGCAGAGATTGTTGACCGGCTCGCACTAATTCGTCTTGCTCTCGACTGAGCAAAAAATCCACTTCTGCACCACTCCAGCTATCAGCCCGTCCCACCAAGCTGCGCGCTTTTTGCATACGATTTAAGTTGCTGGAGCGATCTAGTGCGTAATGTCTATCTAAATAACGAGTCTTACTGGAGTAATCCAAAGCGCTATCGCGATCAATCGGCTTGCTTAAGTTCTCTGGTAAAGAAAATGCTTTGGGCTCTGGTGGTGTGAATACCACCGGCGGAGACTCTTTTCTCGGCGCAAATAGATGACTCAATTGACTGGTAGCCCGATCTAAAGTTTGGTCGAGAGCCTGTTCGCTGGAAACTGAGGAATCAAGGTCAGGTGTTGTGGAATGCGTCAAAGTTGACTCATCATTTTCTTCGCGTACGCTCTCAGCACTTTCCCTCTTTGACTGCAAACCACGAAAAAGTTCAGATGAAAATTCTTGGTTAGGAAATGCATCTTCAGCCACATCTTCAATCGATGGTGCTTTTTCACTGGAGCCTGGAGGGCTCGTGGATACGATGTCTTCTATAGCAGGTGCAACAGGCTCGGCCTTCAGGGAATCACTGGTGATGGCAATCGGCTCAAGGGAGATTGGCGCACCCACCTTTAACTGCTCAAGTTTTTTTACAAAGTTAGATTTCGCATCTTGCAATACAGCGTCGCTTAAGGTTACCCGAGATGCATCTGCGGGGTGAATTAAAGCCACCCCTGCATTTGTTAATTCAATAAAGTCATTTACCAAGAGTAGAGACTGTTTATAGTTTTCTTTAAATTGATTAGCGAGCTCTTGAGCAAAAACTGAGAGATCTTCCAATCCCGCACCATCAAGCGCATTAGACAGATCGATGCAATGCATAATAATTGCCTCGACTTTTGGTAGCTCAGCCTCATTTTTTGGCGTAGCCGACAGCAAGCCCTCAATAGCGCGATCTATATCTACTAAGAATAGGGGTTTTTCTTCGGCCATGGAATATTGGATCTACTGTTTGCTAAATTCAATCAAACTTTAATATCGCGTTTGAGCTCAATAAAGGCATGACTTAATCCATCGAATTCCTCTTGCCATAAATCAAGATCTCGCATAACTTGCTTCGCATCCATATTAATCAACTCGATCACCTCTGGCGAGACCTGAGGGGCTGCAGTTTGTGCTTCGGTTACCTGATCAAGAGCTTGCGCCAATGAAGCACGCATTTTGGATACGGTTGCTTCAATTCGCTCAACCAAGAGATTTAGCTGCTCAGTCTCTACGGCCAACTGCTTACTGGAGTGGTTGTCTAGAATAGCTAAATATAGGCGCACACCCTGCTGCTTAAGCGCAAAAAACGCATCTTGTAACTGCTCTAGCGGGCCACCGCGATTGGCTCCAGATCTTGTGTCGTATACCCCTTCAGCTTGTTCATTAGATGCAAAGCGCATTTGAGCACTTTTGTCTTGCAAGGTGCTAACTGAGTGACGCAATTTATTGCCGACTTGCGCAAGTACCTTCATACGCTCTTCAATACGGGTCACCTTCGCCCTTAAATCTTGGCTTAACTCTGAAATCACATTGACGACTGTTTTCAACTCCGGAGTACCAACCTGAGTTAGGTCACTTTGATCGCTATCAGATTTTTGTCTAGCGGAGATCTTAGATTCAGGATTTACTTGAACTTCTTCAGTATTCTTTATTTCAGATTTACCTAAGTTCAAATCTATAGAACCTAAAAGTGCATCAGCTGCGGTAGTAAGCTTAGCAGCGCGATCATTTGCCACAGGAGCTATGCGGCTATTTTTTAACCACATTCCGCCACCAAGCCCAACACCAATCAAAGCGATAACGCTCAGCAATGACAAACCTAAAAATCCACCGGCCGTGCCAAAATCAAACAGGCGTAAGCCCTTAGAGTTCTTTAACGCTACAACACGCAAAGCTTCGTGATCAGAAGCAAATTCACGAACTGCCTGAATATTATTAGTGTATAACTTTAGCGCCGCAGCGCTCTCTTGCGGCAACTTCGAATGCCATGGACTTTGATGGACTTTTGGCATCGCTTGCGTCAGACTTAATGTTGATTTACCAGAAGTTTTTTTACCTGCCTCAATCTCTATCAGCACCTTTTGATCAATCACTGTCCCAAGAGCTTTTTGCAAGGCTGTCGATGCAGAAGAGCTCGTTATATTTTTTTGCCAAACAGCATTTGCTTTTACAAATTCCGCCAAGCTTTCTGCATATTTTTTTGCGGGAGAATCTGCGGGAATTTTATCGAGCTCTAACGCTCCCTTTGTAGATATCAATGCCTCTGCTGATTTAGCCAAAATATCTAGCCCAGCCAAGCTTTTCTCCTGCGACAACACAATCGAAATCGACTGCTCCGCAGTCTTTGCCCCAACCAATATATCCTGAATATCTTCCGCATTCACAGACTTTTGCTCTGGGAGTTGCGAACTCACTACAGGTTCGTCAATTGCAGAATCCGCATACTTATCTGGTTTTCCGAAAAGTATCTTCATAATCTTAGAATCTAATTTTTGGAAAAATGCCAAGGCTGGATTATCAGAAAGTGGCGCAGGAGGGGTATCCCGCTCAGAAGAACTATTACCAGTATTTTGAAGCTTGCTCACATTGGATGTTGACGCTGACCTTTGGGTTGCCGATGAATTGGCAACTGGATTAACTGCGGCAGTTGAATTTTCGGTTGTCGGCACCTTTACATCATCCGTCATTGATCTCAATAACCGATCCACTTTTCTTAAGTTATTGAAAAACTCTGAATCTAAAGCGTGTGTACCTGATACTTGCTGTTGTAAATCTTTTAATGCAGGAATAAGTCTTAAAACTTCAATCTGATCAATATCAATCGCTTGCAAGTATCGACCGTCTCCCAACCAGCTACGCGCGGTCAAAAATGCGCCAACGCTAGACAGTATTGCAATTGAAAACGAAATAATGGCTATCCATTGCCATGGCTTGGTGGAGCGTTGAAAGACGTGATTGTTATAAATTTTGCGCATAATGATTGTCTTAATATAAAGTTTCGCAGCAAACCCGGCAACCTTATAAAACCTCTACCAAATAAAAATCCGACCCGTTGTATTCTAAAAATGGTGACTGAGGCGCAACAGTGGAAAGAAATGGTCCCACAATATTGTTGACCCTAAAACCAAGCCCTCTCTCCATGCCGCCCTTGAGAACAACAACCCAGGGGGCATGTTCGCGTCTTAGGACTTGTTGCCATGGTGCCGCACCCTCAATTGCACGAGCCGTCTTAAGTAACTGAAAATGATTACGCAAATAAACTGGTTCGCCGTCATGCACCACAACACCACTAATCTTCAATTCTTTAATAGATTGCTCTGGCTCGGGATAGAGAAAAACACTATGTACTTGTGAAGCTGCTAAGGCATAACGTTCGCCGTTAATTCTCAAACCTAGCCAGTAATCTTGATTCTCGAGCGAGTTCATGATTTTTTACCTGCTACTCTGCGTTGGTACCAATACAAGGCAAGCGCAATCAAAAAAATGATCAAGCTACATACAAAACCAACAACCGCATCACCCATGCCGGTCAAATAGAATGCATTTTTGTTTTCTATTTTTCTTCTTTGAGAAAAGTAGCTATCAATTGCTTCTAGCACTTTTTTGTGCTGCCAATTGAGTACATCCTTAGTCTGAATTTTGGCGGAGGAAGGGTTTGATGGATCAAACACACCTTTAGCAATTAAGTTCAGACGCTTAGCGCTTTGCATCAGATTATTTGCCGCATCCACTCGCCAATCAACCGAAATTGCTGGCAACATTTCGCGGCGATATTGATCAGCCATGCGCTTGCTATCTCGCTCTGTTAAGTAAATTACCTCTGCCGGAATCTCAAACTTAATGCCGCTATTGTTCTCAGTAATGGGGCCCTTGGCTAAACTCTTCATCACCACTGAGACAGTATTTTGCTTGCCTCTTAACAACTTTAAGCTGATTTCGGAGGAAAGCTTTTCGTTCAGAGCCTGGTAATACCCCATGATCGATTCGATCTTATTAGATCCGACATAGATCACGAGATCCCCATGCTTGACGCCGGCAATATCCGCAGGCGAGCCTGGCTCAACTGATTCAACAGTTGGCAATGTAACCGTCAAGATAGGCGCCGAGCGTTTATTTTCAAATTCCGCGAAATACTGGAATGCACGATTCACCGCATCATCAAGGCTAACTGGCACTATCGCATCGTCCGCCAATTTAGGAATATCACTTGGTTTTAAGCGCCGCGTATTCAAAGTGGAGTTATTCAGACGAAAATCAATCGCCTGATAACTGACAAATTCTTCAATGTTCGGCATTGAAACCTTCAGATTTTTTAAATCCGAAGAAGAGCTCGATAACTCACCCGCAGCAGTCAATAAGGTTGCCAGAGAGAAGAACAGCAATAGACTTGAGAAGGCCAAAAACCAAAAGTAAAGGCCTTTTTGAGTGCGGGGAAACTTAATATTTAGCACGTTTTTTACTTTTTCTTAGACCCTATATCAGCTCTAGTGCTAGCTAACTTGTTGCCACCTTGATTCAAGATAAACCGCTGTTTTAACAACTCTACCTCACGATGTTCTGCCATCAGCTGAACTTCTGTTTTGCGCTTATCCATTAGCAATCGGCAACTTGCAATGTCATCAATCCACTCACCTGCCTTCATTTCAATGATCGCCGACTCCAAGATATCGCGACCATTTGTCTCATTTGCTTTAATACGAACCACAAACAAACGAACATCGTCTACATCACGCAATGTCAACTCAACAAAGTATGTTCTGGCAAATCGGTGATTGATAGCAGTGAGCTTGTAAGGATAGTTATGCAAAGTGAAATAAATTTGAGTGCCATCATCCAACGGCATTGGCTCGACCTTGAGCTCGGTAATACCGGCTTGAGCATGCCATTCCAAATCCGTCTGCTGCGCCTCTAAACTCTTTTTTGGGAATGCGCGAGTTTCAAAATAAATTTGGTACAAGGTTTCTGGCAAATGCCTCTCATTTGCTAAATTTTTTAATACCTCGGCTGTTGATGTAATTCGGAGACGCTCTGCCATCAAATCCAACTTCATGTTGGCAATTTTTTGATTAATCACTTCCTCAAGTTGATGTGTTTTTTGCAAGCTAGCCACAACTACGGGTTCAATGGGTTTAGTCTTCTGATCCTTAACCTCATCCACCACCTTTCCGTAAAAGTCTCGGATGAAAAAATAGACCAAGGCAATGAACATGAGAAAACTCACGACAATGATCAATTTTCCAGTTGTAAAGGAAGCAAAAAAATTCATAATGAATTCAAACTCGAAGACCTGACATAACTTGCTTTATACGGCTATTCATGCCAGCAAGCTCCTAAATACCATCGATTTAAGCGGCTCTGCACGCGGGCATTTTCAATCGCACTACGCGTACTTTCAAATTCTTTCAGCGCTAATTTTTTTGGCTCGTATAACTCGCAGCCCGCACGAATTCGATCAATATCTGCCCCAGGACGAACATTTTTAATAACCAGATCAATCGTTGTAGAACGTGACCTTAGACGCTCAAAATAACCCGAGTGCCAATAACGTCCGACTTCCACTTCGGTGGCACCTAGGCGGATATCAAGCAAGATGCCGTGGTCTGAAATATCTATCACTTTGGTAAGTAACTCCTGACCCGCACCAAGGCAGAGAACAAAATTTAAATCGTCATCTGCAGGACCAAGAGTACGAAATTCCTTACGACGCTGAATGAGAATTAAATCTGCCGGCATAGGGCAAACAAAATTACCTTCTTCATTTAACCTCAGGCCGGTCGCCAAAAATTGCATCTTCCCACTTTCACCACACAGAACAACGATGCGCCGACCACCAATCAGGCTAGTGAAGCCGCCCTCAGGCTTGATTTCAGGCTTCATCACAATCAGCCCTTGACGAATATCCAACATACTGACGGGCAACGCTGCGCCATCACCATCAACTGGGTAGAGTCCTGCCAGCGGCTTTCTACTTAATTCACGCTCGATGGTTTTTGCAATCGCTCGAGGCTCTACATGGAATCTCGGCTCAATGCTTTTGAGCCCCTCAGGAGGAAAAATATTAAATCTCATATGTAAATTAAGAACCGCAAACTTGGGTAAAGATAATTGCTAAAGGGGTTCCTTCTGGAATGGGATCGTCATTTAACTCAAAACCCGTCTCTGTCTGCAAACTGGGTTTTCCCATAGCGTTAGGCTCAGAATAATTAACGACCGCCAACGTTGAATAGGTATTGCGTACGCAATTAAACAAAATATTGCGTCGAACCGATTGAATTCGCTCTGGGCCAATACCTTGCTGCTGCTTACGATTGGTAATAGTCCAAACCTTTTTCCAGTCGGGGGGTAATGCCTTCACTGAACTTTTGTAATAGGAAATGCTGTACTGGCGGCCATCCAAAACCGTGACCAAATCTTCGTTTATCTGAGCAAGGGGAATACCGCCGCTAAAGGCGACAAGAAAGACAAAAAAAGAGGTTTTTTGGAAAAAGGAGCGACCCATACAAGGAACCCACAATAAACGATCATTATACGGATATCCTGTATTTAAGCCCTCCTTAGCGCACCTCTTGAAGCTCCCACTACAGTGAAAATACTTGGAAAACAGCTAATACTGGTCAAGAATAGATCTATGGATTTCCCTGAGTTAGCTGGCTTTGTAGAACATTGACATTTTCACCATTAACAACATGCTTTACCCAATAGCGAGCGGCTGCAATATTAGTCGTATAAAAAGCAATTTTGTTATGCCTTTCGATGGTGTAAAAGCGCTCGCCACGAATGCGATGCTCGGTAATGACAGGATTTTCCATAATGTGAAATTCCTCTTTTTTAGTGACAGGGTAACTGTAAACGGAAAAATACGCAAAAGCGATTAACCTTTTCCTTAATTTTTACTTCTAACTGATCCAAATAGTACTTAAGTATATGATTTATATAAGTAAATTTTATAAAGCCGAATAAATAAGTCGTCAAATCAGTCAAAAGGCCTATTCAAAAAGGAACATTGCCGCTTGCTATTCTGACTCCGATTTGTTTTTGTAGGTCAATTTGAAACCAGCAGAACTGAACCTAGATATTCCATTCTAAAAATCGGCAATTACACTTAAGCATATGCAATCTAGGCTTCATTTAACCCTCAACCTTTCCATGACCTGTCGTTAAGTACATGGCTATTTCTATCAATACCAGAGCTAGCCAAACAGTTAGCCTGACTCCACAACTTCAGCAATCAATCAAGCTTTTACAGCTATCCAACTCAGAACTGGAGCAGCAATTAGCAAAAGAGGCTGAAGAAAATCCTTTACTCGAATTTGAGCCAAACCCTGAAATTGAATCAAATCTGACCCAATCTAACGAACGTATTGAGGTGACTCAAAGCTCATGGGCCAATCCACGCATCTCACAAGACGATGATGAGGACTGGGGCGAACAGTATGAACGAATTGCACACAAACAAACCTTGCTGGAATATTTAGAGGAGCAAATCCATCTCTTAAATGTGGCGCCTGATGAGCAATCTCTGATTGCCTATTTAGCGGGGTGTCTTGATGAGCGTGGCTATTTACCTGAGGACCTACAAAACATCTATATAGATTTAACATCCCAAACATTAAGCAAGGACTCTTATGAGCGCCTTGAAAAAGCCCTCGCGATGCTGCAATCGCTCGACCCTCCTGGAGTAGGAGCACGCGATCTTGCCGAGTGTCTTTCTCTCCAAATAGATCGGATTCTAGAAAACGTGAATACCAATCGAGATATATGGGAATTAGCCAAGGAGATCACAAATTCCCATCTATCTAAAGTTGGCTCAAAAGATTGGCAAAAGATCAGACAGGCGAGCGGCCAATCCGAAGCGGCAGTACTTAAAGCGGTAAATCTCATAAGAAGCCTTCAACACAATCCAGGCGCACAATTTGAACGTGAGAATGACCAATGGATTCTTCCTGACATAGTAGTGAAATTAAAACAGCAGCGCTGGATCGCAGAATCGAACCCGAATGCAAAACCGAGACTGTCTCTTAATAATGAATACGCAAGGATCTTAAAAGAGAACGGTCAAAAAAAAATAGACGGGGCTTTAAAGCAGAAGATGCTTGAGGCCAGCTGGTTAGTCAAAAATATTGCTCAACGTGAAGAGACTATATTGAAAGTTGCGCAAGCAATCGTATCGAGACAGCAGAAATTTTTTTCCATCGGCGCAATTGGAATGAGACCCTTGGTACTCAGAGAAATCGCTGAAGAATTAGAAATGCATGAATCCACGATCTCTAGGGTAACAACACAAAAATACCTGGCTTGTCCACTCGGGATTTTTGAATTCAAATACTTTTTTAGCAGTCAAGTCAGCTCAGAAAACGGCAGCGGCATCTCTTCGACGGCTATTCAAGCATTAATCAAAAAAATTGTGGGTGAGGAGTCGCCAAGCAAGCCGGTATCTGACACCCAAATAGCTCAAATATTGAACGCACAAGGCTATAACATTGCTAGACGAACAATTGCTAAATACCGTGACATTCTTCGCATTCCACCAGTGCACCTGCGCAAGCAATAACGTCACATAAGGATTTCTTACTCAGCAAACCGAATACAGTTTTTCCCCGCTCGTTTAGCACGATACATGGCACCATCTGCTGCCTCAATGAGGGCAAGTGCATTTTTACCCCGCCCAGAATTGCCAGGTTCAATTACGGAAACTCCTATGCTTGCACCCAAGAAGAGGGTGAGTGGCTCATTCGTATTTAATCTCATTGGACTTGAAATAGCATTGAGTAGTCGATTGGCTAAATTCATTATGTAATCTTTATGCTCAATATTTTGCAAAACCACTATGAATTCATCGCCACCCCACCGGCATAACAAATCCTCTGAACGGATGGAGTTTTTTAAACATGCTCCCACCAAACCTAAGGCTTGATCACCAATAACATGTCCATGCTGATCATTAATTTCTTTAAACCCGTCCAAATCAATGAAACAAACCGCTGAGAACTTATCTCGATAATGAAGTTCATTTAAAGTCCGCTCAAAGCAGTCCAGCATGCTGGTCCTCAACAAGAGACCTGTTAACTCATCATGCACAAGAGCAAATGGAAGTGGCTGATCATGACTCAATTCGTGGAAAATATGACGCTGGAGTGGCGATAAATCAGAGCTCGCTAGAGTTGACGCAAAGATGTCTTGATGCTTAGCATCTTGAACCACTTTTTGCATCTGGGTAAACAAGGACTTAAATTGTTCAGCTAGACGAGAAGACTTTAGATTTTGGTCTGCCATTTAGTTGCAGATAATTGACTTCACACTTGATTCAATTGTGTCCGGATCAATAGGCATCACACTTGATTTACTTTTATTGAAAAATACTTCATTCAAGGATTTGGTTTTGGAGTCAAAATACAGGTAAGAAGCACGGTAAAAGAAAAAGTGATTTTCTTTGCAATCTTGAGCGCCACTCAAACTAAAAAGATTAAATGGTTTACCGTTTGGCGCCAAATGATCCTTGTTGAAATGGGCTGACACGGTATACCAAACATATGGCTCCTCTGCTTTACCCCAACCTGATAACAAATACAGAGTCGATTCGGCATTTTTCCGAATAACAATGTCTTTATCATTATTGACTTTAGAGCCCTGCTTTCCGGTACTCATTTTTGTAGCAGCCGGCTCTTGATGATCCGACTTTGCTTGAGCGCTCGCAACCAAAGAAATTGTCAATAAAACCCAAAAAATACGAGGCAGGCAAGACCGATGTAAATCCTTCAAGAGGCAGTTCATTATTTGACCTCCTCTACACTTTTATTGGGCTGCCACTTCGCAAAAGCCGATGGAATGGGTTTACCTTCTTCGACGCCGTAATATACAACCGCACCACTTTGGCTAATTGCTGCGAAATATTGACTAGTCTCCGGATCAATCACAAAAGCGGATTCGAGCTCGTTGCAAGCTTGCTTTTTGCATCCAGACCCTAAGATTTGCTTACCCACATAAGTAATTTGAGCACTTTCTTCCATCGCCTCTTTAAACACTTTGTAGTCAGCCGAAAGCAGGTAGGAAAAAATAAAGCTTCGGTCCCCATCCTTTACATAATCCAATGAGGAAGTGCCTACCATTAGTGGCGCGTAGGAAACCTGGTCCTTAACCAAGTCATCGTACTTTATCTTCTGTCGATTCTGAAGAGCCGACTGTTCAGCTTGTTTATTTTCAAGCGCTCGATAATCCCAAACTTTGAATACGGCATAGAGTAAGACAAGTAAAGCAAGAAAAAAGGCGATGCCTTTCAACAACAACTTTGCCAAGGCTTTTACTTTAGCCACCATCATCAACTCTTGATATCCAATCTATTTGAGTCAGTCTTATAACCAGCGTTGCCCAATTAGAGCGTGCATTTCTTCAATAACACTATAAAGCAAATCAACATAGGCGCCCTAAGCTTACTTGAAAAAGAACTGGTTTTGCAAAAATGATGGTCGGCCCACGAAATTTGCCATAATCTCACATATTCTATCCACCTTAATATCGGAGCTCTTGAAACTTAAAGAGCCGACCCAGATTTGGAGCCTTCATGGGAAATCTTGATGATGCAATCGCCGAGCTAAAAGAAATTAACAGTCGCTTGGCTGAAATAAGCGACTCCATTCAGGCTAGGGATAAAAAATCTGATGAAAGCTTAAATACCATCAGAAAGGATCTTTGGAACATTAAAAATATCGTCGCCGATGAAAATATTCAAAATAAGATCATTCAAAAAGGAGTAGAGAGAGCGTTAGCCAAAGCGGCTATTTATGCTCTAGTGTCATCTATGATGCTATACATCATTGGAAAGTTTCTGCTGTAGCGTACCCAACTAAAATCGCTAGTTAGATTCAATTTTTTCTATAACAACAGAGTATTGAATATCACCAACAAAACGACTCAACCAATTTTTTTCAACGAGGTCGTTGACCACTAAATAAGCAAGAGAGTAATTACCCTCGTTAGTAATCAAGCTTGCAACACAGGACCGCCGAGAATTGTCATGAGAGACTTCCCGAATCCGATCAAAAGCCTGTGTTCGAGCATTTTTAATAAGCGCTTCATTACTCCTAATGTTTTTATTTAAAAGAATCTGGACGGACTCATCCTGACATTTTGGAAGGTCGCGATAGTAATAAATATGAATTAACGCGCCAGCCACCGTCAACAAAATAAAGCCTACCAACAACAGCCAAGGAATCTTCCTCCGACCAGAATCCTCCTCTAGTGATTCCTTAAGATGATGGATCTGATCCTTTGGTATTTGCGCCATCTCAAGCCCCGAAGATTTACCCTTGTGCACTTTCAGATTTTGTTAACGGCACAACATTATTGGCCAAATCCTCAAGATCAGATAGGGTGGCAGCATTTTTCAATACATCCGGCAACAAACACTTTAGGTTGCCATTTACTTTAGCATCAGGGTGAACGTTAATTTGCGAGTAGGTTATGTCGCCACAGACCACGGCACCTGGATAAACCTCAACCCTTCCTTTTGCTAAGACCGATCCATTAATGCGTCCAATAATAATTGCATGGGAACTATGAATATCGCCCTCCAAGAATCCGGTCTTACCGATCACCGCAGTGTAACCATTGTCTGCCTCAGGCCCAGTTTCATCCTGATGAATATCGCCCACAAGATGTCCGGAGAGCAACATATTGCCTCTGTGCGTAAAATTTCCCGTAACCTTTGAACCAGAACCGACTGTAGTTGAATACGTCAACTGCGTATCAGCCATTGGGCCTTTTTTTGAAAATTCAAACATATGTACCTCCTCTACAAGATGAGAGTCAACTACCTACTGCATTGCAACTTCAACCAACCTCATTTGTTTCATACCAGCGTTAGGCGGCCGCACCCTCCAACCCTGATAAAACATCTCAACATTGTCTAAATCCTGCGCCGTCACAACAAAAGGAGGGGTGCCCTTAAATGAATGCGCCGTATTTGGCTCTAACTCAACCAATACTTGCTTGCCTTGACTATCAGTCACACACAAAACTTGTTTAACCAAGGTTTTGATGTTGACAGCATCGCCAGACTTCGAGGGATTTGGGGACTTATAAACCAGTAATTGATCATCTCGAACTGGTGAACATTGATTTGGAGCACCTACTGAGGTTGCAACTGATTCCACTTTGGCATCAGCCTTTGAAGAAGACTTTTCATCCTCTTGCATCGGCTTTTCATCTTGAGCTGCAATATCCTTGGGCGACTCAGGTAATTCGACTTTTTTATTGTCACCTTGCCCCAAAAAAACCATAGCCCTATCCGAGACATGAAACCAATTTTCCGAAACATAGATCGCTGCAAACCCCAGCAATACAAATGCCGAAACATTCATCCACTTGACTTGTCTTGGTCGACTACTAACATGAGGCAATGAAGTACCCGAATTAGTACTTTCATAAATAAGATCATCCAACTGCTCTCCTTCACCTGAAAGCGACTGATTGGCACCAGTCTTCGCCAAATCACTCTCATGATGCTCACTCAGACCTTCAACAGCAAGTTGGGGAGAATTGTTTTCGACAGCTTCTGCGGGCTGCTGCAGATAGTCTTCAGCTTTTAAACCCAAATATGTCCCGACTTTTTTTGCAGCAGAAACTTTTAGTTGAAAATTATAGAAAGATGAAATTCCACCCTCTTCCAACTCAACAATCATTTTGCTAGAGAGACAGCAGTGGGATGCCACCTCTGCCCGCTCCATGCCTAGCTTTTCTCTGGCTTTCTTAAGCGCATTTCCATCAATTTCGGGAAGGCGAGCATGGTGCATAAATTTAGCGTTCTACAGAAAACTGCAAAAATTCGCAATCGGATTGGTCTCTTTTTATGGTAAGAATTACTGACGCCATATTAGCACCAAATAGACATCAAACCCTTAAAAATACTAGTCAATCTTTACAATATGACTGAAAAAGTACAAAATTGAGGCTGGAAATAAAATCACGCATTATTAAAGATTAAAAAACCGTCGCTCAAATGCAATTAATCTGGGTTTCAGGCTCTACTTCAACGATGAAGCAAATCAAAATTACGGGTAGAACCGTAATTAAGCTTGCTGTTTTATCGTTCAGCGTCTTTATTCTGATCGGCATAGGGATTCATTTTTTAGGCTTTCGAGTTGCCATTCGTTTTAGCCCGGAAATGACCAAAGAAATGGGCGGGGTAATCACCCGGAAGGAGCTCGATGAGATTGAGGCTACTTATCGCGAAAAGCTTCAAACTCTGCAGCGTCAACTTCCTGTCATAGAGTCGAAAATCAGCGCACTCAATGCTTTAAAGGATCAGTTTTCGGATTTAGCCACCCCCACACCGATCAAAATTAAGCCACAGAACAACGACAACTAATGCACAACTTTAGTGCATTAGTTGTCTTGCTTTAAATTTTGAGGCAAGTCCGTTATACGATATGATCAAGTCACATTTATTAATTTAGGAAAATAATGATGATGGATAACAATCCAAAAGGTTCACTCTTTGTTGGCGAAGGCGTGGTAGTTAAAGGTACATTCGAGGTTCCTGAAATGGCGGTTGTTGCCGGCGTAGTTGAAGGCGAGTTAAACACCAAAGAGGTTTTAGTGGATGCAACTGGGATTGTTAACGGCAGAATTAATGCGGAAGTTGTTGAAATCCGCGGCGAGGTAACTCAAGGCCTTCATGTAACCAATCACTTAAATATCAAATCAAGTGCAAAAATTACAGGCTTGACCCAATACGCTGAGATGAGTGTTGAAAAAGGCGCAAAACTCAGTGGAGAATTACGAGTAATTGAAACTAGTCACGTTCCCTCATATTCTTCTAGCCCTTCATACGGCTCGAACATTAGCACTACAGATGGCGAATAATTAGACTCAAATTTGAGAAGCGCATTGTATTTAGCGCCTCTCAAATACAGGCTCGCCGCAAGCGTTGAGCATAGTCAGCATTTGGAAGTAGGCTGGGGGACTCGCGTTCAATTCCGAGCCTTCAAATGCAGCGATCCGAGTTTTATCAATCGCCTTAAAAATTTCTGAATCAAAATGGATACCCCTGATTGATTCATCAAGCTCATATCTATCCTCACTCAATTTTTGGACAGCTTTAAATACCTCGGCCCTGCCAGTCCCAATCCTAACAATCCAAATATCGGAGAACCCGGTCGAGTCACGGAATAATGTCCATCTACCCCAAGTCACATCCTCATTTTCCATATAAGAATCTTGCTCAAGGACTTTAAGTACGCTACCACTATATTTAAAACTTGAGCTCAGTGCTTCATTTAGTCCGTCTAAGAAAAAATGAATCTTCGTTTGATTGTCAAAATGGATTGGCTGCAATTGCGCAATTTGGGACTCATAGCGGTGAAGATTTCTCATGCAAGAAGTTACTCGCCCAGCCGTATTAGCTGTAACTAAATGATTTTTGTCACCAGCTTCTTTTAAATTATCCTCAGAACTGGCTAGGACAACGTCCGCTTGCGATTTAATTACCCCAAATAGCGTTAGCGATTCAGGACTAACGCCGAATTTCTTGCTCCAATACTTCTCAATCTCTAAACATGCCTCAGACAACTGCGCTCTCAATTGCTCATCTTTAGGAAATTTAGTCACCTGAGCAAACAAGCTATCGACTAGACGAACTTCCCGCCCATCAGCGTTTACTGTTTTTGCATGCCAAAAGCTTTGAAAATCTTCAAATTGATGACGAAGGCTGTAAAAACGGAATACAGCAACATCAAACATGGCCTGATCCATGTATTGCGGGGAAGTAGATCCTAAGTTAAATAAGGCCATAAGTTTTTTAGTTCTGAAGTAAGAAGTAAGCCTTTGTTGCAATGCTCATCGACTTCTTATCTTAGCCCAATTTGCCTGGAATACTGCCGCAGAAGAGTCCACCACCCCTTCTGGCTCCTCACCATTTCTAGAAATCATTAAGCCATTTAATTTGGCCCCATGCTCTATACCCAGTTGACCATAGGTAATATCGCCTCGAACCTCTGCGCCCTCATGCAATTCAACGCGTTCGGTAGCATAAATATTACCCTCAACTCGTCCAGCTACCAAAACTCGGAAAGCATAGATATCTCCCTGAACAAGTCCAGTGCGACCTAAAGCAATACTGACATTTTTGCCCTGCTTGGCTTCAATATTCCCAATCACACTACCATCAATTCTCAAACTCTCATTTGCAACCAATCTTCCATGAACTTCTGTTGCAGGGCCAACAATAGTCTCAAACGACTCCATAGTCGGCTGCAAAAATCTAATCGATTGAGATTTTTTGAAAAGCATCTTCAAACCCTTTTAAGCTCATGGCTGTTTATTTTGGTGCTGAGTACCGTATCTCTTGAATCCAGAGAACTCAGGGAGAGACATTCTATCTTTATTTTCTGAATTTCAGAAGAGAATTATAAGTGAATACTCACTAACATTTATCATTCACATTACTCCAATAGACTCTAAGGTCAAGCCAAAAAAACCATGCTGAGGTCAATAACCCTCTCCTTTTCAGCATTAAAACCAGCATTGATGGCAGTAAACCTGCGTTAGCAGAATAATGAATACAAATCGTAGGCAATGGAAAAAATGCACCCCATCATTTCTGATGAGGGCTTTCTTTTTTCTGGTGGGCCCACCAGGACTTGAACCTGGGACCAAAGGATTATGAGTCCTCTGCTCTAACCAACTGAGCTATAGGCCCTATGCCCTCATTGTAATTGAAGGGTCACTCAGATCCCCGTATCCAATGTGGGCAAATGCATATGCATCACATAAAGATATACATTATTGTATGTATATCTTAAGGAGCTATTGATCATGATTGTTTCTAAATGGGGTAACAGCCTTGCAATTCGATTGCCTTCCCAGGTGGTTGATTACTTGAAGCTAAAAGAAGGTGACGAAATTGAGGTTCATGTCGCCGATAAAAAACATTTTCAAATTAGGAAGAAACCATCTCTACAAGAGAGGATTGAGGGTCTGAGAAAATTCCGTGGACGTATGCCCGCTGATTTTCACTTTGATCGATCTGAATTGAATGAACGCTAAAAAAATATTTTTTGATACAAATACTTTGCTTTATCTACTGTCATCAGATGATAGAAAAGCAGATTGGGTTAGTAAAAATCTACAGCAGTACAATGTAGTTAGCGTTCAAGTGCTTAATGAGTTTACTTCGGCCAGCCTTAGAAAAACAAAATTATCTAACGGCGAGTTAGATGAGTTTTTAGATCTTTTTACATCTCTATTTCAGGTGAGGTCTCTTGATATCGACACCTTCAAGACCGGGCTGATGGTTTCAAGGCAATACGGATACCAACACTATGATTCGATGATTATTGCTGCTGCATTGCAGGCGGGTTGCGAGAGGCTTTACTCAGAAGATATGCAGCATCGGCAAATAATTGATAAGAGACTACAAATCGTGAACCCTTTTGTTTAAGGGGTTCACGATATTGATTACAAAGCTCAATCTTCCTCGAGGAAGGTCTTGAGCTTATCGCTGCGGCTTGGATGACGCATCTTGCGCAGTGCTTTCGCTTCAATCTGACGAATACGCTCACGAGTCACATCAAACTGTTTACCCACTTCTTCAAGGGTGTGGTCTGTACTCATCTCCACACCAAAGCGCATCCGTAATACTTTTGCTTCACGTGGTGTAAGTGAGTCCAATACATCCTTCACAACATCACGCATCGAGTCATGCAATGCTGCTTCAGAAGGAGCAAGGGTATTGCCGTCTTCAATGAAGTCGCCCAAATGAGAATCTTCGTCGTCACCAATTGGTGTTTCCATTGAGATTGGCTCTTTCGCAATCTTCATGATCTTACGGATCTTATCCTCTGGAATCTCCATCTTCAGCGCCAAAGTTGCCGCATCTGGCTCATGACCAGTTTCCTGCAAGATTTGACGACTAATACGGTTCATCTTATTGATGGTCTCAATCATGTGAACTGGGATACGGATCGTACGTGCCTGGTCAGCAATCGAACGAGTAATCGCCTGACGAATCCACCAAGTTGCATAAGTTGAGAACTTATAGCCACGACGGTATTCAAACTTATCTACCGCCTTCATCAAACCAATATTACCTTCCTGAATCAAATCCAAGAACTGCAAGCCACGGTTGGTGTATTTCTTAGCAATTGAAATAACCAAACGCAAGTTCGCTACGGTCATCTCACGCTTCGCCTCACGAGCACGCTTCTCGCCCGCGATCATCTGTTTGTTTACTTCTTTGAGTTCAGGCAAGGGAATAACCACATTCTTCTGAATGTCGATCAACTTCTGTTGCAATTCCTGAATCGCTGGAACGTTACGTTGCAAGAGCGCGCTGTATGGCTTGCCCTCTTTGAGCAACTTATCTGTCCAGCCCAAGTTCATAGACATCTTAGGGAAGTCTTTTAATACTTCACCACGATTTACACCCACTTTATCAACTAACAAGCTAACAATACCGCGCTCCAGTTTCCAAACCTGGTCTACTTGGGCACGCATGGTGTCACATAGTTTCTCAACACTCTTTGCCGTTAAGCGGAAACCGAGTAACTCTGCACGAATCGCTTCTTGTGCCTTGATGTATGCAGGACAGTTATAACCATCCTTATCAAAGGCACGGCGCATTTTTTCAGCTTGGGTACGTACGATGGCAAATTTCTCTAATGAGATTTGCTTTAATTCCTCTAACTGCTTGGCGTTTGCAGTTGCAGCACCACCGCCACCACCCCCGCCTTCATCGTCACCGTCTTCTTCGCCCTCTTCAGCGTCAGGATCTATTTCAGACTCTTCAGGTCCTAGCTTGATGTCTTCTGCATTTGGATCAACTAAGCCATCAACGAATTGATCAATTTCTAATTCGCCAGCGGCGATCTTGTCTACGTTACTGAGAATTTCTGCAATCGTTACGGGGCATGCAGACAAGGCCATCACCATGTCTTTAAGACCGGCCTCGATCTTTTTCGCGATGACGATCTCGCCTTCGCGGGTCAACAAATCAACCGTACCCATTTCGCGCATATACATACGTACTGGATCGGTTGTGCGACCAAACTCTGAATCCACAGTAGACAGGGCTGCTTCAGCCTCTTCTTCAGCCTCTTCTTCAGAAGCGGCGGCTGCTGTGTTATCAGACAGAATTAATGTTTCTGCGTCTGGCGCTTGTTCGTAAACAGTAATACCAATGTCATTCAACAAGCTGATCAGGGTTTCCAATGCATCCGCATCAGACAACTCATCAGACATCACGTCATTCATCTCACCATGGGTTAAGTAACCCTTGGACATACCCATCTTGATCAAAGTCTTCAAGCGGGCACGGCGTAACTCTTGTTGTTCTTCAGTGCCTAACTGTTGCGCGGCAAACTCTTTTAACAACGCTTTTTCCTTTGCCTTACGCTCACGCGCTTTTTGGCGATCGGTTAATACCGGCTCTGCGCCATCGGCAGCAGGTTCTTTGGCTTTGCGGCCACGCTTCTTCTCTTCTTGAGGTGTGGCAACTTCCGCTTGTACAGCTTTCGCTTTTTTGCCCTTAAGCTCTTTTGTATCTTCAGCCTTTTCGGCAGCCTTACCTTTTTTTGCTGTCTCAACTTTCACATCAGCCTTAGTAGGCTTAGCTGGCTTTTCAACTTTTGCAGGCGCCTTTGCTGGAGCTTTTGCTTTTGGTGCTGGCTTAGCTGGTGTCTTAGTTTTAGCTATTGGCTTTGCAGGTGCTTTGGCTTTCACTGCTGGTTTTGCTGGGGCCTTTGCTTTCGCTACAGGCTTTGCTTTTGGTGCTGGCTTAGTTACTGCCTTAGCTGGTGCCTTACCTTTAGCAACTGGCTTTGCAGGCGCTTTCGCTGCAGCTTTTGTCTTTGGTGCTGGCTTGGCAGCTACTTTTGCTTTTGGAGCTGGCTTAGTTGCCGCCTTAGTTGCCGCCTTAGCTGGTGCTTTAGCTTTAGCAACTGGCTTTGCAGGCGCTTTCGCTTTCACTGCCGCTTTTGCCTTTGGTGCTGGCTTGGCAGCTACTTTTGCTTTTTGGGCTGGTTTGGCGGATTTTTTTGTCTTGGTATTAGGCATTTATTAGCACTTACTCACATAACTGTTATTGATCACGACTGATTAAGCACAGCCTCGTAGTCCACTTACCCAGAATTTCCTAAAAACTAAGCGCAAGTGGCTGAATTAATTCGTTTTTTTCTTGGGAACAAAGGATTATAGTCGATTGCGACTTTTTTTACCCCCGTTTACCTAAAAATATGGGGTAATTTCAGGTGTTTTCTAGGGGTGTTTCAGGAAATTTTTAGGCAAATTTCAGCTTTTCGCCTAATTCCCTATATCTAGCCTTGTCTTGGTCGCTGGCGCTACCCCCAGCAATTTTTTGGGCGATTTCCGTCATTTCCTGCTTGAGGCCTGCTTTCTCCAGCTTACTGAAAGCACCGTCCAAATCTGCGGAAGCGCCCTCAAGCTCAACGTCGCTTCCCATAATTCTCTTTCTTAATACCTCATACATAGAGGCAAGCTCACTTCGAGAGAGTTGATCCTGAAACATCGCAAAAGATCCTGCACCAACTGTCATCTTCCCACTTTCATCGGCAATCAGCTCTACTTGATCACATTGCGAGAGTAAATCTTTCATCAATATCAAAGCATTTGCCGAGCGTTGCTCTGCCGCCTTTAATGCCAATGCACGCTTACTCTCATTTAATGCTTTGCCTAAATGCGGAAACTGAATGAGAACTCGTAAAATTTGTTCTGCCAAATCCATTGGCGCTTTAGGTGGCTCAATGACTTGTGTGGCAACCCGTTTTGCAGAACCCTTTGATGCTTGCCATGGCGCACCTTGTCGATTACCTAAACCACTTAGGTTATTTGCTAGGTTTGTAGATTTCGCTTGTGTAGCTTGATAAGGTGATGTCTGCACGGGAGTGGGAACTACACTGAGACCGCAAAATGACTCCAACTCGGCAGGAGTAGTATTGGTACGAATCGCTAGCTCACGCAGCATTTGTGTGCGCAAGGCAATTGGTGGCATCGACAATAGTAAAGGCTTTGCCGCATGGTGTGTTTGCGCCCTGCCCTCTGGCGTAGTTAATTCGTGACCCTCACTAGCTACCTTAAAGAAGAAACTCGATAAAGACATCGCTTCTTTAATCACTTTTTCAAAAGCAGCTTCACCATAGGCCCTGACATAACTATCTGGGTCATGCTCAGTTGGCAAGAATAAGAAACGAATCTCTTTGTCGTCAGACATGAGTGGCAAGCAGGCCTCGAGCGCACGCTGTGCTGCCCGCTGCCCTGCTGCATCACCATCAAATGAGAAAACTACTTTATCGGTTTGACGCAACAACATGCGCACATGATTTGCTGTACATGCAGTACCTAATGTTGCTACTGCATTTGGAAAACCTAGTTGCGCAAGAGCCACGACATCCATATAGCCTTCGCATACCAATACATATTCTTTGGCGCGAATGGCTTGTCTTGCTTCAAACAATCCGTAAAGCGTATTACCCTTGGAGAACAATGGTGTTTCCGGGGAATTTAAATACTTGGGCTCACCTTGATCCAGAATGCGCCCACCAAACCCGATGGTTTGTCCTTTGGGATTGCGAATCGGAAACATGATGCGATCGCGAAAGCGGTCATAACGCTTTACTGGCGCACCTTCAGACTGCTCACCCTGAATAATCAAGCCGCCCTCGACTAGAGTCTTTGCAATTTCATCATTTGAGTAAGACCCAAAGACTGCCTCAAGACCTTGCCAGCCATCAGGGGCATAACCTAGTGCGTAGCGCTTTGCGACCCCACCCGTCAGGCCACGCCCTTTGAGGTATTCAACTGCACGCGTGCTTCCTTTGAGTTGCTGGCGATACCAATCAGCCGCTGAACTCATCACCTCACTCAAGGCCATCGCTTGCTGTTGACGGGCAACATCATTAGCAGTTCGCTCTTCGCGAGGTACATCTAGCCCAGCAGAGCGTGCGAGCTCTTCTATCGCATCGACATATCCAAGACCGGAATACTCCATCAAAAAACTAATTGCAGATCCGTGGGCCCCGCATCCAAAGCAGTGATAGAACTGCTTGGTTGGTGAAACAGAAAATGATGGTGACTTCTCAGAATGAAAAGGGCACAAACCTTGATAGTTCGCACCAGCCTTTTTTAACTTCACATGCTGCCCAACCACATCAACAATATCGACCCTATTTAACAGATCGGCAATGAAGGATTGTGGAATGAGCGCCATACGATCAGTATGAAACGGTTTTCTGAGTTTTACTAGAGAGTTACTTCGCCAGCGCGGCTTTTACCAAGCCAGATACTTTACCCATATCGGCTTTACCAGCTAGCTGACCCTTGAGCACACCAATCACCTTGCCCATATCCTGTGGGCCTGCAGCGCCTGTAGATGCAACCGCCGCAGCAATTGCCACCTCTACTTCTGCGTCTGACATTTGTGCTGGTAAGTAGGCTTGCAGAATTGTCATCTCTGCAGATTCGACTGCAACGAGATCATCACGCCCCGCTTTCTCAAACTGGGAAATAGAATCTTTGCGCTGCTTGATCATTTTTTCAACTGTAGTAATCACCGCTGCATCATCGAGCACAATGCGGTCATCTACTTCACGCTGCTTGATAGCAGCCAACAACAGACGAATGGTTCCCAAGCGCGCAGTTTCTTTGGCGCGCATGGCGGATTTCATATCTTCAGTGATTTGATCTTTCAAACTCATGGGGCGATCCTAGTTTTCTGAGGTGGTGTTTAAAAAGCAAAAACCCGCTGCGTTTCACCGTCAGCGGGTTTCAAAGCCTCTCGGTGAAGAGAGCTTTAAATTCTATTAGTAAAGCTTCTTAGGCAACATTTGGCTGCGAATGCGCTTGTAATGGCGCTTAGCAGCTGCAGCCTTTTTACGCTTACGCTCAGCCGTTGGCTTCTCGTAAAACTCGCGTGCACGCAAGTCTGTCAAAAGACCATTTTTCTCAATGGTGCGCTTGAAACGGCGCAATGCCACTTCAAATGGTTCGTTTTCGCGAAGGCGGACTGTAGTCATACTTATTTAACTCGTATATGCTCGATGGGTATCGAAAAATTAACTCAATTGCGATTCTAGCACGACCAAGCGAAAAATGATTGTTTTAGGCATAGAAACTTCCTGTGATGAGACTGGGGTGGCGATTTACAACACCGCCCCCTGGGAAGCTGGAAAACCTGCATTTTTAGGCATTCTGGGCCAGGGTTTGCACTCCCAGATCGCCATGCACCGGGATTATGGGGGTGTTGTTCCTGAGCTAGCCTCCCGAGATCATATTCGTCGTGTTTTACCCCTTTTAGACCAATCCCTGACCCAATCTGGCCTTAAATTAGGCGATATTGATGCGATTGCCTTCACTCAAGGGCCTGGTTTAGCCGGCGCCCTATTGGTTGGCAGTGCTTTTGCCAAATCTTTAGCCCAAGGCCTTCATTTACCCACCATCGGGGTTCATCATCTAGAAGGCCACCTCCTTTCCCCGCTTTTGGGTCAAACCGCTCCGCAATTTCCATTTATTGCCCTATTGGTTTCGGGTGGGCATACCCAACTTATGAAAGTTTCTGGCATCGGCCAATATGAACTTTTGGGCGAGACCTTGGATGATGCTGCTGGTGAAGCCTTTGATAAAACTGCCAAATTGTTAGGTTTAGCTTACCCAGGTGGTGCTGCGATTTCCAAGCTGGCAGAAAAAGGTCGTGTCGGCATTTTTGATTTACCAAAACCAATGCTGCACTCTGGCGATTTAGATTTTTCGTTCTCGGGATTAAAGACTGCCGTTCTCAATCAAGTCAAAAAGTTTGAATCACAATCTGTAACAGATTCCACGCAAGTGGCACAGTTTCATGCTGATCTTGCTAGAAGTTTTGTAGACGCCATTGTTGCCGTGCTCGTTAGCAAATCTGAGAAAGCCCTTAAGCAAACCGGTTGCAAACATTTGGTTCTTGCTGGTGGTGTGGGTGCTAATTTGCAACTGCGCAGTGCACTGAACGAAAAAGCATCTCGCAATGGTTTTGAAGTGCATTACCCACCGCTGGAGCTATGTACTGATAACGGCGTCATGATTGCATTTGCTGGTGCACTACGCTTGCTAAGCAAAAATAATGGCTCCACAACCTCTGGAGCCTTTGACATCAAACCCCGCTGGGATTTGCAAAGCAATAATTTAGTTTAGTGTGGCTTAGCTCAGCTCAGTGCGCTTTATTTCTGGTGCGAAATTCTGGCAAACGCGCTGTGGTTATGAATGGATTCAAAGTTCTCAGCCTCGACTATAAAGGACTGAATACGCTGTTCTGCCTTTAAACGGCCAGCAACATCGCGCACCAAATCTTCAACAAATTTAGGATTACTGTAGGAATGTTCAGTCACCCACTTTTCATCAGGACGCTTGAGTAAGCCCCAAAGCTCGCTGGATGCCTCGCTCTCTGCCGCCGCAACCAAATCTTCTACCGTCATTTGCGTTGCTGAATCTAGAGTCACTGTCATCGTGACATGTGAACGCTGATTATGAGCGCCAAATTCTGAAATCTCTTTTGAGCAAGGGCACAAACTCATCACTGGTACTTGTGCACGTAATCCCAGCTCAACATCTGTTGCACCATTGGCATTTTGTTTTGCTGTTGCCATCCAAGTCACTTCGTAATCCATCAAGCTCTCAACACCAGAAACAGGCGCTGCTTTTTTAACAAAGTGCGTATAGGTAAATTGCACATGACCTTCTTTAGCATCCAACAATGGCAACATTTCGCGCACTAACGTGACCACTGTAGTGCTGTCGACTGCTTGTTCTTGCTGTTGCAGCAGCGCCATGAAACGAGACATGTGCGTACCTTTCACATGCGCTGGTAAAGCTACATCCATCTCGAAAGTGCCAACCGATGGGAAGTTCCCTGTATTGCTACGAATCATTAATGGATGACGCACGCCACGAATACCAACTTGCTCAATAGGCAAGGCGCGCTTGTCCAAGGAGGACTGCACATCCGGCATAGCGCTGGCTTTGAGAAAGGCGGGGTTCATGTCATTCATAGCTCTATTTTCAAGCAAAACGATCTTATTTGCCTGAAATCACCGAATTTGCCACGAATACCGCTGGAAAACGTTGCTTTATCGAGTTTGTAATGCCCTCAACATCAAGGCCGCACTTGGTCATGAGCAACTGATAGTCGCCATGTTCAATGAATTCATCTGGAAGACCTAACTGAAGTAAGGGCTTTTGAATTCCTAATTTTGTAAGAACTTCGAGGCAAGCACTACCAGCACCGCCAGCAATCGCACCATCTTCAATCGTGACAAAGTAATCATGATCCATTGCTAGCGATTGAATCAATTCAACATCTAATGGTTTTACAAAACGCATATTGGCAACAGTGGCATCCAAGCTTTCAGCAGCCTCTAAAGCGCTATAGAGCAAAGTACCAAATGCCAAAATCGCAACTCTCTTGCCTGTAGGTGCCGATGACTTACGACGAACTTCACCTTTACCTAATGGCAAAGTACGCAACTCGCTAGAAGGAGTTGCGCCAATACCGGAGCCGCGTGGATAACGAACTGCGGTTGGATGGGGTTGATGAAATGCAGTTGTCAATAAATCGCGACACTCCGCTTCGTCTGCTGGTGTCATCACCAACATATTCGGGATACACCGCAAGAATGGAATGTCATATGCGCCAGCATGGGTTGCGCCATCCGCGCCTACTAATCCCGCGCGATCGAGCGCAAATAAAACGGGCAAATCTTGTAAGGCCACATCATGAATCAATTGATCATAGGCACGCTGCAAGAATGTGGAATAAATTGCCACTACAGGCTTCATACCTTCACATGCCATGCCGGCTGCAAAAGTAACTGCATGTTGCTCGGCAATACCCACATCGTAATAACGTTTCGGGAAATTCTTCTCAAACTCTACAAGGCCAGAGCCTTCGCGCATCGCAGGTGTAATGCCGATCAACATTGGATCAGCGTGAGCCATATCACATAGCCATTCACCAAAAACTTGAGTGAAGGTCTTTTTGCTAACAGCTGCTTTTTTAACGCCTTCGTGTGGATTAAATTTGCTTGGGCCGTGATACAACACCGGATCGGCCTCAGCCAACTCATACCCCTGACCTTTTTTGGTCACGACATGCAAGAACTGTGGTCCACGCCCTTCCAAAGCCAAACGTCGCACGTTTTGCAACATCGGAACAAGCGCATCTAAATCATGTCCATCAATCGGACCGAAATAATTAAAACCAAATTCCTGGAAGATTGTCGCTGGCGATACCATGCCTTTAGCATGATCTTCTAAGCGTTTTGCAAACTCACGTAAAGGAGGTGCAATTGAGAGAACGCTATCAATTCCTTTTTTTGTGGTCGAATAAATATTGCCACTCAGCAATCGCGCAAGATGGCGATTGAGCGCACCCACCGCCGGTGAAATCGACATATCGTTGTCATTCAAAATCACCACCAAAGGCAAATCGTCATAGACGCCAGCGTTATTCATGGCTTCAAAGGCCATGCCACCGGTCATCGCGCTATCACCAATGACCGCAACTGCTACCTGACGCTCACCCTTCGTTTGAAAAGCGCGCGCCATTCCCATCGCAGCAGAAATACTTGTGGAAGAGTGCCCGGTACCAAAGGCATCGTATTCACTTTCAGCTCGATGCGGAAATCCTGAAAGACCTTTGTATTGACGCAAGGTATTCATGCGATCACGACGACCCGTCAAGATTTTATGTGGGTAACTTTGGTGACCCACATCCCAAACAATGCGATCGCGTGGCGTATCAAATACATAGTGCAAAGCAATTGATAACTCAACAGTTCCTAGGTTGGACGATAAATGGCCGCCTGTTTTAGAAACAGAATCCAATACAAACTGGCGCAACTCATCAGCGAGAGCGGGTAGTTCTTCGCGCGTCAGTTTTTTTAAATCGTCAGGAGAGTTAATCGAAAGTAAAGTCATCGCGTTATTGCATTAATTCTTTATTTACCCCTATTGACTACCAATAGAGCTAAATCTTTTAGCGCTTGAGCTTGATTGCCAAAACCATCCAAACTACTCATGGCGATTTCTTGCAATTCTTTTGCCTGCCGCTGTGCATAGTCTAAACCCATCAAGGTCACATAGGTGGGCTTGTTGGCGGCAGCGTCTTTTCCGGCAGTCTTTCCAAGTGTTTGGCTATCGGCTGTCGCATCCAAAACGTCATCCACAATTTGAAACGCTAAACCGAGCGCCTTGGAATACCGCTCTAACCGAGCTAACTGATCTGCATTGAGATTGGCAGCAATGCCGCCTAATTCAACTGCGCAAGAGAGTAATGCGCCCGTCTTCATGGCATGCATTTGTTTCAAGCCTGCCAAATCTAATTTTTTACCCACACTCTCTAGATCAATAGCTTGGCCGCCAGCCATGCCGCGTGAACCTGAGGCTGCCGCTAAACACGCAATCATACGCAAGCGTTGATTTGCATCGCCAGAGGTGTTGGCTAACACTTCAAATGCACGCGTCTGCAATGCATCTCCAACTAATAGCGCTGTTGCTTCATCAAATGCTTTATGGACGGTGGGCCTACCTCGACGCAAATCATCGTCATCCATGCACGGCATATCGTCATGCACTAATGAATATGCATGAATACACTCAACCGCTACCGCGGCGGCATCGAGCATTTCTGTTTTTTGTGATGAAACTACATCGCCCAGCTGACCAGCTGCATAAACTAATAAAGGACGAATACGTTTGCCACCACCCTGTGCGGCATAGCGCATGGCTTCGTGTAAACGGTGCGGAGTAGTTTGTGGCGAATCGAGTAAACGATCTAATGCCAACTCCACTCGTTCAGAGTGAACTTTGAGCCACTCTTGAAATGCAATTGCTGTCAATTAGACCTCAAATACACGCACTTGTTGTTCTACTTGAGCAAGAACGCCTTGGCAATGTTTAAGAAGGGCTGCACCACGTTGATATGCCAATAGGGTCTCTTCAAGAGAAAATTTGCCCGATTCCATGTCGGCAATCAGCTTCTCGAGCTCTTTAACTGCTTGCTCGTAACGCAGGTCTGGGTCGATTTGAAGCTCAAGGCCTGGTTTTGAACTCTCTGACTTTTTCGTTGCCATAAGCGGTTTCCTTCATATTCCCGATGCGGATAGCCCTACATATTAAAGCGAGAAGACCCTCAGATGGGTATAATTCCCCCCTTCCTTTCCAATATCGATCCGTCGATGGTTGGATTGGTTATTCCGCTTAGCTTCGGCTGACGTTTTCGGGGGTGGGGAGAATGACTAATCTGGCTACCGCGCAGCAGCTTGCGCCGTCCAATCTACAACTGCCGGTTTCGGCATATTTTGACGCTGACTTGTATCAGCGGGAAATTGAACTGCTTTTTAAGCAGGGTCCTGGCTATGTTGGCCACGAACTCATGGTGCCTGAAATTGGCTCCTATCAAACTCTAGGCGCTGAAAACGAAGGTCGTATTTTGGTGCGCAATCAAGGGGGGATAGAACTACTCTCTAACGTTTGTCGTCATCGCCAAGCATTGATGCTCAATGGCAAAGGCAAAACTGAAAATATTGTTTGCCCACTGCATCGCTGGACCTATGACTTAGGTGGCAATCTATTAGGTGCACCCCACTTTGAAGACAAGCCTTGTCTCAATCTTGGTAAATCACCACTGCAGAATTGGCAGGGGCTCTTGTTTGAAGGTCCACGTGATGTACGTGCAGATCTTGCAAAACTTGGTGTTGCGGATGATCTTAAATTTGACGGCTACATGCTTGACCATGTTGAGGTGCACGATTGCAACTACAACTGGAAAACATTTATCGAGGTTTACCTCGAGGACTACCATGTTGTACCTTTTCATCCAGGCTTAGGTAAATTTGTTTCTTGCGAAGACTTGCACTGGGAATTTGGTGAATGGCATAGCGTGCAAACTGTCGGCATTCATAAAGACTTGCAAAAGCCTGGGTCACAAACTTACCGTCACTGGCACGAGGCTGTTCTGCGACAGTTCAATGGCAAAGCTCCACGCCATGGGGCAATTTGGCTTACTTACTATCCTAATGTGATGGTGGAGTGGTATCCAGGCGTGCTATGTGTATCAACATTGCATCCAATGGGCGTCAACAAAACACGCAATATTGTCGAGTTCTACTACCCAGAAGAGATCGCCCTATTTGAACGCGAATTCGTGGAGGCAGAACGTGCTGCCTACATGGAAACCTGCATTGAAGATGATGAGATCGCCGAACGCATGGATCAAGGTAGAGCTGCACTACTGGCACGCGGTGTAAATGAGGTTGGCCCCTATCAAAGCCCCATGGAAGATGGCATGCAACACTTTCATGAATGGTATCGACGCGTCATGAACTTTCAAGGCGCATAATCTCAGTAAGCACTCTCTCGCCACTACAAAATAGGAAGCATCATGACTCCTCTAATTACCGCAAACCAGTTAGAAGAAATCATTAATAGTGGCGAGAACGTATTACTCTGTGATTGCCGCTTTGATCTAGTAGACCCACAAGCAGGCAAAAAAGCTTACGAAGAAAGTCACATTCCTGGCGCGATTTATGTCGACCTTGATCATGATATGTCTGGCGCTAAAACTGGCAAAAATGGTAGGCATCCATTACCCACTCCTGAAGCATGGGCACAAACTAAGACTCGCTTAGGCATTAATCCAAATACCTTAGTAGTTGCTTACGACAAACAAGGTTCTGTCTATGCCAGTCGCCTCTGGTGGATGCTCAAAGCGACAGGCCACGCAAATGTTCAAGTATTGGATGGCGGTTTAGACGCCTGGAATGGCCCTATGGGAACCATAGCGCGCAAGCCGACACCATCAAGCACTCCCATTGCGGCAAGACCGTACGAAGGACTCGTGTTAGTTGATGAAGTAGTTAGCAATTTACAGTCCAAGAAATATATTGTGATCGATGCACGTGCAAATGATCGCTTTCATGGACAAAATGAAACTTTAGATCCGGTGGGCGGCCACATTCCTGGTGCACTCAATCATTTCTTTAAAGAAAACTTATCTGCTACTGCTTTTAAATCAGCAGAACATCTCTTTAAGGACTTTGTGGAATTACTAGGTTCACATAAACCAGCACAAGTCATTCATCAATGCGGCTCTGGTGTGACTGCTTGTCACAACCTATTAGCCATGGAAATTGCTGGCCTCAAAGGCTCACGTCTATATGCTGGCAGCTGGAGCGAGTGGTGTGCCGATAGCAGCAGACCGATTGAAACCTAATTCACATTAGTGGATCATTGAGAGCAGCACAACGAACCCCACTCCACAGGCTATCAAGATCGTTTGACGTAATGACTCAGCCCAGTGTGGGCGACGGTGCATTTGGGGAATCAAATCGCTGACAGCGATATAAATAAAACTACTAGAAGCAATCACAAGCAAATATGGCATTGCTGCATGGGCTTTTTCTAAGAAGAAATACGCCAGCACGCCACCAACCACCGCTGCCAAGCCACAAATACAGTTGTATATCAAAGCGCGAGTGCGTGAGAATCCCGCATTTAACAAGACAATGAAATCACCGATCTCCTGTGGGATCTCGTGCGCAATGATGGCAATCGCAGTAAAGATGCCGACATGGTAGTCCGCCATGAATGCAGCAGCAATCAAAATACCATCCACAAAATTATGCAAACCATCGCCAACCAAAATCATCCACCCGCTACGACCCGCATTCTCGGCGTCATGTCCGTGGTGATGGTGATGACCGTCACCTTCATGGTGATGGTCATGGCGCAGTAGCGCGATTTTTTCAAGCAAAAAGAATCCCAATAGACCCGCTAGTAGCGTTGCAAATAACAACTGCGGATTAGCGGACTGCATACTAAAAGCTTCTGGCAAGGAGTGTAGCAATGCGGTAGCCAACAGAATGCCTACCGATAGGCTGACCATGTTATTGACCATCTTCGCTAGCAAAGCCAAGGAACAACTAGCGGCAACCAGCGCGCTCGCAGTACCCGCGAGGGCTGTTACCAGAAGAATGCTTTGCAAGACGGTCATAAAGTATTAAACAACACCCATTTTCTTGAACCAGGCGATACATTTTTCCCAGCCATCTTTTGCAGGCCCCTCGCGATATGTTGCGCGATAATCTGCATGGAAGGCATGAGGTGCATCAGGGTAGACTTCAATCATCGATGCTTTAGCGGCAGGATTTTTAGAAGCTGCTTGCGCAAGTGCGGAGCGCATCTGCTCAACACTCTCTAAAGAAATTCCAGTATCAGCGCCACCATAAAGACCGAGCACAGGAGCTTTTAAGTCAGCGGCCAATTCAACGGGATGGCGTGGATTGCCCTCAGTCTTTTCGCCGACTAAGCGTCCATACCAAGCCACACCTGCCTTGACTTGAGGCAAGGTTGCAGAAAGCCAAGTAATACGACCACCCCAACAAAAACCAGTCACGCCAACACGTTTCAAATCACCGCCATTTTTCCCAGCCCACACTAAAGCAGCCTGTAGATCATTCAATACTTGCGAATCTGGTGTCTTTGCCACAATGTTTGTCAAAATATCGGCAACTGTTCCGTATGTATTCGGGTCACCAGCACGGACAAAAAATTCTGGGGCAATCGCCAAATATCCCAATTTGGCAAAACGTCTTGTGACATCAGCGATATATTCATGCACACCGAAGATTTCGCTCACCACAATCACAATTGGCAAGTTACCCTTGGCTTTTTCAGGGCGAGAAACATAGGCAGGCATTTGAAAACTGCCAACCGGAATCATTTGCTCACCCGCCTTAATACCCTTGAAGTCCGTTTCAATTGCAGCGGCTAATACAGGATCTGCCGCAGCGACAAAACCCACACTCAAGGTAGTTGCCGCAGCCCCTGCAACGGATGTCTTTATGAAACTTCTTCTGCTTTGATCTTGTGTTTTTTCACTCATGATGTTTGTCTCCAAGTCATTATTTAATGCGCTTCTTCCCAATTATCACCAATCCCAATGCTAACTACTAAAGGCACTTTTAACTTAGCTACATTGCACATCAAATCTGGCAATTTTGCTTGCAAGCGCTCGATTTCATCAAAAGGCACATCAAATACCAATTCATCGTGCACCTGTAGTAAGAGCTTGGTTTTAAGCTGTTCTTTCTCTAACCAATCTTCCACCGCGATCATGGCAAGCTTAATGAGATCAGCAGCCGTACCTTGCATTGGCGCATTAATTGCAGCACGCTCTGCTCCTTGGCGACGAGGACCATTTGAGCCTTTGATTTCTGGAAGCCATAAGCGTCTACCAAATACAGTTTCCACATAGCCATTTTCTCGAGCCTCTAGGCGTGTGCGCTCCATGTACTGCGCCACACCAGGGTAACGATCAAAGTATTTCGCAATATAGTTCTGAGCGGCTGCGCGCTCGATACCCAAGTTACCCGCTAAACCAAACGCACTCATGCCATAGATCAAACCAAAGTTAATGACCTTGGCATAACGTCGTTGCTCTGAACTGACTTCCTCGAGAGGAATACCGAAAATCTCTGCTGCAGTAGCTTGGTGCACATCTTTACCTTCTCTAAAGGCAGCCAATAGATTTTCATCTTCAGCAATGTGCGCCATGATGCGCAATTCAATTTGCGAATAGTCCGCTGACAGTAGTTTGCAACCCTCCGCAGGTACGAAAGCCTCGCGAATACGACGGCCCTCTTCAGTGCGCACTGGGATATTTTGCAAATTGGGATCACTTGAAGCAAGACGGCCCGTCACCGCAGTTGCTTGAGAAAAATTGGTATGCACACGACCCGTCTTAGGATCAGCCATGCGTGGTAATTTCTCAATATAGGTTGACATCAACTTTGCCAAACTACGGTAGTCCAGAATGCGCGCTGGCAAGGGATAATCCTCAGCCAACTTTTGCAATACTTCTTCATCCGTAGAGGGGGCGCCAGATGGCGTCTTTTTAATGACTGGTAGCTCTAATTGCCCAAAGAGGATTTCAGCAATTTGTTTAGGCGATTGAATATTAAATGGCTGGCCTGCCAATTGATGGATTTCGCCCTCCAACTCCAAAAGGCGTTTACCAACTTGCTGCCCCTGCTTACCTAACAGCTCTGAGTCGATGCGGATTCCGTTACGCTCCATGACTCCCAGCACATGCATTGCTGGCATCTCAATCTGCTGATACACATACAGGAGACCCGAATTTTCCTGAATTTGGGGCCAAAGCTCTTGGTGTAGTCGCAGGGTGATATCGGCATCCTCAGCGGCATAGTCAGTGGCAACTTGTAAATCTACTTGATCAAAGCCAATCTGATGCGCGCCCTTGCCGCAAACCTCTTCATAGCGAATTGTTTTCACACCAAGATGGCGCTCAGCCATACTGTCCATATTGTGTGGAAGATGGGACTCCAACACATAAGATTCCAACAAGGTATCAAATGCAATGCCACCTAAGGTAATTCCGTAGTTTGCAAATACATGGATGTCGTACTTTAAGTTTTGCCCTACTTTTAAATGTGCTTTACTTTCTAGCCATGGCTTCATAAGTGACAGCACATGATCACGATTTAGCTGGGTCTCACCATTACGATGTGCCACAGGAATGTAGCAAGCCTCACCTGGTTTTACTGAAAGCGAGATACCAACTAACTCTGCAGCCAATGCATCTAGGTTGGTTGTTTCTGTATCGACAGCCGTTAACTCAGCTAATTCAATTTTTTTCAACCATTTCTCTAAAGCAGCTTCATCTGTAACGCACTCATAATGGCGCTCAAGCAAATCTGGTGCGGCTGTTTTTGCTAGTGCACTAGTAAGCGCTGTAGATTTCTTAGATTCAGCCTCGTCATTCTTGCCAATTGCAGATGCGATGGGCGTGCCTGCTAGATCGAAGGCACCTTCCTCTGAAGCCTTGCTGGATGGGCTTTCTAGCTGTTTTTCAACATCACGTAACCAGGTTTTAAAGGCATAGCGCTCAAATAGCTCACGCAATAACGCAGCGTCTTCAGGCTTGGCATGCAAATCATCTAAACCTGGTAAGTGTGGTGATAAATCGCAATCGGTTTTGACAGTAATGAGTTGTCGCGCTTGCGGTAACCAATCAAGAGTTGCTCGTAAGTTTTCCCCAACGACACCTTTTACTTGATCAGCATTCGCAATCAAATTATCTAAATTGCCAAATTCTGCCAACCACTTATTTGCCGTTTTAGGTCCCGCTTTAGGAACACCAGGAACATTGTCAACGGCATCACCAATGATCGATAAATAATCTACGATCAATTCTGGTGGAACACCAAACTTTTCAATGACGCCATCAACATCCAACATTTCATTCGTCATAGTATTAATCAGCGTGACTGAAGAATTGACTAATTGCGCTAAATCTTTATCGCCCGTGGAGATGATGGTTTCCCAGCCAGCTTGCGTAGCCTGACAAGCCAGAGTGCCGATCACATCGTCAGCTTCCACTCCTGACACCATCAAAACTGGCCAACCCAATGCCTTAACCATCAGATGAATTGGCTCAATCTGCTTAACCAAATCTTCGGGCATGGGCGAGCGATGGGCCTTGTACTCGGAGTACATCTCGTCCCGGAAGGTTTTTCCCTTAGCATCAAATACGCAAGCAATATGGTCGGCTTTTAGCTCTGATCGGGCACGGCGCATCATATTGACCATGCCATAGATGGCCCCCGTGGGCTCCCCGGCCCCATTTCTCAGGTCGGGCATGGCGTGGAAGGCGCGGTAGAGGTAGCTAGAGCCGTCTACCAACAAGAGTCTATGTTTCGTCATACCGCAATCGTACAATCTAGTTAACAATTACCTACAGGACGGATTAATGAACTGCCCAAAAGTAGGCCAAAAAAGGTGAAAAATGATGCATACCCTAACAAACGTAATCAGCCATGTTTTTAGCCAAAGTCTCGCTCTGACGAGTTTTTTGGTGATTTTTGCCATATTCGGAGCAGGATCCGCACAGGCTCAGAATAACAGCCAGGCTCTTAGTCAATCCGAGCTCAACCGAATTAACAATCAACCTCTGTCTCCAACGATGAGCCCAGCTGGCGTTGTTAGCAACCCAGAAACCCGCAAACCAAGCTTTCAACACAAAGAGGCCACTGGGACAGAAATTACCGAATACAAGGATGCAAACAGTCCTACGCAAGTGCAAGTTAAAACGAAGTACACCACTTATGAGATGTCACCACCAGATTCTGCAATGCCTGGACCACCTTCAGGTGAAGGCGCTCTAATTAGCGTGCCTAGCATTAGCATCCCGATTCAATAAAGAACTGCACATTCATCAATGGCTGTATTCACCCCGATTGAACTTGGCGAGATCACCCCATGGATCTCTCAAGAATTTACTATCGGTGAAGCCGCAGACATCCGCGGTATTCATGGTGGAATTGAGAACTCCAATTTCTTTTTGGACATCACTAAAGATGGTAAAAAACAAGAATATGTTCTGACAATCTTTGAACGTTTATCCGCAGAGCAACTACCCTACTACTTAGAGCTGATGCGCCACCTGGCAAATAAGGGCATACCTGTCCCCAAGCCCATTGAGAACAAGCGCGGAGAGATTCTTTTCTCCCTCAAGGGTAAGCCAGCAGCGATTGTTAGCAAGCTACCGGGCCTGTCTCGCATGCAACCCGAAGTAAAGCATTGCGCCTTGGTAGGTGAGATGTTGGCCAAAATGCATCTTGCCGGAAAAGATTTTCCAAGGTCACAAGAAAATCTTCGCAGTCTTAGTTGGTGGCAGCAAACGATTCCACTAGTATTGCCACATTTAAATACCGTACAAAAAGAATTACTCACACATGAACTAAGCACACAAGAGGCCTTTTTCTCATCCAGCGATTACGATATGCTGCCGCAAGGTGCCAGCCATTGCGATCTCTTTAGAGACAATGTCTTGTTTGATCCCAAAGGATCGTCTGATACCAGCAATGATCAATTGGGTGGTTTTTTTGATTTCTATTTCGCAGGCACCGACAAGTGGCTGTTTGATCTTGCAGTCACTGTGAATGATTGGTGCCTAGCTGAGAACAAGCAGGATTTAGATCCAGCGCGCTTTAATGCTCTGATGCAAGCCTATCAATCTGTACGCCTGCTTACCAAAGAAGAGCAAGCAAGCTGGCCACTGATGGTGAGAGCAGCAGCTCTACGTTTCTGGGTATCCCGTTTATGGGACTTTTACTTACCCCGTGACGCTCAAATGCTCACGCCTCATGACCCAACGCACTTTGAGCGTATTCTTCTAAGCCGTCGCACTCTATGAAACTGAATTCTGTCGCCCCAAAAGAAGGCTATACCTGGATCAGACAGGGTATTTGGCTGTTCAAGCAAAATCCTTTGGGATTTTTAATGTTGGTCTTTATGTATGTTTTTGTAGCACAGCTTGCCGTCATCATCCCAGTAATTGGCGTATTTGCAGTTCTACTACTAACACCAACTCTTTCCGTTGGGTTTATGACGGCGTGCCGACAGGCGATTCAAAAAGAACGCATTCGACCGAGCGTCTATTTGATTGCACTGCAATCAGGGCAATTTATTCGTAATCGAATTTTGCAATTAGGTTTGGTGTATGCGGCACTAATTTTGTTAATGAGTTTCGTCTTGAGTCTTTTGGTGGATTTCGAAACGCTATTACCCCTCATGACGACGGACAAACCTATTACTCCTGAAGCACTCAGACAGGTATATCTCGTACTAGTCTTTGGTGCCGTTTTATATATTCCGATTGCAATGTTGATGTGGTTCTCCCCCATCTTGATTGCGTGGGCCGATATGTCAGTTCCGCAAGCTTTATTTTCCAGTTGGCTGGCATGCTGGACAAATAAAGCTGCATTCTTCTTTTATCTAGCCATCTGGAGCGCGATCTTGATTGCCATTCCTTTAACGATTGGCATGATCTTTGATGCTCTTAATTTTGGTCAAGCTGCATCATTTATCGTGGCGCCAATCTCAATGGCGGGCCTAACTATCATGCATTGCTCTTTCTACGCTACCTGGAAAGCCTGCTTTGCTGAAGACTAAACAAACGATCAGTTTGGTTTAGCAATACTCAATCAATCGCAGCAAGTTTTGCAATGCTAAGTTGCAACCATTTGACACCGTGACGCTTAAAGTTTACTTGGGCTCTAGCATCAGCATTAACACCCTCTAGTCCAGTAACGCGCCCTTCACCAAACTTAGTGTGAAAGACATTCTGACCAATAGTGAATGGATAATTTCCGCGAGGTGGTGAAGCTAAGCGCTTTACTTCCATAGAGGCTGAACCCACTCGCTTAGTTGGTCTTGAGCGTTCGCTAACTGAATCAAAAAAATCATTGGATTCATATTCACGCTGGCGAGTGTAGCCATCTTGCCAAGTTGAACTAGATCTTGAGCTGCTACCCCAGCGTGCATCTTTAGCCTTGGGCGTTAACCACTTTAGCGATTCAGATGGCAATTCCTCCAAAAAACGAGAAGGCATGTTGTAGCGCACTTGACCATGCAACATACGCGACTGAGTATGCGATAAATACAAGCGTTCCTTGGCGCGAGTAATAGCGACGTACATTAAACGTCGCTCTTCTTCCAATCCGTTTTGTTCATTCACGCTATTCTCGTGTGGGAATAAGCCCTCTTCAAGACCGGTAATGAATACCGAAGTAAATTCCAAACCTTTTGCAGAGTGCACTGTCATCAACTGAACAGCATCTTGTCCAGCTTGGGCTTGGTTATCTCCAGCCTCCAAGGAGGCATGCGCCAAGAAAGCAGCGAGTGGCGACATCTCTACAGCGCCTGGATCATTCTCGCCTGGCAATAGAGCGGCAACGGCGTCTTGGCCGTAACCCTCTTCCGCAATAAATGCCGTAGCGGCGTTAATCAATTCTTGTAAGTTTTCTACTCGATCTTGCCCCTCACGCTCAGACAGATAGTGCTGAATCAAGCCACTGTGCTGAATGACAAACTCCACCGTTTCAGGCAAGGTATTGTGACGCGTTGCTTCACGCATATGATCCACCAGGCGAATAAAACCGCCTAAAGCAGCGCCAGCTTTTCCTTCAAGAGAAGAAGCTGCTGTATACAAAGAACATTGCTGATCCCTGGCGGCATCCTGTAAGGCCTCAATTGATCTAGCACCAATTCCTCGTGTTGGGAAATTCACCACTCGCGAGAAAGACGTGTCGTCATTCGGATTTTCCAGCAAACGTAAGTAAGCAAGTGCATGCTTAATTTCAGCGCGCTCGAAGAATCGCAAGCCACCATACACACGATATGGAATACCTGCCGAGAAAAGAGCGTGCTCAATGATTCGTGATTGCGCATTACTTCTGTAGAGCAAAGCGATTTCGGTGCGTTTGATACCGCTATTCACTAGCGCTTTAATTTCATCAACTAGCCAAGCTGCTTCAGCATGATCACTAGGGGCTTCATAAATACGAACTGGCTCTCCATGCCCTGCATCAGTTCTTAAATTCTTACCAAGGCGCTCACAGTTATTCGCAATTAAATGGTTGGCAGTATCCAGAATATGGCCATGTGAGCGATAGTTCTGCTCCAGCTTCACCAATAAGGGATGAAACTGCTTTTCATACAGACGCATGTTTTCTACATCGGCGCCACGGAAAGCATAAATACTTTGATCATCATCGCCTACCGCAAATACTGAACTGCTACCCATGCCACTGACATTGACGCGACTAGCATCATGCCCAGAAAGTAATTTAAGCCAGGCATATTGCAAGGCATTGGTATCCTGAAACTCATCAATCAAGATATGACGGAAACGCTCTTGATAATGCGTACGAATAGGCTCGCTATGTTTGAGTAACTCATAACTGCGTAGCAATAGTTCAGCGAAATCCACCACTCCCTCGCGCTGACATTGCTCATCATAGGCGGCATACAGTTGCGCCATCTTTGCTTGAAAATCATCACCGACTGATAAATCTTTGGCGCGCTGTCCTCGTTCTTTTGCATGCGCAATAAAATATTGCAATTGTTTCGGTGGATACTTTTCGTCATCCACCTTTAAGCCTTTTAAGAGACGCTTAATGGCTGATAACTGATCTTGAGTGTCCAAGATCTGGAAAGTCGATGGCAAACCAGCCTCTTTGTGATGGGCTCGCAATAAACGATTGCATAAGCCGTGGAAAGTGCCAATCCACATACCTCGAGTGTTAATTGGCAGCATAGCGCTCAAGCGCACCATCATCTCTTTTGCCGCCTTATTGGTAAACGTTACGGCTAAGACCCCAATCGGCGAAACCTGACCCGTTTGGATCAACCAAGCAATGCGGGTGGTCAATACACGTGTCTTACCGCTACCAGCACCTGCCAAAATCAAGGCGGATTGGGCTTGGCCATTTGGGTTTACGGGCGGGAGGGTTACGGCCTCGCGCTGTTCTGGATTAAGGTTCGCGAGCATGTCTGAATACATCAGCCCAATTATAATTTGCCTCTTATGCCAAATGCCTCAAATACCCCTAATTCATCAGCAACTAGCTCTGCGGAAGAGCTAGCCAAATCCTACGAACCCGCACCGATTGAAGCCTATTGGGGCCCAGAGTGGGAGCGCAGAGGCATTGCTGATGCCAGCATGGATGAAGGTAAGGGTGATTTTTCGATTCAGTTGCCACCACCCAATGTAACCGGCACCCTACACATGGGGCATGCTTTTAATCAAACCATCATGGATGGTTTGGTGCGTCACGCCCGCATGTCTGGCAAAAATACTTTATGGGTGCCTGGCACAGACCACGCTGGTATTGCTACTCAAATCGTAGTTGAGCGCCAACTCGATGCGCAAAAAATTTCTCGTCATGATCTTGGTCGTGAGAAGTTTCTAGAAAAAGTGTGGGAGTGGAAAGAAACTTCCGGCAATACCATCACACGTCAAATTCGTCGCCTCGGCGCTTCAATTGATTGGAGCAAAGAATATTTCACAATGGACAGCAAAATGTCCAAGGCCGTGGTTGAGGTTTTCGTACGCCTGCATGAGCAAGGTTTAATTTATCGCGGCAAGCGTTTAGTGAACTGGGATCCAGTTTTGGGAACTGCCGTTTCTGATCTCGAAGTGGTGAGTGAAGAAGAAGATGGCTCAATGTGGCACATACGCTATCCGCTGGCTGATGGCTCAGGGCACTTAACCGTTGCCACTACCCGCCCAGAAACCTTACTGGGTGACGTTGCCGTCATGGTTAACCCAACTGATGAACGCTACAGACATCTCATTGGCAAGTCAGTCAACCTGCCTTTATGTAATCGCCAGATCCCCATTATTGCTGATGAATATGTTGATCTGAATTTTGGTACGGGCGTTGTGAAAGTCACCCCAGCGCACGACTTTAATGATTATGCGGTTGGACAACGTCATCAGTTACCACTGATTAATATCCTGACCCTTGACGCCAAAATTAATGAAAATGCTCCAGTTGCTTATCAAGGCATGGAACGTTTTGCAGCACGCAAGCAAGTGGTTGCTGATTTAGATGCGGCAGGCTTACTCGAAAAAGTTCAGCCTCATAAATTGATGGTGCCCCGCGGCGATCGTACCCAGACCATCATCGAGCCAATGCTGACAGACCAGTGGTTTGTGGCCATGTCTAAACCGAGCCCTGATAACCAATATCAACCTGGTTCCTCTATTGCAGGCGCAGCCTTGGATGCTGTCACCAAAGGCGACATTAAATTAGTTCCCGAGAATTGGATTAATACCTACACCCAATGGCTTGAGAATATTCAGGACTGGTGCATCTCCAGACAACTCTGGTGGGGTCATCAGATTCCCGCTTGGTATGGCGATAATGGGCAAATTTTTGTGGCACGCTCCGAAGAAGAAGCTAAGGCCAAGGCTGCTGCCGCTGGCTATAACGGAAAACTCAATCGCGACCCTGATGTGCTTGACACCTGGTTTAGCTCTGCTCTAGTCCCATTTAGCTCGCTGGGCTGGCCTGAAAAAACCCCAGCGCTAGACCACTTCTTACCATCCTCAGTATTGGTAACTGGCTTTGACATCATTTTCTTCTGGGTGGCGCGCATGGTCATGATGACCTGCCACTTCACAGGAAAAGTGCCGTTTCATACGGTGTATGTGCATGGCTTAGTGCGCGATGCTGAAGGTCAAAAGATGAGTAAATCCAAGGGCAATACTTTGGATCCGATTGACTTAATCGATGGCATCAAACTGGATGAGCTGGTAGGCAAACGTACTACTGGCCTCATGAATCCAAAGCAAGCCGAGAGTATTAGCAAGAAGACTAAAAAAGAATTTCCGGATGGTATTCCTGCGTTTGGCACAGATGCGCTACGCTTCACTTTCGCCTCTTTAGCATCGCTTGGCCGCAATATTAATTTTGATCAGAAACGTTGCGAAGGTTATCGTAATTTCTGCAACAAGTTATGGAATGCAACGCGCTTTGTGCTCATGAATTGCCCAGGTAGCGATGAGGACAACGGTCTAGCTCCATGCGATAACCAATGTGGTCCAGAAGGCTATTTAGACTTCTCGCCTGCAGACCGCTGGATTGTGTCCCAGCTGCAAAGAACTGAAGCCGAAGTAGCCAAAGGATTTCAAAACTATCGCTTTGACAATATCGCTAGCAGCATCTACCAATTTGTTTGGGATGAATATTGCGACTGGTATCTAGAGCTTGCCAAAGTTCAGCTACAAACTGGTACGCCAGCTCAGCAGCGTGCAACCCGTCGCACTTTGTTGCGTGTGCTTGAGACTATTTTGCGCATGGCACACCCACTCATTCCATTCATTACTGAAACACTTTGGCAAACTGTTGGGCCAAAGTCTGGAAAAGAATTGGCTAAGCAAGCCAAGCAAACTATCGCACTGCAACCCTACCCTGTTTCTCAACCAGAAAAAATTGATGAGCAAAGCGAAGAGTGGGTGGCGCAAGTCAAAGCGATTGTGGATGCTTGCAGAAATCTTCGCGGTGAAATGCAAGTGCCTCCAGGTCAAAAAGTACCTCTCTGGATTTATGGTCCAGAAGCATTTCTACAAAAAGCGACACCCTATTTACTGGCTTTAGCCAAGCTAACAGAAGTCAAAATCTATAGTGATGAATCTGCTCTTGAAAAAGATGCTCCTGGCGCACCAATTGCCCTTGTAGGCGATATCAAGCTCTTGCTCAAAATTGAAGTAGATGTGGCTGCTGAGCGTGCTCGTCTTGGTAAAGAAATTGAGCGTCTGGCAAACGAAATTACCAAAGCCCGTGGCAAGCTGAGTAATGAAAGCTTTGTGGCTCGAGCACCCGCCGACGTAGTTGCCCAAGAAAAACAACGCCTTGCAGGCTTTGAGCAAAATCACGAGAAGCTTGTTGCACAATTAGAGCGTCTTCAATAAAGATTGGATGAGCAATGCCCTTAACTACCAAAGCGGTCACTAAAGCGGTTTTCCCAGTTGCGGGTTTAGGCACGCGCTTTTTGCCAGCAACTAAAGCCAGCCCTAAAGAAATGCTCAATGTGGTTGATAAACCACTTATTCAGTATGCGGTTGAAGAAGCGATTGCAGCTGGCATTACTGAAATGATCTTTGTGACTGGACGCAGCAAACGCGCGATTGAAGATCACTTTGATAAAGCATATGAGCTAGAAGCAGAACTTGAAGCAAAGAACAAACAAGCGCTTCTCGAAATCGTGCGAAGCGTAAAACCCAGTCACGTTGATTGCGTCTATGTCCGTCAACCAGAAGCACTTGGTCTTGGTCATGCAGTCCTATGTGCAGAAAAGCTGGTGCGTGACGAACCATTTGCAGTAATCCTGGCAGATGATTTGTTAGACGGTAATCCACCCGTTCTCAAACAAATGCTCAAAGTATATGAAGAGCAAAATGGCTCAGTACTGGCAGTTGAAAAAATTGATCCCGCCAAAAGCAGCTCCTACGGTATTGTTGCTGGGACTGAAGTAAGCAAGGGCATTCATCGCTTAAACGGCATTGTGGAAAAACCCCAACCCAAGGATGCACCATCAAACCTAGCTGTTGTGGGTCGCTATGTTTTGTCATCCGACATCTTTAAACATATTCGCAACCTCAAGCCAGGAGCGGGTGGCGAAATTCAGTTAACTGATGCAATTGCCTCGCTTCTAAAAGAAGATCCTGTATTTGCCTATGAATACGATGGCGTTCGTTATGACTGCGGTAGCAAACTTGGTTATCTCAAAGCTTCGGTGGAATTTGCATTGCGTCACCCCGAAGTATCAAAAGATTTTGCAGCCTACCTAAAGGGTCGCTCATTGACGTAATTTTCTTTACTTAATTTACTTCACCTAAGTTGCTGGTGACATCAACAAAAAAGGCAGGTAATTCCTGCCTTTTTTATTTTCATCAGCTCTAACTCAACCGTTTGTTTGTTCCCACTATTGACTTATCTTCTCTTTAGAAAGAAAACCAATACATCTCCCTCAGTAGTGCTGGCAATTAACTCATTACCGGTTTGTTTAGCAAAAGCAGGAAAATCCCTAGCCGCCCCAGAGTCAGTGGCCTTGATCTTGAGCACCTCACCAGATTGCATGGTGGCCAAAGCTTTCTTGGTGCGCAAAATAGGTAATGGACAATTCATGCCGATGGCATCTACCTCGGCATTGAATGCGATATTACTGATGTCACTCATTTGCTTGCCACCCAATCCTTCACGCCAGCAAGGGCCGCATTGAGCTTGCTAGGATCGTTACCGCCCGCCATGGCCATTTCTGGTTTACCACCACCTTTGCCGCCTACCTGCTGAGCGACAAAATTCACAAGGTCACCGGCCTTCAGTTTAGATATTGAATCTGCGGTAACACCCGCAACCAAACTCACCTTGTCACCCTGAACCGACGCCAAAACAATGGCTGCTGATTTGAGTTTTACCTTAAGCGCATCCATAGTCTCGCGCAATACTCCTGCGTCTGCACCGTCCAAACGCGCTGCGAGCACTTTGATGCCATTGACATCAGTTGCTTGGCCAGCCAACTCATCGCCCTGACTAGCCGCCAATTTGGAATTGGCTTTCTCTAACTCGCGCTCAGCTTGACGCAAACTCTCTTGAAGTTGTGCGACACGATTTACCAAATCACCAGGGTGGGTTTTCAAGATAGCGGCAACTTCATTGACCTTATCTTCAAGACCTTGCAAGAAATGAAGGGCTTGATTACCGGTAACTGCTTCAACACGACGTATACCAGCAGCAACACCGCCTTCAGAAACGATCTTAAGGCTACCAATGTCGCCAGTGCGAGATACGTGAGTGCCTCCACACAATTCTTTTGAGCTACCGATTTCTAGTACTCGCACTTCATCTCCATACTTTTCGCCAAAAAGCATCATGGCGCCAGTCTTCTGGGCATCTTCCAGAGACATTACCCTCCCAGAGGTGGCGGTATTGGCCAAAATCTCGGCATTCACAATATCTTCAATGCGACGAATTTGTTCTGTTGTGATTGGGGCGTTATGGGTAAAGTCAAAACGTGTTTTAGTCGCATCAACTAAAGAGCCTTTTTGCTGCACATGATCACCCAAAACTTCTCGCAAAGCTTTATGCAAGATATGGGTTGCGCTATGGTTACGCATGGTATCTGTTCTTTGCTGAACGTCCACTAATGCGTTTAAGGTATCGCCGACTTTGATCTCGCCTTCGAGTAATTCACCTTGATGCCCAAATACATCCGCCTGAATCTTGAAGGTATCCTCAACAGCGAAACGAAGTGACTCATTACGCAACTCACCACGATCACCAACCTGACCGCCAGATTCTGCATAGAACGGGGTGTGGTCTAAAACAACTACCGCAGCATCTCCAGCCTTGACCGAAGCCACCTCAGAACCATCTACATATAAGGCAGTGACCTTAGCACCTTCATGTTTGAGAGTATCGTAACCATGGAACTGGGTTGGCTGACCCTTGTACTCCAGGCCCTGAGCAACCTTGAACTTGCCTGCTGCTCTAGCCTGATCGCGCTGCTTTTGCATCGCCACTTCAAAGCCTTCAGCATCGACCGTAACACCACGCTCACGACAAACGTCTGCCGTTAAATCCAATGGGAAACCAAATGTATCATGCAAGCGGAATGCAGTTTCACCATCAACTACTTTAGCGCCACCAGCTAATGCGCCATCCAAGATTTCCATACCATTTGCAATAGTCTGGAAAAAACGCTCTTCCTCTTGCTTTAAAACTTCACTGACTTTATCTTGTGCAGCACGTAACTCTGGATAGGCATCACCCATTTCTTGCACAAGCGCAGGTACGAGTTGATAGAAAAATGGTTTGCGCGCACCCAATTTATAACCGTGACGAATCGCACGACGTGCAATACGACGCAAAACATAACCACGCCCAGAATTACTCGGAATAACACCATCTACTACGATGAAACTGCAAGCACGAATATGATCTGCGATCACCTTTAAAGAAGGTGAGGCGGCGTCACAATTACCACCACCAGCCGCATCCACAGCATCTTTGGAAGCCTTGAGGAGATTGACGAAGAGGTCGATTTCATAATTGGAGTGAACATGCTGCAATACCGCTGCTATGCGCTCTAAACCCATGCCCGTATCAACGCTAGGCTTTGGTAGTGGATGCATCACACCCGCTTCATCACGATTGAACTGCATGAAGACGTTATTCCAAATTTCGATGAAACGATCGCCATCTTCCTCAGCGCTACCAGGAGGCCCGCCCGGAATATGCTCGCCGTGATCATAGAAAATTTCAGTACAAGGTCCGCATGGGCCTGTGTCACCCATCATCCAGAAATTATCTGAAGCGTAGCGCGCGCCTTTATTGTCACCTATGCGAATAATGCGATCTGCTGGCACGCCAATTTGATCTTTCCAAATTGCATATGCCTCATCATCCTCGGCATACACCGTGACTAATAACTTTTCTTTTGGCAACTTAAATACTTGGGTTAGTAAATCCCAAGCAAACTGAATCGCATCTTTCTTAAAATAATCTCCGAAAGAAAAATTACCCAACATCTCAAAAAAGGTGTGGTGACGCGCGGTGTAGCCCACATTGTCCAAGTCATTGTGTTTGCCACCAGCTCGAATGCATTTTTGGGCGGTAGTTGCTCGGGTATAGGGGCGCTTATCAAAACCTAAAAATACGTCCTTAAATTGGTTCATCCCCGCATTGGTAAAGAGCAGGGTTGGGTCATCGCCCGGAACTACCGGGCTTGACGGGACGATTTGGTGGCCTTTTTGAGCAAAGAAATCCAGGTAAGCCTGGCGAATTTGGGAGACTTTCATAGCCTTAATTATGGCATTCGCACCCGTCTAGGGCAAACCCTAGACAAGGTACCCCCCTCGTGGCTTACAATCGCTCAACATCAATAAATAATCGGCTTCTATGTCCGATATAAAAGGAGCGCAACTTGAAAATTCGCAATCAACGGGATTTTGGGGCTGGGATCATGTATATGGTCATTGGTCTCTTCTTCACTATCGTGGCCACGAACTACCCTATGGGAACAGCCGCAAAAATGGGTCCTGGGTATTTTCCATTTTATTTAGGCATCTTAATGTTTTTGCTTGGACTAGTGGTGTCAGTTAAGTCCGTTGGCGCTAAAGCAGCAATTGAGTCTATCCCTAAATTCAACTGGAAAGTCATGGCGCAAATTACCGGCGCCGTAGTCTTGTATGGATTGCTCCTGCCAAGAATGGGATTTTTGGTAGCAGTGGTTGTTTTGGTATTTGTCTCAGCCAGTGCAAGTAAAGAATTTACCTGGAAGGGTACTGCGATCAATGCAGCATTCTTGGTCACCTTTACTTATTCAGTATTTGTTGTGGGACTAAAACTGCAGTTCCCACTACTACCTGTATTCCTACAACAATAACGAACCGGGACTCTAAAAATGGATTTATTTGCTAACTTAGCTCTCGGTTTTGATACCGCGTTTACCTTACAAAATCTCTTGTACTGCCTTATCGGTTGCATCTTGGGAACCTTGATTGGGGTTTTACCCGGTCTTGGCCCCATCGCAACAATTGCAATGTTGTTGCCCGCCACTTATGCACTTCCCCCTGTAGCAGCATTAATCATGTTGGCTGGCATCTACTATGGCTCACAGTACGGCGGATCCACAACAGCGATTTTGCTCAACATCCCAGGAGAAACGTCATCGGTGGTGACGGCGATCGACGGCTATCAAATGGCACGTAATGGTCGAGCTGGTGTTGCTTTGTTTACTGCTGGCATGGGTTCATTCTTCGCAGGTTGCGTTGCAACTCTCGTGTTAGCTGCTTTTGCTGCGCCCCTCTCACAACTCGCGTTTAAGTTTGGTCCTGCAGAATACTTCTCGCTCATGATCCTTGGCTTGATCGGAGCAGTAGTGTTGGCTTCGGGTTCACTCATTAAAGCGATTGGCATGATCATCCTCGGCTTGCTGATGGGCCTCATCGGCACGGACGTTAACTCTGGAGTATCACGCTATGCGTTTGACATTCCAGAATTAAGTGACGGAATTGGTTTCGTGGCAGTTGCAATGGGTGTATTCGGCTTTGCGGAAATCATGGGTAACCTTGAAAAGCAAGGTGAAGATGAAGGCTTCCTTAACAAGCTCACCAGCATGGTTCCAACTAAGAACGATGTCAAACGTATGATTCCATCCGTTTTACGCGGCACAACCATCGGCTCCATCTTGGGTATCCTTCCCGGTGGTGGCGCAGCTTTAGCAGCCTTTGGCGCTTATTCAGTGGAAAAGAAATCATCCAAACATTCGCATGAGTTTGGTAAAGGTGCTATTGAGGGTGTTGCAGGTCCTGAAGCTGCCAATAATGCAGCCGCACAGACATCATTTATTCCATTGCTTACCTTGGGTATCCCACCTAATGCTGTGATGGCATTGATGGTTGGCGCGATGACCATTCATAACATTCAACCTGGTCCACAAGTGATGACGAGCAACCCCGCTTTGTTCTGGGGTCTGATCGCCTCGATGTGGATCGGCAACGTGATGTTGATTCTCCTGAACTTGCCACTCATTGGAATTTGGGTAAAGCTCTTGAAGATTCCATATCGCTTCCTCTACCCAGCGATTTTGGTGTTCTGCTGTATCGGTGTGTACACCGTGAATAACACTGTATTTGACGTGTACGTAACTGCAGGCTTTGGCTTGATTGGCTACCTTTTCTTCAAATTAGGTTGCGAACCACCTCCATTGCTCTTGGGCTTCGTGCTTGGACCGATGATGGAAGAGAACTTCCGCCGCGCATTATTGCTTTCTCGTGGCGACTTCTCTACCTTTGTTACGCGCCCACTGTCGCTTGGATTACTGATCGCAGCAGCTTTGCTGGTGGTGATCGTAGCCTTGCCAGCAGTGAAAAAGACTCGCGAAGAGGCCTTCGTCGAAGACTGATTGTCTGAGATCTCACAGAAACGAGCCCGCAGCAGTTTGCGGGCTTTTTCTTTATAGGTCGGGGGTTTTCTCTACAATGTGACTATGTCCCAAGATAGCAAACCCTCTAAAGCTGGCGCTGGCGCAATCGCCGAACCATCCAACTTCTTACGTCAGATCATTGATCAAGATTTGGCGAGTGGTGCATATTCACAGCGCACTAATTTAGCTGGCGAGCCGATTCCTTCCGTCATCACCCGCTTTCCTCCAGAGCCAAATGGCTATTTACATATTGGCCACGCTAAAAGTATTTGCTTGAACTTTGGTTTAGCAGCTGACTACAACCAGCAAGCAGGTGGTGCACGTTGCAATATGCGTCTAGATGACACCAATCCTGTCAAAGAGGATGTTGAGTACGCCGACAGTATTTTGGATGCGGTGAAGTGGCTAGGCTTTGATTGGGGCAATCATCTTTATCACGCCAGTGATTACTTTGATCGCCTCTATGAGTTTGCAGAAATCCTGATTCAAAATGGCAAAGCGTATGTTGATAGCCAAAGTGCCGATGATATTCACACTAATCGCGGGAACTTCGGCCAAGCAGGAAAAAACAGTCCATATCGCGACCGTAGCCCAGAAGAAAATCTCACCCTCTTCCGAGAAATGCGCGATGGCAAATACAAAGATGGCGAACATGTTCTGCGCTTGAAGATTGATATGGCGCACCCCAACATTGTGATGCGCGACCCTGTGGTTTACCGCATCCGCCATACCGATCATCACCGCACTGGCAGCAAATGGTGTATCTACCCTTTATATGACTTCACCCACTGCATCTCTGATGCGCTAGAAAATGTTTCTCACTCCATTTGCACCTTAGAGTTTGAAAATAATCGCCCACTCTATGACTGGATCGTAAATTCTCTAAAAGAATTAGGCGTATTTAAAGACCCCGTACCGCACCAGTACGAGTTTGCTCGCCTCAATCTCACCTACACCATTACAAGTAAACGCAAGTTATTGCAACTCGTTGAAGAAAAGCATGTTGATGGCTGGGATGATCCTCGTATGCCAACGATTGTTGGCATACGTCGTCGTGGCTACACGCCGGAGAGTATTCGTTTGTTCTGTGAACGTATTGGCGTATCCAAAGCAGATAGTTGGATTGATATGAACACCTTAGATCAAGCGTTGCGCGATGATCTAGAAGTCAGAGCCCCTCGAGCAACTGCAGTTCTCAAGCCACTGAAGTTGGTAGTAGAAAATTTTGATGCAAATGTTAAAGAGCCATGCTCTGCTCCACGTCATCCTCAACATCCAGAGTGGGGTAATCGCGAGTTTCATTTCACACGCGAGCTATGGATTGAAGCAGATGATTTCATGAAAGAACCTATTAAAGGCTTCTTCAGACTCTACCCACCCATCGGTGATCAGCCTGGTAGTCGAGTGCGCCTGCGTCATGGCTTTGTAGTTGAGTGCACCGGCTATGAGACCGATGACCAGGGCAATGTCATTCAGGTCAATGTCACGCACTTCCCAGATAGCAAGAGTGGCACACCAGGATCAAATAATTACAAGGTGAAGGGTAATATCCACTGGATTAGCTCTGCAGAAGCCATTCCAGCAGAGGTTCGCCTCTACGATCATCTCTTCACAGACCCTCACCCCGATAGCGGTGATAAGAATTTCCTAGATGCCATTAATCCAAACTCTAAAGAAACTATTACCGCTTATTTAGAGCCCTGCATGAAAGATGTTCAAGCAGAAGATCGCTTTCAGTTTGAGCGTCATGGTTACTTTATTGCTGATAAAGCAGATTCCAAACCAGGCAAGCTAGTATTCAACCGTACGGTTGGCCTCAAGGATTCTTGGAAATAGTCTTTAGAAAATCCGCAACGCTTGGATAACGTAGCGGTCTTTTTAATTCCGATAAGCGTGTATTCGTCACGCGCCTCGATTCGCGCATAAACGACCACAGCATCGGGCTGACAATTGCTTGTAATTGTTTCGCAGGCATTCTTCGCACTCTAGCTAAACCAAAAGCATCCGCCACTTCATCAAAATAATCACCCATTTTGGTTTCATTGCCATCACACGCATTGATCACTCTTTGCGGCTTGCCGTGATAAACGGCTGCGCATACTAGACGCGCCAAATCATCACTATGAATATGATTGGAATAGGCATCTTCCTCTGGCAATAATGCTGGGGTCTGCGATTTCAAGCGCTCGATGGGCAAGCGATCGGCAGCATAGATCCCGGGAACACGCAAAATAGTGATGGCTACTCCGTGAGCGGGGCCCCATAGGCGGAGCATTCGCTCTGCATCCACCCTGCGTTGGGCTCTCTCACTTTGTGGATTAACTGGGGTCACTTCGCATACCTTGGCGCCCCGGTGGTCGCCATAAACGCCAGTAGTGCTGATATAGATAAGCCGCCTGACGATCGAAGACCCTTGGGCTAAAATTCTGAGCAAGTTACGGGTTCGGTAATCGCGATTTCCTTGATTTTGGGGTGGGGCTAAATGAATAACGGTTTGAGCTAAGCTCGCCAGCCGCCATAAAGACTCTGGATGATCCAGGTTTCCTAAAATCGGTATCGTGCCAGCCTCTCGTAATTCCTGAAAACGATGTTGTGAAGAAGTCAGCGCAAAAACCCGATGGCTATACGAAAGCTGTTTTGCCACCCGAAGCCCTATATCACCACAGCCAATGATCAGGATTGAAGGTTTACCAAAAGTACGCATAAGTAACATCGTAACGATTTATTGAAAGGAATGAGAGTGTCTTACCAAGTCACGCTCAAAACGAGCGGCAAACAATTTACTGTTACCCAAGATGAGACCCTCTTGGAGGCCGCATTACGTCAAGGCATTAACTTGCCTTATGGTTGCAAAAACGGCGCCTGTGGATCTTGCAAAGGAAAAGTGGTCGAAGGCAGGGTGAGTCATGGTCAACATAGCGAAAGCGCCCTTAGCAAGGCGGATGAAACCGCTGGTGGCATCCTATTTTGCTGCTCACACCCACAATCAGATTTATTGATTGAAGCGCGCGAAGTTCAAGGTGCTGGAGATATTGCCATCCGCAAAGTACCTTGTAGGGTCAACACCATTAGCAAGCCAAGTAGTGATGTAGCGATTCTTAAACTGCAACTACCCGCAGCGGAACGCTTTCAGTTCTTAGCGGGTCAATACATCGAGTTTTTATTAAAAGATGGTCAGCGTCGCGCTTATTCAATTGCCACATCTCCAGACCAGGAAGGACCGCTAGAGCTGCATATTCGTCATCTACCAGGCGGCGTATTCACTGATTTTGTATTTGGAGCAACTAACCCAGCCCTAAAAGAAAAAGATATCCTGCGCTTTGAAGGACCTTTAGGCAGCTTTTTCTTGAGAGAAGATTCTAAGAAACCGATTATCTTTTTAGCTGCTGGAACTGGCTTTGCGCCGATCAAATCCATCATCGAACAGATGCAAGCCAAGAAGATTGAAAGACCTGTTTATCTCTACTGGGGCGGACGTCGTCCAAGCGATCTCTACTTGAGCGATCTTTGCAAAGCCTGGGAAAAAGACATCCCGAATTTTCAATATATTCCAGTGATCTCGGATGGCCTACCGGAGGATGCTTGGCAGGGCCGCACTGGATTTGTGCATCAAGCGGTAATGCAAGACCATCCAAGTCTTAAGGGCTTTCAGGTCTACGCTTGTGGAGCTCCTGTGATGGTGAACGCCGCCAGAACCGACTTTTCAGCAAAATGCGAGTTGCCTGAAGAAGAGTTTTTTGCCGATTCCTTTACCAGCGCTGCTGATTTAGTCACCGAGTAGTCTTAATAAAGTTAGATAATAGAGTACTAATCAGCTTTTGCAATCCAATCTCCTACCTCAATTAGCATGAACTCACCTGCCCCTATCGACACCCATTCCGTGATGTTTATCACCCAACGTCCAGATGTGATCATGGTTGAAGGGAATGGCTCTTGGTTAACCGATAACAATGGCAAGCGCTATTTGGATTTCTTGCAAGGCTGGGCAGTGAACTGTCTAGGTCACGGTAACCCAGGAATGATTGCGGCGCTCAATGCACAAGCAAAGAAACTCATCAATCCAAGCCCCGCGTTTTACAACGAGCCAATGATTGGCTTATCCAATTTGCTAACAGCCAATAGTTGCTTTAATAAAGTCTTTTTTGCAAACAGCGGCGCAGAAGCGAATGAAGGCGCAATTAAGTTGGCTCGCAAATGGGGTCAGCTCAATAAAAATGGCGCCTTTGAAATCATCACTTTTGATCACAGCTTTCATGGACGCACTTTGGCGACCATGAGTGCTTCAGGCAAACCAGGTTGGGACACCATGTTTGCCCCCCAAGTAGCAGGCTTTCCGAAGGCAGATCTCAATGATTTAGATTCTGTCAAAAAGCTTGTAACAGATAAAACAGTTGCAGTAATGCTAGAGCCCGTTCAAGGCGAAGGCGGCGTGATTCCAGCCTCCAAAGAATTTATGCAGGCTTTGCGTAAATTCACTAAAGAGAACAATCTTCTGTTGATTGTGGATGAAGTGCAAGCAGGTTGTGGTCGTACGGGCACTTTATTCGCCTATCAACAATTTGGCATCGAACCCGACATCATGACTTTGGGCAAAGGTATTGGTGGAGGTGTTCCCCTTGCGGCACTCATGGCAACTGATGCAGTAGCCTGCTTTGTGCCAGGCGATCAAGGCGGCACCTATAACGGCAACCCGCTCATGACTGCAGTTGGTATTAGCGTGATTGAACAATTATTAGCCCCAGGATTTTTGGATAGCGTTAAAGCAAAAGGCGAACTATTAAAGTCTGAACTCCTCAAGCTCTCAGCAGAGTTCGGCTTAGAAGGCGAACGCGGCGAGGGATTGCTGCGTGCGTTAATGCTTGGCAAGGATATTGGCTCAAAATTAGTCGAGTTAGCTCGTGATCGCAGCCCTGAAGGCTTGTTGATTAACTCACCAAGACCAAACTTGTTACGTTTTATGCCAGCTCTCAACGTCAGTAATGATGAGATCTTGCAAATGTGCAATATCTTGCGTGAGCTTCTTAAAGAAGCTACTTAGCAGCCTCTTAGCAGTTGCTTATTCACCCACTTACTCACCTAAATAGGCAGTGCGCACCCTTGGGTCTTGAAGTAATTCCGATCCGAGGCCAGTGAGGGTAATCAGCCCACTTTCCATCACATAAGCCCGATCCGCCATTTGCAAGGCAAGACGTGCATTTTGTTCTACCAACAAGATAGTCATACCGCTGTTGGAAAGATTGCGAACCACATCAAAGATCGTTTCAACCATGATGGGAGATAGACCCATTGATGGCTCATCGAGCAACAATAATTTAGGTTCAGCCATCATTGCTCTACCCATTGCTACCATTTGTTGCTCACCGCCAGAAAGAGTTCCCGCTAATTGAGGGAGTCTTTCTTTCAATCTTGGGAAATACTGAAAGACCTCTTCAAGTTTTCGCTCAATTACTTTAGTATCGCTCTTCAAAAAGGCGCCCATCTGCAAATTTTCCAGAATGGTCATGCGCTTGAATACCCCGCGCCCCTCTGGCACCAAACCAAGACCCAGTTGAGCTAATTCATAAGCGGGCCGACCATTAGTTTGCTGGTTAGCAAATTGAATAACGCCTGCCGCTGGCGTTAATAAACCAGCGATGGCCTTGAGGGTAGAACTCTTGCCAGCGCCATTGGCACCAATTAAAGCAACTAGTTCACCTTGATTCACATGCAAATCAATACCCTTAACTGCATTGATGCCGCCATAGGCTACCCTCAAATCTTCGACTCTGAGCAGCGCACTCATTACACAGCCCCCTGACCTAGATAGGCCTTAATGACTTCGGGATGTTCGCGCACATCGCTAGGTTTTCCTGAGGCAATGACCTTGCCGTAATCGAGCACTGTTAGATAGTCACAAATACCCATTACTAAGCTCACATCATGCTCAATCAGTAGAATCGTTTTTCCATCAGCGCGGATACGTAATAGCAACTCACGTAGTTCTAACTTTTCAGTGGCATTCATGCCAGCGGCTGGCTCATCTAATGCCAATAACTTTGGCTCAGTTGCTAATGCTCGAGCAATCTCCAAACGTCGTTGATGTCCATAAGATAGATTACGCGCTTGCATATCCGCATAGTCACTCAAACCAACATACGCAAGCAATTGAAGAGATTTCTCCCGAATCTGCTGCTCCTCGCGCCGAGTTGAAGAAAAACGAAAAATAGCGCCTAGTAGTCCTGCTTTAGATCGACAATGGCAACCCACCATCACATTCTCCAAAACAGTCATCTCACCAAATAAACGAATATTCTGAAAGGTTCTTGCCAATCCAGATTTTGTAACCTGTGATACCGACTCTGGGAAGTATGAGTTGCCATTAAATAAGAAAATTCCAGAATCGGCAGGATAAAGGCCGGTAATGACGTTAAAGAAAGTGGTTTTACCTGCGCCGTTGGGACCAATCAGACCGACAATTGCGCCGTGTGGGACCTGCAAGCCAACAGAATCCAGTGCCTGCACGCCACCAAAACGCTTGGATACGTCAGCAACATCCAATAACAAATGGGTGGCCATTATTGATCACCCCGCTTCTGCCAGATGCCACCGGGACGATAGAGCATGATCAAAATTAAAGCCAGGCCGTAGATCAGTTGCCGAATCACTTCCACATCAACGATTACATGACCAAATAACATTTTCTGTACAGGCTCAGCAACCACACGCAACACCTCGGGAAATACTGCCAAGACAATCGCGCCCAAGATGACCCCAGGGATGTAGCCAATTCCTCCAAGGACAACCATTGCTAAAACCACAATCGACTCCCACAAGGTAAATGATTCTGGAGAAACGAAACCCTGAAAAGCGGAAAAGAGCACGCCTGCTACACCAGCGAAAGAAGCGCCAATCGCAAAGGCTAGTAATTTCATATTGCGGGTATTAATGCCCATCGCTTTAGCAGCGATCTCATCTTCTCGAATAGCAACCCATGCACGTCCAATTCGAGAATTTTGCAAATGTAAACAAACGATTGTCACTAGAACTGCCAGAATTAGAAAAAGATAAAACACTAAATACAAACCTGGAACCTGAATCAACCCTAAATCTAATGGCTTGGTAAACGTGATGCCAAATACCTGCAAGGGATCAATTGCTGTAATCCCTTTTGGACCATTGGTCAGATTCAAAGGGCGATCTAAGTTATTCATAAAAATACGAATGATTTCACCGAAACCCAAAGTCACAATCGCCAAATAATCACCACGCAATTGCAATGTAGGCAAACCCAGCACAATCCCAAAGAGAGCAGCCAAAACAATTGAAAATATCGCCACCATCCAAGGTGAAAAATGCAGTCCCTGCGGGAATGCCGAGGCAATTACTTCAAAATGATTTGGCAAGTGTGGAGAGGCGAGCAATGCATAGCTATAAGCGCCAAGTGCATAAAAAGCGATGTAACCTAAATCTAATAGGCCAGCGAATCCAACAACAACATTCAGACCCAAGGCCAGCACGATATATAACAATGCAAAGTCGAGAACTCTAACCCAATAGTTACCGCCACCAGCACCTACGATCCATGGCAATAAAACGAGCGCAATTACACCCAAACCAAGATAAGTATTACGACTGAGATGATTTTGGATAAGCTTCTTAAGCACGATCAGAAACTTTCTCACCCAATAAACCAGTGGGTCGAAGTACCAACACCAAAATCAATACTAAGAAGGCAAAAATATCTTGGTAATTTGAACCAAAGACTCCACCGGTGAGTTCACCGATATATCCAGCACCTAGCGATTCAATTAAACCCAATAAGAGACCGCCTAACATGGCGCCCTGCAGATTGCCGATACCACCCAAAACAGCGGCGGTAAACGCCTTAAGGCCGGGAATGAATCCCATATAAAAATGTACGTTGCCATAATTACTTGCGATCATGACGCCAGCCAATCCCGCAAGCGCGCCACCTAACATGAAGGTGATCGAAATTACGCGATTAGGATTAACGCCCATCAAGGAGGCAATTTGAGTTTGCTCAGCGGTTGCACGCATTGCTCTTCCTAGTTTAGTTTTCTCAACCAAGAACAATAATCCACACATCACTGCCAATGCCACCAGAATGATGACAATCTCTTTTCCTGTGATTGTTGCGCCTGTAGAACCTAATTCAATCGGAGTAGATGGAAGTAATTGTGGATAGGTCATCGGATTTCGAGACCAAATCAACATAGCAACTGTTTGCAAGAGTATTGACATACCGATTGCAGAGATCAGTGGTGCTAAACGAGGAGCATTACGCAGGGGGCGATAAGCGATCCGCTCAATCCAATAGCTCAAGCCAGCACAAGCTGCCATCGTGACTGGCAAAACAATTAATAGGGTTAGCCACCCTGGTAACCCACTAGTTAATCCCAAAATCAATCGCAGCAATGATAAAGACATCATAGCGCCAATCATTAGCACTTCGCCGTGCGCGAAATTAATAATCCCCAGCACACCATACACCATGGTGTAGCCTAAAGCGATCAAGGCATAGATACTGCCAAGCACTAAGCCATTGATGATTTGCTGAAGAAAAATATCCATTACTAAACTTTAATAAAAAGAGCGCCGAATACTCGGCGCTCTTTCAAGACTTATTACATATTGATGACATCAAGAACCGTTTTCTTTTTGTCTTTGAAGTCGTACAAAGTAATCACGCCTTCTTTCATATCGCCTGTGCTGTCAAAAGCAATATTGCCAATCAATCCATTCATCTTGGTATCAGGCATTGCAACCAAGATTTTTGCTGGATCAGTTGAGTTGGCGCGTTTCATTGCATCCACTAATACATAGACTGCATCGTAGGTAAATGGCGCATAAATTTGCACATCAGAATTAAAGCGCTCTTTGTAGCGCTTCTGGAAGTCTGCACCCTGAGCCATTTTAGAAAGCGCTTTTCCAGCTTCTGAGCAAGTGACATTTACAACTGCTTCGCCTGCAAGCTCAATGAGTTTTTCGGTGCACATACCGTCCCCACCAACAATCTTCGCTTTAATACCTAACTCAGTAGCCTGCTTAGCTAATGGACCGCCAGTAGCATCCATACCACCATACATAATAACGTCAGGTTTGCTGCCCTTCACCTTGGTCAAAATAGCTTTGAAGTCAGTTGCTTTGTTGTTACTCGCCTCGCGAGTCACCACTTTTAGACCTGCCGCTTTGACGGTCTTCTCAAACTCATCAGCCAAACCTTTACCGTACTGAGTCGAGTCATCAATAATGGCAACCGTTTTTGCTTTTAAAGTGTTTGCAACGTAATTACCTAAAGCAGGACCTTGCTGGGCATCAGTTGCCACTAGACGATAGGTCGTTTTAAAACCTTGCTTGGTGTAATCGGGATTGGTCGAAGACGGAGAAATCTGTGTAATGCCCGCATCGCTATAAATCTTTGATGCCGGAATACTGGTGCCAGAATTTAAGTGCCCTACAACGCCGACTACTTTCGCATCTACTAATTTTTGCGCAACCTGTGTAGCTGTTTTTGGATCTTCTGCATCATCTTCAGGCACTAAAGTCAGAACTACTTTTTTGCCATCAATTGTCAAGCCGGCTTTATTGATTTCCTCAAGGGCCAAACGAGCACCGTTTTCATTATCTTTACCCAAGTGAGCAATGGGTCCAGTCAATGGGGCTACATGTCCAATCTTGACCTCAATACCATCAGCGGGAACGGCAGCAGCTTTATCACCACCCTTTCCACAGGCTGTCAAAATTATTGCAGTCACCGATAAGGCAATAGCGCTCTTCATAAAATTCACTTTTGATGCATTGGAATTAATCATCTACAGCTCCTCTGTTATGAATCAAACTTCAATCAACTAAATTTTTTGGTAACGAAAAGGTTACATCCTCAACAACACCCGCTAAAGGTCGGACACTTCGCGGGCCAAACTCTTGAATGCGAGCTACGATAGATTGAGCAAGGCTTTCAGGGGCTGATGCGCCCGCAGTAAGACCAACTCGCTTTTTGCCTGCAAACCATTCTGACTTCAACTGCTCTGGCGCATCAACCATGTAGGCAGGCACGCCTAATTTTTCCGCTAATTCACGCAAACGATTAGAGTTCGAGCTTGACGCACTACCCACCACAATAACGACTTCGACTTGAGGTGCCATAAATTTCACAGCATCTTGGCGATTCTGAGTGGCATAACAAATATCTTGTTTGCGAGGCTGAACAATATTAGGAAATTTTCTGGTGAGCGCTTCAACAATCTCTTTAGTCTCATCAACGGACAAGGTTGTTTGCGTTACAAAAGCAATTTTTTCATCGCTTGCGAAAGGCAAATTTTCTACATCGCTAATTTTTTCGATTAAGAAAACACCTTCTTTAACTTGGCCCATAGTGCCCTCTACCTCCGGGTGCCCCGCATGACCAATCATCAATACCGTAAAACCCTCTTTGCACATCTTGATGACTTCAAGATGCACTTTAGTCACCAGAGGGCAAGTCGCATCGTACACCTGCAAGCCACGTTGCTCAGCATCTTTACGCACTTCTTGAGATACCCCATGTGCGCTAAATACGACGATTCCACCTTTAGGTACTTCATGCAACTCTTCTACAAATACCGCGCCCTTATCGCGCAATTCATTCACCACATAGGCATTGTGAACAATTTCATGGCGCACATATATCGGCGCACCAAAGCGCACCAGTGCTTCATTCACGATATTGATTGCACGATCAACTCCTGCGCAAAAACCGCGGGGCTGCGCCATCAAAATTTCTGCGTTATCAGATCCACTCATATTGCTTTAAAGAATAGCGACAATCTGCGCTTCAAAAGTTACTTCGCGACCAGCCAAAGGGTGATTGAAATCAAACCAAGCACCCTCGTCATCAATAGATTGCAAGACACCCGCATATTGAGCACCACCAGGCGCATTGAATTCAATAACGTCACCTGGATTAAATTCCACATCATCATCGCGGCCTTCTTTCAGAGCCTTGAGAGAAACCCACTGCACCAAATCTTCTTTGCGCTCTCCAAAACTTTCTTCCGGCGAAAGTAAGGCGCTCTTTTTATCACCAACACCTAATCCCAACAACACCTTTTCAAAGCAAGGCGCAAATTGACCAGAACCCATCAGAACCGTCGCAGGACGATCAACAAACGTGTTGATGTAATCCTCCCCATTGGGCAAAGTCAGCCGATAGTTGAGGGTCAAATAGGAGTTGGGCAAAACAGTAAGCTTAGTCATAAGGTGATTGTATCTAGCCCCACGTCGGGAATGCATTCTTCAATCCCCCAATGGCCCAAAAATCAACAGCCCCGTGAGAAGCTTCGCCTACATGGCGCTAAATGCCTTACTGATGCAGAGTTGTTGGCGATATTTTTAAGGGTTGGCGTCAAAGGTAAAAATGCCGTCACCCTAGCAAATGATCTTTTGCACCACTTTGGCAGCCTTCCCCGCCTGCTTGCCAGTAGTCCAGCTGAATTTACCCGTATCCATGGAATGGGGATCTCAAAATGGAGCCAAATTCAAGCGGCATATGAGCTAGTTAAACGCAGCCTAGAAGATGGTCTTGCCCAACAATCCATCTTTTCCTCTCCGGGTCATGTCAAAGAGTTTTTACAAGCCAAAATTGGTGGTCTGCCACACGAGGTTTTTCTCTGCCTCTATCTAGACTCAGAACTGCACTTGATTGAATGCCAAGAGCTGTTTCGGGGATCAATCACGCACACAGCGGTATATCCCCGAGAAATCCTCAAAGAGGCCCTTTCCAGAAATGCCAGCGCCCTGATTGTTGCCCACAACCATCCTAGCGGCAAACCCCTGCCTAGCAAAGCGGATCAAGATTTGACCCAAACCCTTATTAAAGCCTTGCAGCTTGTGGATATCCCCTTGCTAGACCACTGCATCGTAAGTCATGGCGGTTTTTTCTCATTTTCGGAATCTGGCCTTATGGATATTGAATAATATTGATAGTATTTACTAACATATTAGAAAAATACTGTGCTTCTATGGTCAATTTCACGCCTTTTTGACCCTTTTGGCCTACCGCCAAAGCCACATGGGGCTAGCCCAAAATAGGCTTTGGCTGATACAATCTTTCTTTTTCGCAATTAATGGAGTTAGTCATGGCAAAAGTTTGCCAAGTCACTGGGAAAAAGCCGATGGTTGGCAACAACGTATCCCATGCAAACAATAAAACAAAGCGTCGCTTTTTGCCGAATTTGCAAAACCGTCGTTTCTGGGTTGAATCTGAAAACCGTTGGGTTAGCTTGCGCTTAACCAACGCTGGTTTGCGCGTTATCGACAAAAATGGCATCGATGCTGTTTTGTCTGATCTCCGTGCACGTGGCGAAATTTAAGGAGCGCACAAATGGCTAAAGGCGGCAGAGAAAAAATCAAATTAGAGTCATCAGCTGGTACTGGTCACTTCTACACAACTTCAAAAAACAAGCGTACTAAGCCTGAGAAAATGGAGATCATGAAATTTGATCCAACCATTCGCAAGCACGTTGCTTACAAAGAAACAAAACTCAAGTAATCGACATAAATCATTACTTGAAGTAAATAAAAAACCCGCTTCTGAGCGGGTTTTTATTATTCATATTAGATAATTTAATTTATCTTTTAATGGCTTATGCGTAACGACGCAATCTTAAAGAAAACTCTCGCAGACTTGTTAAGCCGCTATCCTCTGCACGTTGACACCAAGCATGCAATTGTGACAAAAGCTGTTCACGTGTCGCTGATGAACGACCCCAAATCGCCTGAAGATCGCGGCGCATCTCGATCATCTTGCGAAGCTGAGCATTACTAGCCATCAACTCTTCTAGCTTGGCCTTCTCCTCTTGGCTTAGGCGTGATTCATCTTTAACCAGCCAAGTGCGTGCATCGCTTAAATGGCTTGCGAGCACTTGCATATGTTGCACTTCGTTACTAAAGAAGTTACGTAAGGTTTTACTGTAACGCGCCATGATTTCATAGCGGTTTGCAATGATTGCTTCTAGTGTATTTTGATCGGCTGGACGCAAATCACTTAAGACTGGTTTTGGTGGTGTCTTTTTCACAGTAGCCAAACCAACCGCGCTCATCATCTGGATATATAACCACCCAATATCAAACTCATACCACTTGTTGGAAAGTTTCGCGCTAGTGGCAAACGTATGATGGTTGTTGTGCAGCTCTTCGCCGCCAATCAAAATGCCCCAAGGAAAAATATTGGTTGAGGCATCTTCACAATCAAAGTTGCGATAACCCCAATAGTGACCAATACCGTTAATGACACCAGCGGCAGTAATCGGAATCCACAGCATTTGAACAGCCCAAACCGTTAAACCAATTGCTCCAAATAAAAACACATCAATGATGAGCATGATGGCAACACCTTGCCAAGTAAACCTGGAGTAAATATTGTGCTCAAGCCAATCATCTGGAGTGCCATGACCAAACTTTTCCAAAGTCTCTTGATTCTTTGCTTCTTGCTTATAAAGCTCAGCGCCACGTGATAAAACTGTGCCGATTCCGAGAATTTGTGGGCTATGGGGGTCATCCACCGTCTCGCACTTAGCGTGGTGTTTACGGTGAATTGAGGCCCACTCTTTGGTCACCATACCGGTGGTAAGCCAAAGCCAAAGGCGAAAAAAGTGAGAAACAATCGGGTGCAGGTCGAGAGCACGGTGCGCCTGACAACGATGCAAAAAGATGGTTACGGCGGCAATCGTGATGTGGGTAGCAATCAATGTAAACAGGGTGATCTGCCACCAAGACCAATCTAAATATCCATTGGCCAGCCAATTAAGGAATAAATCAAAACCTGAGCTCGAGACGGTATTCAAAAGCATATCCTTTAAGTATCAGCTTTCATTTTAACGCTTTTCAGGCTTTTTTTGACCTATCTTTCGTTAATTCTTAGGTTTTGGTATTTCTGGGTTTTCAGATTTAATGCTTTTTTTCTGAAAAACAGCCCCAAAAAACCCATCTGTACCATATATATGAGGCCACAATTGCCACCAAGGATTATCTGCCGAGCAGCCCAATGGTAATTTTTCCTTTGGAAACAATGGCTTGAGAACCTCAGCCGCTGGAACCACCTCAAACTCTGTGTGATTCTTGAGAAAATCCTCTGCAACTCCTTGATTTTCCTGAGGTAATAGGCTACAAGTCGCATATACCAAGCGACCACCTGGCTTTAGCAGACGGGCTGCTGAATTCAGAATACTGACTTGCTTTTGATTCAGTTCAGCAACTCCCTCGGGGGTTTGGCGCCACTTGAGGTCTGGATTGCGACGCAAGGTACCCATACCACTACAAGGGGCATCAACCAGAACGCGATCAATCTTTCCAGCCAAACGCTTGATCTTGGCATCGTTCTCAGAATCAATCCACACAGGGTGGACATTTGAAAGACCGCTACGAGCCTGCCTAGGTTTGAGATTGGCCAAGCGCCGCTCAGATGTATCAAATGCATATAGGCGACCTGTAGATCTCATCAACGCGCCAATTGCTAATGTCTTGCCACCGGCGCCCGCACAAAAATCGACAACCATCTCACCTCGTTTTGGAGCCAGCAAATATGCCAACAATTGACTGCCTTCATCTTGCACTTCAAACATACCCGCTTTAAAGCCCGCAGTGTTTTGCAAGGCAGGTTTACCCATAATGCGCACACCATCTGGTGCAAACGGAGTTGGAGTAGCTTGATAACGACCACCTAAAGCATTCATCTGCGCGAGCAATTCTTCACGATTGGTCTTCATCGTATTCGCACGTAAATCTAAAGAGGCAGGATGCATTAATGATTTCGCTAATTCTTCGCGAGTATCTTCACCTGGATATTTTCCAAAAGCATCCCATAACCACTCAGGTAAATTGTTGCGCACTAATGGATTTAAAGAACTTGGATCTACCGTTGAAATTCGTTGCAACCACTCATACTCACCTGGCTTCAGAACATGCGCTAAGTCCGCGATTGCGCTCTCGGCACGATTACCAGAGCCAAGCCCACCTTCAGATAGAGCGGACAGCAAACCCAATAGGGCTAAGCGTCTAGACTGAGATCCCTCACCACTTACAGCAAACTGAGAGAACTCATTTTTACGACGCAAAATGGCAAATGCACTCTCCGCTATCAATGCACGATCGCGATTACCAAGCTTTGGCTCAGATCGAAAATAACGACTTACTACTCGATCAGCAGGTTGATCAAATTGCAGCAATTCAGGAAGCAGGCGCTCTAGGTGAATCGCATGTTGAGGTAAAGCTTTTGCATTTGAGAAATTTTTCTGACCTTCAGGCGCAATCAAATTACCACTAGCATTGCGTCGCTCAGGACGACGCAGTGGATCTTTTGATTTAGTCGCATAACTTTTTTGCGGACCTAAGCGCTTACTGGATTTTGGGTTGGAACGTTCTGCGCTCATAATTTAAATAATTGCGATTCTGGGGGTTGTAACTTCACTTGATTACCTTCAATGCGCAATCGTCCATCAAGAAACCATTTTACGGCTCGCGGATATATCTGGTGCTCTGCTTTTAAAACTCGAGCGGCAAGTGTGTCAGCATCATCACCCTCGAGTACCGGCACGGAGGCCTGACAAATAATTGGCCCCTCATCAACACCCTCGGTCACAAAATGCACTGTTGCTCCATGCTCTTTAACCCCTGCCTCTAGGGCTCGCTCATGTGTATGCAAGCCAGGGAAGGCTGGCAAAAGGGCAGGATGGATATTAATCAAGCGACCCTCAAAATGACGAATAAAACCAGGGGTCAAAATCCTCATAAAACCCGCCAAGACCACTAAATCAGCCCCTAACTCATCAATCTTTTGAATTAAAGCGGCATCAAAAGAGTCCCGGGTAGCATGTTCCTTGTGCTCAATTGCAAACGCTGGAATGCCCTGCGAGCGAGCAAAATCAAGGCCCTTAGCCGCAGAGTGGTTGGCTATAACACCTGCAAATTTGACTGGCCATTGTTCTTTTTGAGCCGTTTTAACGATGGCCTCGAAATTAGATCCGCGGCCGGAGATTAAGGTAACGATAGAAAGCATGCCCACAATATAATTGATGGCTACCCTGAAGGCGATTTTGTGAACGTATTTCGTGGCTCGACCCCGTTTTCCGCAGGACCTGCTTGTGCTCTAACCATCGGAAATTTCGATGGCGTGCACAGGGGTCATCGCGCCCTGCTCAAGCAGTTGGTTGCTGGCGCTCGGGAAAGGGATCTAGTTAGCTGTGTGCTGACCTTTGAGCCCCACCCAAAAGAATTCTTCTCCCCCGAACAAGCCCCACCCCGAATTCTGAATCTGCGTGACAAATTGGTCGCGCTTGCAGATCTTGGTATTGATCGAGTGGTTGTAGAACATTTCAACTCAGCATTTGCTCGCCTGTCACCTGAAGAATTTGTAGCAGAAATTATTGTTAAACGCCTCAACACCAAATGGATTTTGATTGGCGATGACTTTTGTTATGGGGCTAAGCGAGCAGGTAATTTTGCAAGCCTCAAAGTGGCTGGCGAAAAATATGGATTTGAAGTTTCCAGCATTCAAACGATCTCTGAAGATGGAAAGCGCATTTCTAGTTCAGCATTGCGCACCGCCCTTGCAAATGGTGATATGAAGCAAGCAGAGAAATTACTCGGTCGTCCTTATGGGATTTCTGGACACGTCATTCATGGGCAACAACTTGGTCGCAAATTAGGATTCCCGACTTTAAATTTAGCCGTAGCTAATCATTTACATCATCGCAAGCCTGCGACTACTGGCATCTTCACTGCGCAGGTACTGGGGCTTAGCGACAAACCGTTACCAGCTGTAGCTAGCCTGGGTGTAAGACCTACGGTAGAAGATGAAGGTCGTGTGTTACTTGAGACCCACATCTTTGATTATCAAAAGGATGTTTACGGGAAAATTATTACCGTTGAACTCTTAGAAAAAATTCGTGACGAGGAAAAGTATGATGACCTCGACACTCTCACAAATGCGATTGCGCAAGACGCGAAGCACGCCAGAAATTATTTCCAGAAAAAATCTTATGTCTGAAAAAGAAAATAGCTATCCAGTCAATTTACTAGACACCGCATTTCCTATGCGGGGAGATCTAGCGAAACGTGAACCACAATGGGTTGCGCAATGGCAAAAAAATAAACTCTACGAAAAGATTCGTGCGGCTCATGCTGGTCAACCAAAATTCATCTTGCATGATGGTCCTCCTTATGCCAATGGTGATATTCACATTGGTCATGCGGTTAATAAGATCCTAAAAGACATGATTGTTAAATCCCGCTGGTTAATGGGATTTGATTCCGCCTATGTGCCTGGCTGGGATTGCCATGGAATGCCAATTGAGATTCAAATCGAGAAACAGTTTGGCAAAAATCTACCTACCGCCGAAGTGCAAGCCAAAGCTCGCGCCTATGCACAAGTGCAGGTAGATAAGCAAAAGAAGGATTTCGAGCGCTTGGGTGTATTGGGTGACTGGAATAACCCCTATCTCACCATGAATTACCGCAACGAGGCCGATGAAATTCGTGCGCTGGGCAAGATTTGGGAAAAAGGCTATGTATTCCGTGGCCTCAAACCAGTGAACTGGTGTTTTGATTGTGGCTCTGCACTTGCAGAAGCTGAAGTGGAATACCAAGATAAAACCGATCCAACAGTCGATGTAGGTTTTGCGTTTGATGATGCACAGCGTCCACAACTAGCCAAAGCATTTGGATTGGCAGAACTTCCCAATAAGCCTGGTCAGATTGTGATCTGGACAACAACGCCTTGGACTATTCCAGCCAACCAAGCAATGAATGTTCACCCAGAGCTAAGCTATGCTTTAGTTGATGTAGGCGAAAAGCTTTTGATTCTTGCAAAAGATCGCGTTGAAACCTGTTTGCAAGACTATGGTCTCCAAGGTAAAGTCATTGCCACTTGCCTTGGTGAGAAACTCGCCAATATTTCTTTCTGGCATCCCCTAGCTTCCTTACATGAAGGCTACAAACGTCTTTCACCAATCTATGTAGCCGAATATGTCACGCTGGATACCGGCACGGGAATTGTTCACTCTGCACCTGCCTATGGTGAAGAAGACTTTAAGTCTTGCAAAGCGAATGGGCTTGTAGATAAAGACATCTTGAACCCTGTAATGGGAAATGGTGTTTATGCGTCTTGGTTGCCGCTCTTCGCTAACGAATACATCTGGAAAGCAAACCCAAAAATTGTCGAGGCGATGCGGGAAGCAGGAAGCCTACTGCGTGACAAAACGTATACCCACTCGTATATGCATTGCTGGCGCCATAAGTCGCCGATTATTTATCGCGCGACCTCGCAATGGTTTGCAAGCATGGATAAAAAGCCATCGGATGGCAAAGCCAGCTTGCGTGAAACTGCTTTAGCCGGTATCGACAGCACCGACTTCTTCCCCGCTTGGGGTAAGCAGCGTCTACATAGCATGATCGCCAATCGTCCCGATTGGACGCTCTCACGCCAGCGTCAATGGGGTGTGCCGATGGCTTTCTTTGTTCATAAAGAAACTGGAGATCCACATCCCCGCACAGTCGAGTTACTCGAGGAAATTGCAAAGCGCGTAGAAAAAGGTGGCATTGAAGCTTGGCAGCAACTTGAGGTTTCTGAGTTGCTCGGTGATGAAGCTTCTCAATACGAAAAGAATCGCGACACATTGGACGTCTGGTTTGATTCAGGCACAACGCATTGGCATGTGATTCGTGGATCGCATCGCGATGAACTACTCACCGCAGAAGCTGAAACGCCTGCTGGTCGTTTGGCTGACTTGTATCTTGAAGGCTCCGACCAACACCGCGGTTGGTTTCACTCTTCATTACTTACTGGCGCGATGCTCGATGGCAAGCCCCCCTATAAAGCGCTATTGACTCACGGCTTTACTGTTGACGGCCAAGGCCGCAAGATGAGCAAATCAGTGGGTAATGTTATTGCACCTCAGCAAGTGGCAGACAAACTGGGAGCAGAAATTATTCGTCTCTGGGTTGCTTCCACAGACTACTCGGGTGAGATGACGATCTCCGATGAAATCCTGAAGCGTGTAACTGAAAGCTATCGTCGCATTCGCAATACTTTGCGATTCTTGCTTGCCAATCTTTCCGACTTTGATCCTAGTAAGCATGCGATGTCTTCCGATAAATGGCTGGAAATTGACCGCTATGCAGTAGCACTTGCCAATCAATTACAAAGCGATATTGAGGCACATTACAAAGCTTATGAGTTCCATCCAGCTGTCGCGCGCATGCTCACATTCTGCTCAGAAGACTTGGGGGGATTCTATTTGGATATCCTCAAAGATCGCCTATACACCAGTGCGCCTGATTCCGCAGATCGTAGAGCAGCTCAAAATGCACTTTTCCACATCACCCGCAATCTCTTGAAGTGGCTATCTCCATTCCTATCATTTACCGCAGAAGAAGCTTGGCAAGATCTTCCCAAAGACCCTAGCAAGAAACATTCAGAATCGATCTTTATGGAAGAATTCGGCTCTCTCCCAGAAATCGCTAACGCAGATGAACTGCTTGGTAAATGGAATCGTATTCGCGAGATTCGTTCAGAAGTGACCAAGGCCATCGAAGTTGAGCGAGAGGCGGGTAATGTAGGCTCATCCCTGCAAGCCGAGCTCACTATTAAGCTTGGTGATGCCGACTTCGCCATCTTGCACTCGCTCGAAAATGACCTACGTTTCGTCACCATTACTTCAAGCGCCAATATTGAGTTAAGTAATGATGGCTTAGAGGTTTTGGTACGTGGCAGTCAATATAAGAAGTGTGGCCGCTGCTGGCACCACACCAAGGATGTTGGCAGCAATGCGGATCACGCCGATCTCTGCAGCCGCTGCATTAGCAATCTTTTTGGTGATGGCGATCATCGTCTCTTTGCTTAAATCGATTTATTAATGAGCCAACAGAACATTCCGTTTTTACGTTGCATGGCGATTGCAGCTATTACATTGCTCTTAGATCAGGCGACTAAATGGCTGGCCTTGAGTCAATTACAACCTGGAATTCCGGAACCTGTTCTGCCTTTCTTCAATTGGTTGCTACTGTTTAATCCTGGCGCCGCATTCTCTTTCTTGGCTCAAAGTTCGGGATGGCAACGTTGGTTCTTTACCGCCCTCGGTCTGCTTGCTTGCGTCTATATCGTCTTTATGCTGCGCAAGCATCAAGATGAAAAGCTACTTTGCATCGCCCTTAGCCTCATTCTCGGGGGAGCAGCAGGTAATGTTTTAGATCGCCTAATGTATGGTGCTGTCGTTGATTTTATTGATCTGCACTACGCCAACTGGCATTGGCCGGCCTTTAATGTAGCTGATAGCGCTATTTGCATTGGGGCTGTATTGATCATTGTTAGCGAATTACGCAAGTCATTTGGCAAATCTCCTCAATCCCAGTAAGCTGGCGCCATGCAATCCCTATTAAATAAAAAAATCGTTCTTGGCATCTCTGGCGGCATTGCTGCTTACAAGACGCCTGAACTTGCACGATTACTCATGCAAGAAGGTGCTTCCGTTCAAGTGGTCATGACTGAAGCTGCCCAGCAATTTGTTACCCCAGTAACAATGCAAGCACTTACAGGCAATCCCGTATTTACAAGCCAATGGGATAACAGCATCAGCAACAACATGGCGCATATTGAGCTCTCACGCGCTGCCGATGCGATTGTGATTGCCCCAGGAAGCGCCGATCTAATGGCAAAGCTTTCTTTGGGCCTGGCAGATGATTTGTTAAGCACCCTATGCCTTGCCAGAGACTGCCCTTTACTCATTGCACCCGCCATGAATAAACAAATGTGGGAGCATGCCGCCACACAAAGAAGCGTAGAAAGGCTGCGTAAAGATGGTGTGACGCTACTCGGCCCTGCCAGCGGATTCCAGGCCTGTGGTGAAGTAGGTATGGGTCGCATGCTGGAACCCAGTGAAATCGCGGAGCAGGTCATCGCCTTCTTCCAGAAAAAAACATTGCTCGGCAAAAAAGTATTGATCACTGCAGGACCTACATTTGAGGCGATTGATCCAGTTCGGGGAGTCACCAACCACAGCTCCGGCAAAATGGGCTTTGCTATTGCTAGGGCTGCGCTTGAAGCTGGTGCTCAAGTGCATTTAGTTGCTGGTCCATGCGATTTACCCACTCCACTTATGGCAACTGGGCTCATTACTCGCATCAATGTCGTTAGCGCTAAAGAAATGCATGCTGCCACACTAGCCGTGACTGATTGCGACATCTTTTTTGCAGTAGCCGCGGTCGCTGACTGGGGTATCGCCAAACCAGCCAAAGAAAAGATCAAGCGCAACGGAAAAGAAGCGCCCAATATTGAATTCGTGGCCAATCCTGACATACTTTTAGACTTTGCTAAGACAGTCAAAACCAAGGGTGGCAAACCCCATCCTTACTGCGTTGGTTTTGCCGCCGAATCTGCCGACCTTGAAAAACATGCTGACGAGAAACGTAAGCGCAAAGGCATCCCAATGATCGTGGGCAATATTGGTCCAGATACTTTTGGCAGCGATTTAAATCAATTACTTGTCATAGATGCCAGTGGCAGCAAAAAAATTGCCAAAGCAGAAAAACTCCAGCTCGCACGCCAACTGATTCAGCTAGTAGCTAAGAAAATTTAATTTAGGAAATTTCATGCAATCTTTACAAGTCAAAATTCTAGATGAACGTATGCGCGAGCAGTTGCCAGCTTATGGCACACCCGGTAGTGCGGGATTAGATTTGCGCGCCTGTATCGATGAAACAATCGAAATTGCGCCGGGTCAAACAGTATTAGTCCCCACAGGTTTGGCAATTTATGTTGAAGATCCACGTTATGCTGCGTTTATTCTGCCCCGTTCAGGTCTTGGTCATAAGCACGGCATAGTCTTGGGTAATCTAGTTGGCCTGATTGACTCTGACTATCAAGGCCAACTCATGGTGAGCACCTGGAACCGTGGTTCCACGCCATTCAAGTTGGAGCCCATGGAGCGCCTAGCTCAGTTAGTAGTCATGCCTGTACAACAAGTTGAACTTAAGGTCGTTGAAGAATTTACTGAGAGTAGCCGTGGCGCCGGAGGTTTTGGAAGCACTGGTCGCAGCTAAGTCAATAATAGTTAACCGAGTAATAAAAAAGCCACCTAGTACATAACTGGGCGGCTTTTATTTTTTTGATCAAACTTATTTTCGAATATGAGCATGGCGAGCTGCGTCTTGCGACATACCTGCACCCTTACCTTCACGTGACTCTTTCTCAGCAGAAATCTCTTTACGACGCTCTTTGCAAGAACCAGCAATTTCTTGCAAAGCTTTGCGGGCCCGAGCCGCAGAGGCTTTAATACCCTTTACTTCAAACTTTTCGTTCTCAGCTTTATATGTTTCAAGTGCTTCAAGCAATTTATCGTGATGAGACATATTTTCCTTTTATTAAAAACGGTAATGAATCAAATTTCTTCTGCGGGGGCAACATCAATTTTTGCGGCTTTACCTGGTAATTTTGGTACATCAAAAGTCAGGTTCACTTTACCGTCAGCATCAATATCCACATCGACATGTCCGCCTTGAGCTAATTTGCCAAATAGCAACTCATCAGCCAAAGCTTTACGAACCGTATCCTGAATGATCCGTTGCATTGGTCGTGCACCCATCAATGGATCAAAACCATGTTTCGCTAAGTGTGCGCGCAGAGCTGGACTAAAGGTCGCATCCACTTTCTTTTCATGCAACTGCTCTTCCAATTGCATCAAGAACTTATCCACCACGCGCATGATGATGGTTTCATCGAGAGCCTTGAAGGAAACAATGGCGTCTAAGCGATTGCGGAACTCGGGGGTGAAGAACTTCTTGATATCCGCCATCTCATCGCCAGATTCACGTGCATTCGTAAAGCCGATGGTGGACTTCTGCATTGCCTCGGCCCCTGCATTGGTGGTCATGATAATGATCACGTTGCGGAAGTCTGTCTTACGACCATTGTTGTCAGTCAAGGTTCCATGATCCATGACTTGCAACAGAATGTTGAAGATATCGGGATGCGCTTTCTCGATTTCATCCAAGAGTAGTACGCAGTGAGGCTTCTTATTGACCGCCTCAGTCAATAAGCCGCCTTGATCAAAGCCTACATATCCAGGGGGAGCACCAATCAAACGACTTACGGCGTGACGCTCCATGTACTCAGACATATCAAAACGCAAAAGCTCAATACCCAAGATAAAGGCTAACTGTTTTGCTACCTCTGTCTTACCAACACCAGTCGGACCAGAGAACAAGAAAGAGCCAATCGGGCGATCAACCTTACCAAGACCAGCGCGAGTCATCTTAATAGCACTGGCCAAAGCCTCGATAGCAGGGTCCTGACCAAACACCACACTCTTAATGTCGCGATCAAGAGTCTGCAATTTACTGCGATCATCAACCGTAACCGATTGAGGTGGTATGCGAGCAATCTTGGCAACAATCTCCTCAATTTCGGGACGGCCTATCGTTTTCTTTTGCTTCGATTTAGGTAATATGCGTTGCGCCGCGCCTGCTTCATCAATTACATCGATTGCCTTGTCGGGCAAGTGACGATCATTAATGTAACGAGAGGAAAGTTCAGCGGCAGCTACTAAAGCGCCAGCAGAGTACTTCACGCTATGGTGCTCTTCAAAGCGAGATTTAAGGCCCCGCAGAATTTGCACGGTCTGATCTACACTTGGCTCTACAACATCCACCTTTTGAAAGCGCCGGGATAAGGCAGCATCTTTTTCAAAGATACCGCGATACTCAGTAAAGGTAGTTGCGCCAATACATTTCAGAGAGCCATTAGATAGAGCAGGCTTTAGTAAGTTGCTAGCATCTAAGGTGCCACCTGAAGCTGCACCAGCACCAATCAGCGTATGAATTTCATCAATAAATAAAATTCCGTGCGCGTGATCTTTTAAAGACTTCAGAACACTCTTGAGACGTTGCTCAAAATCGCCGCGGTATTTAGTGCCTGCAAGCAAAGCACCCATATCCAAGGAATAGACGGTGGCGTTTGCCAATACCTCTGGCACATCACCCTTCACGATTCTCCAAGCCAAGCCTTCAGCAATCGCAGTCTTGCCAACACCAGCCTCACCCACCAGCAAGGGGTTATTTTTACGACGACGGCATAAAACTTGTATTACACGCTCTACTTCACTCTCACGACCAATCAATGGATCGATCTTGCCTTGGCGAGCCATAGCATTGAGGTTCTGGGTGTACTGGTCTAGAGGGCTTTCTTTACCAGAGGCAGCAGACTCTTCAGTGTCTTGCGTCGACTCTACTGGCTTCACATGCTCAGCCTGATCTTTACGTACACCGTGACTAATAAAGTTCACTACATCCAAACGAGTAACACCTTGTTGTTGCAAGAAATACACCGCATGAGAATCTTTTTCACCAAATATCGCAACCAGCACATTAGCGCCAGTAACTTCTTTCTTTCCGTTTGAAGTGGATTGAACATGCATGATCGCGCGTTGAATTACGCGCTGAAAGCCTAAGGTTGGTTGTGTATCGACTTCATCATTACCAGGAACTACTGGAGTGTTGTCGTTAATAAAATTCTTTAGCTGGGCGCGTAGCTCTGCGATATTAACTGCGCAGGCCTTGAGCACTTCAACTGCAGTGGCATTATCTAGTAAGGCTGCAAGCAAATGCTCTACCGTAATGAACTCATGTCTGGATGCACGGGCGTCAACAAACGCCATATGCAGGCTTACTTCTAGTTCTTGAGCAATCATGCTTCCTCCATAGTGCACTGTAGTGGGTGACCAGCTTCACGCGATAATTCGATTACTTGATGTACTTTAGTTGCTGCGACATCGCGTGTAAAGACACCGCAAATACCTTTACCAACTAAATGCACTTGCAACATGATGCGTGTTGCAGTCTCATGATCTTTATTGAAATACTCCTGAATGACCATCACCACAAATTCCATTGGGGTGTAATCGTCATTCAGTAACAAAACTTTGTACATCGAGGGAACCTTAACTTGCTCGACTTGTTTTTCAAGTAAAAGGGTGTCCTCAACATGGGGGTTGGCAGGAATGCCTGTAGTGGGATTCTTTGGTGCGCGACTCATGAGAAACATTCTAAACACAGATATCTAAACTGGATTTTGGGGGATTCTTATTGTGAAAATCCCTAAAAAACCCTGATTTAACCCATATTGGGGCATTTTTTGATAAAAAAAGGGGGTAAATACTGGTTAATAAGGGCATTTAACTCCTTGACACCCCTACAAAAAGGGCAAACAATCGGGGGGTAGGCCTATAAAAGGGTTCTATTTAGGCGTGTTGTGGATTGAAACTGATTAAAAAGTATTTACCCTCATCACGGTTGTTTTAAGTTTATGTAATGGAGTTCGCATGGCGACCGGAATTGTTAAGTGGTTCAATGATGCAAAAGGTTTTGGCTTTATCAAACCGGATGATGGTGAAGAAGAGTTGTTCGCGCATTTCAGCGCAATTACTATGCCTGGGTTCAAGACCCTCAAGGAAAACCAAAAGGTAACTTTTGATATTACCCAAGGTCCTAAAGGCAAACAAGCTACAAATATCCAAGCGGCTTAATAGTCCTTAGATCATCATGAAAAACCCGGGATTTGTTCCTGGGTTTTTTTTCGCCTGAAATTTGCCTACCTTAAAATGCAATCATGCATACAAAAGTAAAACTCATTCACACATTCTTTATTAGCTGCTGTCTACTATGCTCAGCAAGCACTTGGGCTCAGCTCAATGTGGGACTGCCGACTGTTGAACTCAAAACAGGCATCTACCGAATTCAGGCGGAGTTAGCTGACACACCTAAAGCGAGAGAAATTGGTCTAATGAATCGCACCAGCATGCCAACCAATTCGGGAATGCTGTTTATCTTTGAACAAAAGGCGGGGCATTGCTTTTGGATGAACAATACCAAGATTCCACTCTCGATTGCCTTTATTGCTGACGATGGCAAGATTGTGAATATCGAAGAAATGCAAGCCGAAACCACAAACAATCATTGCCCTAAAGCTGCCGTGCGCTACGCTTTAGAAATGAATAAACAATGGTTCTCTGATAGGGTGATTGTTCCCGGTAGTGTCATTACGGGACTACCTAAGAGATAAACTAATATCTAGTTTTTCAAAATAAACTGGGCTGCAGCTTTAATGAATTCGGGCTCTTTTTGATTAAAGCCGTGGTAAGCCCTCGAGCCAAAAACATCGCCCTCGCTAATGCCTCCATCAATTTGAATCAATTGAGCAATGGATTGCTTGGGTCGACCGTCAATAATTCTCTCTGAGCTAACTAAAGGAGTGGTTGCGCACCCATCATCCACATGATGAATTGCCAAAACAGGCACTCTAACATCTGAGTCCACCGTTGCTGACCTATAAGTACCTGCAACAATCACACCAGCGATGAGCTTTTCTTTTTCTATTCCACCATTAACAAATTCGGTTACGCTAACTGTGCCCATGCTATGACCAAATATCCAGACTGGTAAATTAAATTTAGCCCTATAGTAGTTAACAACGTTCAAGATTCTTTGTTGATGGTCTCTAATGGATCGAGAATTACGCATACCCGCACCCAGGTCATAAGGCGTATCTACTAAAACGGAGTCAATTCCGTATTGCGCCCAAAGGGCCCTTGATCTTACAAAGGTGTGGCCGTTTGCGGTTGAGCCATCATCCTGCAAATTGAGAACACCGCCACCGCCCGGAAATAGCAATACAACCGCCTTGGCATTTTGAACGGGCGTCAATAAGGTCCTAGTAGGAGGATCATCCTTATAAGGAACATCAAAAACTTGGGAATACGATACAGAGGAAATGAATATCCCAAGTAATGTGATGAGTCGAATGATTTTCATGAGCAGATTCTGACACGCCAGGAAATAAAAAACCACCCGAAGGTGGTTTATTTGTTTCAATTAATTTTCTTACTCAAAGTGGCAAACATAATGCACTGGCTGCTCAGCACGGATGATGAAATAACCACCCTTTTCCACCTCCCAGCTTTGGCCTGCCTTGAACTCCTGCTCTGGGGCGCCATTAATGCTGACAAATGCATTGCCATCAACAACTTCCATAACTTCTTTAGTGCTGAGATCAAAACGTAAAGTGCTCGGCAATACAACGCCAACAGATTTACGTACGCCATTGGGCATTGTCACAGTATGTGAAACACACTTACCATCAAAAAATACATTGGCTTTCTTGCCAACAGAAACTTGATCAAATTGCATCTGAACTCTCTCTTTATTGTTTAAATTATTTCTTTGTACGCTTGCGTTTTGTGGTTTCAGCGATACGCATACGCAATGCATTGAGCTTGATAAAGCCGCCAGCATCAGCCTGGTTATAGGCGCCACCGTCATCATCAAAAGTGGCGATTGTTTGATCGAACAAGGTGTTTTCCGAATCTCTTGAAATGACAGATACAGAACCCTTGTAGAGTTTCAAACGAACCACACCATTGACCATCTGCTGGGTGTGATCGATCAGAGTTTGCAAAGCAATACGCTCTGGAGACCACCATAAACCGTTATAAATCAAGCTTGCATAACGCGGCATCAAATCATCTTTTAAGTGCGCTACCTCGCGATCTAAGGTAATACTTTCAATACCACGGTGTGCTTTGAGCAAAATCGTGCCGCCAGGAGTTTCATAGCAACCACGGCTCTTCATGCCGACGAAACGGTTTTCCACTAAGTCGAGGCGACCAATACCGTGCTTGCCGCCAAGGCGATTCAGTTCGGCCAATAACTCATGTGGCTTGTATGCCTTGCCACTAATAGCAACAGGATCGCCAGACTTAAATTCAATTTCAATAATTTCAGGGGCATCTGGAGCCTTTTCAGGAGATACTGTCCAACGCCACATGGATTCCTCAGCCTCAGCATTTGGATCTTCCAAATGACGGCCCTCATAGCTGATATGCAATAAGTTAGCATCCATCGAATAAGGTGAGCCACCTTGCTTATGTTTCATCTCTACTGGAATACCATGCTTTTCAGCGTAGGCCATCAACTTCTCACGAGAAAGAAGATCCCATTCGCGCCATGGAGCAATCACTTTAATTCCTGGCTCAAGAGCGTAGTAACCCAACTCAAAGCGGACCTGGTCATTACCTTTACCAGTGGCACCATGCGATACGGAGTCCGCACCAGTTAAACGAGCAATTTCAATTTGACGTTTTGCAATTAGTGGGCGGGCGATCGAAGTACCGAGTAAATACTCACCCTCATAAATCGTATTTGCACGGAACATTGGAAATACAAAGTCACGCACAAACTCTTCACGCAAATCATCAATAAAAATATTTTCTGGCTTGATACCAAATTGGAGTGCTTTGGCGCGTGCTGGCTCAAGCTCTTCGCCTTGACCCAAATCTGCAGTGAAAGTAACAATCTCACAACCATAAGTATCTTGAAGCCACTTCAAGATCACGCTGGTGTCGAGTCCACCAGAATACGCTAGTACGGCTTTTTTAATATCAGACATGATTTCTTATTCAATAAAAATTTACAAATAAATGATTTAATGTTTTTCTTAATAATTCTTTACTGCCTTTTGTCCCTTAATCCAAACGGCCACAGAGTAAGTACTCCATCAAGGCTTTTTGAACATGCAGGCGATTTTCCGCCTCTTCCCACACAATACTTTGTGGTCCATCAATCACGCCGGCAGAAACTTCCTCACCACGGTGAGCAGGCAGACAGTGCATAAATAAAGCATCAGGCTTTGCAAGTGCCATTAACTCCTCATCTACCATCCAATCCTGAAAGGCATTCATTCTTGAAGCATTTTCAGCCTCATAACCCATGCTAGTCCATACATCTGTAGTTACCAAGTCAGCATCCTTGCATGCATCCTTTGGATCAGCACAAATAGTGAGATGCTTGGCGGCATTGCTACTTAGGCGAGCTGGATCTAATTGATAACCTTCAGGTGCAGAAAAGCGCAATTGGAAATCTAAGCATTCTGCCGCCTGAATCCAGGTGTAGGCCATGTTGTTTGCGTCACCAACCCATGCGACTGTTTTTCCTTGAATCGGACCACGTGCTTCAACATAGGTAAAGATATCTGCCAGAACTTGGCATGGGTGGTACTCATTAGTCAGGCCATTAATCACAGGCACACGAGAGTTCGAAGCAAAGCGCTCAATGATTTCTTGTCCGAATGTACGAATCATAATGATGTCAGTCATTCGTGAAATGACCTGCGCGGCGTCCTCTACGGGCTCACCACGACCTAGTTGAGTATCACGGGTATTGAGATAGACCGCATGACCGCCAAGCTGGTGTATTCCCGCCTCAAATGAGAGGCGTGTACGTGTTGAATGCTTTTCAAAAATCATTGCCAAGGTACGATCATGCAGCGGGTGCCATGTCTCATAACTTTTAAATTTAGCTTTCAACCATGCTGATCTTTTCAGCAGGTAGTCATATTCTTCACGAGTGAGGTCAGCAAACTGCAGGTAGTGCTTGACCTGACCAGGCACTTGAGGCTTTGCCAGAGATGTCATAGTTGAGCTTTCTACTAAAGTTTTGGCTTGCATTTTTTTCTTAAATCAATCAACTGCACGAAAATAGAACATAAAGCCATCTTACGGTCACCTCAGGCTGTTAAGCTAGAGGGCTTAGTACTACTCCCACAAATATCCAAACGCCAACTTGAACCACAAAACGCTTTTCATTCAAGGCATTACGACTTCTGGCAAACCGTTTCGGCCCAGCGACTGGGCGGAGCGTCTTTGCGGGGTGATGGCTACTTTTCGCCCTCCAGGTGATTCTGGAGACCCTCGCTTCACTTATTCGCCCTATGTAAGACCGGTACTCATTGCAAAAGTGAAATGCGTTGTTATTGATACCAGGCTAGGTGACCTCGACCCAAGAGCGTTGGACTTTGTCATGAACTTTGCCAAAGACAACAATCTACCAATCGAAGAGGCTTGCGAGTTCAACCCAGCAACACCACCCCAGCCTTAAAAACAAAAACCCGCTCTGATGAGGAGCGGGCCTAGGTCGAAAAACCTTTCGACCAGCCTAAAACAAAAACTAAATTACGCTGCCATCGCCTTAATAGCAGCAGACAAACGTGACTTTTGACGAGCCGCAGTATTTTTGTGAGCAATCTTTTTGTCGGCAATCTTGTCGATTGTTGACTGAGATGCTGCGAATACTTTTGCAGCAGCAGCTTTATCACCAGACTCAATCGCTTTGCGAACTGCCTTAATGGAAGTGCGGAGCTTTGAACGCAAGCTGGAATTGTGCTCGTTCTGTTTTACTGCCTGGCGTGCGCGCTTACGCGCTTGTGCTGTATTGGCCATCTTTAAACCTTGCCTCTATAAATTGCTAATTACGATTAGTTAAATATCTTGCGACCCTGCCAGTTTTCTAAGCAAGCTCGCCAAAACCCAAGATTTTACCCGAAAGGGGCAAAAAAGCCCAGTCAAACAATAAATAGGGGAAAATCGGCTCATGAACCTGCTTTCTGCCGCCGCTAAGGTCAGCTCCCTCACCATGCTTTCCCGTATTACGGGGCTTCTGCGGGAAACACTCATTGCCCGTAGTTTCGGGGCTTCCGAGTGGACGGACGCCTTTAATGTGGCTTTTAGACTACCGAACCTGCTACGACGACTATTCGCCGAGGGGGCCTTTTCTCAGGCTTTTGTGCCCATTTTGGGGGAAATTTCGACAAATGAGGACCAAAATAAGGCCAAAACCCTCATAAATGCCGTTGCCACCCTTCTATTTTGGGCTTTATTGCTGACAGTATTGGCAGGGGTTATCGGTGCCCCACTATTGATTTTGGCGATCGCTACCGGCTTTTCTGGTGGTCCGACCTACGATGCGAGCGTAGTCATGACCCGGATCATGTTCCCTTACATTGGACTCATTTCCATGGTATCACTGTCCGCCGGAATCTTAAACACCTATCATCGCTTTGCGATTCCAGCATTTACACCTGTTCTCTTAAATCTCGCGCTGATAGGTAGCGCTATTTTCTTAGCGCCACATTTAGAGCAACCAATTTACGCCCTTAGCATTGGTGTACTTTTAGGTGGCGTTCTGCAATTAGCAATTCAAGTGCCATCACTTGCACGATTAGGTTTATTGCCTCGCATTGGTTTGCTACCAGGCGCGATTCAAACCGCCTTCAACAATCCAGATGCCAGACGAGTTTTAAAACTCATGGGGCCAGCTATCTTTGCTGTATCTGTTGCACAAATTTCACTCATCATCAACACCAATATCGCATCTCGCTTACAAGCCGGAAGTGTTTCATGGTTGTCTTATGCCGACCGCTTAATGGAATTTCCTACTGCACTGCTCGGCGTAGCGCTTGGTACAGTTCTCTTGCCAAGCCTGAGTAAAGCAAATGCCAAGAATGATTTAGTTCATGCGGGAGAGTTATTGGTTTGGGGCTTGCAATTAACTTTCTTGTTGGCCGCGCCTTCTGCTATTGCCCTCTTTATTTTTGGAGAACCCCTGGCGGCCGTCCTGTATCACTATGGAAAATTCAATGCGCTAGATGTGCTGATGACACAACGTGCTTTAGCAGCATATGGCGTTGGCTTAATTGGTTTGATTCTGGTAAAAATTTTGGCGCCTGGCTTTTACTCCCGTCAAGATATTCGGACGCCTGTCAAAATTGGCTTGATTGTTCTTATTGCCACCCAGCTAGCAAATCTCGTTTTTGTTCCTTGGCTAGGACATGCAGGGCTAGCCTTATCTGTTGGAACTGGCGCTTGCTTGAACGCAGCCCTACTGTGGATAGGGTTAAGTAAACGGGGCGCTCTTCCAAGTGCTGCCTGGCTCAAATATCTAGGGCAGCTATTACTCGCCCTTATCCCATTCTCAGCCGTGCTCTTTTATGCGGCCTCCGCCCATAACTGGATCGAACTTCAAGCCCAACCCTGGACTCGCATTGGCCTATTGACGCTATGGTTAACGGCTGCGGCCCTGGTTTACTTCGTTTCTTTAGCATTAGTAGGAATTCGCTGGCAAAAATTCTTACGTCATGCAAAATAGGAAGTATGCCAACACAACAGCTCGACTACTTCACTTCTTTAGTTACTGAAGACGAACACTTTCCGCTAACGGAAGCTGCTATCGCAGTGGCGCAACATGCATACCCAGGCCTAGACGTTCAAGGCGTACTCGATCAACTTGATGAACTGGGCAATAAATTAAAAGCGCGCATTACTCCGGATACATCTCCTGTTCAGCGCTTACAAATTTTGAAACACTTTTTTTATGCCGAGCTAGGGTTTGGTCCTAACCCAAATGATTTTTATGCTCCCGAAAATTCTTACTTGCACTACGTGCTTGAAAATCGTCGTGGCATTCCCATCTCTCTAGCAATTTTGATGATGGAGCTTGGGCAGCAAATTGGCTTGAAGATTCGTGGCGTCTCATTTCCAAATCACTTCATGATGCGTATCTCCCTGCAACAAGGTGAAGTGATCATGGATCCCCTAACCGGTGAATCTCTTTCCAAAAACCAACTACAAGAAATGCTGGATCCATACCTTGATGCCAAAGGCTATCGCGGCGAGCTCAGTCTCCCTCTAAACGTTTTCCTACGGGCTTCCAGCTCTAGGGAAATCCTTTCCCGATTCCTCAGAAACCTCAAGATGATCTACTCGGAGCACGAGCGCTGGGAGCGTTTATTGGGGATTCAAGAGCGCCTTGTAATTTTGTTGCCCGATTCAATTGAAGAGATTCGAGATCGCGGCCTAATCTTTGCTCAGCTTGAATACTTGCGACCCGCCTTAGAAGATATGCATCGCTATTTGAGCGAGGTACCAGAGGCGGAAGATGCTAGCGATATTCGCGAGCACATTGCAACTCTGGAAAGTCAGACAAAGTTGCACTAAAAAAATCTACCTTAAGCCAAACAGAATTTTGTTAGGCTAGTTTTTCTTACGTTGAAAAATCTTATATAGGGCAGCCAAAACTACTGGTACAACCGCTGCCCCGATGCCTACTAAAACAATGACATTGAGATTTTGGCGAATAAATGGAATATTGCCAAAGAAGTATCCTGCAATGACCAAGCCAAATACCCAAAGGACTGCACCCGTAATATTAAACAACTGAAAGCGTGAAAAGTTCATTTCAGATACGCCAGCGATAAATGGCGCAAAGGTGCGAATGATCGGCAGAAAACGCGCAAGAATAATTGTCTTGCCACCATGCTTTTCATAGAAGGCATGGGTCTTTAATAAGGCACCCTGATCGATCCAACGAGACTGAGTGCTAAATATTTTTTTACCAATCCATCGACCAATGAAATAGTTAACCGTATTGCCTGCAACTGCAGCGATCAATAAACCAAAGCATAAAGTCCAAAGATTGAAATGCTCTGTTGCGCAATAGGCTCCAGCAATAAAGAGCAAAGAATCGCCCGGCAAGAATGGTGCAACGACTAAGCCTGTTTCCGCAAATACGATCGCAAAAAGTAAGCCATATGCCCAAGGGCCATATTGAGAGATAACCACATCCAAATGGCGATCAATATGTAGCAGTAAATCGCTTAATTGCAAAAGGGCATCAATCAACACGCTCTCCAAAAATAGGTTTGATGGGCATATTAACAGGCTCTTATAATGTCTTATGCAAACTGAACTACACATTCAGCCTATGCAGTCATCAGCAAGCAATCCGATACTTTGTATTGTGGGTCCGACTGGTGCTGGCAAAACCCATCTGGCCATGTCGCTGGCGGAATACGCCAAATCTATTGGCCTAACCCTTGAACTGATCAGCATGGACTCAGCATTAGTCTATCGCGGGCTAGACATTGGTAGCGCAAAACCCACTAAAGCGGAACAAGCAGCGGTCACGCATCACCTGATAGATATTCTTGAACCAACAGAAGTTTACTCAGCAGCCCGTTTTGCGAGTGATGCAAAACAACTCTGCACAGACATTGTTAGCAGAGGAAATATTCCAGTGATTGTTGGTGGCACCATGCTCTACTGGAGAGCATGGGCATATGGCCTATCGTCTTTACCACCTGCAAACCCGGAGATCCGAGAACGATTAGATGAAGAGGGTAAGCGTATAGGTTGGCCAGCAATGCACGCCAAACTGGCCACAATCGATCCAGAAACCGCAATGCGCCTAGAGCCAAATGATTCACAACGAGTGCAGCGCGCACTCGAGGTTTACGAAATTAGTGGTAAAGCAATGTCAGCCTTGTTAGCGGAATCTCCCAGCGAAGATGGAAGAGAGGGTTCAGATATACCCAAATGGATTAACTTAGTTTCATTAGAGCCGACTGATCGCAAGCGACTGCATCAAAATTTAGAAAAGCGTTTTGATGAAATGCTCGCAGCGGGATTTTTAGATGAAGTAAGGCTATTGAGAAAAAATGAATCTCTACATGCTGACTTACCTGCTATTCGCTCGGTGGGCTATCGCCAAGCTTGGGAATTTCTCAATGGAGAAATCGATATGGAGCAAATGCGTTACAAAGCATTGGCAGCGACAAGACAATTAGGAAAACGTCAACTCACATGGCTCAGAGCAATCTCTGGCAGAAATACCTTTGACCCCTTCAACTCAATTGAGATGAAGGCGGCTCTAGACTATTGCAAAAATAGCTTGAAAGCGAATACTTAGATAAGCTTAAATAACGATAGTTTGCGGAGCATCTTTTGGACGATCTACGACTTCACCTACCGTCCATGCTTTCAAGCCTTGCGCAGTTAACGATTTAATAGCTGCGTCAGCCTGGGCCGGCGACACAATTACCACCATACCAATACCGCAGTTAAATACTCGGACCATTTCAGCATCGGCAACTCCGCCCTTCATTTGCAACCAACGGAAGAGCTCAGGCAACTGCCAACTATCACGATGCAATACTGCTTGGGTATTTTCGGGTAGCACACGTGGCACGTTATCTACTAAACCGCCACCAGTAATGTGGGCCATGCCTTTCACATCGATTTCAGAAATTAATTTCAGGAGCGGTTTCACATAAATTTCAGTTGGAGCCATGACGACATCACCCAATGATCTACCACCCAATTCATCAGTTGGTTTTGCGCCAGCGCGTTCAATAATTTTTCGCACTAAAGAGTAACCGTTGGAATGAGCGCCACTAGATCCAATTGCCAACACTACGTCGCCAGGAACAATAGTGTTGCCAGTAATGATTTTTGATTTCTCAACCGCGCCCACTGCAAAACCCGCCAAATCATATTCACCTGGGGGATACATTCCAGGCATCTCAGCAGTTTCACCACCGATCAATGCGCAGCCTGATAATTCACAACCCTTCGCGATACCACCTACTACCGTTGCTGCAGTCTCTACAGAGAGCTTGCCGCAAGCAAAATAATCCAAGAAAAATAATGGCTCGGCACCTTGAACCAAAATGTCATTCACACTCATGGCAACCAAATCCTGGCCAATGGTGTCGTGACGATTCCACTCAAAAGCTAAACGCAGCTTAGTACCCACTCCATCAGTACCAGATACCAAAACAGGCTCTTTGTAGCGCTTTGGAACCTCAAAAAGAGCTCCAAAACCACCAATTCCTGCCAAAACCCCCTCACGCATCGTTTTCTTGGCTAGGGGCTTAATGCGATCGACTAAGTCATCTCCAGCATCAATATCAACACCGGCATCACGGTAGGAAAGGCCTTTTGAAGAGGAATTGGTAGAAGAAGTCATATCTGGGCTGGAATATTAGTAAAAAATGCTACTAGGTCAGTAGAATCATTGAATTCTAGAGGATTACTCGTAATGGCTGAAATTTTTACCCCATTTTTGACCGCATTCATCCTGGCGTATGCCCTGCGACCCGTTTGCCTATGGCTTGAAAAACACCGCCTGCCCCGTGGTCTTGCTGCTGCTCTAGCCGTCCTTTTTGGTCTTGGTCTCATTTTTTTCATTCTCAGCCTCCTCATTGGGCTGCTCAAATATGAAATCCCCCTAATTCGCGCTCAAATTCCCAATTGGATTGCGAACACTCAAACCTGGCTTGGCCCACGGTTAAGTGATCTGCATATTAATTTTGATTGGGCATCTCTCAAGGTGGATGCCATTCAAAAAATTACAACACACATCAATGAGAATGCCGACAGCCTGATGAGCACTGCACTCAATACCGTTCTGCTATCGAGCAGTTCTGTCATTGCAGGTTTTGTGAACGCAATACTGATTATCTTTGTGATGTTCTATTTATTAATTGACTGGACCCATTTCTTTGGTCTACTCAGATCTATCGTGCCAGTGCGTGCGCAAAATACTGTGCATCACCTTGCAATGCATACTGATGGATTGCTTTCGCAATACTTACGCGGCATGCTGATTGTGGTGTCCATCATGGCGGCTTACTACAGTACTGGTTTAGCATTAATTGGTGTCAAGGGTGCCGTGGCCTTAGGTGTGTTCACAGCTTTAATGATTGTGATTCCCTACATTGGAATTGCTATAGGTTTAAGCCTAGCAACTATTTCAGCACTTTTGCAATTTGGCCCCAACGCAGAAGTAATTGGGGTTCTTATCCTTTTCGGCCTTGGGCAGTTTATCGAAGGCTTCTTCCTCACTCCGCGCCTAGTGGGCGAGCGGATTGGCTTACACCCCGTAGCCGTCTTGTTTGCATTGCTTTTATTTGGAAAACTATTTGGCTTCTTTGGCGTTCTTTTGGCGCTACCCATCAGCGCAGTGAGCTTAGTACTAGTGAAATACCTCTGGTCTGTTTATACACAAAGCTCTTGGTATCAAAAATAATTTCGTTGCAATGCATACACCGTCGCTTCCGAAACAATTTGCTTTAGATATTGGCCATACCCCAAAAGCCAGTCTCGAAAACTATCTGCCTGGAAACGATCGCGCCCTCATTTCGACCCTGCAAATACTCTCTGATTCATGGAAACAAAGCGCGCCAAAAGAGATTGGCAATCCACTGAATCATCGTTGGATGTATTGGTGGGGACCAAAAGGATCTGGACGCACGCACTTACTTCAAGCCATGGCAAATGCAGCCGAACTTGCCGGTCTCAAATCTTTTTCACTAACGCCCTCAGAACCCATCATCTGGGTGCGATTAGAAGAACAAATTACCGCATTGGCAGAAAATGAGCAGGCTTCTGTCATCACCGTTGATGATGTTGATCGCCTTGATGACAGGCTAGTAGGGGCGCTTTTTCGCATTCTCAATACCGTCCAAGCAAGTAAAAACATCCATATCTTTATGGCTGGCGATGCCGCGCCAGCCAATCTAGAACTACGCGAGGATCTACGAACACGCCTAGGCTGGGGTCTTATCTTTCAAACCCAGCTTCTAGATGATGATGAGAAAATACAAGCATTAGAGCAAGCGGCCAAAGAACGTGGGCTGGTACTGTCCCCAGAAGTGGTGCCATGGTTATTAAATCGCTTCTATCGTGATATGCCTAACTTAATGGCCTTAATTGATGCTTTGGATGCTTACTCGCTAGAAACAAAACGTGCTGTAACCTTGCCTCTGGTGCGAGATCTTCTCCAACCAAAATAACTTACTAAATATTTCATTTGTGACACAGTTAGCCCTTTTCGATTTAGATCACACCTTACTTCCCTGCGATAGCGACTATGAATGGGGACAGTTTTTGGCTCGCATTGGCGTAGTTGATAGCGAGTACTATGCCCGTCAGAATGAGCGCTTCTACCAAGATTACAAAGAAGGCAAGCTCGATATTCATGAATTTTTGCGCTTTGCGTTAAAACCACTTTCAGAGCACTCACGCGCACAACTCAAAGAATGGCATGATCAATTTATGCACGAAGTGATCAATGGACAGCTTCGTCAAAAAGCGATTGATTTAGTCAAACAACATCAAGATGCTGGTGATCTTTGTTGCGTTGTTACAGCAACGAATAGCTTTGTCACACGCCCGATTGTTGAACGCTTTGGTATTGAGCACCTTATTGCCACCGAACCAGCAACCAGTGGTGATAACCCATTGGCTGATTTCACGGGTGAAGTAAAGGGAAGCCCAAACTTTCGTGAAGGCAAAATTTTGAATTTGCATGCCTGGCTAGCAAAACAAGAACTAAAACTGGATCAATTGCCTCGCAGCTATTTTTATTCGGACTCCATGAATGACCTGCCACTTCTTGAGCAAGTTAGCAATCCTGTTGTTACCAATCCAGATGATCACTTGCGCAATGAAGCCCAAAAACGCAACTGGCCCATCCTCGAGTTGTTTGCATGATTACTAAGTTTTTTAAACGCATCTTGCGTCGCGACCCTATGGTCAAACACACGCATGCTAATCAGGCTGGAGCTCCAAAACGGATTACTAAAAAATCTCACCGCATTGATCCACACCTTCTATCTAAAAACGCAGTTAAGGTTACTCAAACCCTGCAACAAGCTGGTTTCGAGGCATTTATTGTCGGTGGCGCAGTACGGGATCTCGTTCTAGGAATTGAACCAAAAGATTTTGATGTGGCAACGAATGCTACTCCAGATCAAGTGCAAAGACTCTTTCGTAAAGCTCGCCTCATTGGTCGACGCTTTCAAATTGTTCACGTAACCTTCTTCGGCAAGGGCCACCCTGAAATCATCGAAGTCTCAACCTTTAGAGCCTTGCTAGATAACGCGGGTGATCATGTAGCAGAGAGCGGTCGCATTTTGCGTGACAACGTCTGGGGCTCGCAGGGAGAAGATGCTGCCCGTCGTGACTTTACGATCAATGCGATGTATTACGACCCCTCCACCGAGACTGTTCTTGACTATCACGGCGGTATGGCGGATATGCAAAGAAAAACTTTGCGCATGATTGGTGATCCAGCCAAACGTTATCGCGAAGATCCGGTAAGGATGCTCAGGGCCATTCGATTTGCCGCCAAGACAGGATTTAGTCTGGACTCCGATACTCGCTCGCCAATTGCAAAGTTAGGAAAACTATTGCAAGACGTACCAGCTGCAAGGCTCTTTGATGAAATCCTCAAGCTCTTGATGTCTGGCCATTCCTGGGCAGCCATTCAAGGGCTTCGTGAGGCTGGCTTGCACCATGGACTATTACCTTTGCTTGACCATATTTTGGATGAAGACGAAAACACTATTGGATCAAATGGCTTTGTGAAGTTAGCACTTGCTAATACCGATCAACGCATCCAATCTGGAAAAAGTGTATCGGCAGGCTTTTTATTTGCCACCCTGCTATGGCCAGACCTTCTCAAAAACTGGAAAGCCAATCTCGCCAAAGGCATGGCCAATATTCCAGCACTACAAGATGCCATGGACGAAACAATCGCCACTCAAAGTAGTGGCATGACGATACAGCGCCGCTTTGAAAGTGATATGCGAGAGATCTGGTCAATGCAACCTCGCTTTGAAAGGCGTGTAGGGCGTTACCCTTATCGCTTAATTGAAATGCCCCGTTTTAGGGCAGGCTATGACTTCATGCTTTTACGCTGCGCAACTGGGGAACAAAGTTCAGAACTTGGTGAGTGGTGGACCAGCTTCATTGCTGCAGATCCGGCAGGTCAAGAGGCATTGATGGCTAGCGCCAAGACTGAACTAGGTAATACCACTAACTCGCCAACAAAAAGACGTCGTCGTAGAAAACCCAAATCCACAAGCCCAGCAGAAGTTTCTTCGAGCTAAGCAAAGTTATAAAAATTTCGGTAAAGTAATTCCATCTCGAATTTGGAAACGTATGGCACGAGCTTTTATCGGATTTGGCGGCAACATCGGCGACACACGTCAGCTGATCACTGATGCCATTATTTGCTTAGCGCAGCGTGCTCAACTTCAGATTCTCGCTAAAAGTTGTTTCTATCAAAGCGCACCTGTTGAAGCTACCGGTGGCGACTACATTAATGCTGTAATTGAAATAGAGACAGAGCTAAGTCCCTATGGATTGCTGCACGTTTGCCAAGCAATTGAACAAGAGTTTGGTAGAGAGCGACCTTACGCAAATGCCCCCCGAACTTTAGATCTGGATATTTTGTTTTTTGAGGGCGTCACTCAGAATGAAACTGAGTTAATGCTTCCTCACCCCAAAATCATTGAGCGCTCATTTGTTTTGTTGCCCTTACTCGAAATTGCCCCTGATTTCTTTCTACCTAATTTAGGCGAATTAAAGGCCTACCTCCCTAAAGTGGCTCACCAGCGGATCGAAAAACTCCCTTGCCGTAACTGCAATTGCGGAGAAAAAGACGTTTATAGCCAAACGGCGCATTAATTCATTAAACTCTCGCCATGGGTTACTTACAGGGCGATAAGCCAATCACAATTACTAAGCTCCTCGCGATGCACGCTGAGGGTGAAAAGATTTCTATGCTGACAGCATATGATTCAACTATGTCAGCACTTCTCAATCGTTGTGGTGTTGAGGCCATTTTGATTGGTGATTCTCTTGGCAATGTGATTCAAGGGCACACCAGTACCACCCCAGTTACCGTAGAGCAAGTTGCTTATCACACTGAATGTGTAGCACGCGCCAATACGCACGTTTTTGTTATCGCTGATTTACCTTTTGCCAGCTATGGCGATCCGGTGCAGGCCCTAGATTCTGCTGCGACCTTAATGCGCGCTGGCGCCGATATGGTCAAGCTAGAGGGCGGCGATTGGCAAATCGACATCATTCAATATTTGGTTGAGCGTAGCGTACCTGTGTGTGCGCATCTCGGACTGCTCCCGCAATCCGTTCATGTTTTAGGTGGCTATAAAGTTCAAGGAAAATCCAAGGACGCTGCGAGTCTTATGCTCGAGCAAGCGATTGCATGTGAACAAGCTGGCGCGCAAATGATCGTACTCGAAGCCATTCCATCTTCGCTTGGTGAAAAAATTACTGAAGCACTATCCATTCCAACCATTGGCATTGGCGCTGGTCCAGATTGCTCTGGCCAAGTATTGGTATTGCAAGATATGTTGGGCATTAGCCCTGGCAAGCCTCCCAAGTTCGTGAAGAACTTTATGGAAGGTCACCATTCAATTGAAGCGGCCGTGAAAGCCTATGTTCGCGAAGTCAAGTCTGGAAAGTTTCCAGGACCTGAGCATGGCTTTGCTGGTTAATTAAAGAGTTAACTAAAGAAACTCTTTACGCCATCAAACCAGCCCTTTTGCTGTGGGCTATGTTTATCACCGGCCGACTTTAGGCTCTCATCAAACTGTTTGAGCAATTTCTTTTGATCCTCAGTCAATTTAACTGGGGTTTCAACCACTACGTGAACAAATAGATCTCCGACTAGTGTCGAACGCAAGCCTTTAATACCCTTGTTACGCAAACGGAATGTTTTACCTGTCTGCGTTCCCTCTGGAATAGGGAACTCAACACGACCAGAGAGAGTTGGCACCTCAATCTCGCCACCTATAGTAGCCGTTGCGAAAGAGATCGGCATTTGCACATGCAAATCACTGCCATCGCGCTCAAATACCTTGTGTGGCTTAACGCGCACTTCTACATATAAATCACCGGCGGGGCCGCCATTAATTCCAGGCTCGCCATTGCCAACGGAGCGCACGCGCATTCCATCATCAATACCTGCGGGAATTTTGATCTCGAGTGTTTTCTGTTCTTTATGTTTTCCAGAACCATGACAGGTTTTGCAAGGCTTCGGAATGTACTCGCCAGTTCCACGGCACTTTGGACAAGTTTGCTGCATTGAAAAAAATCCCTGCTGCACTCGCACTTGACCATGACCATCGCATGTAGAGCATTTTTCTGCTTTCGTGCCAGGCTCAGCGCCTGTTCCATGACAAGGCTTGCAATCACTCCAACTCGGCACACGAATCTGCGTGGTATACCCTTCAGCAGCCTGCTCAAGAGTAATGTCCATGTTGTAACGAAGATCCGCGCCTTTATAAACCTGTGGTCCCGAATGACGACCGCCGCCTTGACCAAAGATATCCCCAAAGATATCGCCAAAGGCATCAGCAAATCCTCCGCCGCCAAATCCACCACCAAAACCACCACCCATTGATGGGTCTACACCAGCATGACCATACTGGTCATAAGCAGCGCGCTTGTTGGGGTCAGATAAAGTTTCATAAGCCTCTTTCGCTTCTTTAAATTGCGCTTCAGCAGTTTTACTGTCTGGATTACGATCGGGGTGATATTTCATTGCCAGCTTGCGATAAGCTTTTTTCAGCTCATCATCACTAGCGCCCTTCGCTACACCAAGCACTTCATAAAAATCGCGTTTACTTTTAGGCACGGCCTATTCCTCTCCACTTCCCAACTACCTGAATGGCACAAGTCGGCGCTAGGCCGACTTGTTGTTTAAGCACTTCAAAACTTCGTTAAAAATAGTTTTTGACTAAATTATTTCTTGTCATCAACCTCTTTAAAGTCAGCATCGACAACATCAGCATCCGGTGCTGCACCAGGTGCTGAGCTACCAGGAGCCGCACCTGCAGCGCCAGCACCAGCTTTAGCCTGTTCAGCCGCCATCACCTTCTCGCCAAGCTTCTGACTTGCTTTACCCAATGCCTCGGTCTTAGCCTCAATGATCGCCTTGTCGCTACCTTTGATAGCCTCATCCAATTCTTTGAGTGCAGCCTCAATCGCCTCTTTCTCGGAAGCTTCTAAGCTAGCGCCATGCTCTTCCAAAGCTTTCTTGGTTGAGTGGGCCAATGCATCCGCTGTATTGCGTGCAGTTACCAACTCGAGCGCTTTCTTATCTTCTGCAGCATTTGCTTCAGCATCCTTAACCATGCGCTGGATCTCTTCTTCTGTCAAACCAGAGTTTGCTTTGATAGTGATCTTGTTCTCTTTGCCAGTATTTTTGTCTTTTGCAGTTACATGCAAAATACCGTTGGCATCGATATCAAAAGTCACTTCAATTTGTGGCAAACCACGTGGTGCTGGTGCGATACCTTCTAAATTAAATTCGCCAAGCAATTTATTGGCGGAAGCCATCTCACGCTCACCTTGGTAGCACTTAATGGTTACCGCAGGCTGATTATCCTCAGCGGTTGAGTACACCTGTGAATGCTTGGTAGGAATTGTGGTGTTCTTTGGAATCATCTTGGTCATGACGCCACCAAGAGTCTCGATACCCAATGACAATGGGGTAACGTCTAAGAGCAATACGTCCTTACGGTCGCCAGACAATACAGAGCCTTGAATTGCGGCGCCAACTGCAACTGCCTCATCAGGGTTTACGTCTTTGCGTGGCTCTTTACCAAAGATTTCTTTCACTTTGTCTTGAACCGCAGGCATACGTGTCTGACCACCGACCAAAATCACGTCATCAATATCAGAAACACTCACACCAGCATCTTTAATCGCAGTTAAGCATGGGCCCGCTGTGCGCTTAATTAATTCCTCAACCAAAGACTCTAACTTGGCACGAGTGAGCTTCAAGTTCAAGTGCTTAGGACCGCTAGCATCAGCTGTCACATATGGCAAATTGATTTCAGTTTGTTGAGCGGAGGATAATTCGATCTTGGCTTTTTCAGCAGCGTCTTTCAAACGTTGCAATGCCAATACATCTTTGCTCAAATCGACGCCTTGCTCTTTCTTGAACTCAGCAATGATCCAATCAATAATGCGTTGGTCGAAGTCTTCGCCACCCAAGAAAGTGTCGCCATTTGTTGAGAGCACTTCAAACTGCTTCTCGCCATCCACGTTTGCGATTTCAATGATGGATACGTCAAATGTGCCGCCACCCAAGTCATAAACGGCGATCTTACGATCAGCCTTGTCTTGTTTGTCTAGGCCAAATGCTAATGCAGCTGCGGTAGGCTCGTTAATGATGCGTTTTACATCTAAACCGGCAATACGGCCAGCATCTTTAGTTGCTTGACGTTGACTATCGTTAAAGTAAGCGGGAACTGTAATCACAGCCTCGGTCACTTCTTCACCAAGGTAATCCTCGGCAGTCTTTTTCATCTTGCGCAAGATTTCAGCGGACACTTGTTGTGGCGCCATTTTCTTATCACGTGCTTCAACCCAAGCATCGCCATTGTCAGCTTGAACGATTGCGTATGGCATCAGACTGATATCTTTCTGCACTTCAGGGTCAGTAAATTTACGGCCCATCAAACGCTTCACAGCGTAAATAGTGTTTTTAGGATTAGTTACTGATTGACGTTTTGCTGGAGCACCAACCAATACCTCACCATCCTCAACATAAGCGATGATGGATGGAGTAGTGCGAGCGCCTTCTGCATTCTCAATGACTTTAGGCGCATTGTTTTCAACGACTGAAACACATGAGTTTGTGGTTCCTAAGTCGATTCCGATAATCTTTCCCATAATGGCTCCAAAAATTAAAATTGCTTCGTAGTACTTCTAGGTTGTTTTTAGTGGCAACTCGCTGAACTACCGTGAATTGCCGCGAATATTCCAATACCCCATAGATGGGGTTGATTCACCTGAATTCAAGGGCTGAAATAGCAAAAAAGGCAGAAATCTGCCTTTTTTATGTATTTTTTAAGGTTTTTTCCTTATTTTGGGGCGCTTACTGTCACCAATGCTGGTCTTAAAACCCGGTCAGCTACGGTATAGCCCCGCTGCAACACAGAAACCACGGTATTAGGCTCCTGCTCTGACGGGACCGAAGCGATTGCCTGATGATGATGTGGATCAAACTTGTCCCCCACTGCAGGGTTAATTTCTGTCATCTTGCCTTTTTCAAAGGCAGACAAGAGTTGCTTGAGCGTAATCTCCAAACCCTCTTTAAATGCTTTTGCATCAACCGCATCGGTGTTGAGAGCAGCATACAAGCTATCAGTAACTGGTACTAAATGCTCAGCAAAGCTCTCAATAGCGAATTTATGGGCTTTAGCGACATCCTCAACAGCACGGCGACGAATGTTCTCACCTTCTGCTTTGGCGCGCAAAAAGTTATCTTGCAAATCCGCAATTTTTTGATTGAGCTCTGCAATCTCTTGCTCAGGAGTTTTCGCTACAGGCGTATCAGTAGGCGCTGGATTTTCAGCGCCAGATGGAACTGCAGAATTTTCTTGCTCAGCAGACGGATTTGGGGTTTCTTGTGTCATGGACGGAAATTCACTTTTCTATATTGAATGCAATTGCTTTGATATGTGGGGTCAGTTTATTCAATTTCAAGACTGATTCTTGACGAACTCAGCTCGCTCATGACGTTTTGCTAGCTCATCAGGAGATTCGGAGCCCAATGACCACCCAAGTAAATGCGTATACGCAATATCACTCAAAGCCTCAATCCACTTAGGGTTGCTGTTCAAGCAGGGAATATATCGATAGTCTTTACCACCACGCTCTAAGAACGACTCTCTCGCTTCCATGCCGATTTCTTCCAGGGTCTCTAAGCAGTCTGCCGGGAAGCCTGGGCAAAATACATCGACTCTCTGACAACCTTCTTTGGCTAATTTTTCTAATGTAGGGGCGGTATAGGGTTTTAACCACTCTGCTTTTCCAAAACGTGATTGGAATGTAACGATGTATTGATTGGGGTCTAGACCTAGAGCCTCTCCAAGTAGTCGACCTGTCTTAAGACATTCACAATGATAGGGATCCCCTTTCATCAAATTGCGTTTGGGCAGTCCATGAAAGGACATGACCAATCGATCGCCTCTTGCAAAATCTGGGCGTCCATCTTTATCCCAAGCACTTAATACTTGATCGCGCAAAGCAGAAATATAAGCGGGATTATCGTGATAATGCTTAACCAAACGCAGCTCTGGTTGATTGCGCCAAGTACCTAGTACTCGAAATACTTCATCAAAGCTGGATGCAGTCGTAGTGGCGGAATACTGAGGATACAAAGGCAATAGCAATAAACGCTCCATACCTTCTGCCTTCAGGTTCTCAAGTACCTCTTGAGTTGATGGCTTGCCATAGCGCATTGCTAAATCCACCAAAACGGTGTGGCCTTCATTAGCAAATCTTTCTTGGAGCTCTTTTGCTTGCAAACGTGAGTAATGCATCAATGGAGAACCTAATTGAGGTAGCCAAATCGATGCGTATTTCTTTGCGGATGCACTACTGCGGATTGGCAAAATGACGCTATTCAAAATGAACCACCAAATGAAACGCGGAATTTCAACAACGCGTGGATCAGAAAGAAATTCTTTTAAGTACGCCCTAACTGCTTTTGGTGTTGGTGCAGAAGGCGTTCCAAGATTCAAGAGCAATACTGCTGTTTTACTTTGGCGCAAATGAGGATTTTGATTCAAGATAATTTTCTCTAATAACTATGAACGATGAACAACTGTGAGAACTCGAGTCTCAAGAACTCAAAGCGCCTGATAATAATTTAGAAGTAATGTCCACAATTGGAATCACTCTGTCGTAAGCCATGCGGGTGGGGCCAATAACGCCTAAGGTACCTACGACTTGGCCATCTACGCTGTAAGGGGCACTAATCACCGCCAAATCTTCATAAGGCAAGAGATCGCTCTCGCCACCAATAAAAATCTGTATACCGTCAGCATGACTCGATATATCTAATAATTGCATGAGTACAGACTTTTGCTCAAGCATGTCGAACATCTTGCGCAATTTATCAAGATTAGAACTGAGATCACCGACATTCAATAAACGACGCTCTCCAGAAAGCAACATATCGCCCCGACTCATATCGTAATCTGCTACACCGCTTTGTAATGCCAATGCCATCAACCCAGAAATATCTGCACGCAAACTATCTAAGTCTGATCGTAGGTGTTGACGTACCTGCTCAAAACTTTTTCCAGCAAACTGTGTATTAATGTAATTACCTGCTTCAATCAGCTGGCTTGGCGTGTAGTCTTGATTAGTCGGCAGAATGCGATTCTGCACATCACCTTCTGGCGTCACCATAATGAGCAAAATTTTGCCCTCGCCCAAACGTAAGAACTCAATATGCTTAAACACTTGAGCTCGCTTTGGGGTCATCACCACTCCAGCAAAATGAGTGAGATTCGATAATATTTGTGCCGCTGAGTTCAATACGCGCTGCGGAGAATCTGGCAGGAGGCCCTTCTCCACCTCTTTTGCTGCCATCTCTTCCAATGGACGCACTGTGACCATCGTGTCTACAAAGAGTCGATATCCCCTAGGGGTAGGTATTCGACCGGCGGAAGTATGCGGACTAGTTACTAGGCCCATATCCTCTAAATCGGCCATAACATTGCGAATAGTCGCCGCTGAGAGGTCTAATCCCGAAAATCGGGATAGCGTACGAGAGCCAATAGGCTGACCCTCCTCGATATATCGCTCGATGAGGGTTTTTAGTAAGGCGCGGGAACGTTCATCCATGGTGGAAGGGATTTTATGCCTATGGTTTAATCATCATATGTTAAGCCCATCCCCAAATTCTTCCAAGAAGGTCTTCAGCCGAGTTGCCCTTGTGGGCAAATTTCAGGCGGATGGCATCGATGAACACCTTCGGGAATTAGCCAAACTGGTCAGCGGATTGGGCTGCGAGGTCTTTATAGAAGCCTCTACTGCCACCCAATTGAATCTAAAAGATTACCCGATCAAAGCTGCCGAAGATTTTGCGGGGACCATTGATTTAGTCGTTGTTTTAGGTGGTGATGGCACGATGCTTGGAATTGCCCGCCAAATAGCTGGCAGCCAAGTACCACTTGTGGGAATCAATATGGGGCGCTTGGGCTACATGACCGATATCCCATTTCAATCAGTCCAGGACACCTTACCCAAAATTATTGCGGGAGAGTATGAGGCGGATACACGCACACTACTTGATGCAGTTGTGATTCGCGCTAACAAAGAAATTAACCATGCTTTGGCACTCAACGATGTTGTTGTAAATCGCTCTGGTATTTCTGGCATGGTGGAATTGGCTGTTCATGTCAATGGCTCATTCATGTATAACCAAAGATCCGACGGCCTCATTGTTTCTACACCAACTGGCTCAACCGCATACGCACTCTCTGCTGGCGGACCAATATTGCATCCTCATGTTGCAGGCATATTGCTCGCCCCAATTGCGCCTCACTCCCTTTCTAATCGCCCAATAGTGCTACCCCAAGATAGCGTCACCATCATTGAAGTCATCAACGGGCTTGGCGTGATTGTCAATTTCGACATGCAATCACAGACCAACTTGCAAAGCGGTGACAAAGTTGAAGTGCGTCAGTCTAAAAAGACAATTACCTTCTTACACCCTCGCAGTCATAGTGACTACAAAACATTACGCGAGAAACTTCACTGGAATGAATACCCATCGACTTTTTAATGTTGGGTTTCTTGCTACGCTAATACATGCTTCAAACCATCTCCCTTCGTGACTTTGTCATTGTTGATCAACTTGAACTCGACTTTGCTAGCGGCTTCACTGTACTAACAGGCGAAACGGGTGCCGGTAAATCTATTTTGCTAGACGCTTTAGGCCTTGTTCTTGGTGAACGAGCCGACAGCAGCCAAATTCGAGAAGGTAGTAATCGCACAGAAATTACCGCCACCTTCAGAGTGGAACCTGAACTAGTTAAATCATTTGGACAATGGCTTGATGAGCAAGGATTTCCAAGTGAGGATGATGGTCAAACTCTTTTGCTCAAAAGAACGGTAGAGTCCAATGGACGTAGCCGCGCTTTTATTAATGGCAGTGTTGCCACACTAACGCAATTACGTGAAGCTGGCGATCAATTGGTCGATATCCATGGGCAACATGCTCATCAATTACTTCTTAAGAGTGGCGCCCAAAGAGAACTGCTTGACCGCCATGCTGGTTTATTGCAACTTGCCTCCGATGTTGCGCAAGCTTACAAAACACTCAGCGATTCTCGTCGACGTTTAACGCAAGCTGAGAACGCAGGACAAGACATTGAACGTGAACGTGAAAGACTGGAGTGGCAACTAGAAGAGCTAACCGAACTTTCTCCGCAAGAGGGTGAGTGGGCACTCATTCAATCAGAGCATGCACGATTAGCTAACGGCGCTAAATTAATTGGCGGTTGCCAAGAGGCTATAGAAATCTTGAGCGACGCCGATAACTCACTAGAGTCCTCACTATCCAAAGTGTGCAACAACATCAGCGCTTTAGCTGAACATGATGTTTCATTACAAGCCATCAGCGAATCCCTAGAGAGTGCTCATATTCAATTAGACGAAGCAATTCATGGCTTAAATCGATATTTACAGAAAATTGATTTAGATCCTGCCCGTCTTGAGCAAGTAGAAGAGCGAATGCAAGCATTGCATGGTGCCGCTAAAAAATATCGAGCCGATGTAGAAGGGTTACCACAGCTTCTATTAGAGACCACAGATCGCTTAGATGCGCTGACTGCCTCACAAAATATCGAAGCCCTGAGAGAAAAAGTAAAACAAGATGAAGCGGCTTACTTAAAGCAAGCAAAACAACTTTCTGAGAAACGCAATAAAGCCGCTATCGATCTTGGCAACCAAGTAACGAATGCAATGCAGGATTTATCGATGGCAGGTGGTCGTTTAGAAATCGCTCTAAGCCCACTTCAAGAGGGCAGCTCACATGGTCTTGAACAGGTTGAATTTTTAGTAGCTGGTCATGCGGGCAGCACTCCAAGATCATTGGCCAAAGTAGCCTCCGGTGGCGAGCTTGCTCGAATCAGCCTTGCGATTAGCGTCATCACCAGCAAAGCCTCATTTACTCCAACACTGATATTCGATGAAGTTGATGCTGGCATTGGTGGAGCAGTAGCCGAAACTGTCGGCAAACTATTGCATCAGTTGGGTCAATCCCATCAAATTTTGTGCGTCACCCATTTACCTCAAGTTGCAGCACAAGGTAACCATCATCTGAAAGTTAGCAAATCTCAGACTGGAGATAAAACAGTTTCACAAGTTCAAGCACTTGGAAGATCGGAACGCGTCGAAGAAATTGCCAGAATGCTCGGCGGCGCTACGATTACTGATACAACCCGCCGTCATGCACGCGAGCTACTAGAGCAACATTAAGTAGCCTCTATATTGGAGGAGGTCTTAAAGATTTCCTTCCACAGTAATGTGACGCTATCGCGCGCAGCAATCAGATCTGGCTCATCATTCAATTGAATGCGGGTTTTATCCGCACCATCCAAGCGCAAACGATGCTGTCTTGCCCTTAACAAGCGATAGGCATCACCAACTGCTTTAGCGATATCCGCCTGAATCAATCCGACTTCGGCAGCAATTCGTAATAAAGCAATATTGCCTAGATTGCCAATCAACTGTGGATGTTGATGTGAATACGCCAACACTAAAAACTGCACGATAAATTCAATATCAACCATGCCACCAGCGTCATGCTTTAAGTCAAAATCAGGTGTCGGATTGGGATGTCCTTCATGGACTTTACGTCGCATATCGACAATTTCATTGCGAAGATGATCAACGTTACGCTGTTGACTCAAAACTTCACTACGAATTAGATCAAACTCGCCACCCACCAAGGTATTACCTGCGGCAAAACGGGCACGAGTAAGGGCTTGATGCTCCCAAACCCATGCGGCATTATCACCCTCACGCATTTGATACTTTTTAAAGGCATCTACATTGGTCACCAAGAAACCTGCGGAGCCATTTGGACGTAGACGGGTGTCGATTTCAAATAGGCTGCCAGTGGAAGTAAAGGCGGTTAACCAATTGATCATGCGCTTGGCAAGCAAGGCATATATTTCTTGGGCATCATAATCATTTTCTGCGGCTTGATACAAAAAGACTAAATCTAGATCCGAAGCATAACCAAGCTCCTTACCACCGAGCTTTCCATAGGCAATGATGGCAAATGTCGGGATTGCTGTCTCTGATAAGCCAAATTTTTTCGCAACCATTGACCATGCACGTTCAAAAGTAGCCTGCAGAATTAAGTCCGCAAGTGCAGACAAGTGATCACTTACCTTTTCTACCGAAAGAGCACGCTCAACACCAATACCTAAATCTGCTAAAAGCGTAATAAATGTTTCGGTGTGATGAGTTACACGTAATATATCCATCGCCTGTTCTGAACCATCACCTTCGGCCATCACGTCATCTAAGCGCATATCCAGATGCGCCTTCACTTCTCGCCAATAATCTTCCGGGTGATTGATTAATGCTCGCTCCATATGCGAATTGAGTAAATAATCAAGCAAGTGTGGATGAGAGATAAGGTACTGCGCACCCCATTGAGATGATTGAAGTAAAGCTAGAACATTTGAGAGTGCGCCTGGGTACTCAGCCAATATTGATAAATAGGCGCTTCTTCTCGCAATGGCCTCAAGCAAATCAAAAAAACGGGACAAAGTCTGATCAGCATCGCCCGAATTACCCATTTCCCCTAACAATATAGTAGAAGCGCTGCGTACCAAGTTGTCGAATATCAAACGACTTTTCTCAGGCAACTGTTTTGCTTTAGCGCTTCCGATCCAAGCATTCCAACGAGCCAATGATTTTGGAAACACTTGTGCATCCGGTAACCAGCTCTCCTCTAGTGGCGCTAGGTCGAGTCGCGTCTCATCATCCAATAAAAATGCTTTTTCAAATAAGCGAGCCACATTGTTTTGGTGTTTTTGCAATTCAGCTAGAAAGCTGACTTCATCTTCAAAGCCCATTGAGCTAGCTAAGCGAGTACGGGCATCAGCTTCATCAGGCAAGTAATGCGTTTGCTGATCATCCCAAACTTGAATACGGTGCTCTAAGCGTCTTAAAAATACATAAGCCGTTTCAAGTTGCGCGATATCATCCGCGGGCAAGATGCCGCGCTGGAGAATCAAATCCAAAACTTGCAAAGTGGGGCGCACTCGGAATCGGGGGTCTGTACCACCCCGCATGAGCTGGAACATTTGCGCCAAGAATTCGATTTCACGAATTCCGCCACGCCCCAATTTAATATCATGCGAGCGCCCTTGATGCCCTGATGAACGCTTCTCTGCCTCTCGCTGAATTTGCGCATGTAAATCACGAATAGATGCTATGACCCCATAATCCAAATGCCTGCGATAGACAAATGGGCGAATTAACTGCTCCAGACCTTTTTCGCAATAGGCATAATCTTTGCTGCCTTGCGGCGGTGCAATTAATCTGCCTTTGATCCAGGCATAACGCTCCCACTCCCTGCCCTGCACTAACAAATACTCTTCCAACATATCGAGACTACATACCAATGGGCCTGAATCACCGTTCGGTCGCAACCGCATATCTACCCGAAATACAAAACCATTAGCATCATGCTCTGATAGAAGCTTGATCAAACGCTTCCCCATGCGGGTAAACCACTCATGATTCGACAAACTCTTAGGCCCATCTCGCGTCTCACCCTCATGCTCATACAAAAATATCAAATCAATGTCAGACGAGAGATTTAGCTCGAGTCCTCCTAACTTTCCCATTCCCACAACCATCAATGGCATTTCAGAATCAGTGGAGTCACTCCAAGGCACACCAAAGCGTTCCTGCAAATCCCGGCGAATAAATGTCAATGCATGATTCACTGCCAATTCAGCAAAATGGCTCAGGCTATGCGTGACCTCTTTTAGATCTGCCAAGCCATTAAGGTCACGGAAGGCCAGCCATAGCATTAATCGCTGACGGGCTAAACGCAAATCTGCCATAAACCGTGACTCATCTTGGTCCGCCGTATCTTGCCCCACTTCAAGACCATCCATCTTGCTTGACTCGATGAGTTTCTGGATTCCTTCTGAAGTAATTTTCTGAGGCCCATGAGACTGCAACCAGTCCCGCCACTCAGGTTTGGCGCTGAGCCAGCGGCGGGCGTAATTTGAGTGTTGCTCTAAAAACGCAATTTGTTTTGAAAAAGCATCCATTCCATCATCTTAATCCCGACCAAAGAGAACTCCATAGAAGCTTGGCGATGAGGCAAAGGCTGACGGATAATAGAACCCATGCCGCAAAATTTATTACCACCCCGCCTAATAGGCCTATTGGCAAAAGGCTTTCAGGATTTGAGTAAAAATTGGCATAAACGCGCCTTGATTTTGGCTGCCACCCTAGCAGCACTATTTGTACTGGGTCATCTAACGGTCAGATTTGTGGTTTGGCCACAAATTGAAAAATCCAAGTCTTCTGTTGAAAAACTCATTGGCGCTCGGGTCGGGGTCAATGTCTCTATAGATGATTTGCGTGTTTCATGGACAGGTATTAGGCCTGTTTTTGAAATTGATGGACTGCGCTTTACCGTTCCCGAACAAACAAAACCAACTCTTTCGATTAAAAAAATCTATGGCCAACTAAGTTGGAAATCTTTCTACCATTTGCTGCCTTATTTTCATGAAATCCATTTTGAAGGTGCCGAGATTGATTTCCAACGAAATACCAAAGGTGTCATTACGATTGCTGGCATCACGATTGATAGCGGCTCAAGCGACTATTCAGCTCAGAACTGGTTATTCTCGCAAGATTTGATCGAAGCAAAACAGGTCAAACTCAATTGGGATGATAAGCTCAATCAAAAATCATCAACCCTGATCGAAGTTCAAGATCTTTCCTTAACGAATGGCATTCGTCAACATACTGGTTCTATCATGGTTAGCACACCATGGAATCAAGGCCCTGCAGAAATAAAAGTAAATTTTGCGCATCATCTTGGTGGAGAGAGGGGTGATTGGCATAATTGGATTGGCAATGTTTCCTGGGACTTCAATAACCTCGATCTCAAAAAAATCGCTGATGAATTTCAACTCAAGTTAAGTGCCCTAGAAGGTATATTGAGTTCAAGAGGAAATTTAAAGATTGATAACGCCAACCCCGATGGTGGTGAATTCTTTGTTGCCGTTGATAATTTAGTAGTGCAAGCCTCAAAAAGTGAAGATGCTATTGCACTGGGAAGATTAGAAACCAAGCTCTCCCAAGAAACTACTGATGGCATGATTGCCATCACCACCAAAACATTTGCTTGGCGAGAGATGGGGAGTTCAAAATCTGCGCCATTAGACTATCTTAGTCCCATGACATTCCGCTGGCGACCGCCTGGTGCCGACGGAGAGATCAAAGAATTTGGTTTTTCATCGCCCAAAATTTCCGTAGAAGATGTTGCCTTATTTGCATTAAATCTTCCACTCTCTAAAAAAGTGCATCAATGGATCAAAGCATCTCAAGCTGAAGGTGATCTTGAGGATGTCGATATTCAATGGGCAGAAAGTAAGTCTCCTTTGTCCGCACTCAATATTCCTGGTGGCTGGTTTAAGTCCAACAAGCTCGATTTCAACGTCAGCGCAAAACTCATTAATTTAAGTTTTGTTGGCATCAATAAATCCATACCCTCTGTTTCAAATTTATCTGGTTTTGTTACCAGCAACCAAAAAGAAGGAAGCTTTTCTGTTGACTCACAAAATCTGGACTTGGAAGTTTATGACTTTTTGGACAACCCCAAAATTCAACTAGACCGAGCCACTGGACAAGTCAGCTGGTCCAAGCAGAGAGGCAATTGGGTCATTTCCACCAAAAAACTCACACTTAGCAATCCAGAAATTAGCACTAACCTCAGTCTCAATTACAAAATAGGTAATGGCAAAGAGCCTGACTTTATGACGCTAGATATGGACTTTGATCAAGCCAATCTCAAAACGGCATATCGCTACCTCCCCGTGGGAATGGGGAAAGATGTGAGAACTTATCTCAGCAAAGCTTTTGATGCTGGCCTCATTCGAAAAGGGCAATTGCATATTAAGGGCGACCCGAATCAAGCTCCCTTTCCAGACAAGCAGCAGGGTGAGCTCACTTTAAATCTTCCAATTATTGGCGCATCTTTTAGTCCAGCGCCATTGCTACCAAGCAATCAGGGGGCATGGTCAACCTTCACGGGCGTCAATGGCAAGATCACCATGAACAACGCCTACTTTGCAGTTGATATTGCAAAAGCAAATTACAAACAAGTGAGCCTAGATGACTTCCATGCTGAGATTCCGAATGTCAGCGCAAATCAATTAATACTATCGGTTAACGGAAACGCAAAAGGCGATGCACCTCAGCTACTTGAATACTTTTATCAATCACCTGCTGGCAAAAAAGGAGCTGGATTAGAGAAAAATTTACGCGTCACTGGACCAATTAATTTCAATCTTGGTCTAAAAGTACCTCTATCAGGCTCCGCTGATACGAATGTAGATTTGAAATTAAACCTACCGGGCAATCGTGCCCAGTGGGGAGATCTCCCCCCATTTGAAAACCTCAAAGGCGGCATCCGGATTACTGAAGTTCATCCAGAGTTTGAGAATGTCACAGCAATCTTTTTGGGAGGAGCCATCAATATCACCAGCACAGAAGAAAACAAAGATAAGCAACGCTTCAAAATTACTGGCGATATACAGTCCAAGTTTATGCAGGACTATTTTGCAAATTCCCCCAACCCAGAAGCGCAAGTATTTCTTAATAGCATGAGTGGCTCCATTAAATATGATGGGCTCATTGGCTTTAATAAAACAGGTAGTGATTCGAACTTGCAATTTGATCTTCGTAACTGGTCCATAAATGCACCAGCTCCAATCAAAAAGGTGAATGGCTCTACCATGACTGGACAGGTCAATATTAAAACCTCAAACGATATCAACAACACAAACCGTATCAGCTTGTCCGGAAAAATTGGCGAGCTCTACACTCTTGAAGGAGCGGTAAGTCGTGATGCTCAATTACGTTTTGGGCTTGGTATCGGTGGCGTAGCAACGCTCCCCCAACAAGGTTTTTCACTTAATATTGCAAGCAATGAACTCAATCTGGATGAGTGGCAACGTTTCTTGCAAACGAATAAAGTCGGCCGGACTCAAGAAAGCAAAACAATCTCCACCTCCAGCGCTAACAACGCCCAGATTACAGCGCAAGTAAAGAAACTGATACTCTTTGATCGCCCTTGGCAGGATGTCAATTTATCAGCAAACAATAAAAAGAGTGTGTGGGAGTTGCGTATTAACTCGCCCCAGGCTTCTGGACAAATTCAGTATCAAGAGGCACCAAAACCCGGCGCGAATGGCCTCATTAGCGGTCGCTTTACTAAATTAAAAATAGTTGATCAACCTACGCCTGCTGAGGCAACTACAAAACAAGCCTTACCTCCAAAGAAGGCATTAAGGCCTGAAGCCATACCAAGCCTGGACATCGTGATTGAGGATTTTTCTTGGTCAAAAGCCCAACTCGGTCAATTGAAAGTGAAATCAACCACCGTAGATAATGTCCTAAAGATTGATTCTATTCAGACGAATAACCCTCAAGGCAACTCTACGATCAGCGGTCAATGGACTGGGGCAACAAAAAATATTCCAGACCATAGCACTCTCAATATCGATATGGCCATTAAAGATGCTGGGCAAATTATTGCCCATTGGACGCCCCAAAAGTCAGTTGAAGGCGGGCAAGGCAAAGTTAGTGCCAATGTTCAGTGGGATGGCCCACCATTTGATCCTAAATATGAAACGCTAGTAGGCAAAGCTAGTCTGAACCTTGAAAAAGGTCGCCTACTAGAAGTGAACTCGAGCGGCGCTAAGTTGCTAGACGTGCTCAGCTTACAAAGCTTATTTCGATTTGCGACGCTTGACCTTAAAGGCAGCCTTGGCAATATCGTTACTAAAGGTACACCCTTTAATACCATTAATGGTAACTTTGATATCAACAATGGCATTGCCCAAACACAGCAATTTAATATGAATTTAGACCAAGCCAATATGGTGATGAGTGGTCAAATCAATATTCCAAAACAAACACAAGATCTTCGTATTACTATCTTCCCAACAATTGATGCGACAGCTGGTTCACTAGCGGCATTTGCGATTAATCCGATCGTTGGATTAGGTGCGTTGGTTGGTCAGTATCTTCTAACCAGTCAGATTAATCGCGGTCTGCAATCTGATTACCTAATTCAGGGATCGTGGGATGACCCAGAAGTGATTCCGTTGGATCAAAAAGGTCAGCCGATTGACTCCAACACTTTAAAAACGATTCGGAGTAAAAATTTACTCATCGAACAAAATAAACCTAGCGCCAATGGCACTACCAACCCCATAAAATAAGTTTATCAACTCTAATGAGCACAACAGCCAAGCTAAAGATCGCATCTGTACAGATGGTTTCCACGCCAGATCTTGAGCAGAACTTAAGTACCGCCACCAGACTAATAAAAGAATCTGCCAACCAGGGGGCTCAATTAGTGGTATTGCCTGAATATTTCTGCATGATGGGCTTAAAAGATACCGATAAAGTACGCATTCGCGAACCCCTTGGTAGTGGTCTTATGCAAGATAAGCTTGCCAAAATAGCTCAAGAGAATCAAATTCATCTCGTTGCCGGCACCATTCCACTGGAAGCCAAGGATTCAAACAAAGTTTTAAATACGACTCTTGCTTTTGATCCGAATGGAAAACAAGTTAGTCGTTATGACAAGATTCATCTGTTTGGTTTTCAAACACCGAAAGAGCGATATCAAGAATCTGAAACTATAGAGGCCGGCAATACACCAGGACTCTTAAAAATACACGTGAATGATCAAGATTGGGTGTTTGGACTCAGTATTTGTTATGACATTCGCTTTCCCGAGCTGTATCGAGCCATGGGTACTGTTGATTGCCACATTATCCCTGCCGCATTTACCTACACAACAGGCCAAGCCCACTGGGACATACTATTGAGAGCTCGCGCTATTGAAAATCAAGCCTACGTCATTGCTTCGGCTCAAGGTGGCACCCACCTCAATCAGCGCAGAACTTGGGGGCATAGTATGCTGATCGATCCCTGGGGGACGGTTTTAGAAGAACTTCCAGAGGGTGAAGGCTTTATCACCGGGGTCTTAAGCAAAGAAAAACTAAACGAGGTACGCTCTCAGTTACCAGCACTTGCGCATCGCAAGCTTTAACTGACAATACAAAACATGAACGCGCCTCAAGCATTATTCCCTGCCAATTGGAACAAATCCAAAAGCCAAGCGGATCTTGTCAAGCTCGCAAAATCTATCTTGCTAGAACCCACAGGATTATCAGAGCAAGACTTGCATCGCACCTTTGGCAATATGTTTACCCATCGCTTAGATGATGCAGATATATATTTTCAACATACGCGTAGCGAGAGCTGGAGTCTTGAAGAAGGTATTGTTAAATCGGGTAGCTTTAATATTGATCAAGGTGTTGGGGTTCGATCGATTTATGGCGATAAAACTGCTTTTGCCTATTCCGATGAAATCAATCTAGAGGCGCTGAATAAGGCTGCCAAGGCAACTCGCGTCATTGGACCTGCTGGCGGCAAGCAAGCCTTCGCGAGCAAAATATTTAATCCGCTATCCAATAAGTTATATGCGGATTTAAATCCGCTGGATTCATTAAAACCCCAAGAAAAAATTGCATTATTAGAAAGTATTGAGCATCGCGCAAAGGCACGTGATCCACGAATTATTCAAGTAATGGCCAGTCTTGCAGGTGAATTTGATGTGGTGCTCGTAGCGAGAGCTGATGGCTTGCTAGCAGCTGATATTCGCCCCCTTGTACGCGTTTCAGTTCATGTCATCGCCGAACAAAATGGTCGCCGTGAATCTGGATCATCTGGCGGTGGCGCACGTCATGACTATCTTTACTTCGATGCAGACCTCATTAACCGCTATGTTGATGAGGCGGTAGATGGCGCACTAGTAAATCTAGAATCTCGCCCCGCGCCTGCTGGCCCCATGACAGTGGTAATGGGGCCCGGTTGGCCTGGCGTACTTCTACATGAAGCGGTTGGACATGGACTTGAAGGTGACTTTAATCGCAAAGGCTCATCTGCTTTTGCAGGACGCATAGGTCAACGAGTGGCTGCTAAAGGAGTGACTGTTGTTGATGACGGTACCCTATCTGGACGTAGAGGATCTCTCAATATTGATGATGAAGGTACGCCCACACAATGCACTACCTTAATTGAAGACGGCATCCTGAAGGGATATATTCAAGATAGTCTGAATGCGCGCCTCATGAAGATGCCACTTACTGGCAACGGTCGCCGCGAAAGTTTTGCCTCACTTCCAATGCCACGTATGACAAACACCTACATGCTGGCCGGAAAAGATGATCCCGAAGAAATTGTGGCGAGCATCAAACGTGGCTTATACGCAGTCAATTTTGGCGGCGGACAAGTCGACATCACCAGTGGCAAATTTGTTTTTTCAGCATCGGAAGCCTATTGGGTGGAGAACGGCAAAATTCAATATCCCGTAAAAGGCGCCACCATTATCGGCAGTGGCCCAGAGTCCCTAAAGCAGGTATCGATGATTGGGAACGACCTCAAGCTTGATGGCGGAGTTGGGGTATGTGGCAAAGAGGGGCAAAGCGTTCCAGTTGGGGTTGGACAGCCAACTTTGCGAATTGATAGCCTTACCGTCGGTGGAACTGCCTGATTTTGTTCTAAATACGGCTTAAAATAGTCGTATGAGCCAACAAAATACAAACCCTACCAATTGGTACTCTGCCGTTGATAAAACGTCAGATACCGACGATCAACGCATTGCCACAATCTCTGTTCTGCCACCACCAGAGCATTTGATTCGCTTTTTTCCAATCTCGGGAACACCAACAGAAGCGTTGATTAGCAAAACACGCAAAAAGATTCGTGACATTATTCATGGCAAAGACGATCGATTACTGGTGATCATCGGTCCCTGCTCAATCCATGATCCTCGAGCAGCATTGGAATACTGTCATCGCCTTTTAGCGGAACGCGCTCGATTCTCAGGCGAACTCGAAATTGTGATGCGGGTTTACTTTGAAAAACCCCGCACCACCGTTGGCTGGAAGGGTTTAATCAACGACCCATACCTTGATGAGTCTTATCGCATCGAAGAAGGCTTACGTCTCGCGCGTCAAGTTTTAATGGAAATTAATCGCGTAGGCATGCCAGCGGGTAGTGAATTCTTGGACGTCATTTCTCCGCAATACATTGCTGACCTCATTTCTTGGGGTGCGATTGGTGCACGCACAACAGAAAGCCAAGTTCATCGCGAACTTGCTTCTGGACTATCTGCACCAATTGGATTTAAGAATGGCACCGATGGCAATATCAAAATTGCTACCGACGCTATCCAAGCTGCAGGGCGTCCACATCACTTCTTATCCGTCCACAAAAATGGTCAAGTATCTGTTGTGGAAACTAAGGGCAATAAGGATTGTCACGTGATTTTGCGTGGCGGCAAAGAACCGAACTACGAAGCCAAATTTGTTCAAGCAGCTTGCGCTGAACTTGAAGCTGCTAAGCTTCCAGGCAGCCTAATGGTTGACTTATCTCATGCCAATTCCAGCAAGAAACATGAGCGTCAAATCGTTGTAGCTGATGACATTGCTAAGCAAATTGAATCGGGCTCACACCTAATCTTTGGTGTTATGGTTGAGAGCCACCTTAATGATGGCGCGCAAAAATTCACGCCAGGCAAAGATGATCCAAGCAAATTGGAATACGGTAGAAGTATTACTGATGCATGTATTAACTGGGATGATTCAGTACAAGTACTAGAGCGTCTTGCTGCCGCCGTTAAAAAGCGTAGGACTAAGAAAAAGTAAAAGCTCGAAGCTCTCTAAAGATGAGAAGAGACTAATTTATTTAGTCTCTTTTTTTTCGTGCTTCCACAAAACATCGGACCCCCCAGCAGCGCGATTGAGAACTCGCGCTAGAACGAACAAGAGATCGGACAATCGATTGACATACTGTCGTGGAGCATCATACAAAGGCTCTTCCCAACCTAGACGCACAATTGAGCGCTCGGCCCTTCTGCATACTGTTCTACATACATGTGCTTGGGCCGCGGCACGCGTACCACCAGGCAAAATAAATTCTGTTAAGGGCGGCAATTGCTGATTGTATTTTTCAAGCCACACGTCTAACTGGGCTACATGCTCGGGATTGAGTAATTTGTAATTTGGGATACATAGTTCGCCACCCAAATCAAATAAGTCATGCTGAATCTGTAAAAACAGGTTTTTTAACTCCTCGGCAATACCTAGAGGAATATCTTCGGTCATCAAAACACCGATTTCAGAGTTGAGTTCATCGACATCACCCATTGCACAAATGCGTAAATGATCCTTTTCAACGCGGCTGCCGTCTCCTAGGCCGGTCATACCTTCATCACCGGTTCTGGTGGCAATTTTTGACAGTCGATTTCCCATAAGCTTAATTATAGGTAAATGGCTAAAATGAATGTTATGAATATGGTGACCCCACCCCCCGATTTAGCCGCAATTAGCGCCCTTCAATCCAAGCTGGTTTCTGCTTTGCGCCCTGTTCTTCCAGAACATGCCCTGCTTTGGGAGCCCGAAGATACGATTCCCTATGAATGCGATGGTTTAGCAGCTTATCGTCGCATGCCATTAGCAGTTGCTCTTCCCGAAACTGAAGAGCAAGTGGCCCAGATATTGAAGATTTGCTTTGCCATGGAAATTCCAGTTGTGCCGCGTGGATCTGGCACAGGACTTTCCGGCGGAGCTATGCCACTTTCCCAAGGCTTGGTTTTATCTCTCGCTAAGCTGAAGAAAATTCTCAGTATTGACCCCTTCACTCGCACTGCGGTTGTTCAACCAGGTGTACGTAATCTTGCTATCTCTGAAGCAGTTAGCCATCTTGGTTTGTATTACGCCCCGGATCCTTCATCACAAATTGCATGCTCAATTGGTGGCAATGTAAATGAAAACTCTGGTGGTGTTCACTGTCTCAAGTATGGCCTCACACTACATAACGTCTTACGTGTTCGTGGCGTTCTTATGAACGGTGAGATTGTGGAGTTCGGAAGCTTGGCACCAGATTCCCCAGGTCTTGACTTGCTTGCCATCATGATGGGTAGCGAGGGTATGCTCGCAGTAGTTACCGAAGTGACCGTGAAGCTTGTTGCCAAACCCAAATTAGCGAGAGTGATCATGGCGAGCTTTGATGACATTGAAAAAGGTGGCAATGCGGTTGCGGCCATCATCGCTGCGGGCATTATTCCAGCTGGTTTAGAGATGATGGACAAAGCTACCACCCGTGCCGTAGAAGAGTTTGTGCATGCGGGCTATGACCTAGATGCAGAAGCAATTTTGCTATGTGAGTCAGATGGCACACCCGAAGAAGTCGCTGAAGAAATTGAACGCATGACACAAGTTCTAGAAAAAGCTGGTGCCAGCGGCATTCAGATCTCTAAAGATGAAGCGGAACGTCTCAAGTTTTGGAGTGGACGTAAAAACGCATTCCCCGCAGCAGGTCGCTTGGCGGCCGATTATTACTGTATGGATGGCACCATTCCCCGTCGTCACATCGCCACACTACTCAAACGCATTCAGGGTATGGAAAAAAAATATGGTCTTGGTTGCTTAAATGTATTTCATGCGGGTGATGGCAACATGCATCCGCTTATTTTGTTTAACGGCGCCGACCAAGATGAATGGCATCGCGCTGAAGAATTTGGCACAGAGATTCTTGAAGCCTGCGTTGAGCTTGGCGGCACCATTACCGGCGAACATGGTGTTGGCATTGAAAAAATTAATTCCATGTGCGTTCAATTTGGTGAGGGCGAACGTGAATCCTTCTGGGGTGTAAAGGCCGCTTTTGACCCAGAGAAATTACTGAACCCTGACAAGGCTATCCCAACTCTCAATCGCTGTGCTGAATATGGACGTATGCGTATTAGCAATGGCAAATTACCTCATCCAGAATTGGAGCGATTCTAATGGCTAACTCCAACGCGCACCAGGCAGCGATTGAGGCGTTTCGTGAACAAATTCTGAGTGCGGCCAAGAGCAAGACACCCCTTTCTATTGAGGGTGGCGGAACCAAATTTTGGTATGGCAATCCAAATCAATACGCAAAATTAAATACACGCACCTATTCTGGAATTTTGGAATATCAGCCTGAAGAATTGGTGATTACTGCCTGCGCCGGCACCCCACTAAAAGAAATTGAAGCAGCTCTAAAAGAAAAAAATCAAGTGCTTGCTTTTGAGCCACCTCATTTTGGTGATCAGGCAACTTTTGGTGGCGCTATCGCCGCAGGACTTGCTGGTCCAGGACGCATTAGCGTAGGTAATTTTCGTGACTTTGTTTTAGGTGCACGCATTCTCGATGGCAAAGGACAGGATTTATCCTTTGGCGGAAAGGTTATGAAAAACGTAGCAGGATATGACGTTTCCCGCCTCATGCCTGGCTCCATGGGAACGCTCTCGCTGTTACTTGAAGCATCAGTCAAAGTACTTCCAAAGCCAGCTGCAGCAGCAACGCTGCGCTGTCGTATTAGCCAAGAAAAAGCGCTAAAAATTCTGAATGAATGGGCAGGCCAACCACTTCCACTCTCTGCAAGCTGCTGGATTGGAAACGCTGATGGTGATGGTAAACTGACGATTCGCTTAGCTGGTGCGGTAGCAGCAGTTAAGTCAGCTACTCCACTCATGAGCGCTCAGGTTAATGCGCAAATTGTTTCACCAGATGAGGCGGAAGACTTTTGGAATCAGTTACGCGAACAAAACCTCTCAGCCTTCACTAGTCTCGGTAATGATCAAACTCTATATCGCTTAGCTTTACCAGCCGCCTGCGGTTCGTTAAGCATTCCTGGATCTGAAAATGATGTTGTTCTGGAATGGCATGGACAGCAACGTTGGATCAAAGCCCCTGGCGATCAGGCGACATTCGATGCCATCAAAAAATTGGCAAGCAGTTATGGCGGACACGCAACTCGCTTTAAACAAGGGAGCAATGTTAATCCTGCGTTTGAGCGCTTTACCCTGCTGAGCGAACAAACACATTCCAAGGCGCTTGAAGCAGTTCAAGGGCGCCTAAGATCTGCATTCGATCCTGCAGGCGTATTCGCGACCAAACGCCTTCCTTAAGCGTCCCCCATAAGCACACCTTTTTCATTTTCATATGCAAACTCAACTCGCCCCCCAATTTGCTAATACACCAGATGGCATTGAAGCCGCGCGTATTTTAGGCAAATGTGTTCATTGCGGTTTTTGTACCGCTACCTGCCCTACCTACCAATTACTTGGCGATGAATTAGATGGTCCGCGTGGCCGCATCTACTTAATTAAACAGATTGCAGAAGGGCAAGCGCCTACTGAAAAAACTCGCTTGCACTTAGATCGCTGCTTAACTTGTCGCAATTGTGAAAGCACTTGCCCAAGCGGGGTTCAATACGGCAATCTAGTTGATATCGGACGTAAGTGGGCTGAAGAAAATACTTCCCCACGTCCAATAGGTGAGCGC